>JAFTXW010000033.1 GCA_017461445.1 Oscillospiraceae bacterium
TGGCGAGGATGGCGATGACCACAATCAGCTCGACCAGGGTGAAGCCGCCGTTCTTCTTTGTAAATTTCATATTTATCCTCCTTGTATTCGGGCGTTTTGCCCTGTTTTTACCCCAATATTCAAACTTTTTTAACAATCCAACACCTATCTCTGCGAAAGGCTCAGACGATAAAAAAATGGCCTTTGGGGTATCTTGCTTACACCGCAAAACGGCTTTTTTGCGGTGCGCCCGGTCAATTTGGAGCCAGAAGAATCCTCTTTTCCCAAAAAGGCCCGGATTTTTTCATGCCCATCGTACCATAATTCACTAAAGCTGTCAAGCAAAGTTAATACTTCTGTAACAATTTTCCAGAGTTTTTACCGTTTCGCCGTCAAAATCGCCGTCATTTCTTGACTGAATGGGAAGAAACCGGAAAGCAGCTGCATGTTCGCCCGCTTGTGCTCCAGAGAGGGGTGGACATAGCGGTCCATTGTCATGCTGACCGTGGCATGGCCCAGCAGCTCGCTGAGGCTTTTTACGTCGAATCCCAGCTCCACGCACCGGGTGGCGAAGGTATGCCGCAGGGCATGATAATTGGCGTGTCCAACCCCGCTGCGCTCCAGCGTGCGCCAGAAATGGTACTGCATCCCCCGGGGCTCCACGAACGCATCCTCCCGCCCCGTCAGGAAATACCCCCGGTGCTCCCCCGGCAACGAAAAAAGCACCTCCGCAAGATCGTCCGGCAGGGGGATCGATCGGGCGGAGGTGGCTGTCTTGGGGGTGGTTACGATGACCCGGGTTCGCGGGCCCTCGGGGTCAAGGGTCTGGATGCGCTGCATGGTATGGCGGACGTGGAGCATCTTGTCGCCCAGGGCGATGTCCTCCCAGCGCAGGGCGCAGATCTCCCCCACCCGCAGTCCCGCAAACAGGCTCAGCAGGATCCCGGCGTTTTTGAGGGACATATTATTATAAAGGTACTGGCACAGCGTTTCCTGCTCGCTCCGGCTCAGCACCCGGATCTCCACCGGCGGACGGCGGATGCGCACGGAGCTGCCGTCGCAGGGGATGATGGCACCGCTGCGGCGGGCAAAGCGGAGGATGCTCCGCAGGACGCACAGGACATCCGACACTGTCCGGGGTGCCAGAGGCGTGCCGTTCCTGCCGCCCCGCTGCATCAGCTCCAGGGAGAAGGATTCGATCAGCTCGTGGGTCATCTCGTCCACAGGCACCTCCCCCAGGGCCGGGACCAGGTGCTTCTGCACGATCATGTGGTACTTGACGAAGGAGCTTTCCTTGATCTGCTGGCCCACGTTCTGCTCCCACCGGGCCGCGACGGAGCGCAGGAGCATCGCCTCGTCCCGCTCCCGGGGCGGGTTGCTCTCCCAGAGGGCCGCGGCCTGCTGCAGCTTTTTCTTCACGTCCCGGTAGGTGCGGGCGTAGACGTAGCCGTAGCGGGATTTCCCGTCCGGTGTCCGCTTAAGATACCGCCCCTCCCACCGGCCGTCCTTGCGCTTGTAAATGTTTTCGCCTTTTCTTGACATGGTGTAACAACTCCTTTTTATTTTCAGAGCGAATGCTCTGGATTAACAGAAAACAAGGCTCCCGCGGTTAGACGGAAGCCTTGGGAAGTTGAAAGTTGAAAATTGAAAGTTGAAGTTATTTTTGTGGGGATGGGTTAAAAAACCGCCCGGATCAAACGATCCGGGCGATGGGGTTTAATTCCTAAACAGCTTACTTGGTCAGATTCCAGCCATCCTTCAGATCAGCTGCCTTCTGTTCATCAGTAGCCTTCAGAAGCCAAGTAGCCCCGGCTGCACCGCTCTTCAGAACAAAATTATCAGAATCATAGTAGGTGTCAATCAAATCAGTGACATCCATTTCCTTACCGGTGATACCACTATTAACAACGACCTTAAATTCAACAGCAGGAGAAGCAGAAGCATTGGCAGCAGTAACAATAACATTCTCTACATCGGTATCACCAGCAGGGTCGTTCTTGACAACTGCTTCCATATAAGCGAAAGTAGCAGCAGTCTTGACAGCATCCAGCTGGGTGTAGTCAGAAGCCTCGTTAGCCTTGGAGATGTAGCCGGAGTAAGCGGGGACAGCGATAGCGGCCAGGATGGCCAGGATGGCGATGACGACGATCAGCTCGACCAGAGTGAAGCCGCCGTTCTTCTTGAACATGTTCATTGGAATCGATTCCTTTCATTATGTAATTTTTTATCACAGCAGCCGCAAGGACAGCCGGGATTTTGGTTATTAAAATACTACCATAGGTTCAAAATAATGTCAAGGGATTTAATATTCCTGTAACAATTTTGCCCCCTTTCCTGATTTTGTACTGAAATTCCCCCACTATCCGGGGAAAATTGGAAATTCCACCCTACCCCATCCCGGGTAGCCCCACCCCGCCGGGCGTGAGATAATAATCAAATTACCGCCGCCCCGGGAGGACAATATACCGCTTCCCCCCGGGGGAAGAGATTTTCCGTCTTGCGGCGGTGCGATTTGTTCCAAATCGCCGAAACCCGTCCCCCCACATCCGTACATACCGTCCCCCCACAGGGGCCTATCCTTCAACCAAAAACCATGAACCGATTCCAACACAACCTCACCTGGGTCTTTCTGGGCAATCTCCTCCACGCGGTGTTTCAGTTCCTGCTGAACCTCCTTGCCGCCCGGGCCTTTTCCGTGGAGGACTACGGCCTGCTGAATTACGGTGCCGCCTTCGTAGCCTTCTTCACCTCCCTGGGCACCCTGGGGTTCTCCGGGGTCATAACCAAATATTTCGCCGACGACCCGGGCCGGGCGGGGCAGTATCTGGGCACCGCCCTGGTGTCCCGGGCCGGCTTTGCCCTGATCGCCATGGCCCTGATCCAGCTGGCCCTCCCCGGGGCGGAGCCGGAGCTGCGCCTGCTCCTGCTGTGCCAGTCCGCCGCCATTTTGTTCAGCGCGGGGGACGGCATCGTCCACTGGTACCGCTTTCGGGGGAAAGCAAAGCAGGCGGTCCTGGTGCGCCTGAGTGCCTTCGGCCTGTCCGCCCTCTGGCGGCTTTGGGCCATTTACGGAGCCAAAAGCCTGACGCTCTACGCGGCGGGGGTCTCCCTGGAAACGCTGGTGTACCTCGCCGCCCTCACCGCCCCCTGCCGCCGGGAATTGGGGCTCCGCTTCAAGGTTGGGACGCTGAAAGGGATGCTGTCCCAGTCCTATCCCTTCATCACCTCCGCCATCCTCTCCACCGTCTATGCCCAGACGGACAAGCTGATGCTGGGTACCATGCTGAGCCGGGAGGCGGTGGGGCTTTACTCCGTAGCCGTGACCCTTGCGGGGGCCATTTCCATTCTCCCCTCTGCCCTGATTGAGGGCTTCCGCCCGGAGATCCTGCTCCGAAAGGCGGAGGGCGATTCCCTCTGGAAGCACCGCCTGCGGCAGCTTTACGGCCTTGTGTTCTGGGTCAGCACCGCCTACAGCCTGTGCGTCACCCTCTTCGCGGGGCCGCTGGTGGGGCTGTTATACGGCGAAAGCTACGCCGGGGCTGTGCCCGCCCTGCGCATCGTGGTGTGGTACACCGCTTTTTCCTATTTCGGCTCAGTGAACAACCTGGCCTTTGTGGCCCAGGGAAAAACCAAATGGGTGCAGCTGCTGACGTTGACCGGCGCGGTGGGGAACGTGGCCCTGAACGCTCTGCTGATCCCCGCCATGGGTGTCCGGGGTGCGGCCCTGGCCTCCCTTGTCACCCAGTTCGCCGCCAATTTCCTCCTGCTGGCCCTCCTCCCGCCCCTGCGGGAAAATTTCCGCTTCCTCCTGGAAGGGATTTTTCTGCGCCGGGAAAAAACTTCTTGACAAATCCGACCCTTTCCTGTACTATAATAGTAGTTAGCAGTGGCTAACTACTATGAAAAGGAGGATCCGATTATGACCTTGACGGAATTCGTACAAACCACCGGTGCCCTGGCGGGGCTCGCCATGCTCCTGATCGCTTCTTCCCAGCTGAAGCAGCATCTGCGTTCTCTGATTGGGATGTAATTTAAATGAATATACGAATCCCCGGCCCGCTTTTTTCTCAGCGGGCCGGGGATTTTTGCGTTTTATAACTTATTTCAGACTATACTTCTTCGCGTAGTCCTTATACTGCTCGCCGAAGTTTTCGTTTTCCACCCGGGCGGAGCGGAGGGCTTCGTGGGTGTTTCGGTCGTTGTGGTAGGTATCCACAACGCAGCCGGCGATGTTGGAGCAGTGGTCGCCGATGCGCTCCAGAGCGGTCAGCAGGTCGGACCAGACGAAGCCGGTCTCGATGCTGCAGCTGCCCTGCTGCAGACGCAGGATGTGGTGGACCCGGAGCTTTTCCTTCAGATCGTCAATGACCTGCTCCAGAGGCTCCACCTGATAGGCGGTCTGGAGGTCATTTTCCCGGAAGGCCCGGAAGGACAGCTCGATGATCTCGTCCACAGCAGCCACCAGCACGCTCAGCTCATGCTTGGCGGTATTGGACAGCTTCAGGCCCTTTTCGTTCAGCTCCTCAGCAGCCTCCACCAGATTCAGGGCATGGTCACCGATGCGCTCGAAATCGCCGATGGCTTTCAGCAGCATAGCGGCCTCGTTGCTGTCGCTCTCGCTGATCTGCAGGGCGGAAAGCTTCACCAGGAAGCTGCCCAGGATATCCTCGTAGTGGTCAGTCTCGTTCTCATACTTCTGAACTGCCTGAACAGTCTCAGTATTGAAGTCAGAGAGGGTAGCCACAGAGCCCTGATAGGCTGCCACGGCACTCTTTGCCATCTGAGAGGTGAGGGTGCGGCACTGCTCCAGTGCGACGGAGGGAATGGTCAGCAGGTGCTCGTCCAGCTCCACCACTTCCTCTTCCTTCTTGTCCTCGGGGATCAGCTTGTAAGCCAGCTTCTCCAGCAGACCGGAGTTGGGCAGCAGGAGCACGGTGCACAGAATATTGAACGCGGAGTGGGCCACAGCGATGGACGCGGGGGCAATTGCCTCGTTCAGGATAGCGGGCTGCAGGATTGCCTGAACCAGCGCGAAAACCGTCAGCCAGATGGCAGTGCCGATCACGTTGAAGCTCAGGTGCACCAGAGCGGCACGGCGGGCACCCTTATTGGTACCGACGCTGGACAGCAGGGCGGTAACGCAGGTACCGATGTTCTGACCCATGATAATGGGGATCGCCGCGCCATAGGTGACCTGTCCGGTCATGGACAGGGCCTGCAGGATACCGACAGAAGCGGAGGAGGACTGGATGATGCCGGTCAGCACAGCACCGGCCAGCATACCCAGAACGGGATTCTGGAACATCAGGAACAGCTGCTGGAACTGGGGCACATCCTTCAAGCCGGAAACTGCATCGGACATGGTATCCATACCAAACATCAGTGTGGCAAAGCCCAGCAGGATCATGCCGATGTCCTTCTTCTTGGTATCCTTCAGGAACATGTAGTACACGACACCGATCAGGGCCAGGATGGGGGTAAAGGAAGTGGGCTTCAGCAGCTGAACGAACAGGCTGTCGCCATCGATGCTGCCCAGGGACAGGATCCACGCGGTAACGGTGGTGCCCACGTTGGCACCCATGATGACGTTGATGGCCTGCCGCAGCTCCATCAGGCCGGAGTTGACGAAGCCAACCACCATAACGGTAGTCGCGGAGGAGGACTGGATGATGGAGGTAACGCCCAAACCAGTCAGGAAGCCAAGGAGCTTACCGGAGGTCAGCTTGCTCAGGATGGTACGCAGACTGCTGCCCGCAGCACGCTCCAGCGCGTCGCCCATGATCGTCATACCGAACAGGAACAGGCACAGGCCGCCGATCATCGTAAGTATATCAAAAATGTCCATTTCTTTCTCTGCCTTTCGCATAAATTTGACATTATCTATTCTATCAGGTGAATGTCAAATCTATTATCAAGGAAATGTAAAATCCAGGTAAAATACCGGCTAATCCCCGGCAAATTTGCCCTATCTTAACCAAAACGCCCACGTCCCCCGCGTAGGGGTGAAAATCCAACACTTTGGGGTTCACCTATGCTATGATTAGGAACAATCAAAGGAGGTATTCCCATGAGCCAATACACCAAAATCCTGCGATCCGCCCTTCCCCTTACCGACCCGGAGCCGTTTATGGATGCCCTTTACGCCGCCTACCGGGAGCTGCATCCCCAAGACCCGGAGCCCATCCGCCGGGACTTTGCCCGGCTGGACAGCATTCTGTCCCGGCTTCCCCTGTCGGAGCTGGATCAGGTCTGGAACCTGACTTGCCGCCTGTGCAGCGAGCACAAGCAGACCGCCTTTCTGGAAGGCATCCGCCTGGTGCCCGGCTGATGATGGATGCGGAAGAATAGAAAACCCTGTCATCCCAGCCAGACAAAGCCGCGGGATGACAGGTTTTTTCTATTTCGGGAAACGCACCGTCACCACAGTTCCCTTCCCCTCGGTACTGTCCAGGGAGATCTTCGCCTTATGCAGCTCGGCGGCGTGCTTGACGATGGACAGGCCAAGCCCGGTGCCGCCTACCTCTTTTGAGTGGCTCTTGTCCACCCGGTAGAACCGCTCGAAGATCCGCTCCCGGTGCTCCGGGGGGATGCCAATGCCCGTGTCCGCCACAGTCAGCCGCACTGCGTCAGGGGTATTGTCGATGGTGATGTCCACATTGCCGCCCCGGTGGTTGTACTTCACCGCGTTGTCAATGAGATTGAACAGGATACCGCTGAGCAGCTGGGGCACGCCCCGGATGGTGGCATGGACACCCTGAAGCCGCAGGGCTACCCCCGCCAGCTCCGCCGGGCCGCTGAGCTTCTGGCAGGTCTGCTGGGCCAGCACATACAGATCCGCTTCCTCCCAGCGCATCTCCTCCGCCCCCTCGTCCAGCCGGGATAGCCGCAGGGTGTCCTCCACCAGACGGATCATCCGCTGGGCCTCGGCATAAATTTTTTCGGAGAACCGGGGCACGTCATAAGGCTGCACGATGCCGCTTTTCAGCAGCTCCGCGTAGCCGGAAATGGCGTGGAGCGGTGTTTTCAACTCATGGGATACGTTGGCGGTAAATTCCCGCCGCAGGCTTTCGGATTCCCGCTGTTGGGTCACATCGAACAGCAGCAGCACCACGCCGGAGATTACCCCGCCCGAGCGCACGGGACTTGCCACCGCCAGGAACTGCCCGGAGGTCAGCTGGAGCACCTGCTCCCCCTTCTGCCCGTTCAGAGCCTGCTCCGCCAGCGCAGCAATGCCGGCGTTCCGGTTCGCCACCGCGAAATCCGCACCCACGCAGTTGGGGGTCACCTCCAGCAGCCGTGCGGCGGCGGGGTTGAGGCTGAGAATGGTGCCGCTGCTGCTCAGCAGTACCAGTCCCTCGTTGAGGGCGTAGGTGACGGTATTGAATTCCTTCTGCTTCTGCCGCAGCTCCCGGGCCTGGATGCGCAGCTGTTCCTGCTGGGAATCCAGACGGCTCAGCAGGGGCTGGATCTCCGCATAGCCCCGGTTGGACAGGGGCTCCTGCAAATTCAAGGTGTTCAAGGGCTGGACAATGTTCCGGGACAGCCGCTTCGCCAGGGACAGCGACAGCAGCAGTGCCGCGGCCGCCACCAGCAAAATGGGCTCCAGCATCCCCAGCACCAGATCCAGCACTGACCGCCGGGAAACAGAAAGCCGCAGCACCGTCCCGTCAGGCAGCCGCTCGGCGGCATAGATGTACTGCTCCAGCAGCGTCGCGGAAAAGCGGGAGCTTTCGCCGTAGCCCGTTTCCAGCGCGTCGATGACCTCCTGCCGTTCCAGATGGTTCTCCATGGTGCCGGAATCGGAACGGTTGTCATAGAGCACCGTGCCGTCCGTATCGATCCAGGTGATGCGGCAGTCCATGGTGTCGTCCAGCCTGTCAAAATAACCGAGGCCCTCGTTTTCCACCGCGTGGGCCGCCAGAGCCGTCTCCACCCGCAGCTGGTCAAACTGGACGCCGGTAAAATAGGAATGCACCGCACCCATGATCAACAGTATCGATGCCAGCAGCACCGTCAATGCCACCAGCACAATGGAGCGGTAGATCCGTTTCGTCATAGCCGTTCCTCCAGCCGGTAGCCAACGCCCCGGACGGTGCGGATATAGTCCCCGCAGGGGCCCAGCTTCGTCCGCAGGGTGCCGATGTGCACATCCACGGTGCGGGTCTCGCCCAGGTAGTCGGTGCCCCAGATCTTTTCCAGCAGCTGATCCCGGCTGAATACCCGTCCGGGATGCTCCAAAAACAGCTTCAACAGCTCATATTCCTTCAGTGTCAGGGTGATCCGTTTTCCGTCAGCGGTGACGGTGTGGGAATCGTCATCCATCCGCAGGCTGCCCACTGACAGACTCCGGGCATCCTGCCGGGGCTCCGTCCGCCGCAGCACCGCCCGGATGCGGGAGACCATCTCCATCATGCCGAAGGGCTTTGCCAGGTAATCGTCCGCCCCCAAATCCAGGCCCAGCACCTTGTCGTACTCGGTGCCCTTGGCGGAGGCCAGGATCACCGGGATATGGGCAGTAGTCGGGTTCATGCGGATCTTTTTCAGGATCTCAATGCCGTCCATACCGGGCAGCATGATGTCCAGCAGGATCAGCCGGGGCTGTTCCCGGCCCAGTGCCTCAAAAAACGCCGTCCCCTCCGCAAAGCCCTCCGCCGTGAACCCCGAAGCCCGCAGGGCGTAAAGCATCAGCTCCCGAATACTGCTGTCATCCTCAACACAATAAATCATACGTTCCTCCCCTGGATTTTTCTTTCCTTTGATGTTACGATAAATTCGTAAGATTTACAAGCAAAGATTTGTAAAATCCACGTAAAACGGTGGGCCGTTATCGCCGCAGGCGATCACATAGATTTACTCCCCCATTACAGCAAATTCCCGGCCAGGCAAACGCCCGGCCGGGAAAATTCGCCGCGTTACGCGTTAAAAACGTACTGATCCAGCCGCGCGAAGGCTTCCTTCACCCGGCTCAGGGGCAGGGCCAGGTTCATGCGGATGTGGGTTTTTCCATGGAAGGCCCGGCCATCCTGCCAGACAACGCCCACGTCCCAGCCTGCCGCCAGCAGCTCGTCCATGGTCTTGCCGCTCTTTTCCAGCCACTTTCCGCAGTCCAGGAACAGCATGTAAGTACCCTGGGGGCGGGACACCTCCACGCCCTCAAAATGCTCAGCGATGTACTTGTAGGCGTAGTCCACATTCCCCGTGATCACCTGCCGCAGCTCCTCCACCCACTCATACCCCTCGGGCTTGTAGGCACCGATCAGTGCGTGCATGGACATGACGTTCATGGAATTGTAGTGGCTGAGGGAAGCCTCCTTGTCGCAGCGGTCCTTGAGCCACTTGTTGTAAATAATGTGATAGCTGCCCACGAGACCCGCCAGGTTGAAGGTCTTGCTGGGGGCGTAGAAAGCCACGGTGCGCAGCTTCGCGTCCTCGGAAACGGACTGGGTGGGGGTATGCTTCTGGCCCGTCAGCAGAATGTCACTCCAGATCTCGTCGGAGATCACATAAACATCATGCTTTTTGTACAGCTCCATGGCCTTCTCCACTTCCCAGCGTTCCCAGACACGGCCGCAGGGGTTGTGGGGGGAGCAGAAAATGGCGGCGTGGATCTTATTTTCCACGATTTTCTTCTCCATGTCGGCAAGATCCATCCGCCAGATGCCGTTCTCGTCCTTCACCAGCGGAGAATGGACGATGTCATAACCATTGTTTTCCAGGCTGTGGGTAAAGCCCACATAGGTAGGCGAATGCACCAGCACCTTGTCGCCCTTGGAGCACAGCACATTCAGGGCCGTCACCACACCGCCCAGCACGCCGTTTTCGTAGCCGATGTGCTCCGCTTTCAGCCCAGTAACAGCGTTGTGGGTTTCCTGCCAGCGGATGATGGAGCCGTAGTATTCGGGCGTAGGCATGAAATAGCCGAAAGTGGGATGCTTGGCCCGTTCGATCATAGCCTCCTGAATGGTGGGTACCACAGGGAAATTCATATCCGCCACCCACATGGGGATCACATCAAAGCCCTCCCGGGGCGCAGGATAAGCAGAACCGGGCATACCGATCATATCGACGGCAATGGCATCCTTCCCCTTCCGGTCTAAAATGGAGGTAAAATCATACTTCATGGCAAAGCACTCCTTAGCGTTTTTCTTTTATTATAGGAGATTCGCCAGCAAATGGCAACGGGTTTCCCAAAAAAGAATCGGCGGGATATTCCCGCCGATTTCTGTTATTTCCACTTTTCAATCAACGCCCGGATCTGGCCCGTCAGCTTGGCGTTGTCCTTATTGGTGCAGCCCCGGCGGGTCTTAACCAGTGCCAGCAGATCCTCCACCGCCGCCAGCAGCTCGCCGTAGACCTGCTTGGCCCGCTGGCTGCCCTTGAAGGCCTGGGCCCGGTCGATCTTCACGCCCTCGGTGTAGGCGGTCATCTTGCCCGTGAGCAGGTCATATTCCGTGCCGCTGTAGGGAGCCTCGGCCCGGTATCCCATACCCTCCAGCGTAGAGCGGAAGGCCTCGCAGCTATCGTCGTCGCCGTGGTTCACGAAAACCATTTTGGGCTTCGTTTGAAAGCCTGCCAGCCAGTTCAGCAGACCCTCCTTGTCGGCGTGACCGGAGGTGCCGTGGAGCATGGCGATCTCCGCGTTGACGGCGATCTCCTCGCCGAACAGCTTGACAGATTTCGCGCCCTCCTGGAGCTTCCGGCCCAAGGAGCCCTCCGCCTGGTAGCCCACGAACAGGATGATGCTTTCCTTCCGCCACAAATTGTGCTTCAAGTGGTGCCGGATACGGCCCGCCTCGCACATGCCGCTGGCGGACAGGATCACCTTGGGATGGGGATCCAGATTGATGAGCTTAGATTCATCGGAGGTGACGGAGAGGGTCACGCCATCGGACCAGATGGGATTCACGCCCTGCTGGATCACCGCCAAAGTTTCATCGTCAAAGTTGCTTTCGTGGCTCTGCAGGAAGATGCCCGTAGCCTCCACCGCCAAGGGCGAGTCCACATACACCGGGAATTTATCGTGGCCCTTCACCAGCCCACGCTGCTTGATCTCCCGGATGGCGTAAAGCATTTCCTGAGTACGGCCCACGGCAAAGGAGGGGATGACCACATTGCCGCCCCGGTCAAAGGCCCGCTGGATGCAATCCGCCAGCTCCTGCACCGCGTCGCCCCGCTTCTTTTCGTGGAAGCGGTCACCATAGGTGGATTCGATGACCAGATAGTCGGTTTCCGCTACAGGCTGGGGATCTCTCAAAAGGGGCTGGTTGGTGTTGCCCACGTCGCCGCTGAACACGATCTTCCGGTTCTCCGTTCCCTCCGTCAGCCACATTTCAATGGCGGCAGAGCCCAACAGATGCCCGATGTCCGTCATGCGGATAATGATTCCCTCGGCAACCTGGATGGGTTCCAAATACCGGCAGGGCCGCAGCAGCTTAATAGCCCCCAGCGCATCGTTCATGGTATAGGTAGGCTGCACCGCAGGTTCCCCGGCCCGCTCTGCCTTCCGGGTACGCCACTGGGCTTCGGATTCCTGTATGTGGGCAGAGTCCCGCAGCATGATGTTGCACAGGTCGCAGGTGGCTTCGGTGGCATAAATCGCCCCCTTGAAGCCGTCCTTATAAAGCTTGGGCAGCATGCCCGAATGGTCAATATGCGCGTGGGTCAGGAATACCGCCTCAATGGCATTGGCCGGAACAGGCAGCGGGATATTCTGGAACACATCCGTCCCCTGCTCCATGCCGCAGTCCACCATGTAATAGCGTCCGCCCACCTCCAGCAGCGTACAGCTGCCGGTAACCTCATGTGTCGCGCCAATAAACTGGATCTTCATAGAGAAACCCTCCTTTCGGGTCACTTTCACTATACCACGATTTTACCATAACGACAAGGGAACGACCCTTGTGACGAATTAAAAATTACGAACAGCCCCCGACACAAATTTTCAACTCTCAATTTTCAATTACAAAAGCTCCCGATTTCCAGCAGGAATCGGGAGCTTTTGAATACAATTAGTACTGAGTGGGCTTGATATGCCAGATTTCCTCGGCGTACTGGCGGATGGTACGGTCGGAGGAGAACTTGGCGGCGGAGGCCACGTTCATCAGGCACTTGCGGCCGAAGGCCATGCGGTCGGCATAGTCCCGGTTGACCTGCAGCTTCTGCTCCACATAGGAAGCATAGTCCAGCAGCAGGCGGTACTGGTCGGAGTTGTCGCCCCAGTCCAGCAGGGAGTGGAAGAGGTTGCGCAGGCCGTCGTCGGTGGGAACGGTACCGTCCACCAGGGTGTTCAGTGCCCGGCGCAGGTCGGCATTGCTGTCGTAGATACCGCGGGGATAGTAGGAGCTTCTGCCGGCGTTGATCTGATCAACGGTGTGGCCGAAGATATACTCGTTCTCGCGGCCTGCCTCCTGGGCGATCTCCACGTTTGCGCCGTCCAGGGTACCCAGAGTCACCGCGCCGTTCAGCATCAGCTTCATGTTGCCGGTGCCGGAAGCCTCGGTGCCGGCAGGAGAGATCTGCTCGGAAACGTCGGCGGCGGGGATGATGTGCTCTGCGTAGGAGCAGTTGTAATTCTGAACGAAGACCACCTTCAGCTTGTCGCTGACTGCGGGATCGTTATTGATCATGTTTGCCACACGGTTGATGTAGCGGATAACGGACTTGGCATCCACATAGCCGGGGGCGGACTTCGCACCGAACAGGTAAACGGTGGGATAGAAGTTGGGCAGGCGGCCCTCCTTCAGGCGGAAGTAGATGTCGACGATGGACAGAATGTTCATCAGCTGACGCTTATACAGGTGCAGACGCTTGACCTGGACATCAAACATGAAGTCGGGGTTCAGCATAACGCCTTCCTGCTTGGCGACGATCTGGCACAGCTGCTCCTTCTTCAGGCGCTTGATGGCGTTGAACTCGGCAACAGTCTCGTCGTTGATGTGGTCCTTCAGGCCTGCGATCAGATCCAGATCCTTCAGGAAATCGCCGCCGACCTTCTCGGAGACCATCTTGGTCAGCTCAGGGTTGCACAGGCCCACCCAGCGGCGGGGAGTGATGCCGTTGGTCTTGTTCTGGAAACGCTCGGGATAGGCGTGGTACCAATCCTTGAAGCAGTCATCCTTCAGGATCTGAGAGTGGATCTCCGCAACGCCGTTGACATAGGTGCCAACATAAATGGACAGGTTCGCCATATGGGCGGTGTTGTCCTTGACGATGAACAGGTTGGGATGCTCCCACTTCAGCTTCTGGTCAATGCGCAGGATGATGTCCACGATCTCGGGAACAACGGAACGCATCAGATCCAGGGGCCACTTCTCCAGAGCCTCACCCATAACGGTGTGGTTGGTGTAGGAGAAGGTCTTCTGGGCAACGGCGAAGGCATCGTCGAAGCTCAGGCCCTCCACCATCAGCAGGCGGATCAGCTCGGGGATGGACATGGCGGGGTGGGTGTCGTTCAGCTGGACAGCGTAGAACTCACCGAACCGCTTCAGGTCATTGCCGTGGGCGATCTTGAAGGTCCGCAGCATATCCTGCAGGGAAGCGGAGGACAGGACGTACTGCTGCTTGATGCGCAGACGCTTGCCTTCCCAGGTGGAGTCGTTGGGGTACAGGACACGGGTGATGTCCTCAGCCTTGTTCTTGGCGTTCAGGGCACGCAGGTAGTCCTGATCGTTGAAGGCGTTGAAGTCCAGTTCTTCCTCAGCCTCGCACTGCCACAGACGCAGGGTGCCCACGTTCTGGGTGCCGTAGCCGATGACGGGAACGTCGTAGGGAACCGCCAGCACGGTGTGCTCGGGGAACTTGACCTTAACGGTGTGGTTATAGCGGCGGTAGGACCAGGGATCGCCGTACTTGGTCCAGTCATCAGCATTCTCCACCTGGTTGCCGTTGGCGTCGAAACGCTGCTTGAACAGGCCGAACTTATAGCGCAGGCCGTAGCCGGACAGGGGGATGTTGGTAGAAGCGGCAGAATCCAGGAAGCAGGCTGCCAGACGGCCCAGGCCGCCGTTGCCCAGCGCATCGTCCTCGATGTCCTCCAGGACAGCCAGGTCAACGCCCCGCTCCGCGAACAGGGCCTTCATTTCGTCCAGAATGCCCAGGTTGAACAGGTTGGAGTAAACCAGACGGCCGATCAGGTACTCGGCGGAAATGTAGTAAGCCTTCCGCTCGTGCATACGGGTCTTCTTGGAATGGCTCCAGTTGTCGGAAATGGCCATCATCACAGCGACGCCCAATGCCTCGTGCAGCTCCTGGGGAGTTGCCTCGGTCAGAGACACGTCGTAGGTGTACTTCAGCTGTGCTTCGGTCCATTTCAGGATGTCACGACAGTTGTAATTCATGATAGTTAGCTCTCCATTCTTAAAGCGGTCATTCCGCTGTTACTGTAATTTAAAAAATTTAAAATTTATTCACCAAGGCGGTCGTACAGCCGGGTCAGGGCTAGAATACGATTTGCCAAAGTTTGGTTCATTATAGCACAATTTGCGCGCCATGTCCAGTTGGAATCTGATAAAGTTCCGGGAAAATTCATCCGGGAAGCCCCTCCCAGATTCAAAAAGTCCTGCATCGGCACGATAACTGTATCGGAAACCGACGCGAATGCCGTGCGGATGGTGCCCCAGACATAGCCCTCTTCCTCGCTCAGGCGCATGTATTCCTTTGCGAAGGCCAGGGCATCCTCCTCCGCCGTGTCAAACCACTGGCGCATGGTCAGGTTGTCGTGGGTGCCGGTATAGCAGACGGAGTTTTGGGTGTAAGTATGGGGCAGGTAGTTGGAAGGCTCCTTGGGATCAAAGCCGAACTGGAGCACCTTCATACCGGGGAAGCCGGAGCCGTCCCGCAGATCCAGCACCTCCTGGGTCAGATAGCCCAGATCCTCGGCAATGAGCCGCAGCCCGGGAAGCCCCGCCTTCACGGCGTTGATGAAGTCCATGCCGGGTCCCTTGACCCAATGACCGTTCCGGGCGGTGTCGTCGCCGTAGGGCACGGACCAGTAGGATTCAAAGCCCCGGAAGTGATCCATCCGAACCACATCGTACAGCTCTCCCGCCGCAGCCAGCCGCCGCAGCCACCAGCCGTAGCCCTCTTCTTTCAGAATGTCCCAGCGGTACAGGGGGTTGCCCCACAGCTGCCCGTCGGCGGTGAAGGCATCGGGAGGACAACCCGCCACAGCCACAGGCTCCAGCGTTTCCTCCAGCTGAAAGTATTTGGGCTCCCGCCAAACCTCCACAGAATCCAGAGGAACATAAATGGGCACATCTCCGATGATGGCAATGCCCTGTTCCTTCGCGTAGGCGTGAAGGGCGTTCCACTGTTTAAAGAACAGGTACTGCACAAAGCAGTAAAACTGAATATCCTCCGCCAGCTCCACAAAAGCCGCCGCTATCGCCCCGGGCTCCCGGAACTTCAGGCCATCCTCCCATTGATACCAGGGCTTGCCGCCGTTTTTGTCCTTCAAGGCCATGAACAGGGCAAAGTCGGGAAGCCATCCGTCATTTTCCGCCCGGAACCGGGCGAAAGCCGCATCCGTATCCCGGAACCGGCTGTAAGCCAGCCGCAGAACCTTCAGGCGATTGTTGTAGAGCAGGCCGAAGTCGGCCTTTTCCTCCCGCTCGCACCAGCGGATGTTTTCCAGTTCTTCTGTATACAGAAGTCCATCCTCGATCAAACACTCCAGATCGATGAGGTAATGGTTTCCCGCGAAGGTAGAGCAGGACTGGTAAGGGGAATCGCCGTAGCCTGTGGGGGTCAGGGGCAGGATCTGCCAGTAACGCTGTCCCGCGCTTTTCAGGAAATCCACGAACGCGAAGGCCTGCTTGCCCATGGTGCCAATGCCATAGGGCCCCGGCAGGCTGCTGATGTGCATCAGAATGCCGCTGCTTCGCATAAAGCAATTTCTCCTCTTTTGTATTATATTATCCACCGCCCGGTCAGGTTCCGGGCCGGCTTTTAACTGAAACGTTTCCAAACGTTGTCAGCAATACCTTATTAGGTTAATACCTTTTTCCCATTTTGTCAAGCAAAACCGACAATTTTTACCCTGTCCCTGCAATTTTTGGATATAATGTTCAGATTCTGCCCAGAAATATTTGATCCTATACCCGCTGTGCATAACGAAAACGGCGGCGACGAAAGGACGTTTTTCCGTAAAAGCCCCCCACCATAAAAGAAGTGCACCGAAAAAATGATATGCTACCCCCGTGAGACAGTGAAATAGATAGAGTGTCTTCTATGGGGGTAGCATATTGATCGCATAAGGAGCTTTCCTTTAATTATCACGGTCGCAATATACAGTAATCCTGCTTTTGCCACCGTATGTGCAGGTGAAAAGGGTCAGGTCAAAGTCGCCGGAGGTCATTTCTTTTACGGCAGTGGGAGATAGGACATCCTTTGCTACTACGGAATAGTTCGACACGTTGCCGTCCATATCTGTAAAAACCACACTGTCACCGATTGAAAGATCGGATATTTGGCCAAAATGCTTGGGGTAATTGTGGGCCATCACAACCAGATCCTCGCCATTTACGGTTCCACCGTAACGGCAGGGGGCAATTTGCAGTCGATCATAGTCCCAATCCGCCATAATTGGGAGTTCCAATTCCAGGCAGGGAATTGCCAGATAGCCGATATAAGAATAGCCGTTTATCATAACTTCTGTCATCGTCACATCTAACGGGACAGAAATTGGAGTCTGCGCATTGGTTTGTTTTGGATTGAAATCTGCGGATTCTTCCGTTTTGTGGTCGATATGGGACACGATCTCGGTCATGACATCTGCCGCTTTTTGTTCAGCCCGTTTTGCCTCAACACGGTTATACAGCAACAGCCCCAAAGCAACGCAAACCAGCGCAACTCCCGTAATCATAAAGCAGGTTCCAAGCTTATTTCTCATAGTGTTCTTTTTTCCCAAAGCACAAATACCAGCCCATAGCAAAAAGTGCCATACCGAAGACAAACAAGAAGGGAATCGGCCAATTCAGCTGACCGGTCTGAGGCAGGCCCGGCTCGGAGGGGGTGGTCGGAGGCTCAGTCGTTGGCGGTGCTGTGGGCGGCTCAGTGGGCTGTGGCGTAGGCTCCTGCTTGGGTTTTGCTGTTACCTCATAGAGATAGCCGTCAGCATACTGGGGAATGGTGATTAGAAAGGAGGAAATGGGGCTATAGCCGGGGGTCGCGTCATTTTCCGGCTGGGTCACCAAGTAGAGGCCCAGATCCAGATCAGAAAACTCGGCCTTGCCGTCAGCGATGGGGGCACTTTGGGCGGGAAGCTCCTTATCCTCCGCCAGAACGCGCAGCATTTCCGCAAGCTCTGCATCCGCCAGGTCGTCCAGTGATGGGCCGGGCTGCAAGGCAGGCAGCAGGGCGTAGCGGTATTCGCCGTTCTCCTCCAGGATCTCACCCACGCGGGTGATGGACAGTGCACCGCCATTCAGGGGAGAACCGCCGTACTCTATGGCGAATGTGAGGGAGCCCCGGCGGGTCAGATCGGGCAGCTCGTAGCCACTGACGGAGAGAACAGCACAAAGCATAAGGGATAGGGCCAGCAAAACAGCCGATAGCTTACGGATCATTGTTTTTCCTCCTTCTTCTTGGGTTTAGGAAGCAGCAGCGCAAGGAGCAGCACCAGCAGAATCGGAGCCGCCAGCAAAGGCGCGACGATGATTGGCTCGATCTGTACCGCATCGGCAGTGACACGCCTGACTTTTGCCTCCTCCACATTCGCTATCCGGGTGCCGCGCACCAGCATACGGTGGGTATTGATGCCGTAAGGGGTGCAGGTAACCAAAGTGCAGTGGTCCTCCCCTTCCTGCACATACAGCGGCTCCACCTCGTGGGGCAGCACGATAAGGATCTGGTCCACCTCATAGGTCAGGACCCGGTCGATGATGGTCAGGGTAAAGGTATCCCCCACCTCCATTTTGTCCAGGTCGGTAAAGAGCCGGGCACTGGGGAGGCCCCGGTGGGCGGAGAGGACGCAATGGGTGCTTTCGCCGCCGGTAGGCAAGCTGGTTCCCTCCACATGGCCCACGGCGATCTGCAAAACGCCCTCCGAAGTACCGTGATAGATAGGCAGCTCGATATTGATTTTGGGGATATCGATATAGCCCATGATGCCGGTCCCGGTGACATCCAGCAGGTCATTATAGCCCTCCACCTCATCATAATACATCAGCGGGAAATTGATCTGCCGCAGCTCCTGGTTATAGGCCATGGCCGCTTCGAACAGGTGGGAATAATCCTCTGCTTTCATATCGGACAGGATGCTGTCATAGCCTGCAATGGCACGGGATTGGTGGAAGGAATTCCACCAGTCAGCGAAGGACGGGTACAAAACCAGGGACAGCCCTATGAGGAGGATCAACACCAGAATGATTGTGGAAAAATGCTTTTTCATAGGGTTCTCCTTGATTTTGCGGATTGGGGTGAATCCCCCGGAGGGCCATGCCCTCCGGGGAGATGAAAAAACAGGGGGATTACTCAGCGGTCATGCGCTTCTTGGTAACCAGCAGAACTGCCGCACCCAGAACCATCAGGCCGCCAATGACGTAGAACAGGGTGGTACCCATGCCGCCGGTTTCGGGCAGAGTGGAGCCCTTGTAGTTGTTGACGGTAATGGAAGCAACCGCACCATTTGCGCCGCCACTCCACGCATAAACAAATGCGCCATCCTCATAAGTGATTTTCAGAGTGATAGGCTGAATGGTGTTATAGCCAGCAGGAGTAACAGTCTCAGTGATGGTATACTCACCAACACCCAAGCCAGAGAACTTCAAAATACCGTCTTCACCAACAAATGCCTCAACTTTCTTGTTGGTTCCATCCTGTGTATCCACAGAAGCATTGTTGATCTTCTTATATACAATATCGGTATTCACATACTTGGAGATATCGATTCCCTCGGTTGCAGGGTCGGTGGCAGTATAGGTATCGTCATTCAGCAGCCAATATTTGTTGCCGTCAACATACTTCTCGTCTGCAGCATAAGCAACATACATCTCACCAGTCACAATAACGATATTTTCGCCCTCACCGGTCAGTTCAAAGGCAGCACCGGTCAGGATTTCCTTGGTAGTACCGTCCTTCTTAGTAATTTGCACCTCAGTGGTATATACCACAACCTCATCCCAAGGTGTAAAGCCAGTGGGAGGAGTATCATTGGTATCATCGCCATCATCAGGAGTGGCCTGCCAGTTAGGATCGTTGGAGAACTCCAGCTGCATCTCGTTTGGGTTACCAGTACCGTTAATAACAGCATCCTCATTCAGAGTTGCAGTGTAAGTAATGTAAATCTCGCCGCTGGATACAGTGCTGGGGATAGACTTGATATTCTCGAAAATTACCTCGAGATCACAGTCGGTTCCGCAAGTGTCAGTCGTCTTTACCTCAAATCCAGTAGTGACCGGAGTACCGCATACGGTTACAGTAACAGTGTCAGTTCCATTAAAGGTCAGGCCATCAGACAGCTTATCGTGGAACACCAGCTTATAGGTATCATAGTCAGCCAGATTGTTAGGCAGAGTGCCTTTCAGCTGGAAGGTAACAGTATCGCCAATGCTCTTCTCATCAGCATCAGCCTCTGCCTTCGCATCGGTGATAATTTTTTTCTCAGAAGAAGGAACGGTGTACTTCTTTGCGATTTTCACATCAGCCGCATTGGTGACCTGAAGCAGAGCAGGGTTGTTTGCATCCTGAATCACGCCATCTTCGTCAGGTACCAGTTCAGTAATGTCCACCAGCAGATAATAACCAGTAGGCAGTTCAACAGAGGTATCGGTTGCTGCGATGGTAGTGGTTTTAGTGGTCAGATGCTTTGCGGCAATATTGGCAAAGTTCTTCGCATCGGTGTCCTTGTCCATGGAAGGAGAGTCCGATGCCAGAATAGATGCAACACCCGCTGCGGTAGTGCAGCTGTCATAGATGTCGTATACGCTCTGCAATTCAGCCAGCAGGGCATCTCCATCAACACCAGAACCCCACGCAACGTCACCCAAGTTAACACTCCCAGCACTCTGGGTGCCAGAGAAAACCTGGTAAACATCGTAGGAATGGCCAGTCTCGTTGATAACTGTAGCCGCACCCGCGGACACTGCCAGACCCATGACCATAACCAGGCACAGGACCAGAGCCAGAACTTTTCTAGTCAGTTTCATAGTTTTCATTTCCTTTCATGTTGTTTTTATTTTTCGGATACACCCCGGCGCAGTAGATTTGCCTAGGGCAGGAGAGGCTTTCCTAGCTTGCCCCCCTTTCCCGTTTGCGCCTCTGGCTGCATCCGAAATACATCAGCCCTGCCAGCATTACCAGCAGTCCGCTGAACGTATACCAATAGGTTCCAATGCCGCCCGTCTCGGGCAGGCTCACGGATTTCAGGTTCGTGACGATATGCACGCCGGCCTCCGTTTTTTCATATTGTACGATATAGCCGTTTCCGCCTACACCGAGCAGACCGTCCTGCTCCAGTCCCCTGTCATAGTACAGGCGCGTAGTGCCGTCATTTTCCAAGATTGCAGGTGTCCAACCATCCAGAACGGTAGTGTTCACGGAGGAGACCTCCCGTACAGAGTAGTCATATTCCGTCACCGAATCGTCCTTATTGGACAGCACCACGGTGAACACGCCCTGCCAGTTGCTGTCTGCATCCAGCCGCAGCAGCCGGGCGTTGCCATCACCGTCCACCAGGGGAACGCCGTCTTTGTACAGCACCAGATAGACCTCATGGTTGGCATGGTTCTCCGCTCCGTCATCCCAGATCTTTTCCACCGGGATCTCGCCATAGTAGACGATTTCCTTGTTGGTGAACACCACCGCGCCGTAAACGCCGTTGACGGGGTCGATATAGCTGGTGTAGCGGTCGCCCTCAGCAGCAATACCGATAACATCGGCATTCTCCGTGTTATTGCCCATAGCAAAGGTCACGATAGTTCCGTTTTCGCCCAGAGTATGGTAGCAGTTGGTGGTGTCCAGCACTGCGATATCCTTCACGGTGTAGGTATCGTCCACGGCTTCCGTTACGGTGTAGGTGCCCCGGCGCAGGTAATCAAAGGTGATGGATGCCGCACCCTGGGACTGGTTTGCCGGGATGGTAATGGTCTTGGTCACATCCCGGGAGGTATCGTCTCCGTCCTCCGTACGGTGGAGGATGAAGGTGAAGGTCCGGTCCGTCTCATCTGTGAGCCCGTCCTCAAACTTCTTGATGATCTCGATCTTGCCGGAGATCACATGAACCTCATGGACATTGTCCTTATCCACCACGCCCAAACCATTTTCCAGCGTTGTTCCGGTGCCGACCTCGGTGCCGGGTCCTGCCGTATGGTTATGTACGTTTTCTGCAGGCCGTCCGCCCTCATTCAGCTTGTAGGCTGTGTAGGTAACGTGGAGGGTATAAGTCTCTGCCGGAGAATCGCAGTTCTCCGTGAGGGGCTGCCCATTGGGCTGGCAGGCGGCAGTAGCCTCATGCTTGTGATAGCTGGGGTTTGCGCCGGTCATGCCGCTCTGGGTCAGTTGGAAGGTGAAATAACCCACAGGGCCATGGCTGCTGGCGTAGTCGTAGGTATACTCCACAGTAATGGGCTGACCGCTGGCCAGTGTGGCCCATTCCGCATCGGTCACGTCCCGGCCCATGGCATAGCGGAGGTAGAATGCCGCTTCCTCAAGGCCGTCCACCTCCGAGGAGGCTGCGGTGATCTTATTCAGAACATTACCGCCATCGGAAATGAGCTTTGTAAATTGGGTATTGTTATAGAAGTATTTCAGGCTGTCCAGCGGGGTATCTGTCTCGTTGTTGACCCAGTCACCCAGGTAGACCGTAACCTCGCTGCTGAGCTGGTTCATATCCAGTAGGCGGACATTGACCGTAGGTGTCTCCATGGTCTTGTCCGAGCCATTGACGGTGACCTTGGCGGACTTGTTGGTATCGATGGCATTGCCGCCAATAAAGTCCTCCTTGGCCTTCACATAGAAGGTACCGTTCCAGGCACTTGCGTCGGAAACCTGCTGACTTGTCCACTGGATGTAGTAGGTACCGTCGTCCTTTTTCAGCAGCTTGCCCGCTGCATCGGAGGCTCCGGCGGTGGTGTACTTGCCTTCCAGGGTGATCCAGTCATTCTCCTGCAGCAGAACCCAGTCCTTTGTGTCATCCTGCACCAGCACCGTACGGTCCGTTACCGCCCCGGTGTCCGTCCAAGCGATGGGATAGAAAGAATCACTGATCTCGTCCACGATGTCGCCGTGGAAGTCGATAATGCCCTTTTCCCTGAAGCTTTCAAACAGCAGATTCTGCATTTCTCTGACCAGCTGCGCCGCATCGTCCAGTGCGCAGTAGTATTTGTCTCCGGAGGAGATCTCCTGCAGGACTTTCTTGCCGCCTTCCACATTTTCCATACCAAGGCTGACCGCCATCAGGGTAGATTCCTGTTTGACCAGATTGGCATAGCCCTTGATCTGGGCATAGATGGAATTGGCTGTGGTGCTTGCCTCGTCATCGGGTGAACCAAGAGCATCCGGAATACTTCCTGAGCTTCGGACAGGCGCACCATCCGTGACCAGAATGGTATAGGTAAACTCTGGCTCGTTGTAGCCCTGAGACGGCTGGCTCAAATGATTCTCATACACATGCTTCAGCGCAATATCCTGGCGGGTACCACCGCTGGTGTTGATGTGGCGAACCTCGTTGACCAGGGTCTCCACATTGTCAGGTGTCAGTTCTAGAGGACCGAAGCAGTCGTTCGTTTCATCGACTTCCTTGGTAAACTCCGTAAGGGTAACACGGTTTTTGGAGTTGGCATCCGCCAGCTCGTAGATCATGTTCGCCAGTGCTTCCTCCAGATAGTGCAGACGGTTGTATTCATCTGTAGAGGTATAGATGGTAAAGGTTCCGGTATTATTGGCCATGGTGCCGAGATAATTGCCCAGGCCGCTGCCGGAAAGGCTGTAGCCTATACCACCACCGTTAGAGCGTGCATTCTGTCCGTTCACGCTATTGGGCTGGTTTGCATAGGAGTCATTGGTGGGGAAGATCGCCACTTCGCCGGGGGTCTGATACCCCTCTGCGTTTTCATGTTTGGCCTTTGCGTAGTAGGAAGCGTCCTGGTACATCCAACTGGTACCATTGTGCCAAATACACCAAACTGTGGAGGTGCCGGTAGGATCAGAGATGATGTAGTGCATTTTGCTCTTATCCAGATTCAGCGCATCCAGATTGAATACGTTATTGGTACCATCCTGCCGCAGGGTGACCTTCTTCCCGGTGTCCACCAGGCCAGAGGGGAACAGCATGGAGTTGGACTGGTCCACCACGAACAAAACGTCAATGGGCCCCAACTCATACATTTTCATGTTGGATTTGGCGTTCAGCAGAACCTGATAGATACGGTTGTTGTAATCCTCCACCTCTGCTGTCTTCCCAGCTTCCAGCTGCTCGACATTATGGTTTATGAAGGTGCCGATGTTTTTATCGGAAACCAGCATACCGTCGGCAACAGTAAAGGTTCTTTCATAGCTTTCATCCCGGATGTAGCCATTGGGCACAGAAACCTCTGTAATGGTATAATTACCATCGGGAATATCCGCAGGAAGATTTACCTCAGCATTCTCACCGCTGATGATGGTAGCTGTATAGCCATTTTCTCCCTTAATTTCAAACACACAGCCCGCCAGAGCGGAGATACCGCTGTTACCGTTTTCACACAGATTGTAAAAACGCAGACGGCTAATGTCGACCTCGCCGGTGTGGACAGCGTGGGGGTAATTGGGGTATTGGGGCGTTACCTGTGCGAAGTAGACGGAGGTAGGGGACGTAGAATAACTGCCGTTGTCGTTGGTCCAGGTAGCGCGCCACTGGGCATCCCGGCGGAGCTTGTAGGTACCGCCAATAATGGCACTTGCGCCACTGGCATTAATTGTCAGAGCCGTTCCATTGTTTCCGTTTTCCACCGTCACAAGCTCTAGCCAGCCATTATGGAATGCCAGCCTCTGCTGGGTCTGCTTGCACACGAGATAGGTCTGGCCGTTTTCTCTTACGATTCTCCAAGTGAAGGCCAGAGGATCTGAAACGCCTAAGCTGTCTGCATCTTCAGTCCAAGTGCCGCCGATATTGTACGAAACGCCTCCGGTCCCCCGTATGGAAGCATAATAGCGTTCATTGTTATTTACTGTTACCTGATAGGTACCGAGATAATAATAATTGCTGCCGCTTCCGGTATAGATAACGTAATCTGTATCTTCCTGCAAATTTGCCGGATTTACCGTGGTAAAGCTGTAGGAATCTGCTTCCGTATCCGATGCCGCCGCTGTCATGATGTCTCCGGAGGTTTCCGCCGCCGGGGCGACACCGCCGCCGAAGTCAGAGAAGCCATCCGCAGCGAAGGCCACGGCGGTTTGTCCGTCTTCTGCCACATCGGTCAGATTCGCGCTATTCAGACGCTCGGCTCCGTCATCTGTAAAGTGTGTAATATCCTGTCCCAGAGTCTCGCCCTGCTTGCTGGTGACCAGAACGTCGAACTGACCGTTTAGGTCCAGCTCCTGGTCGCCCTGGAAGAAGCCGATGTTCAGCAGCCAATCCAGCTCATAGCCCGCTTCCTCACTGCGCTGGCGGAAGATATCGGAATCCTTCGCGTATTCCACCACCCGCAGCTCGGCTCCCTCCGGCAGCTCCAGACTGGTGCTGTACACTACCCTGACAATGTAATTTTCCGTTTCCGCCTGCTCGATCACCACCGGCAGGGGCTCCGTCGCGTCTGTAGGATTCGCAGCTTCCGCAGGCTCAGTTGCTTCTGTCGTTTCAGAAGGTGCCGTGGCCTCCCCGGTCTCTACAGGTATTGTAGCCTCCGTTGTCTCCGTAGGCTCTGTTGCTTCTACAGTTTCCGATGGCTCGGTAGTTTCAGAAGGCTCCGTTGCTTCGGTCTCTGTAGGTGCAGTGGTTTCCGCTGTCTCTACGGGCTCTGTAGCTTCGGAGGTCTCTGCGGGCACGGTAACGGCGGGAATTTCATTGATATCCAGATCCGGCTCTCTCATATTTTCAGCCACATTCTGAGGATACAGTTCCTCATAACGCTGCCGCGCCTTTTCCATCACACAACTGACCAGCAGTTCGTCAACAGGGACGCTGATTTCCGAAACCCGGTCATCGACATCGCCCGCTATGACCCGGAGCTGCACGATCTGTGTTTCACCGGTTTCGGGATCATTTTCGGTATCTACGCCAAAGACAATGCCCGCTTGAACTGCCGTACCGTTGTATTTTTCAAAGAATATCAGCTCACCGGTTTCAGGGCTGTGCTGATCCATGGTACTCAGCAGCTCCTGCTCCTGCAGCTGCTCCATCCACCGCCGACTGTCGGAAACCCAGGGAATCGCCTCCCGGGGGATCCCGGCGTAGTTCAAACAGAAGGCTGCAAACATGGCATTCCAATCGCCGTAGGGTGTACCGTACCAGGCACCATAGCGGGTATAGCCCTTCCGGGTCTGCCCATCCTCGGACTGGAAGTTGCGGATGCTTTCGGTATAGCCCAATTGGGTCTGAGCGATGGCGACCAGATCCTTGGCCCAGTCGCCCTCCGGAGTCACATGATCCAGCGTACCTTCCCAGTCCTCGGCAGTTTCCAAGTCTGCCTTGGTATCCGGCTGACAGGTCGAATCATGCATGTGCTCCTCCTGGATGCAGATCTGTTCCTCCAAAATCTCTGTGCTGAGACAGCTACTATCATGTTGGTGGACAATAAGCTCTGGCCAAGTACAGAGCAGATTCCCGGATTCGTCACAACAGGCTTCATTATGGGTATGGAATCTCAGTTCCTGAATGCCGCAAACCAGCTCCTGACCGGCAGGTGCTTCCTCAAGACCGCAGATCAGGGTAGCTTCGCCGTCATAGCAGGCATCTGAATGGGTGTGGCCCGTAAGCGTATAGCAGTCCTCCGCATGAATATGCTCCTGCAGCTCCGGCAAAGGACAAATCAGGCTGCCCTGGGCATCATAGCAAAGGGAATCATGGGTATGACCTACCTGCCCCGGTGAGCAGGTGAAGGTAACTTCCGTCTTTTGACTAAAGCATTCCTGGGTGTGGGTATGAACCTGCTTGCCGCAGAAATACTCCTGTTCAACGGTGATGGCAGGAAGAATCAGGGCGTAGGTAGTGCAGAACACTACGACACCAGCCATTATGCGGACAAACTTACGCCAAAGGCTCCGGTAATAGCTGCGCCGGACATAGCGCGCAACTTTTTTTCGTTCTTCTCGTTGCATCCTGATCCCCCTTCTCCAATAATTTTCGGCAATCTCTAAAAACCTTTTTTTGAGGTGCCCGTTATTCGATTCCGCCGACCTGATCCAGCGGCCAGATACGGAAAATAATTTTTCCAACGATTTGTTCCGGGGAAACACAGCCTACCGCCGTATGCCGAGAGTCCACGGAGGTGGCCCGGTGGTCACCCATGACAAAAATCTTGCCGTCCGGCACCTGATACGGAAGTTCGATGTCGGCATCGCCAAAGGATTTTTCCTCCAGATAGGGCTCAGGCAATTCATCCCCATTAACAAACACCGTGCCGTCTTCAGCAATATCCACCCAGTCACCGGCAGTAGCAATGACCCGTTTGACCAGGATCTTATTATTATAGTAGAAAGCAACAATGTCTCCCCGCTCCAGATTGGAGGTCTTTACGGAGAAGATGATCTCACCATCCTGCAGCGTGGGCGTCATGGAATTGCCGTAGATCTGCAGCACTGGCAGCCAAAGCGTTGCTACCAGCACCGCCACTGCGGCTACAGTAATCAGGGTATACATGGTACTTTTCAGAACTGTCTGGTATTTGTGCTGATACTGTACCCGGTTCAGCTCAGCTTCCAGCTCCGCCACAGAAGGCCGCTGGGATAAGTCTTTCTTCATTCCGCTTCTCCGCTTTCCATCAGTTCTTTCAGCCAGCCGTAGGAGCTGTCCTGCTCATCACGAATCCGCTGGGCTTCCTCCAGCATCGCTTGAGCCTGTTTCTGCGCTTTATCAAGCATCTCCCGGCACCGGATCTGCGCTTGCGCCACCAGGGTATCGTACTGAGCCTTCGCCTCTACGGTCAGGGAGTCACACTGCTCCCGGGTCTCCCTCTCCATCTGCTGGCAGTACTCCTGCATGTGTTCGCTGCGACACCGGATATTCTGGGCATACTGATCGCAGGCAGCCTGGGCCGCCTCAAACACACCGTTGAGCCGGAGTGCCGCTTCTGCCAGGGAGCCGCAGTTGTCAATGGCCAGTTCCCGGTCGTTCAGCCGCTCCCTAAGGGACCGGTTCTCCTCCCGGAGCTTATCGTTTTCCTTACTCTGCTCCAGGAGCATTTCCAGCAGATCGCTGCGGCTCAGTCTCTTTAATTCTTTTCCTGTCATACTGTTCCGCTCCTGGAATATTATTGTCAACCTCTAAAAACTCTTTCTTGCAGGATTGCGCAGAAGGGGAGTTTTTAGGGGTGCCTTATTATCAGAATAGCGCAATTCTCCCAGGGAAACAGGATACCATATTGTCCCGTTTTTTACACCCTGGAGTACCGCTGAGCACGCTGAAGCAACCGTCAAATACGATCCGTCCGATGTGTCCATTATGGAGCAGAAGCATTCCATAATGAAGCCAGGGACCTCTCTTTCCGCTCTAGCGCACAGCCCTCAGTAAACCCACTTTTTTCCATTTAAAAAAGTGTATACGCTGTCATTTTCAATCAAAAAAATACAACGAAATTATCCAAGATTCAACAACAAACCGGTAACAAACAATTAATATTCATGTAACTGCTGTACATCATTTGCCATTCTTTTGCAACAAAAAATTTAATGTTTCTTCCTATATTTGCTTAGAATTGCAAAGAATGATCATTTGATACTGATATTCAATTAAAAACTCTTTTTTGCAGGATCGAGCAAAAGATCCGGCCAAATCCCAAGCAGTATTAGAGGTGCCCAAATGTTTATTTTGCGGTAATCGGCACGTCCTGCGCCAGAGCGAAGATGGTACGAACGGCACTGTCGGAAATCAGCCCCGTGCCGCCCAGGATGGTGGCCTTGCCGATGCTCCGGGACTGGATGTAGTCCGCGGCAGCGGATTCGTACTTGGTCATGGTAAGGATCAGCGGAGCATCCAGCGTAGAAGCCAGCGCGCCGCCGCACAAGCCATCCGGATAGTTCCGGGCGTAGGCCAGGACAGCATTCTCCGGGCTGTCAAAGAAAGTCTCCGCGATCAGAACGGAGGTCTCGAAGCGGTTCTCACCGCCCAGGCGGATGGTGGGGCCGTAGATGGAGACCTGGTCCATCAGGCTGTCGCTGACGGCACCCGTGCCGCCGACGACATACAGGGCACCACCCACGCCCTCCAGGAAGGCTCTCTGCTCCTCCGTCAGGCTCTGCCACACCAGCAGGATGGGCAGTCCCGCCGCGGAAGCGGAAAGGCTGTCCGCGAAATCTCCTCCCGTGCAGACCAGCATGTCCTTCCCCTCTACGCCCGCTTCCTCCAGGATGGCCAGGTTTGTGCCGAACCGGTCGGAGCCTGCCAGCCGCTTCACGTTGAAGCCCGTCAACCCCTCCTCCATGGACGCAGGTACGGCAGCTTTGCCGCCCAGGATATAGACGGTACCGCCCTGATTCAGGTTGGACTTGATGTAGCTCTTTACCTGCTCATTGTAGGCATCGTTATAGCTTAAGAGGATGGGCGCGTCCTTCACGGAAGCCAGGTAGCTGCCCGCCAGCGCGTCGGCAAAGCTGGTGCCGCTGGCCACGATAACGCTGTCAAATTTGGCAATGCCCAGATTTTCCTTCATCTGGTCTGCCACCTTAAGGGCGGTATTGAAGCGGTTGCTGCCTGCCAGGCGGTACACATCTCCCAGAACCGCGCCGCAGAGGGTGCAGGTGTCCCCGTTCCAGCTGTGGCCCATAGCCGGGATGGGCAGGCCGTATTCCACCACCTCGCCGCAGTCAGCGCAGACCGTGTCACCGGTATTGCCCTCCACCTCGCAGGTAGCCTTAGCCTGGTTCTCCATCCGGGTGTTTCCATGGGTACAGGCAGCAGAACCGTCCGTAATGTCGTAGTGGAATATCTCAAAATTGTAGCAGGTCTCGGTGCTGTTCCAGGTGTTTTTCAGCGTGCCATTCACAATAGCCCACTTTTCATCGGTGATACAGACCACGGAATACTTTCCGTCCACATAGGCGTTGCCCTCGGCGGTGTACAGCTTGTCCCCGTTCCGCTCCAGCACCACGATCCAGTGCTGACTGGTGCGCTTGGAGTTGGAATAGTTGAAGTGAACGATGTCGCCGGTCTGGATCTGGGCCGGGTCCGTGGTCTTGGTGAATCCGGAGTCATTCCAGGCCCGCCGGGCACCGTAGACATAGCCGGCAAAATCCGCGCAGTAAGCGCAGCAACCGGAGCTGGACCAGTCGGAATACTCCCAGGACTGGGTCTTGCTGCCGCCCCAGGAAGCACCGTTGGCCCACCGGGGGGTGTTGATAAATTCCTGAACCTTCGCGCTGTATGTATCGGCAGAAATGGCGGCCTCCGCCCTGCCCACAGGCAGCAGCAATAGGATCAGGACAACAGACATAAAAAAGGAAAGAAAGCGTTTCATTCCGGGTTCCTCCATAATTGGGAAAATTCAACCCTTTCATTATATGGATTTTCAGGAAAATAGTCAATAAAAAAGCCTTGTATTTCGACAAAAACCAGAATTTGCCTGGCTCCATTCCTAAGTTTTCGCCAGCTAATTGCTGCTGCGGCACAAAAAGTTGAAGAAAGGACAAAAAAAGTATTTTTTATTGAATAATTTGTAAATTCATGCTATAGTGTAGGTTGGAATTATGGGTTACTATACCCTTTTGCGTTTAGAGAGATCGTAAGCAGGAGATAAGAGAATGGAGCAGACCGTTGCGGCATCTGCCGCCGCCCCCTCCTATCAGGGCGTTTACAACCGATATATCAAGCGGGTACTGGATCTGGTGGTCTCCGGCGCGGCACTGCTGGTGCTGTGGCCCTTCCTGCTGGTCATCACTGTGCTGATCGCCCTGGAGGACGGGTTCCCCGTTCTGTACCGGGCGGAGCGGGGCGGCTACCTTGGGCAGACCTTCCGTATCTGCAAGTTCCGCACCATGGTGAAAAACGCCGACCGGATCGGCGGCGGCACCACTTCCCTCCACGACCCCCGGATCACAAAGATCGGCAATGTCCTGCGCAAGACGAAAATGGACGAGCTGCCCCAGCTGGGACAGGTATTTCTGGGAAAAATGAGCCTGGTAGGCCCCCGGCCGGAGCTGCTGCGGTACGTCAGCCAGTACCAGGGGGACGAGCTGGATATTTTACAGGTCCGCCCCGGCATCACCGATTACAGCTCCGTGGAGTTTATCAACCTGGACGAGATCGTGGGTGATGAAAATGCCGACGAGATGTACGAAAAGTACGTTCTGAAAAAGAAAAATGCCCTGCGGGTCCAATATGCCCGCACGGTTTCTCTGAAAACGGACATAGACATCCTGGTCAAAACCGTTCTGGCGGTGCTGGGCAAGGCCTTTGGTTTTATTGTAAGGAAAGAACACAGGTAACAAGATGGAGTACATTACCCTAAAAAATTCAGATCTGCGGGTCTCCCGGCTGTGCATGGGCGGTTGTCCCATGGGCGGCCACGGCTGGGGTATTGTCCAGGAGCAGGAGCTGGTCAACGCCGTTCACGCGGCACTGGATCGGGGTCTCAACTTCTTTGATACCGCGGACACCTACGGTCTGGGCCAGTCTGAGCGAACCCTGGGCCGGGCTTTGGGCAGCCGGAGAAGCAAGGCCATCATTGCCAGCAAGTTCGGCGTCCGGGTGGAAAACCAGACCACCTTTTATGACAATTCTCCCCAGTGGATCCGTACCGCCTGTGAAAATAGCCTGCGGCGGTTGGGTACCGATTATATCGACCTGTACCAGATCCACTACCGGGATGGAAAGACCGACATCCACACCGTGCTGGATACCCTGGAGCAGCTGCGGCAGGAGGGCAAGATCCGCCACTTCGGCCTGTGCAACCTGACCCGGGAGAACCAGGCAGAGCTGGAAGACTGCAAGGGCCGCTTCGTATCCATCCAGGACCAGTACAGCCTGGCCTGCCGGGACTTTGAAGAGGATCTGCTGACCCTTTCCCGGGAGCAGGGGCTTTCTCCCCTCACCTGGGGCAGCCTGGGCCAGGGCGTTCTGACGGGAAAATATGACCGCTACGCCACCTTCGGCAGCGATGACCGCCGTTCCCGGGCAGTTTATGTAAACTTTCACGGAGACAAGCTGCTGAAAAATCTAGAGATCGTGGAGCATATGCGCGGCGTAGCTGCCGCCCACGGTAAACCCGTCAGTGCCGTAGCCGTCCGCTTCATTCTGGACTACCTCCCCGGCAGCGTCGTCCTCTGCGGCACCAAACGCCCGGAACAGATCCTGGGGAATGCTGAGGCCATGGATTGGCATTTGGAGCAGCAGGAGATTGAGATGTTGGAGTATGTTTCCCGATGAATGCGCCGAAGGAAAAAATACAATTCATCGCCGGAGCCAGATGCATCGGGATCCTTTTGGTAGTTTTAGGCCACAGTTATCCTTTCAACGTTTCTATCCCCGCATTTTGGGAACAGGTCAGAAGTTTTCTTTATCTGTTCCACATGCCGCTGTTTATTTTTATCAGCGGATATTTGGTTACAAAAAACACAAGACCCGCGGGCACCTATATTGCCCGAAGAGCAACACGGCTGCTAATCCCTTATTTTGCGCTGTCATTGATTGCTTTTGTGCCCAAGGTTATGGTTCAGCAGTTTTTGAACGATTCCGCTGAATTTTCGGTGGCTTATCTGATAAAAAGCGAATTGATTCCCCGTCAAAACGTTTGGGGACATTTCTGGTACCTGCCGGCAATTTTCCTGCTTGGCTGTTTGGGTGTTATCCTGACAAAACCTTTCCAAAAAAACAAATGGATTCAACCGGCGGCATTGATCGTATCTCTGGCAATGCTATATCTTCCCACCGCTACGGACTGGCTGGGGCTTGAGGACATACGAAAAAACGCTTTCTATTTTATCCTTGGTATGGTTTTTGCGGATACAAAAGCAGAATGGATACTTCGCAGTCCCTTCTGGCTCTTAGCCCTCCCCGCGGCTGTCTTTCTGTTCCAACTCCCGGTTGGCATTTTCTCAGGGTGCGCAATTGCCTGCCTTATGATTGGTTTTATTTTGTGTATATGCACTTTGGCAGACATAACCGTTCTGCCCGTTTTAAAAAACATTGAACTGAACAGCTTCAGCATTTTCCTGCTGTCCTGGCCTGCCCAGGCTGTGACGGAGGTACTGCTGAATAAGCTGCTTCATCTGCCTGTTGCGGTAACGATGGTATGCATGTTCACAGCTGGGCTGGTTGTTCCCCTGATTTGCAGGAAGTTGGTTCTCGCCGTTGACCGTCGCATTCCTTTGGGATGGTTAAAAATTGCATTGGGCATGTAAGGAGATAATACAATGACCAGTGAACAGTTAGCCTGGAAAATCTGCCGTCATGATGTGGAGATAACCCACATTTCCGGCGGCAGCCATATTGGTGCGGTGCTGTCCATGGCGGACATCATGGCGGTGCTGTACGCGGATGTGCTGCGTTACCGTCCTGAGGAGCCCAAGTGGGAGGGCCGGGACCGGTTCGTCCTGAGCAAGGGGCACGCCGGTGCGGCACTGTACATCACCCTGGCGGAGCTGGGCTTCTTCCCTGTGGAGGAGCTGCTGACCTACTACCAGAATGGCAGCCGTCTGTCGGGCCATGTATCCCACAAGGTTCCCGGCGTGGATGCCTCCACCGGCTCCCTGGGCCACGGCATCGGCCTGGCCGTAGGCATGGCCATCGCCGCCAAACAGGACCGCAAGACCCACCGGGTATTCACCGTCCTGGGCGACGGCGAGTGCAATGAAGGCTCCGTCTGGGAATCTGCCCAGGCGGCGGCGAACTTCCAGCTGGACAACCTGGTGGCCATCGTGGATCACAACCACATGCAGAGCCTGGATTTCTGCGAACGGACGCTGTACAGCGGTTCCCTGGCGGACAAGTGGCGCAGCTTCGGCTGGAATGTGATCGAGCTGAACGGCCATGACCACGATGCTCTCCGCGCCGCGCTGACACAGAAAAAGGCAGGACAGCCCATCGTCATTGTGGCCCACACTGTCAAGGGCAACCGGATCCCCTTCATGGAAAAAGATATCCTTTGGCACTACCGCTTTCCTCACGACGGCTGGGAATATGACGGGGCCGTAAACGCCCTTCACGCCTGCAAGCCCGAGGGTGTCGAAGATCCCTATACCCCCAACGGCATCGAAAATCCTGTGCTGCCCGGCCCCGACGCGGACATTTACCGGGATCACACCGCAGGTGCCACCTATCACCCCACCTGGTTCCAAGTTCAGGAGGTGTCCAAATGAGAGACGGCTTTATCCGCACGGTGCTGGAGCTTGCAAAGACAGACCGTAACATAGAAATGGTCACCGGCGACCTGGGATTCGGCGTGCTGAAGCCCTTCTGGGAGGCAGTGCCCGACCAGTTTATCAACGCCGGCATCGCCGAGCAGAATATGACCTCCATGGCGGCCGGTATGGCCCTGGAGGGCAAGACCGTTTATACATATTCCATCGGAAACTTCCCCACCCTCCGCTGCCTGGAGCAGATCCGAAACGACTGCGCTTACCATGAGGCCAACGTGAAGATCGTCTGCGTGGGCGGCGGTTTTGTTTACGGCTCCTTGGGCATGAGCCATCATGCCACGGAGGATCTGGCAGTGATGCGTTCTTTACCGGGTATTGCGGTATTCGCCCCCGCCGACCAGGCGGAGGCGGCAGCAGTGGCCCGGGCCACTGCCGGTTATCCCGGCACCTGCTACATCCGGCTGGGCCGGGGCGGCGAGAAAAAAGTCCGGGAATCCATCGAACATTTCCAGGTAGGCAAAGCCCTTCCTGTGCAGGAGGGCAGCGGCGTGGCCATCTTCACCACCGGCGATATCTACGGCGAAGCGGCAGAAGCCGCTGTTCTGCTGGAAGAAGCGGGCATCCGGCCTACCCTGTACACCTTCCCTACCGTGAAGCCCATTGACCGGGAGACCATTCTGGACTGTGCCTGCCGCCATGAGCTAATCGTCACCTGCGAGGAGCACAACATTCTGGGCGGTCTCGGCACCGCCGTAGCGGAAGTCCTGGCAGAAAGCTCTGCCGCCGCGCAGCTGCTGCGGCTGGGCATCGAAGGCTCTTACTGCACCGCTGTGGGTGACCAGAAGTACCTGCGCAGGCTCTACGGCCTCACCGGGGAGCAGATTGCCCAGCGCATTTTGAAGGAACTGGCATGAAAAAACTGCTTATCACCTCCACGGAACTGATGATGATCCAGTTCCTGGTGCCCCATGTGAAACACCTGGCGGAGAATGGCTTCCATGTGGAAATCGCCTGCTCCGAGGTAGGCGGCCGAATGGACGAAGTCCGGGCCGCATTGGACGGCGTAGCGAAGGCTATCCACACCCTCCGCCTGGAGCGAAATCCCGCCTCCCCCCGGAACCTGCTGGGTTACCGGGATATGAAGCGGCTCCTGAAAGAAAACCGCTACGATATCATCTGGACCAACGAACCCGTCATGGGCGTCGTCACCCGCCTGGCGGCAAACAAATACCGCAGAAACGGAACTAAGGTCATCTATATGTGCCACGGGTTTCACTTTTTCAAGGGGGCCAGTCCTCTTAATTGGGCAATTTATTATCCCATCGAGCGAGTAATGGCACATTTCTGCGATGCAATCGTTACCATGAACGAAGAAGATCATCAGAGGGCACAGAGTTTTCGGACGAAGCGTGTGTACAAGATCCCCGGGGTAGGTGTGGATACCAAACGGTTCCGGTTGGAAAAGTCCCCGGAGCTGCGCGCTGCAAAGCGCAGAGCCCTGGGTATCCCGGAGGATGCCTATGTGATCCTGTCCGTTGGCGAACTGACAAAACGAAAAAATCACGAAGTTGTGCTTCATGCAATAAAAGAAATGAATGACCCCAGCTGTCAGTATCTGCTGTGCGGAAAGGGCGACCTGCGGGAATACCTGGAGGAACTGGCCAAAAAGCTGGGTATTGACAAGCAGGTGCATTTCCTTGGCTACCGCATGGATATCCCGGAGATCTACCGGGCCGCAGACTGCTTCGCCTTTCCCTCCCTGCAGGAGGGTCTTCCCTTTGCCCTGATGGAAGCCATGGAAAGCGGCCTTCCCATCGTCTGCTCCCGCATCCGCGGCAATGTCGACCTGATCGACGATCAAATCGGCGGCATTCTGTGTGACGTCCATAGCAGTGGGGAGTTTTCCAATGCGCTGCGGATACTCAGATATCAGAACGGGAAGAAAATGGAAGCATACAACCGTCAAAAGTTATTGCAATATGATTTATCCCATGTAAAGGGAGTAATTCTTGTAATCATTACTGACATTTCAACGCATTGAGTGCATTAAGGTGGTATTTTTTTGCCAAAAGAAATAACATATAGCATTATTATACCTGTCTATAATCGAGAAAAAACGTTGTCAAGGTGTTTAGAAAGTTTGGTTTCACAAAAACGAGATGATGTACAAATCCTTGTTATTGATGATGGCTCCATTGATGGCAGTGGTCATATCGCACAGGAATACGCCGCAACTTATAAGACAATCCAATATTTCCATCAAAAAAACACCGGTGTTTCTATGGCGCGTAATTTAGGATTAGAGTATGCTGTTGGAAAATACATCACTTTCGTGGACAGTGATGATTATGTCTCAAGGGATTACTTCCATGTGCTGGATCAGTATACTTCTACCAACACCTGCGATATGCTTGTCTTTCAGAAAGCAGGCTTTGGCGGAGATGCATTAGATGAGACTCTGTGGTTTGCAGAGATGGAAAAATTGAACACGATCGATCAACAGTTACAATATCTCATGTCATGCCGATTAATTATGCACCCTGTCAATAAATGTTTTAAAAATTCGGTTATTCAACAGAAGCATATTCGTTTTATTCAGGATATTCATATCGGAGAAGACTTCATATTTTGCATGACGTATGCTATGCAATGCAGGAATATTGTGATTGACGATGCGATTCTCTACTACTACGATCTTTCTGATAAAAACTCTTTGTCACGCAAGTATCGCGCGAATTTATGCCAGCAAATGACAAAAGTTTACCAACATATTAATCAAATAATTAAGAATAACGGTCCATATTGTAATCAAAAGCATTTTTTTGCCGTTTTAGATTATCTTTACATCAAAAATGTATTTAGTTGCATCTCAGAAGAATTCAAGCAAGGAAAGCTAAATTACTTCCATGACCGGAAACGAATCGTAGAAATATGCCAGCATTTTCAGCAGCCTCTTTCTGATGTGTACTGCAATAGCATTCATCGCATCCTGAGACTGGCATTAAGGTTGCGGCTTTACTTTCCTTTCTATTGGATTTCCTATATGGTAAAAGGCCGGAAATATCGTACATAATTAACGAGAGGATTTCTGTGAAAAAACGAATTTTAGTCATCGCTGCCTCACTGAGAATCGGCGGGGCCGAAAAGGTTGCGCGGGATATTGCGATTCATGCGTCCCCTGGCGAATATGAATTTCATTACCTTGTATTTGGTGACGAAATCGGGGGTTACGAGGCTCAGCTTATTGCGTACGGGCACAAAGTTTTTCATCTACCGGAGCCATCTCATAGCTATTGGCAATTCTTCCGTGCTTTATGTAGCCTGATGCAAAGCAACCACTATCAAATCGTTCATGCACACAATATGTTCAATTGCGGCTTTACCATGCTGGCAGCCTGGCTGTCAGGCTGCCCTATCCGTGTTTCTCACGCTCACTCTGCATTGGAGGATGGGCATGGATTCGTAAAGAACATTTACGAAAAACTAATGCGTTTTCTGATCCTGCGCTGCTCCACCGACCTTGTTGCCTGTGGTGTTAAGGCAGGAGAACGGTTGTTTGGCAAGAAGACTTTTCATAAGCGCGGACAGCTGATTCTGAACGGGATTGATGTTGCAGCCTTTGCTTATGACCAAGATCGGCGTAATACCATTCGGCAACAGTTGGGGCTTGGAAACCGTTTCATTTTGGGTCACGCCGGACATCTGGCGGAGGTCAAGAATCAGGCTTTTTTACTGGATTTGATGCCCCTTGTTCTGAAAAAACAGTCTGATACCATGCTTCTGCTGCTGGGTGAGGGTGATGACCGGCCTATGCTGGAGCAGAAGATTCGGGAACTACATCTGGAGGAACATGTGGTCATGACCGGAAATGTAACGAACGTTTCCGATTACTTAAGTGCCATGGATGTGTTTGTGTTTCCCTCGCTGTTTGAAGGTATGCCCCTGTCCATCCTGGAGGTTCAGGCCAATGGTTTGCCCTGTGTCATCTCTAACAGTGTGCCGGAGGATGTGTTTTTGACAGATTTGATCCATCCTTTGTCCTTGGATGCACCGAAGCAGCAATGGGTGGATGCCATTCTTTCTGCCCGGCGGGGTGATGCCGACCACTACAACCGCCAGCTACGGGATTCGGAGTACGCCGTGGAAAAGGCCATGGAAAAGATCTATCGCATTTATCATAAGGATCATCCCAATGATTAACATTTTGTTCTTTATCGACACCCTGTCCGGCGGCGGAGCGGAGAAGGTTCTGCGCACGCTGGTCAACAATATGGATCAGGAAAGATTTCAGATCACCGTCCATACGCTGGAGGAAGCCGACGCTGAGAGATATTTGGTGCCCGGTATTCGCTATCGGTCTGTTAACCGCTGCCGGACAAAGCTGGGCAGAAAGCTCTTTTCCTACTGGATCCGGCTTTGCGCGGAGCTGAAGTGGCTGTATCCCCTGTATATCAAGGACGATTACGATATCGAGGTGGCTTATCTGGAATGCGGGTCCACCAAAATATTGGCGGGGTCAACTAATAAAAAGGCCAGGAAAATCGCCTGGGTGCATTGTGACCTTGCCAAACGAGACGACTTAATCGCACAAAGCGAAACGTTGAAGCAATATTATGATTCGTATGATAAGGTCGTTTGTGTTTCGGAAACCGCAAAGCACAGCTTTGAGAATGTGATCGGCTCCAATACGGAAGCCGTCGTTCTGTATAATGTCAATGATGAAGTTCAGATTCGGGAAAAAGCAAAGGCTTTCATCCCGGAAAGAGGGAATATTCCCACCTTTGTGGCAGTCGGCAGGCTCTCCTATGAAAAGGGCATTGACCGTCTGCTGGAAGCGTGTCAAATGCTCAAAGAAAGCGGATATAATTTCCAGCTCTGGCTTATTGGCGAGGGCCCAGAACGACAGAAGCTGGAACAGATGATTCGGGATTTTGCACTGGAGCAGCAGGTTCTGCTGTTCGGCTTCCAAACCAATCCATATCCTTTTATGGATGTATCTGATTTTCTGGTCGTGCCCTCCCGTTCCGAAGGTCTCAGCACAGTTGTCACAGAGGCTTTGATTCTGGGGAAGCCGGTAGTTACCACCCCCTGCTCCGGTATGACCGAATTGCTGGGCAATTCCGAATATGGTTTGATCACAGAGGACAGCGTTGAGGGGATTTATGCAGGTATTCGAAAACTGCTGGATGACCCGGCACTGCTGGCCCGGTATGCACGGGCTGCCGGTGATCGCGGGGCATACTTGGGGAAACAGGCCGTTTTGGCGGAAACTGAGCGGTTCCTGATAGAGGAGTATTCCAACACCATTTAACTGACCCAGGAGGGTTGCAATGAGCATTTATCTACAAATTATTGCCGCCACCCTGATCCTGGGCGCGATCATGCCGCAAAAAGGACGGGAGCGGATCTATTATATTGCGGTGATGACGGCCATTATGCTGTTCATTTGCGTATTCCGCTACAATCACCTGACAGGTGATTTGATGAAATACCACGCAATGTTTCTGGACTCCGATTCCTACGGTTGGTTCAGCGAAGAAATCATACAGGAAGGCCGGAACAGCGGCTTTCAGCTGTTCACAAAGCTTATTTGTGAGCTCTCCAATGCTGACTTTCAGGTGTATCTGGCGGTCCTATCCATTATCAGCTATCTGATACTCGCCTACATCATATATCGCTATTCTCCCGCCCCCTGGATGAGTTTTCTGGTTTGGAGCTGTATGGGCATGTTTATTTTCAGCCTGACCTCCATCAAGCAAGCCTTCGCCATGGCTTTCGTTATGCTGGCCTTTATCGGAATTGCGGAAAACAGATTGAGCATATATCTTTTTTCCATGCTGATAGCAGGATTCATCCATGCCCCTGCGCTGATTTTCCTGCCAGCCTATTGGCTGACAAAAATGCGGGTCAACCGCAATACGATCTTTTTTTACCTGTTGCTGGGCTTTCTGATGTATACCTTTAAAGACCAGTTTGTGGCACTCGTCAGTTCCTTCTACTATGAAGACGATGAGGTCATGATCTACTCCGGTGATTTGGGTGGCCGCTTCATTATGCTGCTGGGTTTTACCCTGTTTGGAGTTCTCCTTAAGGGCTTCCCCAATCGGGATCATGAAAAACTGTTCCATATCATGGCTATCGCCACGATCCTACAGATGCTTTCCGGTTATGATAATGTCTTTACCCGGTTAACGGACTACTATTTCCAGTTTTCTGTTTTGTATATTCCCATGGTATTTTTCCCAAGCGACAGTAACCCCCAGCGTTCCCCGATCCAGGCAGTATTTCCCTTTAACGAACGCAGTTTAAAAGCTCTGGCTATTCTGATTGCCCTATTTATGATGTGGTTCTACTATACTTATAGCATCAATATCACCATCGCATACGAGGTAGACAACTATCTGAACTTCCGATTTATGTGGGACGTGCCATGAAAAAAATCAGCTTTATCGTACCGGTTTACAACTGTAAAGCGTATTTGACCGACTGTGTGGAAAGCATCCGCGCTGTTGATGCGGAGAATTATGAGCTTCTTCTGATCGACGACGGCTCCACCGACGGTTCCGGGGTACTTTGCGATGCTTTTGCGGAGCAGTATACCCAGATTCATGTCATCCACCAGCCCAACAGCGGTGCTTCCGCCGCCCGGAACCGCGGAATTCTCGAATCCAGTGGCGAACGGCTGCTATTCATCGACGCGGACGACAGTCTGGATGCTGGAGCATTGCGAAAGGTGCTGAACGATCCCCGCTGTGTTGAAGCCGACCTTGTGATTTTCGGTCTTACCTTTGACTACTATCACCGCGGCAAATGCTATCGGCAGGATTCGTTGTTTTATGAACAAGATGGCCTCCTGCCCACAGAGGAATGGGGCAGCGATTTTGCGGAATTGTTCACAAAAAATGCCCTGAGCCCTGTCTGGAACAAGGTGTTCCGCCGGGATATCCTGATTAAGCATCAATTAGAGCTTAATCAGGGCATGTTTCTCTACGAGGATCTGGAATTTGTACTGCGGTATCTGCATCACTGCAATACCATCTGGAACGTCCCCCAAGCCATCTATCATTACCGCCAATCCGAGGACGAAGGCAACGCAAAACGCCGTCTCGCCCGGATCAGCAGCATTCCCGAATTTCTCATCCCGATTGAAGTAGCACTTACCGACCTGCTCTGCGCCAATCCCGCCATTTCCAAACGGCAGACCGATGCTATCCTGCAGCAGCTGTACCTGACCCTGGCCAGAGAGAAGATCTCCACATCCGATCTGACCGGAATTCGGGAGATCTGTCAGGATTTCTTCCGTTGGGCGCAGGCGCATGGCCTGCCCTTGGAGGAGACCAATTTCCAAAAGCGTCTGTCTGAGCAAAAGGCAATGTCCCTGCTGCTGGCAGATAAAAAAACCGCCCTGCGGCATAAAGTTGCCGTTTGGGTGAAATCCCATCTTCGGAACCGATAGGAGGAAAAGCCATGTCCGCCACAAAGCAGGAACGCAATATGGGCATTGATGTTCTGCGGGCAGTGGCCATGTTCTTCGTGATCTGCCAGCACATTCTTGTGCAGGGCAGTGTTACCGCCGCGGCGGAGGTTGGCTCCGGGAAATATTATTTTATGCAATTTCTGCAGGTTTTGGTCTACTGCGCCGTGAATATTTACGGTCTCACCACCGGATATCTGCTGTGCCGGAAGCCCTTCCGGCTGTCGCGGCTGGTGAAGCTTTGGCTGACTACCGTTTTCTGGTCTGTGGCTGTTTCCTGTGTGTTTTTCGTACTCGTTCCCGAATCCAGAACCTTCAGCGAAATGGTATCCATGTTTCTGCCCATCCTGCGGGGACGGTACTGGTTCTTCACCGCCTATTTTGTGGTTATGCTGGTCTCTCCGGTACTGAATGTGGTAATTCAAAATCTCAGCCGCCGGCAGTTCCAATTGCTTTTCGCTGCCCTGTTCCTGATTTTCGGCGTGGTACCCATCTGCTCTCTTGGCTATGATGTGCTTCGGATCACCACCGGGCATCACTTTTCCTGGATGATCGTCCTGTATCTGATTGGCGGATATCTTCGGGTTTATCCCCCAGCCGTCCCTGTGCCCAAAAAGCACCTGTGGCTGCTGGGTTACTGGATAAGCGCAGCGGTACACCTGCTGTACATCCTCGCGGTAAATCTGGCAGGCCTGAACAGCTTCACCAACCTGATGCTTACCTACCCCTCCCCGCTGATCCTGGCGGAAGCCATCTGCCTGCTCCAGTATTGCAAGGATCTGCCCCTGAAGCCGGACGGACTGCCCGGAAAGCTGGTTCGCTTCATTGCTCCTGGCGTTTACTCCGTCTATGTCATCCATGTACATCCACTGGTGTTCTGGAATAAAAACATCATCTCCGCCTTCCGGGCCTGGGACAGCTGGAACGGCATCCAGGTTTTGGGAGCAATCCTGCTCACCGCATTTGCGGTATTCACCGTTTGCATTTTGCTGGATGCCCTGCGGCAGCGGCTGTTCCGGCTGCTGCATATCGATCAGCTGGCAGAAAAGCTGTCCGACCGGGCAGAGGCGGTCGTTCGCACCCATCTCAACAACTGACGCATCCCCGGGATGCCACAGGAAAGATACTTATGGACATCGATATCGTAGTTCTCTGGGTCGATGGCTCTGACCCGGCCTGGCTGGCGGAAAAGAGCAAATACCTCCCCCCTGCGGAGCGGGACAGCAATTCCCCCAACCGGTACCGGGACTGGGGGCTGCTGCCCTACTGGTTCCGCGCCATTGAGAAGTTTGCCCCCTGGGCCCGGAAGATTCACTTCGTGACCTGGGGCCATGTGCCTGCTTTTCTGAATCTGGACGCGCCTAAGCTGCACATCGTGCGCCATGACGAATTTATCCCGGCGGAGTATCTGCCCACCTTCAGCTCCCATACCATCGAACTGAATCTCCACCGGATCCCCGGCCTTGCGGAGCATTTTGTCTATTTCAACGATGATATGTTCCTGCTGCGGCCCATGCAGGAGGAGGATTTCTTCCGGGACGGCCTGCCCTGTACCTACGGCGGCGAGGTTCCCTGGCAGTTCGACGGCCATGTGGGCATTTGGGCTCACGCGGCAGCCAACGACCTGGGTGCCGTCAACTACCACTTCCCAAAAAGCCAATTCGGGCGCATAAACCGGAAGAAATACATCAACAAACGCTACCGCTGGAAGGACAACCTGCGGACGCTGGCCCTCCACATTCTCTATCCCGACTACTTTACCGGCTTCAAAAACCTCCATGCCCCCGCGCCCTACCTGAAGAGGACCTTCGAGGTGGTCTGGATCGCGGAGCCGAGACTGACGGACAGCACCTGCCGGGACAAATTCCGCACCGCCTCCAACGCCAACCAATGGCTGTTCCTCTGGTGGCAGATCGCCAGCGGTAATTTTTCGCCTTATGTGGTGGACAATCTGGTCATGTGCATCGAGCCAAAGACCCTGAATTCTATCTGCGATGCCATCGAAGCCCAATCCCACGCCATGATCTGCATCAACGACCCGGAAGGCTTTGTGGATGTAGAGCTGCTGGCCCCATATTTGCGGGAGTCCTTTGAGAAGATCCTGCCTGAGAAGAGTATATATGAAAAATGAGATCTTGCGCAAAACGAATTTCCTCCCACTGCTGTTCCTGCTCCTGGCAACGGCAGTTTCCCTGCTGCTGATTGATGCCCACCGGTGCGCCACGGAGTTAACGGTGGCGCGGTACGAAGTGGAGGCAGATATTTCCCAGTCCCTGCGGCTGGTGCAGCTTTCTGACCTGCACAGCCATACCTTTGGAAAAGACAATGACCAGCTCGTGGAGCTGGTCATTGCGCAAAAGCCGGATCTCATTCTGATGACCGGCGATATGATGGACAAAAGCGACGAAAACGCGGATGTGGTCTGCGCGCTGATCGCACGGCTGAAGGATGTGGCTCCGGTCTATTATTGCCACGGAAACCACGAAGCCTCCTGGGAAAACCGGACTGGTATCGATCTGAACCCGATCCTAACGGAAGCAGGAGCCACCGTGCTGGATCACACATTTCTGGATATCACCGCCGACGGTCAGGCTCTCCGCATCGGCGGCTGCCACACCTACTACCGCTATCCGGGAATGCTGACGAAATCCGGCGAGCAGTGGGCTGCGGAAAATGCCTTCGCAGATGCCTTCGAGGATACTGATCGCTTCAAGCTGCTCCTCTGCCATATCCCCACCTCCTGGATCGACTGGGGAAATATCGACAAATTCCCCGTAGACCTGGTTCTGTCCGGCCACTACCACGGCGGCCAGATCCGCCTGCCCCTTGTTGGAGGCGTCTATGCCCCCTACATCGGCCTGTTCCCCCCATACACCGAAGGCCTCTACCAAGGCCAAACCGCCACCACCATCCTCTCCACCGGCCTGGGCTCCAGCCCGGGAGTGCCGAGGATCAATAATATGCCGCAGGTTGTGGTGGTGGATTTGATGCCGAGTGACATATAACGTAATTTCTCATGTAAAGAAATCCATGAAAGATCCGCATATCGGTCTTGAAAAGGTCGATCTATTAATTATTTCCAACACATCACATACCGATTGTTATTAGAAGCATATCCAACGCTTAATGATATCCAAGAAATAATGACGTTCCTGCTTTGTTAACACAATCATCATATTGGTCCCCAGACCGAGCATACCAATGATGCCACAACTCAAAAAGAACATCACCCATGTATCAACCGGCATGATCATTCGTACAATAATTCCAACAAGTATATTCATTCCCGAGCACAGCATCGATATGCCAACTTGCGGATAGAATTTGTACCATTTGTAACCCAAAAGCTTAGAGGCCACTGGAATAGTAAAGAACAGGTTCTTACAAATCGTTACCACACTGCTCACACCCGCAACTGCGTATAAGTCCCAATCTGTAAAATAAATCAATAGGAATGTAAACAGGATAGAACACGCTCCGCTGATAATCATCGCCAGAGAATTGATTTTCACCTTGTTCACTGTAGAAAAAACGTTGAACAAAATAACAATACCGCTGTTGACCAAATAACTTAATATTGCCAGCGTTGTTAACATTTGAAGAAGCTCTGCATCCTGATCAGGTACCCATAGAGTATAAAAGGCATCGCTCATTACTACCAATCCCGCAGTTGGAATTGTCACGGCTACGGAAGTAATTTTCATGGCTTTGCTGATATTTTTATAGACGTCCTCCATGTCTCCCTTCGCAAAACTTATTGTCAACTCGGGGCCAAAGGCTCCGCGAATTGATTCTGAAAATTGAATCAAGATACTCGGCATTGTTTTAGATACAGACAGAATTCCCATAGGAGTTGCTCCAACAAAAACATTGCACACCAGCAAATCCAAACCGCTTAATAACATATTGCCGCTATTGGAGATCGCACTCCAGATACCTGCCCCTACCAGTTCCTTAATCGCCTTCCAAGAGCAGATGGGCTTTTTCAGATTGACCCTCAGCTCCGGGGTCAACTTATGGGTATAGTATCCTGCAATGGCCAGTGTAATAAAGCCAATCAGAGTTGAAGTAAAGCTAACATACCACACATGGGGTGTCCAGATGGTAAACATTCCGACCAACAATACACAGCGCAGAAGGGAGGTCGCAATGTTAGGCAGATAAGATAGATCCATCCGGTTGGTAACATAGGTTCCACAGTCATAATTCGGTGCACCGGTGCGGACAAAGAAAGACAGAAACACTAAAGAAAACAGTATCTTCACATCTAGGAGGATATCCGCAGGAACTTCAATGAAATTCTCCAGCTTCACTACCAGATATGCCGCCGGAAGCAGCAGAACGGCAACGATAATCAGATTGCCCCAGAACACAGAGTTATAATACAGATTTGCCTTTTTATAATCCTGTTGGATATAGGCAATGGTAATGAACCGCGCAGCCATGGCGTTCAGGGCTGTGACGATCAGGTTCGCATAGGTGACAAAGTTATTCGCCAGAGATACGAAACCGTTAGCTTCCACGCCAATGGTACGAATAATATAGGGAGACAGCCAGAAGCTGATAAACAGGTTGACCACCATGACGCCGACGCTGGTGATGATATTGATATAAGTATTCAGAGTATTACTTCTTTGCTTTGCCATCGGTCATTTATCTCCTGAACTGTGCCTTGAAACGGTCAATATTTTGCTGATTGATTCGGATTTCCGTAGCGAAATCCGAATTGATTTTTTGTTCCAGCTCCTCACTGATTGCCCTCCGCTGAATCACCAGCAGGTTCACATCCCGGCCCATTTCTGTGGCCCGGTTGTCCACCGCCAGAATGATGCTGCGGATCTTGTGATTCAGCGCATGGATGCCGGCATGGAGCCGGGTACCTACATAGTCCACGCCGCCCTTGCAGAGGACTTCTTCATAGGCCTCCAGGCTGGCAGGAATCGTGGTCAGATTGGCAGGAGCATTCAGTGTTTGCAGATATTCCCCGTCATGCCGTCCCTGGAGCCACAGATAGACATGATCATAATTCCGGCTCAGAATTGCCAGCATTTCGTTGTCCCGGTCCGGATCACGGCGATAATCCGTGATGGTGGTGACAACCTCTTTTGCTTTCTTCTCAGGGATTTCTTTGCAGAACTCCGGTGTCAGCGCCCAGGTGGTGGGGCAGCCGGTGTTGATGACATTTTTGAAGCCTGCATTATGCAGCTTTTCCAGCGTGTACTGATCCCGGACAGAGTGCAGCACACAGGGGTTCAGCATGGTTCGATAGATCATCTGAGAGTAGTCAGAGCATTCTCCCTGATACTCGCCCCAGCCCGCGCCCAGCAGAATCACATTGCGATAATTCATTTTCCGCCGAACGCCGTCCGGCAGAATCCATCGCCAGTGATGCTCGATATTGGAAGTCAGTAGATTGGTGCCGCAGACAAACTTGTATTTTATCTGTTTCACAGTCTGCTCCTGCTCATCAGTGGGCATCAGATGGGAGCCAATATTGATTGTTTTATGTCCCGGGAACATCTCATCCAGAACCTTGCCGCAATAGTGCATGATGATGTAATCGCCCAGATTATCCGTTCCGAGGGACGTATCAAAGCGGATAATGGTTCCGTTGTCCTTTTGCACAGGGAATGTCAACCGGTTCAGCATGCTTGCGCCCTGTCCGACTGTGCCCCATAAAAACTTCTTTTCCATGTTATTCCTCATCAAACAGCCGGTACAGGCTGTCCATGATTTCCTCATTTTGCTTGTCCAGACCGTTGTCTTTCAGCGCCTGAACGTATTTCTCCATTTCCTTCCGGTGGAGGTACAGGTATTCGATGCTTTCCGCAATGCTTTCGGGACTGGCTTCGCACAACATGCCGTTCTCGCCGCTCCTGATCTGCATCTCCGCTGCCGGAATTGTTGCGAGAATTGGCTTGCACAGGGCCATGGCTTCCAGAATTACCACGGAGTAATTCTCATACCGGCTGGGCTGAACATACAGGTTGGCGTTGGCGATGTACGGATAGGGATTGTTCTGCATTCCCAGAAAGTGAAAATAGGAAATAATATCTGCACCTTCAGCTTGCTTTCTTAACGCTTGCTCGTCAGGACCACCGCCGACAATCCACCAATGCAAATCTGCGTAACCTTTGTCCAGCAGGGATCGCATTGCCTGAATTGCCCAGTCGATGGCCTTTTGATGGGCCAGTCTGCCGCAGGTAACCAGATTGAATGCCTCCTCCTGGAACACAGTGTCAGGAGCCATTTGGCTCTTTTCCATCACGCCATCCAGATCGACAAGATTGTGGATGGTCATGTATTTGGCGGCATACTTGGGGCGAAAGGACTTCAGTTCTTCTGCCTTTTTCTCGGACACAGCGATGATCTTCCTACTCTTCCGGTAGCCGATCTCGTCATGGTATGCTTTGTCCATGATGGCATTGTGGTAGAACAGCAGATACTGCTCTGCGTTGATCGCCCGAACCGCAATCTCCGCCGTCCGGTCGCTGTAAATCACGCAGGTGTCGAAACGCTCGTCCTTCATCTGCTCCCGGATATACTGGATATACAGACGGTTCTCAACCCACTTGATAGCAGGCACCGCCCACATCATGGCCCGGTGCAGCCAGGAGGGATTCTCAGATTCCTCCGTCAGATGGTACAGACGGCTGTATTTATAGGCTTCCGAGAAAGTAAAGACCTTTTCCCGGTCTGCCACCACCAGGCGGCACTTGGGTGTGATCCGGTCGGCGATGTCCAGACTTCCCCGAACTACCAGACAGGTCACATCATATTCTTCATAATCCATCCGGTTCAGCAGATTCACCAGGGCAGTTTCAATGCCGCCGATCCAGAGGGCCTCGGATATGAAAAGAATTTTCTTCCTCATTTCAGGTGATTTTCCTCCCCACTCCGGGATTTTTCCGAATCAGAATGACCAGCACGTTTGTAACCGCGAATGCCAGCAGCGTAATCAGGGGCATTGCCAAAATGGGATGCAAAATCGTGGGTTTCAGCCCTGCTGCCGCAAAAACATCCAGAACCAGTGCATGGATCAAATACACACCAAAGCTGTACTCGGCCAGTTTCGTGATCCATCTTACAGTCTTTTCAGAGAATGCTGCCTTACAGATTCGTTTGCTGAATAGCGTATACATTGCAGATGCAGCAATGATGGTGTTGGGGGCGGTGTATCCGGTATACTGCTCCGTATAGGCTCCATTCTGAACAGACTGCCAGGTATTTGCCGCAGCTCCCCAAAGGAGCAACACCGTACCGCAAACATACAGCAGCCGTTCCCACTTGTCGGGCAGCGGATATTTGCGCAGATAATATCCCAAAATATAGTAGCCGGAATAGCCCAAAACAAACTTCATGCCCATACTATCCAGCATACTTCCCACAGTTGCGCCCACCAAAGGCAATTCTACGCCATACTTTGACAGAAACACAAACAGCAAAAACAGGCCGATGAAATATTCTGACAGCCGTTTATCCTCCACAATCTTCCGAAGGAACGGTGTGATCAGATACATCCCGGCAATCATGTACAGATACCAAAAATGGTAAGGCCCGACCAGAGCCTGAGACAGAATGCCTTTCCAATTCAGGCCGCTGTATACATCCGTCAATATGTAATATGCCTGATAAACAATGTCCCAAACCACAAAAGCGATCACGAGACGGGCAATCACTTTCCTGATTTTGGAGAAAGGCATTTCCCTTTCCGGATCCAGGAAGAACCGGCCGGAGATCATAACATACACTGGAATCTCCCAGGTCATGATGGACTTCAGAAAAATCAACCACTGGCAATCAGGATCGGAAGTGGGTAAGGAATCCGTCTCCATACCGCCAACATGAACCCAGATCACTGCCAACAAAGCCAGCAGCCGCAGAATATCCAATTCCGTTTCCCGTTTTTTCATGGGCCGCACCTTCATTTCCAATGGACAGATTTCGATACAATATCAGTTTATAATATACCATGAAGGAAATAAAAAGTCTATTTATTTCCGGCAAATATTCCAGCAAAAACTCGGCACGCGGATACCGCGTGCCGAGTTTTTGTCATTTTTTCGTTCCGTAGCCGTATTTATACCCGCCGTAGCCATAGCCGTAACCATAGCCGTATCCGTAACCTCCGGAGAGGCCTTTGCGGATGCTGTTGAAGGCGCAGCCGATGATGGGGAGCTTGCCGTCACCGAGACGCTGAATGCCGTCCAGGATCTGGTCACGGGCCGCGTAGTCCTGGCGGATGACCATCAGGCCGCACTCCGCCAGCTCGGCAACCTCCGCAGCGTCCGCCAGCAATGAGCAGGGAGGCGTATCCAGAATCACGCAGTCGTACAGGTTCCGGGCCGCCCGGATCAGCAGGGACATCCGTTCATTGGTGAGCATGGAAGAATAGTCCGCCTTGCCGCCGGAGCCTGCGGGGATAATGAACAGGTTTTCCAGCTCCGTGGGCTGGATCATGTCCATGACCTTGATCTTGCCCCGCATGTAGTCGATCATATTGTTGCTGCTGACAAGCGGATGGTTTTTTGTCGTCAGCACGTTCACCACGGAAGGATTCCGCAGGTCGCAGTCGATCAGCAGCACACGCTTGCCCTTTTGAGCCAGGGACGCTGCCAAATTGGTGGAAACCGTGGTCTTGCCCTCGCCGGGGATGGCACTGGACACCAGCAGCACCTTCCACCCCTCTTCCTCCATGGCCTTCTCCACCCGCAGACGCAGCAACCGGATGGCTTCACCGAAGCCGGAGTCGCTCTTAAAGCGGTGGAGCAGGGGGTAGGGCATTTTCCGGGTCAGCTTCACCATGGGGATCTGGCCCAGACAGGGAGTATTCAGGGTTCTGTGCAGCTCCTCCTCATTGTGGATGGTGTTCTTCACCAGGATCAGGAAGGCCACGATCACACACCACAGGAAACCGCCGATGATGGCACCCTTCACAAGATTGGACTTGTAGCTGAAGGAGGTCACAGGCTCCGTGGGCACGCCGCTTTCATCCAGCAGCACCAGCACCGTGGAGCCCACCACAAATTCCGCCACCTCGGGATAGCATTCCATCACCGCGTTCAGCACATCGTAGGCCCGCTGTGGATCCGAGTCCCGCACCGTCAGGGTCAGGATACTGGATTCCGCTGAAGCCGTCACCGTCATGCTGGGAACGCCGGTGATGCCCAGCTTCTCCATGACCCGCCGCTGCAAAAGGTTGCTGGTCAGGATGGAGGGGAAGGTATCCGCCATCACCTGGGCAGTCTTCTCGTTATAGCCGCTGACGCTGGCATACAGGGGATTTGCCACCCGGACGGTAAAGGAGGCATGGGCCTCATAGCTGGGATAATAGGATCTGCGCTGCAGGAAGGTAAAGCCCGCGCTGCACAGCAGGATCAGGATCAGGCCCATCAGCCACATGCGGCTGGCCTGCCGCAGAAAGTCTTCCAGCAGGATGAAAATATCCAGCTCCTGCCGTTCTTTTTCTTCGTTTTCCATGGCAGCCTCACCTCCTATTTCCGGGAGCCACCGGAGGCATAATTGCCATAGTGGCCGTAGTATTTCTTATAGCCGCCGTAGCCGTAACCATAGCCGTAGCCGTAACCGGTGCCGGAGGACAGGCGGGTAGAATAAACGTTATTCAGCACGCAGCCCAGCATTTTCGCGCTGTGCCCCTCCAGAGAGGCGATGGCCTTGTTCAGGGCGGGAGCCACAGCCGCATTCTGTCGAACCACCATCAGGCAGGCATCCGCCAGATTGGCCATACCCTCCGTGTCGGAGGCAGCGGACATGGGGGGCAGGTCCAGAATGATGAAGTCAAAGGATTCCCGGGCCCAGTCCAGCAGGGCGTTCATCCGGTCGGATGCGATCAGATCGCCCACGTTCCGGTCGCCCTTCTTTGCCAGCAGCATGTACAGGTTGGTTTTCTTATAGCGCAGAATGGAGTCGGACAGGCTGGCCTTGTTCTGCAGCACCTCCTTGATGCCGGAGGTGAACTTCTGCTGATCCAGCACCGCGTGGCAGGCGGGCTTGCGCAGATCGCAGTCGATCAGCAGCACCCGCTTGTGCTTCTGGGCCATAGCAAGAGCCAGGTTGACCGCCACGGTAGACTTGCCCTCATTTTCCAGAAGGGAAGACACCATCAGCACCTTGCCGCCGTCCATATGCTGCTCCACCCGGCGGCGGAGCTTACGGATGGTCTCCACAAAGTGGAAGCTGGTGACGGGGTTGGTGATCAGGATACTGGTCTTGCGGCGGCTGAGCCGGGCAAAAACCGTCTTGTATTTCTGCTCGTGGGGAATTTCGCCCAGGAAATCGCAGTCCAGCTTTTCCTTGGCTTCGGTGCCGCTTCGCACAGCATCCCGCATAAAGGACAGCACCGCCAGCACCACCGCTGTGGCGACGGCTCCCATAAACATCATATCCTTCATTTCCCCGGAAGCGTTGGCGTAATTGGAGGGGGCAATGGGAACGGTGGGGTACTGGAGCACTTCCAGCAGAATGCCGTCCACCACCTGATAGGTCAGCTCCTCATGGTGGTCGATCAGGGTCTGGGCCACCAGGAAGGCCGTCCGGGGATCGGAGGCGGTGACGGTCATGGTGATCAGGTTGGTATTGGGAATGACGGCTGTGGAAATGGTACCGTCGAAGCCGCTGACACCCATCTCCTGGGCCACGGTCTTGCGCATGATGGAGCTGTTCAGCAGGCCGGTAAACAGATTCGCCAGGCTGCTGGTGGAGGAAAGGTTGCTGTAAACAGTGGTGGAGCTTCCCCGGCTGGTGACCACAAAGGTGGTGCTGGTCTTGTACACCGGCTTATAGGACATATCCGTGGAGATATAGGCCCCGGTGCCCAGGATCAGTGCCACCAGCACGATCACCAGCCACCGCTTCGCCACATCCCGCAGCAGCACGATGGGATCAAAGGGCAGCAGACCACCGACGGAGGTATTCATTTCATTTGTCTTATCCATTGGCTTATCCTTCCACTACCACGATCAGCTTGGAATAGCCGGTGTACTGCCGGTCCAGTTCCGCGTTGGTCTCATGCCGATCCGTATAGGTCACTCTGATTTGCACGCTGTAAGCACCGGGCTGGGTGGTATCCACCTGGCCCGTGGTCTTCATGGAGAAATTCCGTGGCAAGCCGCTCCGCAGGCTGGTGCCCTCCCCCTGAAGGGTGAAGGTATCCAAATACTTGGAGGCATTGAAACTGTCGCCCACATTCAGATAAACGATGTAGCTGGTAAGGCTCAGGCTGGCGTTATACTCGTCTGCGGCGTACACATCCACCGGGAATACCTGGGTGACCGTATCGCCCAGGGAATTGGTCACCTGGAACTGGACGTTGTGGGTTCCCGTGACGGCGATGGAGCCTTGCTCCAGGGCAGTGGCCCGGACCCGGTGCTGGATGTCGCCGTCCAGCACATCCGTGGCCCCCACGGTACTCAGCACATCGAAGCTGGAGCCGGAGGGATAGGCCAGGGGGCCGCTGAGGGTCAGCCTGGGGCTTTCATAGTCGGTGTATTTCACCGTCCGCTGGGCCTTAGCCACATTTCCGGCGGCATCAAAGGCCGCGTAGCTGACGGAAACAGTGCCGTCCTTATCCAGCAGGCTAACGCTTTCCACCACCAGGGAGTTGGTCACATCCCCGTCCGTCTTATCAGAGGCGGTAACACCCTGCAAAAGGACGGTTTTCTCGTCCAGAACGGAGAATTCCGGGACACCGTCAGACACGGTGATCTTGGGAACTTCCGAATCCGTCCGAATACTGTCCCATGCCCTGTAGCCGAAAAAGGCTCCCAGGCACAGGAGGATCAGCAATATATACAGCCAGTTCTTACTTTTCATTTTCTTCGCCTTCTTTTATAAAAACCACTCCGGCTCTACCGGGGGGATCTCTTCGTCTTTGAGTATTTTTCTGGGGTTCTCGGTCAGCAGAACCCGAGCGCATTGGGGGGAAAACTCCTCCGTCAGCAGCCTGCGCACATCCTCCATCCAGGGAGTGCGAATCTGGGGGGAATGGGCATCGCTGGCGACGATTGCGGCAAAGCCCCTGTCCACCAGCTCCATACCCGTTTCCCGGGCATGGACTCCGAAGCGGCCCAAAAGGCTGCCCCGGTTTACCTGCAGCAGGCAGCCCATTTTGTGCCAGCAGTTTACAAGCTTGGGATCCTGCTGCACATAGGCATACCGCTCCGGGTGGGCCACGATGGGTCGGAAGCCCGCCTTGCAGACATTGCGCAGGATCCAGGTCTCCTCCTGCCCGTCAGAGCGAAAGGAAAATTCGATCAGGGGATACCGGGAGCCGTTCAAAGTGAACAGCTGCCCGTCCCGGAGCATCCGGGCGGTATCGGGCGTGCCGAAGATCTCCATGCCGGGAAACAGCTTCAGGGGGATGCCGTTTTCCTTCAGGGCCTCCCGCAACAGCTGCCAGGCGGCATAGACCTCCCGGGTGCGGTCGCCGGAGCAGTGGGGCGTAGCCGCCATGGCGGTCACACCGCTGTCCACGGCCATCCGGGCCATGGCAAGGGAGTCCCGCAGGCTTTGGGAGCCGTCGTCCAAATCCGGCAGGATATGGCTGTGCAAATCGATCATCGGTCAGTCTCCAATTGCTGTTATCGCTTGATTCTCGCGTACGCGGCCACGATCATGGGCCGCAGAGGAATTACATTGATCCAAACTTTTTCAAAGAAATCCCACCAGAAGCTGCCCTTTCGCAGGAGCTTCCCCTTCCGCCGGACGGCGGTCACCAGGGCCAGCACCTGATCCCGGCGGATGCCCCGCTCCAGAAGGGTCTGGGCATCTCCCACCAGGGTATAGGTTTCTCCCTCCGCCCGGCAGATGCGGTGAAGGATGTAGGCACCGTTATCCCGGCGGTAGAGGATCATGTCGCCCTTTTTCAGGGGACGGGTGACTTTGGAAAGGAATACCGTATCCCTTCCATGAACCAGGAAGGGGGTCATGCTGCTGCCGCTGATGACCAGGGGGACGGATTCCGCTTCCTCCACGGCGGAGAGCAGCGGGCCCATCAGAACCTCCGGGTCAACGACCTTCACCTTAGATTCCATGGGTCACCTCCGTCACCTGGCGGCGGTGGATCTCATAGACCCGGCTGCAGAACCGGGCACTTTCGGGCCGGTGGGTCACCAGGATGCAGGTATTCAGCATCCCGCAGCGGCGGAGATTTTCCAGCAGCTGCCGTTCGGTGGCAATGTCCAGGCCGGAGGTGGCTTCGTCCAGCAGCAGAATGGGGGCCCGGCGCAGCAGGGCCCGGGCAATGGCCAGACGCTGGGCCTGTCCCTCGGACACGCCCCGTCCCCCGGCACCCAGCCGGTGGTTCAGTCCCTCGGGGAACTGGCTGACAAACTCCCAGGCGCAGGCAGTCCGCAGCACCTGTTCCAGCTCCGCGTCAGTGGCTTCCGGGCAGACCAGCCGCAGATTCTCGGCAATGGTGCCGGAGAACACACTGCTGCCCTGGGGCACATAGGCAAACACGCCCCGGGTGCCTGCCGCGATGGGGTACCGGGTACCGGAAGCCCCCACCAGCACCGCACTGCCGGAGGTGGGCTCCACCAGTCCCAGCAGCAGCCGCAGCAGGGTGGTCTTGCCCTCGCCGGAGGGGCCGATGATGGCGATCAGGTCGCCGTGACGGGCGGTAAAATCAAAGGGATCCAGAACCGTCTCCCCGTCCTTGTAGCGGAAGGAAAGCCGCTCCATGGAAATGTCCAGCCCGGTCTCCCGCTGAAGACCTTCGGGCACATCCCGGCTTTCGGCGGGCAGCTCCTCCACCGCCATGATCCGGCCCGCGGAGGTGGTCAGGGACACCATCTGCTGGGCCAGGGACACCAGTGCGGAGAAAGCCCCCCGCAAGGTGGAGGCCAGCTGCAAAAACAGGGTCAGGGAGCCATAGGTAATGCGGCCGTTCCACAGCTGGTAAACACCCCAGCCAAGGCAGGAAGCGGTAACGGCCATGCCCACCAGGGACAAAAAGGAACTCATGCTGATCTGGAAGGCGTTATAGGAAAGGTAAGTATCGGTATAAGTGCCCTGGAGCCGGTGCATTTCGTCTTCAAACCGGTCCGCCAGAGAAAAGGCCTTGATGCTGGTAAGGTTGCGGAAGGAATCCTCCTGGAAGGACATGACCTCGCCGGTCAGCTCCTTCATTTCCAGGCTGTGCCGGTGCATTTTCCGCAACATCACCCGGGATACCCCCAGGGTCACCGGTACCCCCAGCAGGGCAATGACCGCCATAACGGGGTCATAGTACAGCATGATGCAGAAGGCACCCAGGAATTTCACCAGGGAGGAGATCAAGGCAGGCAGAAAATTGATGATACCGTCGGAAACGGTGCTCACATCGGAAGTTAAGCGGTTCAGCAGGTCGCCGCTGCGGTAGGGCTCCAACGCCTCCCAGCCCGCCCGGAGAATGCGGCCATAGGTCATGTGCTGCATCTCGTTCTTGACCCGGATGTGGATGGACGCGCTGGCCCGGTTGGAAACGGCCTGCAAAGCAAGGCTTCCCACCATCATCACCGCCATGATCACAGCGGCCCGGCCCAGAAGCTCCGGCCCCTGCCCCGTCACCGCGTCGATGAGGTACTTGGAAGCAACCCCGGAGGCCAGGCTCATAAGGGTACCCAGCAGGCCCAAAAGCCCGAAAAGGGCGATCTTCCGCCCATGCCGGCACACATGGCTCCACAGCCAAAGCAGCTCCCGCTTCAGCTGCCCGGGGTCTTCCCTATAGAATTGTTTCCGAATCTTCCCCAGCAAAGCCATATCCCAAGTTTTCCTTCCGGTATTCCACAGCATTTCGCCATAAAACCCCACAATAATCCTTTATAAGGATACCACATTCATACCGCCCTTGTCAATCAGCGAAAGCCGCCCACTGAAATCAGTGAGCGGCTTCTTGTATGGATATCACACGGGAATATGCTGGGGCGTTTTGGCAGCCGACAGCATCAGCTTGATGCGGTTCAGCTGGTTCACCTCCGACGCGCCGGGGTCGTAGTCCACGGCGGCGATGTTGGCCTGGGGGTAGGCCTTTTTCAGGGCCTTGATAACGCCCTTGCCCACCACATGGTTGGGCAGGCACGCGAAGGGCTGGATGCAGACGATGTTGGGCACCCCAGACTTGATCAGCTCCACCATTTCGCCCGTCAGGAACCAGCCTTCGCCGTACTGGTTGCCCAGGGACAGGAAGGGCTTGGTGATCTCGGCGATCTCCTCAATGGGCATGGGGGCCTCGAAGCGGCGGCTCTTTTCCAGGGCCTCCAAAGCGGGCTTGCGGATGGTGCGGATCAGCTTCACCGCCACATTGGCGATCAGGTCGCTGGCCTTGCCGGTGCCCAGGAATTCGGACTTGTACTTACCGTTGTAGAAGCTGTAGTTCAGGAAGTCCATCAAATCGGGCACCACCGCCTCAGCTCCCTCCCGTTCCAGCAGGTCCACCAGATGGTTGTTGGCAAGAGGCATATACTTGACCAAAATCTCGCCCACGATGCCCACCCGGGGTTTTCTCAGGCTTTCATCAATGGGGAAGCTGTCAAAGTCCTCCACGATGGCGGCACAGAGCTTTTTGTAGCTGTCGCCGCTGCCCTTCTCCGTCAGAGCCGCCACGCAGCGATCCCGCCACTTCTTGTGCAGGGCGTTGGCAGAGCCGGGGGTCTTTTCGTAGGGCCGCACCCGGTACAGGCACCGCATCAGCAGGTCACCGTAGACGATGGCCTGGATGGCATCGGTCAGCAGGGGGAGGGTAAACTGGAAGCCCTCGTTTTTCTCCATGCCGTTGGCATTGAGGGAGATAACGGGAATGTGGGCAAGGCCCGCCTTTTCCAGCGCGCGGCGGATAAAGGCCACATAGTTGCTGGCCCGGCAGCAGCCGCCGGTCTGGGTCATCATGACAGCCAGCTTATCGGTGTCGTATTTCCCCGACAGCACCGCCTGCATGATCTGGCCTACCACAGTGATGGAGGGGAAGCAAGCATCGTTGTTGACGAATTTCAGACCCACATCAATGGCTTCCCGGTTATCATTGTCCAGCAGGACGATGTTGTAGCCGTGCTTGCGGAACACGGGCTCCACAATATCGAAGTGGATGGGGCTCATCTGGGGGGCCAGCAGGGTATAGCCCTCTTTGCGCATGGCCTTGGTGAATTCCACCCGCTGATAGCTGGGGGAGGTGAAGTGGGAATAAATCTCCTTCTCCCGGCGCATATCCATGGCGGCGAGCAGGGAGCGGATGCGGATACGGACAGCACCCAGGTTGTTCACCTCGTCGATTTTCAGGAGGGTATAGAGCTTGTTGCTCTTTTCCAGAATCTCGGAAACCTGGTCGGAGGTCACCGCGTCCAGGCCGCAGCCGAAGGAATTCAGCTGGATCAGCTCCAGATCGTCCCGGTAGCTGACATACTGGGCGGCATTGTACAGCCGGGAGTGGTACACCCACTGGTCCACCACCCGCAACGGCCGCTGGGGCTGGAAGTCCATGGGCAGGCTGTCCTCGGTGAAGACATACAGGCCATAGGAGGCGATCAGCTCGGGGATGCCGTGGTTGATCTCCGGGTCGATGTGGTAGGGACGGCCCGCCAGGACGATGCCCCGGGCCTCCTTCTGGGTCATTTCGGCAAGGAGCCGCTTACCCTCGGCACGGATGTCGGCCTTGGCCTTCTGCTGCTCCTCCCAGGCGGCGTGGACGGCAGCCCGAACCTCCTTGGCGGGGATATTCCATTCCTCGGCAGCAGTCTTTACCAGCCGGTCCGCAGCGGTCTTTTCGGAGGAAAACGCAATGAAGGGGCGGATGTAGCGCACATCGCCGTCGGTGACGGCCTCCACATTGTTTTTCAGGTTTTCTGCATAGGACACCACGATGGGGCAGTTGTAGTGGTTCTGGGCATCCTTGGTCTCCTGATGCTCATAGAACACGCAGGGGTGGAAAATGGTCCGGATACCCTGGTTCACCAGCCACTGGACATGGCCGTGGGCCAGCTTGGCGGGGTAGCATTCCGACTCGGAGGGGATGGATTCCATACCCAGCTCGTAAATTTTCCGGTCGGAGAAGGGGGACAGCACAGCCTGAAAGCCCAATTCCTTAAAGAACGTGGCCCAGAAGGGATAGTTTTCGTACATATTCAGCACCCGGGGAATGCCGATCACGCCCCGGGGAGCATTTTCAAGAGGCTTGTAGCCAAAGATGCGGTCCCGCTTGAACTGCACCAAATTGGGGGCCTTCTGGCCCTTATTGCTGCCGCCCGCACCCTTTTCACAGCGATTGCCGCTGATGTGCTTTCTGCCGCCGCTGAATTTGTTGATGGTCAGCATACAGTTGTTGGCGCAGCCGCCGCAGCGGACGCTGGTGGAGGTGTATTGGAGCCGCAGGATCTCGTCCAGAGACAGCATGGCGGTCTCCTGGCCCGCGTAATGGCTTCTCGCCACCAGGGCCGCGCCGAAGGCACCCATCAGGCCGGAGATATCGGGGCAGGTGGCATCCACCCCCGCGATCTTTTCAAAGGCCCGCAGAACCGCCTGGTTATAGAAGGTGCCGCCCTGCACCACGATGTGCTTGCCCAGATCCTCGGCGGAAGCCAGCTTGATGACCTTGTACAATGCGTTCTTGATGACGGAATAAGCAAGGCCCGCAGAGATGTCGGAAACGGACGCTCCCTCCTTCTGGGCCTGCTTCACGTTGGAGTTCATAAACACGGTGCAGCGGGTGCCCAGATCCACGGGAGCCTTGGCAAACAAAGCCTCCTTGGCAAAGCCCTCTGCGGTGTAGCCCAGGGAGGTGGCGAAATTTTCAATGAAGGAGCCGCAGCCGGAGGAGCAGGCCTCGTTCAGCATGATGGAGTCCACGGTACCGTTTTTCAGCTTGATGCACTTCATGTCCTGTCCGCCGATATCCAGCACGCAGTCCACCAGGGGGTCGAAGAAGGCGGCGGCGGTGCAGTGGGCGATGGTCTCCACCACGCCCTCGTCCAGGGAGAAGGCGGATTTCAGGAGAGCTTCGCCATAGCCTGTGGAGCAGCCCCGGACGATCTTCGCCGTCTCCGGCAGCTCCCGCTTCAATTCGCCGATGGCAAACTGGGCGGTCATGATGGGGTTGCCTTGATTGTTGGCGTAGAAACGGTACAGCAGCTGGCCCTCGGAACCGATCAGCACCAGCTTGGTGGTGGTGGAACCGGCATCAATGCCCAGGAAGCAGTCACCTTCATATGTAGAAAGCTCCTCTTTTTTCACAACGGCCCGGCTGTGCCGCTGCCGGAAGTCGGCAAATTCCTGTTCATCCCGGAACAGGGGTGCCAGGCGGGGCATCTCGAAGGAGGCCTGAACGCCCTTTTCCAACCGTCCGATCAGCTCCGACAGCACCACGCTCTCCCCTTCTCCCTCGTTCATGGCCGCGCCCATGGCGGCAAAGAGGTGGGAGTTTTCCGGGTCAACGGTAGTTTCATCGGTGAGCTTCAGGGTACGGATAAAGGCGGCTTTCAGCTCCGTCAGGAAGTGGAGGGGGCCGCCCAGGAAGGCCACGCAGCCCCGGATGGGCTTGCCGCAGGCAAGGCCGGAAATGGTCTGGTTCACCACCGCCTGGAAAATAGAGGCGGCAAGGTCGGCCTTGGTGGCTCCCTCGTTGATGAGGGGCTGGATATCGGTCTTGGCGAACACGCCGCAGCGGGCGGCGATGGGGTAGATCTGCTTGTAGTCCTTTGCGGCGTCATTCAGCCCCGAAGCATCGGTCTGTAAAAGTGCCGCCATCTGGTCGATGAAAGAGCCGGTACCGCCGGCGCAGACGCCGTTCATCCGCTCCTCCAGGCCGCCCTTGAAATAGATGATTTTGGCATCCTCGCCGCCCAGCTCGATGGCAACGTCCGTCTGGGGCGCGGCAGCTTTCAGGGCGGTGGCAACGGCGACCACCTCCTGGACAAAGGGAATGTCCAGTGCCTTGCCTAAATTAATAGAGCCTGAGCCGGTGATCCCCGCCCGGAGGGCGCAGTCTCCCACCTTCAGCCGGGCTTCCTTCAAAAGGGAGTTCAGGGTCGCCTGGGTATGGGCATGGTGACGGCGGTAATTGCCGTAAAGAATTTGACCGTCATCGTCCAGGATCACCAGCTTGACGGTGGTAGAGCCGATATCAATACCGGCGCGGTATGTTTTCATCTTCTTTCTCTCCTTCCGTAGCAAATCCAATAGGCAAACGCGCAGATGGGCAGGGCCGCTGCCACATCCAGAATGGAATGCTGCTTCATAAAGACGGTGGACAGGCTGATCGCCACCGCCAGAAACGTAATGAGGGTAAGCTTCCCCGGGGAGCGGAGGCTCTTGGTGTTGAACGCCGCCGCCAGCACCGCGAGAGACCCGGTAGCGTGCTCCGAGGGGAACACATTGGTGCTGGTATCCACGCTGTAGATCAGCCGTACCAAATCCGTCAGGAAATTATCCCGGGGAAACTCCGTGGGCCGCAGATTCTGGCAGCTGGGGTAGACCAAAAAGACCACCGTGGAGATGGCCGCGCAGAGAAACAGGAACTGGCTGTACTTTTTAAAGGACTCCACATCGTACAGCAGGGTATACAGGTGCATCCCCGCAATAAACACATACCACAGGACGTAGAAAACAAATGCCCCCTCGTGGAAGGGGATGATATCATCCAGAGGGCACCAGATGGGGTGATACACCGCCGCCGGATTCAGGTTTTCCAGCAGCAGATAACGCAGTATGTAAAGGGGCCAGAACAACAGCAGCCACAGATGCCGGTATTCATGCCGGTTGATCTTATGCAGGCGAAAGTCACGGTAATCCACCGCTGGGGTCGGTATTTTCATGGGGAAAACTTCATCCTTTTCCAGGGTTTTCCGTAAAAGAATAGGATGTCAACCTAAACTGAAACGAAACTGGGGGTAACAAATTTGTAAACAAAAGGCACTCCCGGTGGGAGTGCCTGGTGTTATTTGGGGAGGGTTACGGTGAAGGTTGTGCCGGTTTTGGTGCTTTTTACGGCGGTTTTTCCGCCGTGAAGTTCGACAATGCGCTTGACGATGGCGAGGCCTACGCCGTTGCCTTCGGTGGCGTGGGATTCGTCGGCCTGGTAGAATTTGTTCCAGATTTTTGCCTGCCGGTCGGTCGGAATGGGGTCACCGGTGTTGTGGATCGTGACACAAACCGCACGATTCATTTCGGTAATGCTCACCTCAATAAGGCCCTCCTGTGGGGAGAATTTCACCGCATTTTCGATGAGATTGATCCACACCTGCTTCATTAGCTCCTCATTGGCGTGAATTCGGTGCTCATCCAACCGCAGGTTGAATTCCAGGTCTTTTTTCGACCATTTATTCTCCAGCAGAAGGATGCAGCTGCGCAGCTGCTCGGAGAGGTTATACTCCGAAACGTCCGTCAAAATGGTCTGGTTTTCCACCTTGGTCAGGTTCAGGACGTTGGTTGCCATATAGCTCAGGCGCAGGGACTCTTCCTCGATGATGGCGAGATACTCCTGCTGCTGTTCGGGGGTCAGGTTTCCCCGGCGGAGGAGCTTGGCGAAGCCCGCGATGGAGACGATGGGAGTTTTGAACTCGTGGGAGAGATTATTGATAAAATCGCTGCGGAGCATTTCGGTGCTTTCCAGGTGCTCGGCCATTTTGTTGAAGCTTTCGCTGACCTCCACGAAGGCAGGGTATTTCTTCATAATCGGGCCAACGCTGACGCGGGTGTGAAAATCACCGGAGGCCAGGGCATCCATGCTGGTGATCAGCTCCCGGATAGGCTTCAAAGGCACCTTGCTGAACAGGAAGGCCACCAGCACGCCAATGGGCACGCTGATCGTCGCCACAATGAAGATCAGGCTGCGGACATCCTCCACCACCGCCGCGGGAAGGGTGATGATGCCCAGCTGGTTCAGCACAAACAGTGCCGATGCGGCGATGGCCATGTGGGCCCAGAGGGCGATGAACACCACGGCGGCAAACAGGAACAGCATGCCCCAGGCTGTGGTTTTTTTCTTTTTCATACCTTCTTCACCGCCTTATAGCCAAGCCCCCGGACGGAGACGATCTCAAACTCCGGCCAGCCCTCGAACCGCTTGCGCAGGCGGCCGATATGTACCGTGACGGTCTCCCAGCCGGTTTCGCTGTCCGCGCCCCAAATTTCGTCCATCAGCTGGATGCGGGTGAAGATCTTGCCGGGATAGGACAGGAGCTTATACAGAAGCAGAAATTCCTTCTGGGGAAGCTCCTGCTGTTCTCCCCGGCGGGAGACGGTAAGAGAATCGTAGTCCAGCACCACATCCCCCACCTCGATGCGCCGCTCGCTGGCGATGCGGGCCCGGCGGAGGAGGGCCTTGATGCGCAGGAGCATCTCCTCCTCGTCGATGGGCTTGGTCATGTAGTCGTCGGTGCCTACCAGGAAGCCCTTTTTCTTGTCCGCGGGCAGCTGCTTGGCGGAGACCATAAGGATGGGCAGATTGTTGTCATTTTCCCGGAGGGTCCGGGTGAAGGCGTAGCCGTCCATCTTCGGCATCATCACATCCAGCACCACCAGGTCAATATGGCTGCTGTCCAGCACGGAAAGGGCTTCCTCCCCGTTCCCGGCGGTGAAAACGGTGTAGTTCTCCGCCTCCAGCACCGCCCGCAGCAGCATGCGGGTATTCTTGTCGTCGTCCACTACCAGAATGTGAAACATAGTGTCACCTCGTGTTGGTTTTCTGGTTTTATTATACGGGAAATTGGGGAAATTACAAGTATTTATGACAGAATGGAGCAGCAAAAGCCTGTCATGATCTTTGCCCGACCGAAACCAGGGTGCTTTGCGGGGGTATGGGAAAAGCGGCTGACAAATAGGTCAGCCGCTTTTAGCCGTCAGGCAGTGCCCTTTTTATTAGAAATGAAAGATTTCTAATAAAAAGTAGTATTATTCCATGACACCGCAGACGCCGAAGCCGCCGGGGCCGCAGTGGGTGGTGACGACACCGCCGGTGGGGATCCACAGGATCTCCCGGAAACCCAGCTCCTTCGCAATGGCATCGCACTCCCGGCGGATGGAATCCTTCAGGCCCTTGGAATACACAAAGGCCAGGACATCCCGCTTGAAATGATTCTTTTCCACATACTCCCGCAGGAATTTGGGGGCAACGGTGTCCATCTTGCCCCGGTATTTCTTAGTCGCCTTCAGGTAGCCATCCAGCAGCTCGATCAGGGGATTCAGGGACAGGATCTTGGCACCCAGGTAGGCCGCGTTGCTGACCCGTCCGCCTGCCCGGAGGTAGGCCAGGTCACCGGGGAAGAAGCCCATGCAGACCTTACGGCTCAGCTCCTCCGCCTTGGCGGTTACCTGCTCCAAAGTCGCGTTGGGGTTGGCTTCCAGGTACCGGGCCATGAGGATCAGCACCAGGGACTGGCCCGCGGAGACATGCTTGGTATCGATGCTGGTGATGCCGCTTCTGCCCTCCGCCGCAATGACGGCACTCTGGTAGGAGCAGGTGGTAACGGCGGAATAGGCCAGGTGCAGGATGTGCTTGCCGGGGTGCTCCGCCTGAATTTTGTCAAAAACCGTCTCGAAATCGCCCACGGTGCAGCCGCTGGTCTTGGTCAGGGTCTTGGTGGTCTCGAAGAAGCGGTAGATGTCCTCAATGGGGAAGGTGCGGTCGTCCCAGGTCTCGTCGCCGAAGGCAACGTGCATGGGAACGGTGTAGATGCCGTAGCGTTCCGCAAACTCGGCGGGGATATCGGAGCCGGTCTCGGCCAGCAGGACATAATTGTGCATGGTGATTTTCCTCATTTCAAAAAGATATGGATCATGGCATCGTAAAGCTTCCGGTAGGGCTGGTAGCGCATGGGCAGATCCAGCCAGGTCTTTTTGTCCACGATGCTCTTGTAGTGGGTGAAGGTATCGAAGCCGGTTTTGCCGTGGTAGGCACCCATGCCGCTCTCGCCTACGCCGCCGAAGCCCATCTCGGTGGTAGCCAGATGGATGATGCAGTCATTGACGCAGCCGCCGCCAAAGGCGCACCGGGAGGTGACACGGCGGATCAGGGCCTTATCCTCGGCGTAGATGTAGAGGGCCAGGGGCTTATCGTGACTGTTGACAGTGGAAATGACCTGATCGATGGAATCAAAGGTCAGGATGGGCAGCACCGGGCCGAAGATCTCCTCCTGCATGACCGGGTCTTCCCAGGTCACGTTGTCCAGAACGGTAGGCTCGATTTTCAGAGATGCCGCGTCGAAGCTGCCGCCCAGGATGGTCTTGGCGGGGTCTATCAGCTTGGTGACCCGGGTGAAGTGCTTTTGGGAGATAAGCTTGCCGTAGGCGGGGTTTTCCAGGGGCTTTTCACCGTACTGCCGCCGAATCTCCTCCTTGAGATACCCGACAAATTCCTCTTTCACAGAGGAATGGCACAGAACATAGTCCGGGGCCACGCAGGTCTGGCCGCAGTTCAGGAATTTTCCGAATACGATCCGCTTCGCCGCCAGCTTCAGCTTCGCGCTGGAATCCACGATGCAGGGGCTTTTGCCGCCCAGCTCCAGGGTGACGGGGGTCAAATGGCGGGCCGCTTTTTCCAGCACCGTTTTTCCCACCGTTTTGCTGCCGGTAAAGAAAATATAGTCAAATTTTTCTTCCAGTAAACAGGTATTTTCCTCCCGTCCGCCGGTGATCACCGTCACATATTCCTCCGGGAAGAGGGAGCCGATCAGCTCCTTCATCAGCGCGCTGACGGCAGGGCTGTAGGCACTGGGCTTGATGACCGCTGTATTGCCCGCCGCGATGGCATCGGCCAGGGGGCCGATGGTCAGAAGGAGGGGATAATTCCAGGGGCTCATAATGAGGGTCACACCGTAGGGCGTGGGCTTTTTATAGCTATGGGAGGCAAACTGGACGATGGGAGTCATGACGGTCTTTTCCCGGGCAAAGCGGCGCACATGGGAGATCATGTAGGAAAGCTCGCTGAGCACCATGCCCGTTTCGCACATGTAGCTTTCCGTAGCCGATTTTCCCAGGTCGGCGTGCATGGCGGCGGCAATGGCCCCTTCCCTGTCCTGAACCGCCTGACGGAGCTTTTTCAGGGCTTCAATGCGGTATTCCACATCCAGGGTCACGCCGGTGGCAAAGAATTCCCGCTGCTTCGCAACAATGGCAGAGATCTGTTCCTTTGTCATTTCGCTTCCTCCATCACATCATAGTAGAACCGCTCCAATTCTCCCGCATCCATCAGCAGGGGTACGGGATACAGGGGGTTGGCCTCCCGGTGGGCAAAGGCTGCCAGCTGGGGGATATCCTCGGTACGGATGCCGGGGAGCTTCGTGGGTATCCCCATGTCGGCGTTCATTTTCCGAATGCAGGCGATCAGGGCCTCTGCCGCAGTTTCCTCGGGGGTGGAGCTGTCCGCGATGCCCATGGCAACGGCAATATCCTTCTCCTTTTTATAGGCGGTTTCGCCGTAGGCTTCCAGCACATAGGGCAGCAGCACCGCGTTGGCAAGGCCGTGGGGGATATGGTACTTGCCGCCCAGGGAATGGGCCACCGCATGGCAGTAGCCTACATAGGACTTGGAGAAGGCCCGGCCTGCCAGGAACGCCGCCCGGAGCATATTGGCCCGGGCTTCCATATTGTTTCCGTCCCGGTAGGCGTTCTCCAGGTTTTTGGAGATCAGCTCTGCCGCTTCCAGCGCGTCGGCACGGGTATCCTTTGTGGTGGAGCGGCCGATGTAGGCCTCGATGGCGTGGGTCAGGGCATCCATGCCGGTGGTGGCTGTCAGGTGGGCGGGGAGGTTTCGGGTCATCTCCGGGTCCAGAACCGCCACCCTGGGGATCAGGGGGAAATCGTTCACCGGGAACTTATGGTCGGCCTTATCGTCGGTAATGACGGTGGCAAGGGTGGTCTCGCTGCCGGTGCCCGCCGTGGTGGGTACCGCGATCAGGAATGGGATCCGGCGCATGACCTTGAGGATTCCCCGCATCTGGGGGATGGACTTCCGGGGGCGGGCAATTCTCGCGCCCACCGCCTTGGCGCAGTCGATGGCACTGCCGCCGCCAAAGCCGATGAGGCCCTGGCAGTTCTCCGCCAGATACCGCTCCCGGGCGATCTCCACGTTCCAGACGGTGGGATTGGGGACGGTTTCATCGTAGACCGTGTAGCCGATGCCCGCTTCGGACAGGGCCTTTTTCAGCGGCTCCAGCATACCGGAAAGATGCAGGAAACCATCGGTAACGATCATGACCCGGTGGATCTTCTGTTCCTTCAGCACGCCGGGGATATCCTCCACCCGGCTGAGGACCTTGGGAGAACGGTAGGGAAGAATGGGGATCGCCAGCCGGAGGACGGTCTGGAACGTCCGGCAGGCGGCTTTGATAATGATATTCATGCAGATACTCCTATCGTTGTGAAGTTGATTTATCAACATTTAGGGCATTAAAAAACGCAAGTACGAAAAATGTCCCGGACTTGATACCGGGACATTTTACCATTTTTAAACCGCAGTGTCAATCTATTGCCGGGGAAACGGGTATTCTCCCAAGAGAATCCCGCTCTACTGCCAGGAGAGTGGGCCCCGGAATCTCAAAAATGGGCACCGCTTTGCAAAGCAGTGCCCATTCTCTCTGTGTACAAAATGGATCATGCCACCGGCGCGCACAGCTCGGAAGCCTGGGCTTCGATCTGGGCCACGCTGTCATCGCTGAGGGCGGACAGGATCCGGACGGTGGTATCGGTGAAGGTGATGTTTTTGGACTTTTCAAGCATGCCGCGCATGACCTTTGCCGCCACAGGTGCCCAGGAGCCGTTTTCCATCAGCGCGATGGTGCGGTTCTGGTAGTTCCGCTCGGTCAGATGGTGGATGAATTCCTTCATGAAGGGGAAGATGTCCCCATTATATGTAGTGGTCGCCAGCACCAGCTTGCCGCAGCGGAAGGCATCCTCCACGGCTTCTGCCATATCGCAGCGGGCCAGATCGTGGACGACTACCTTGGGGCAGCCCTTTTCTTCCAGCTTCCGGGCCAGCAGCTCCACGGCGGCCTTGGTGTTGCCGTAGACGGAGGTATAGGCGATCACAACGCCCTCGCTCTCCACCTTGTAGGAGGACCAGATATCGTACAGATTGATATAATAGCCCAGATTTTCGGTCAGGACAGGGCCGTGCAGCGGCGCGATGATCTGAATATCCAGACCCGCAGCCTTCTTCAGCAGTGCCTGCACCTGGGGGCCATACTTGCCTACGATGCCGATATAGTAGCGGCGGGCTTCGTTGGCCCAGTCTTCTTCCACATCCAGGGCACCGAACTTACCGAAGCCGTCGGCGGAGAACAGCACCTTGTCATAGGAATCATAGGTCACGATGACCTCGGGCCAGTGGACCATGGGGGCGGTGACGAAGGTCAGGGTATGCTTGCCCAGGGAAAGGGTATCCCCCTCGCCCACGACAACGCGGCGGTCCGCATAGTCGGTGCCGAAGAAGTTCTTCATCATGGCGAAAGCCTTGGCGGAAGCAACCACCACGGCCTCGGGATAGGCGTTCAGGAACACATTGATGCTGGCGGAGTGGTCAGGCTCCATGTGCTGCACGATCAGGTAATCGGGCTTCCGTCCGGCCAGGGCATTTTCCAGCTTGTCCAGCCATTCCTGGGTGAAGTGGATGTCCACGGTGTCCATAACGGCGATCTTCTGGTCCAGGATCACATAGGAATTATATGCCATTCCGTTGGGGACCACATACTGGCCCTCAAACAGGTCAACCTGGTGGTCATTAACGCCGATGTATTTGATATCGTTGGTAACAGTCATAGTGATTTCTCCTTGTTCCATGTTTGGTTTTTCTTTAACCGCATTATACACATTTTTCCTCCAATGTACAGTGACTTTATCACGAAACCGGAGGAAGTATTGGGGTTTTCGCAAAAAAATGCCGGGAAACAGGGCTTTCCCTCCGTTTCCCGGCGTTTTCCGAAGTCCTTACGCATCACAGAGGGCTTTCAGCTTTTTTTCGTCGGCAATCTCTATGGTTCCCCGGGTCAGCTTTACCATGCCCTCGCTCTGGAAGTAGCGCAGCATACGGGTGACCACCTCCCGGGCAGTGCCCATGTGGCCCGCGATCTTTTCGTGGGTGACCTTCAGGGTGGGCGTGCCCTCAATGGACACTTCCTCCAGCAGGAAGGCCGCCAGCCGCTTATCAAAGCTCTTCCACATGATCTGCTCCATCAGCCACATCAGTTCGGAGAAGTTGCCGCTGATCAGGCTGTTGGCAAAGGCGGAAACGGCCAGGGACTCGTCCACCAGATTTTTGAACAGGCACGCGGGGATGCTCCAGAATTCCGTATCCTTTTCCGCCTCGATCATTACATTGAACTGCATATCCGGCATGACACAGGACGCGCTGAGCAGACTGACATCATACTCAAACAGGCGGCTGATGGTGATCTCCCGGCCATCCTCAGACAGGATATAGGCACGGAGCTGCCCGGTTCGCACCATGACCAGGCCAAGGCATTCGGTGCTGCTGTCATGGATATGGGTACCTTTTTTGACTTTCCTGTATTCGACAACTTCTGCAATTCTTTGCTGCTGCTCCGATGTCAGCTTGTCCCAGACAGGAAGATATTCGGCAAATTCCATAACTGCGCCTCCTTTTATCTGCCTATAGTATAGTCCCCTTTGGTGCGAATGTCAAACGGAATGTGGCCGGGGCTCAGCCCGGGAGGGTCATGGACACGGCAGCCAGCCGTCCCATTTCCAGGACGATGGGCAGCAGCTCCTCCGGGCCGAAGTCATCCATGCCGACGGCAATGAGGGCCTTGTAGAAAAAGCGGTTCACAGTGTCATCCCGGCGGCCCGAAAGGGCGTGGGCGGCAAGGCTCTGGATGCCCAGGAGGAGCAGGCTTTTCAGGGCCCGGATCTCCTCCGGGGCGGTTTGCAGGGCCGCCATGTCATAGTCGCTGTTTTTGCCGCAGGGGGACGCGCAGTGGAAGCAGTCGGGCACCATTTTCCGCTTTTCCTGCTCCACCCGCGCCAGCAGGCCTTCCAGTACCGCCGCATCGGAACGGGGATCGGTAAGGGTAGCGAACAGGCTTTCCACGATGACCTCCGTAGAGGAGGGGGTGATCAGGTGCTCATTGCCGTCGGTGGCCCGGGCAAGGCCGATGAGGCTTCCGGTGAGCCGGTCACGGAGCGCGGAGAGGGTCTTCTCATCGTATAACGGTTCCATAGCACTCCTCTACCGGATGACTGTTCCGTCGGGGCTGATGGTAACGATATGCAGAGGGATATCCTTACCGCTGGCAGCCAGGGCGTTCTTTACCGCAAAGGGCAGACCGCCGCAGCAGGGGACGGTCATGCGGGTGACGGTGATGGAACGGATATCGTTATGGGCAAAGATCTGGGTCAGCTTTTCCGCGTAGTTCACGGCGTCCAGCTTGGGACAGCCGATCAGCGTCACCTTTCCCGCCATGAACGCGCTGTGGAAATTCCCGTAGGCATAGGCAGTGCAGTCGGCGGCGATCAGCAGGTCCGCGCCGTCAAAATAGCCCGCGTTGACAGGGGCCAGCTTGATCTGGACAGGCCAGTTCCGCAGTCGGCTGGGAACCTCCGCCGGGGCATCCCCAGTGTTTTCAGGAATCGAGCGGCTGGCGGAACCGGGGCAGCCGCAGGGCTGCGCCGCTTCCTTCGCTTTCTTTGCCGCCAGAACAGCGGCTTCGTTATAAGCCGGGGCTTCCCGCTCCACAAAGGTGATGGCATTCATGGGGCAGGCCGGGAGGCAGTCCCCCAGGCCGTCGCAGTAGTCCTCCCGCAGCAGCTTCGCCTTGCCGTCCACCATGCCGATGGCACCCTCGTGGCAGGCTTTGGCGCACAGGCCGCAGCCGTTGCATTTTTCTTCGTCAATGGTAATAATTCTTCTGATCACGCGCTTTTCTCCTTATTTCTCTTTTGCAGAGCGGCAATTTCCATCATGTGGTTATACATTTCCTCGCCTACGCACTGCTTGGCGTATTTGCACCACTGGACACAGCTGAGCGTGTCGTTGTATGCTACAAAGCCGCAATTGTCGCAGGCCACCTCCGTATCGATAGAGAACAGCTCTATGATACCGCCGCACCGGGGGCAGGTTTTTTCATGGATCGTAGGGGTTCTGGGTTTTCCCTGGCATCCTTCAAACATCATACAAAACACCTCCATTGGTAACCGCAGACGATTTATTTATCGGTTACCTTGACTTTGTAGGTAAATCATACTATACTGGCGGCAGAATGTATGTTGAATTTTCAACAAAAGGAGGTTCCCATGAAAGATTTTTATTCCATTCTGGCGAGAAGTCCTTTGTTTGACGGCATCCGCATGGAGGATCTGGAAGCGATGCTGGGCTGCATCGGCGGACGGACGGTGTCCGCCGCAAAGGGGCAGACCATTTTCCGGGAAGGCGATCCCGCGACCCATGTGGGGATGGTGCTGACCGGGGCGGTGCGGATGGTGCGGGAGGATTTCCACGGAAACCGCAGCATCGTGGCCCATATTGGCCCGGCGGAGCTGTTCGGCGAGACCTATGCCTGCGCGGGAGTGGAGGCCCTGCCCATCAGCGTGGTCGCGGACGAGGACAGCCGGGTGCTGCTGATGGACTGCCGCCGGATCACCACCACCTGCTGCAATGCCTGCGCCTTCCACAGCCGTATCATCTTCAACCTTCTGAATATGGTCGCGGTCAAGAATCTGGTATTCGACCAGAAGATACAGATCATCTCCAAGCGCACCACCCGGGAAAAGCTGATGGCCTACCTTCTGGATCAGGCAAAGCTTCAGGGCAGCAACTGCTTCACCATTCCCTTTGACCGGCAGGAGCTGGCGGACTATCTGGAAGTGGAGCGGAGCGGCCTGTCCGCCGAAATCAGCAAGCTGCGCCGGGAGGGCATCCTGAAAAGCGACAAGAACCAGTTTGTGCTGCTGTAATTCGCGGGGTTCCGGGTGGGGATATTTCCTTCTTATGTGACGATATCACAGAAGGGGGCCTTCCTTTGGGGTATACTATAGAAAACAAAGGAAAGGAGCTGACATATATGGCAGCGAAAAATATCAACCACATGGAGTTTCAGAATTTGATGGAAGGGAGCCAGCCTGTGCTGGTAGACTTCTGGGCACCCTGGTGCAGCTACTGCCGCCGGATCGGCCCCGCTTATGAGAAGGTTGCGGAGCAGTATGGCGAAGAAATGGTGGTTGCGAAGGTGAACATCGATGACGAGCCCCGGCTCGCTGAAAAGGAAATGATCGAGGTCATCCCCACCCTGGTGCTGTACCGGGACGGAAAGGCCATCGGTTCCATCGTCGCCCCGGAATCCAAGGCCATGATCGATGGCTTTATTCGGGAAGCTCTCGGAAAGTAAGGTGTTGACAATGAAACGCGTGTATGATATGGTCATCATAGGCGGCGGGCCTGCCGGATATGCGGCAGCCCTGTACGCCGCAAGGGCCGGTCTGAAAACCGTCGTTTTGGAAAAGCTGTCCGCCGGGGGGCAGATGGCTCTGACCTCTCAGATCGACAATTATCCCGGCTTTGAAGAGGGGATCGACGGATTCGAACTGGCGGAGAGAATGCAGCGGCAGGCGGAACGCTTTGGTGCAGAATCCCAGCTGGCGGAGGTCACCGCCCTCCGGCTGGAGACTGCGGTCAAGGAGATCGAGACCAGTGAAGGCACGTTTTACGGCAAGACCGTTGTGATCTCCACCGGCGCAGGCCCCAGAGAGCTGGGCGTTCCCGGCGAGAAGGCACTGGTGGGACGGGGCGTCAATTACTGCGCCGCCTGCGATGGCATGTTCTACAAGGGCAAGACCGTGGTGGTAGTCGGCGGCGGCAATTCGGCGGCAGCGGATGCCATGCTCCTCAGCCGCGTTGCCGGGAGAGTGATCCTCGTCCACCGCCGGGATACCCTCCGGGCCACGAAGATCTATCACGAACCGCTGTTGAACACGCCCAATGTGGAATTCCGCTGGAACAGCACCGTAACGGAGCTGCTGCACAGCGGCAAGGTTACCGGCGTGAAGGTACGGGACGTGAACAGCGGAGAGGAATCCGTGATCAGCTGCGACGGTGTGTTTGTGAGCATTGGCAGAGCACCGGCTACGGCTTTGGTGAAGGGGCAGCTGGAGCTTGACCCCTCCGGCTATATCCTAGCCGACGAATCCACCAAAACCAGCATCCCCGGCGTGTTTGCTGTGGGAGATGTGCGCACCAAGGTACTGCGCCAGGTGGTCACGGCCGTGGCAGACGGTGCCGTTGCTGTCCATTACGCGGAAGAATATCTTAATAGCCTTTGGTGAGAAAGTCACAGAAAACCCGGGCTTTCCATGATAGAATAAGGCCATAGAAAAACAAAACACTTCAAAAATTTTAGGAGGAAAAAACATATGAAATATGTATGCGATGTTTGCGGCTGGGAATACGACGAGGAGCTGGGCTACCCCGAAGGCGGTATCGCCCCCGGCACCAAGTGGGAGGATATCCCCGAGGATTTCGAGTGCCCCCTGTGCAGCGTGGGCAAGGATATGTTCTCTGAGGAATAATGGAAAAGGGGCCGTAGCAAACTTCCGTTTTGCTACGGCCCCTTTTGTCTATCTTTCGGGGTGGGTCAAGTGTGTCCTTGCCGTCCAAAACGTGCCGGTGGTATGTTTTAGGCAAGAAAAAAGGAGCCAAGCTTTCGCTTGACTCCTTGTGTTGGCATTACCTATCTTCCCGGGCAGTCACCCGCCAAGTATTGTCGGCGTACATGTGCTTAACTTCTGTGTTCGGGATGGGAACAGGTGGACCCACATGACAATCAATACCAACTCGTATGGATGGCTTTTAACCATCTTTTATATGTCAAATGCTTTCGCATCTAACAGCTTTAGGATTCTATCACACTTTTTAGTGTTTGTCAATCCTTTTTTCTGGCCCCAATTAAAAGCCCAGCGAAGCGGGTTTTAATTGGAAGCGACGAACCATGATACACATGAGGAAACTCGCTTGCGTGTTTTCGAATACTGTATCATGAGTAAGGAGCTGGTGACCCATACCGGATTCGAACCGATGTTAACGGCGTGAGAGGCCGCTGTCTTAACCACTTGACCAATGGGCCATGGTGCACCTTCAGGGACTCGAACCCGGGACCCACTGATTAAGAGTCAGTTGCTCTACCAACTGAGCTAAAGGTGCAGATCCTTTACTTTTTCAGATACACCCTGAAAACTGAACACTGTTCTATTACTTTGCTTTCTTTACGGCAATCTCACTGAGCCTGCGCTTTGGTCAAGCTTTCGGCTTATTAGTATCAGTCAGCTTCACACGTTACCGCGCTTCCACCTCTGACCTATCAACGACATAGTCTACGTCGAGCCTCAGTGGAGATCTTATCTTAGGGAGAGTTTCACGCTTAGATGCCTTCAGCGTTTATCTCGTCCGTACGTAGCTACCCAGCCATGCCCTTGGCAGAA
>JAFTXW010000003.1 GCA_017461445.1 Oscillospiraceae bacterium
CCGCCGTGAAAGGGCGGTGTCTTAACCGCTTGACCAACGGGCCTGGTAGCGGCAATCTGATTCGAACAGATGACATACCGGGTATGAACCGGCTACTCTACCAACTGAGTTATGCCGCCATGTGTGGTCAAAGGATTTCGGGCACCGCCGAAATCAGCTTCATTAGTATACCCAAGAATTCTCCATTTGTCAAGATAATTTTTTGTTTTTTTCAAAGATTTTTTGGGTATGCTTTTGCTGAGGTGTTGCATATGGCGATTTGGAAGCGGTGCGCCCTGTTCTGCCTGGGGGGCGGGGCCTATGTGGGGCTGGAGATGCTCTGGCGGGGGTGGAGCCATTTCAGCATGTTCCTGGCCGGGGGGCTGTGCTTTCTGCTTATCGGCCACCTGGGGGAGGTGGAGCCACGGCTGCCCTTTGCCCTGCGGGTGCTGGCGGGTGTGGGGATCATCACCATGGTGGAGCTGGGGATAGGGCTGGTGTTCAACCGGGAGTACCGGGTCTGGGACTACCGCAGCCAGCCGGGGAACTTCCTGGGCCAGATCTGTCCCCAGTTCTGCCTTCTGTGGCTCCCCGTCTCTGCCCTGGCAATGGGGCTGTATGAGAAAGCAAAGAAGCTGCTGGGATAGATTCCTCCCTACCGTAAACAGCCCCCGGTGCCGCTGGCACCGGGGGTGGATGCTTTATTTACCAAACAGGCCGCCCAAGAGGTTTCCTACCTTGTCCAGGTCGATCTTGGCCTTAACCAGTTCCGCCAGCTTCAGGATCTCCGCATCAGGCAGATCCATGCCCACGATCTCTTCGATGACCTTCACGGGGTTCTGCCGAAACTCCTTCAGCAGCGCGGGATTCTTCTGGATCTTCTCCACCAGCTGATTCACATTTTCCTTAATATCCATGTTCATTTCTCCATAATTTCCGCGTCCATGGCGTTTTTCTGGACGCTTTCGATTCCATTTAAGCACCCGGCCCGGGCGGTATAGCTTTCGGACACGGCAATGATCTCGCCGTTGCGGGCCTTCAGGCGGAAGCGGTATGCCCCGGCCTTGTCCTGATACATCTCAAATTTCGGGTTAGTCAAAACGGCGTATCCCTTCTCGGTCTGGTTCTCCACCTTGGCCAGGGGCGCGTTCTTTACCACGCTGGCGATACCCTTGCGGCAGGCCGCGGCGGTGGTATAGACCTCAGAGGTCAGGATCACCTGGCCGTTTGCCGCCTTCAGATCGAATTTCAATCCCGATTTCACCGGCCGGATCACAAACTTGCTCATTGCTGTCCCTCACCCTGGGCCTTGGGCTTGCGGCGGCGGTGGTTGGGGCGGCGGCGGGGCTTGCTTTCGCCCTCTGCCCCCTCTTTGGGAGCCTTTTCCTTCTGCTCCTTGGGTTCCTTCGGCTCCTTAGGCTCCCGCTTGGGTTCCTTTTTCTCCTTCGGCTCCTTCTTCTGCTCGGGCTTGGGGGCTTCAGTCTTAGGCTCGCCGGAGGGCTTGCTCTTTCTTCTGCGGCGGGAACGGCCGGACTTAGGGCTCTCCTCCGTCTCGGACACTTCCTCGGGTGCGGATTCCTCCTCAGCAGGCTCCTCCACCACAGCCTCCGTGCTGTAGCGGAAACGGATGGGCTCCAGGGTCAGCTTGTCCTCTTCCTCAGGCTTTCGGACCCGCTTGCCGCCGCCCGAGATGGGGGCCAGGTCGGCGGGAATGGGGGGATCGTTCTTCTTGGCCTTGCCGCTGCGCAGCACGGCGATGTCGGCATTGGCAAAGACGGAAACCGTCTCGGGATTCTCCTCCATCCGCACCTTCACCCGCTGGCGCAGCAGATCGATTTCCACCACCGTGCCCCGGCCCTCGGGGGTATCCACAAAGGAATCCATCTTGGGACTGGTGCGGATCAGATCCTCGTAGGCATCCTGCTCGTATTTCAGGCAGCACATAAGCCTGCCGCAGGTGCCGGAAATTTTGGTGGGGTTCAGGCTCAGATTCTGGGTCTTGGCCATCTTGATGGACACGGGCTGGAAATCTTCCAGGAAGCTGGCACAGCAGAAGGGCCGTCCGCAGATGCCCAAGCCGCCCACCATCTTCGCCTTGTCCCGGACGCCGATCTGGCGCAGCTCGATGCGGGTATGGAATACGCTTGCCAGGTTTTTCACCAGCTCCCGGAAATCCACCCGCTCGTCAGCGGTGAAGTAGAACAGGATCTTGCTGCCGTCGAAGGCGCACTCGGCGGAGACCAGCTGCATATCCAAACCGTGGTCTGCAATTTTTTGCAGACACACCTCGTGGGCACGCTTCTCCCGGGCCCGGTTTTCGGCAATGGTCTTTTCGTCGTGAGCGTTGGCCTTGCGGATGACCTTCCGCAGGGGAGCCACCACGTCCCGGGGCGGGATACGGTGGTTTCCGGCAGTGCAGATGCCGAACTCCGCCCCCCGGGCGGTGTCGATGATCACATGGTCGCCGGGGACGTAGGTGACCCCATCGGGGTCGAAAAAGTAGATTTTCTGTCCGGGACGGAACTGGATGTCCACGACCTCCACATCCGCCTGCGGCAGGTTGTTGTTTTCTTCCATAGGTTACTCCTTGTATGTGAAATGCAGAATGCAGAGTGCATAATGCAAAATAATTTTAAACTTACAATACGGGCAAATACACAAAACCATGCAAAGGCCTTCTCATTCTGCATTTACCGCAGTGCCCACTCGAGGTAGCCGCATACCGCTGCCGGGGACACGTTGCTCATGGTGTAATCCACCGCCTTGCGCAGGTGGGCGGCGGCATCGTACAGCTCCTGGCTGCCCCGGCTCTGGGCCAGCTGGCGGGCATAGGGGGACAGGGCGTGGATGCCGCTGCGGCTGGTGAGGGCACTTTCCAGCAGCTCCAGCCAGCTTTGCAGGATCTCGCCGAGGGCATCCCGCTTCCATTTTTCCATAGGCACCAGAGTCTGCACCAAGCCCAGAGCATCCCGGGCGGCAAAGGCCCGCACGAAGCTTTCCGTCTGGGGCGGCACGGTGCCGCCGTTTTCCAGAAGCTGCTTCGCCTGTCCCAGGAAGCCGCCGCTGCGCATGATGGCGGCGGTGATGTCCGCTTCCTCCGCCTTGGGGAAGTCCCGGTGCAGCTGCTCCCGCAGGACATTCTCCGGCAGGCCCTGCATTTTCAGCTCCGTACACCGGGAGCGGACGGTAGGCAGCAGCTTGTCCGGGTTATCCGTCAGCAGCAGGAACACGCCGTATTTCGGCGGCTCTTCCAGCACTTTCAGCAGGGCGTTCTGGCCCGGCAGGCCCATGTCCTGGGCCCGGGGGAACAGGTAGATTTTGTAGTCCGATTCATTGGGCTGGACGTAAATATCCGCCCGGGCCTGACGGATCAGGTCAACGGTGACGGTCTTTTTCTCCGGGTCATCCACGGTGATGAAGTCCGGGTGGTTCCCGTCCATCACCTTGCGGCAGGGGGTGCAGCGCAGGCAGGGCTTGTGCGCATCCTGGCACAAAATCGCCGCCGCCAGCAGCCGGGCCAGCGTATGCTTGCCGGAGCCTTCCGGGCCGGAGATCAGGTAAAAGTGGGAAACATGTCCCCTGGCAATACTCTCCGCCAGGTTCTTCTTCAGCCGGTCATTGCCCAGCAATGCGTCGAAACCCATATTTCCCTCCAATAAAATAGTAGTATAACACAAAACATCTTAAATTGAAAGAAAAAACCACTTTCAACTTTCAATTCGCCAAAGGCGGCTTAACCCCACAATGCGGACAGCATGGGGATGACCTGCTTTTTGCGGCTCATGACCTCCGGCAGGAAGGCGGTGCCCTCCTTCGGGGTTACGTTAAAGGCCTGGCGGATGGTGTCGTCGTCGCCCACGTAGATGATCTGGGAGCCTTCCAGCAGCACATCGGTGAGCATCAGGATCACCAGGTCGAAGCCGTTCTTCTTTGCGGTCTTGTCCATCAGCTGCAGGAACGCGTCCTTACGCTGCAGCATATTGCCGCTGTCCACGCAGGTGATCTGGGCCACCGCCAGGTCGTGACCGGCGATGTGGAATTCCTTGTAGTCGGTAAACAGCAGCTCGTCCACGGTCTTGCCCTCGACGGAGGCGGAGAAAATGGCCTTGCCCAGCTCATCCAGAGAAATGTTGGCGATCCGGGCCATCCGCTCGGCGGTCTTGATGTCCCGGACGGTACAGGTGGGGGACTTGAACATGACGGTATCGGACAAAATCGCCGCCGCCATCATGCCCGCCATCTTCTCCGTGGGCATCAGGCCCCGGTCCTGGAACATGCTGGCAATGATAGTATTGGTAGAGCCCACCGGCTCGTTGCGGACGTAGATGGGATTCCGGGTCTGGATATCGGCGATCCGGTGGTGGTCGATGATCTCCACGATATCCGCCTCCTCCAAACCGGGGACGGACTGGGATGCCTCGTTGTGATCCACCAGCACCACACGCTTGCGGCGGGGCCGCAGCAGATGGTACCGGGTCAGGATGCCCGCCACTCTCTCGTTCTCGTCCAAAATGGGATAGCAGTGCTCCCTGTGCTTTAAGACCAGCTCCTTCACGTCGTCCACCCGGTCCTCCAGATGGAAGCAGACCAGATCCTTCGTCCGGCAGATACGGCCGATGGGGGTGGACTGGAAGATCAGCTGGGAGGCCCGGTAGGCATCCAGAGGGGTGGAGATAATGCAGGTGGTGGTGGGAAGGGTCCGCAGCTCCTCGCTGAGCTCCGCCTGGCACAGCACCAGGCAGCGGACATTCATTTCCAACGCCCGCCGCTGCATATCCGGCTGATCGCCGCAGAACACGATGGTGTTGGGGTCCCGGAACAGCAGATTCTCCCGGCTCATGGGCAGGGCGATGGCGATTTCACCGAAAATGGTGTCGGTATTTTCGCCCGCCTCGTTGAGCACCTTGCCTTCCAGCACGGAAAGCACGTTGAACAGGGGTACCTCGTCCAGCACGCCCGCAGTGACCAGGGCCATGTTGTAGCTGGCCACGTCCTCCCGGGACAGCATACCGTAGAGGGTGCCGTCCTCCCGGGCCACGGGCAGGGCGGAAATTTCCTTGTGCTCCTGCAGCATCCGCCAGGCATGGCCCTCGGTAACGGCAGTGCTGAGCACCGGGGGCGTATCAAAATCCAGATCCCGAACCTGGGTATACATATTGTGGATCAGCTTAGGGGGCTGGAAGCCGAAGCGGTCCAGCACCAGCTGGGTCTCATCGGACACATGGCCCAGGCAGGCAGCCTCATACTCCCTGTCGCCGCAGGCGTTCCGCAGAGCCGCATAGGCCATGGCGGCAACGATGGAGTCCGTGTCCGGATTCCGATGGCCGGTTACATAGATGGGATCCATAGGGTATCCTCCTTTATTAAAAATGCAAAATGCAAAGTGCAGAATGCAGAATTAAGACACAATTTTGCATTCTGCATTGCCGTCAGGCGGTAACTTCTCCCGCCAGGTTTTTGGCGAACAGCTCCGAAATTTCTTCCGGCTCGAGCCCCTGGCCGATGGCCCACATGAGCTTGGTCATGGCGGCCTCTGAGGTCATGTCCCGGCCCTGGATGACGCCCAGCTCCAGGAGCTTGTTGCCCACCTGATAGACCTGCAAATTGGAGCTGTCGTACAGGCACTGGGTGGTGACCACCACGGAAATGCCGTCCTCCACCGCCCGGCGGATGCCCCGCAGGCCCTTGTGGAGCACATTGACACCACCCAGGCCGAAGGCCTCGATAACGATGCCCTTGTAGCCCATGGCCGCCAGCATATCAAAAATGGCAGGGTTCAGGCCGGGGGTCAGCTTCAAAAGGAACACGTTTCGGCTGATATCCGCTTCCAGCCGGGGCTCTCCCTTTTGCTGGGGAAGCACTTCCTTGTCCACCACCAGGCCCAGATTGCTGACCTGGGCGGCATAGCGGGCGTTGACGCTCTCAAAGGCGGAGAAACCAGAGGCCCGGACCTTCACCGCCCGGCAGCCCAGCATCACCTTCCGGTCAAAGGCCAGGAACACGCCGGGATGTCCCGATGCCGCCATGGCAAAGGCGGTGCGCAAATTGTCGGGGCCGTCGGACAGCATATCCGCCAGGGGCAGCTGGGAGCCGGTGAACACCACGGGAATATCGATGTTCGGCAGCATGAAGGTGACGGCGGAGGCGGTATATGCCATGGTATCGGTGCCGTGGGACACCACGATGCCGTCGAAGCCCGTCCGCTCCTCAAAAATGCACCGGGCGATGTACTGCCATTCCTCAGGCGTAATGTTCGAGGAATCCAGACACATCACGTCCTTGACGGTGATCTCGTAATAGGTGCGCAGCTGTTCCAGCTCCCGCTCCATCACCCCGCTGCGGTGAGGCTCCAGCCCCTCGCCGCCGGGCACAGAAGCAATGGTACCGCCGGTGGTCAATAGTAAGATTTTTTTCTTGTTATTCATGGAGATACCTCCAATTCCCCGGAATGGGAAATAATGTTTATTCCCGTAGGGCAGGGTCATGACCCCGCCCTACAGATCAACGGTGCATTAACCGGCAATTTACCTGCCTATAAGCATCCCATACCTATTCATTTTCTATTATACCTTCCCCCCACGAAAATAGCAAGAAAAATCCCGCGGGGAAAGAATCGGGATTGATTTTTTTGCGGTCTTGGCATACAATGGTAGGCGATAAAATATGGGAGGTAATACCATGAATGTTCTTGTTACCGGCGGTGCCGGATATATCGGTTCCCATACCTGCCTGGAGCTGCTGGAATGCGGCTATGGCGTGATCGTCATCGACAACCTGTGTAATTCCAACCCCAAGAGCCTGCAGCGGGTGGAGCAGCTTACCGGAAAGCCCATCACCTTCTACGAGGGCGATGTCCGGGACGAGGCTCTGCTGCGGAAAATCTTTACTTCCCACGATATCGGCTGCGTTATCCACTTCGCCGGCCTGAAGGCCGTGGGCGAATCCGTAGCCAAGCCCTGGGAGTATTACGACAACAACCTGAATTCCACCCTTACCCTGACCAAGGTCATGCGGGACGTGGGGATGAAAAACATTATTTTCTCCTCCTCCGCCACCGTCTACACCGCCGACAACGAGATGCCCCTGCGGGAGACAAGCCGCACCGGCAACTGCACCAACCCCTACGGCTGGACAAAGTACATGACCGAGCAGATCCTCTCGGGCCTCGCCCATTCCGATCCCGAATGGAGCATCGTGCTGCTGCGCTACTTCAATCCCATCGGTGCCCACGCCTCCGGCCTCATCGGCGAGGATCCCCGGGGCACTCCCAACAACCTGATGCCCTACATCACCCAGGTGGCTGTAGGCCGCCGGGATCATCTGAGCGTTTTCGGCAACGACTACGACACCCACGACGGCACCGGCGTCCGGGACTACATCCATGTGGTGGACCTGGCTAAGGGCCATGTGGCCGCGGTGGAGTATGCCGCGAAAACCAAAGGCTGCGAGGTGTTCAACCTGGGCACCGGCGTGGGCTACAGCGTGCTGGACATGGTAAAGTCCTTTGAGGAGGCCAACGGCGTTGCCGTCCCCTATGAGATCACCGCCCGCCGCCCCGGCGACATCGCCACCTGCTACGCCGATCCCGCCAAGAGCGCGGAAATTCTCGGTTGGAAGGCTGAAAAGGCCATGGTGGACATGTGCCGCGACTCCTGGAAATGGCAGAGCCAGAATCCCAACGGGTTCGGCGAGTAAGTTGAAAGTTGAAAATTAAGGAGGCTGACCGGGTTTTCACCTGGTCAGCCTCTTTATCTTAGAGAAAAAGAATAGAAAAGGTTTCGCTTCGCGATTATTTAAATTCATCCCCGAAGGGGATACTACAACTATTCCCTATTATCTTTTATCTCTTATCTGAAACTATATTACCCCACCGCGCCGGTGGGGGCGGTGGCTTCGGGGGCCGTTGCGGCGGAGGCGTCGTTATTGCCGGTGTTGCTCAGCTCCTGCCGGGCGGCGGCCTCGGCCTTCTGGGCCTCCATTACCTCCGCCACGCTGATGGGACGCAGAACGCTGTAATCGCTGTAGCGGGTATCGTTGGTCTCAGCGACGAACACCAGCCGAACCTGGGTATCCTCCACCGAAGCCTGGGCAGCCTTGGCACCTACGCTGGAAGCATCCACATTTTCCAGGTACATACGGGTTCGGCCCTCGGGCAGGGTGAAGGAGGCGTCATTGACGCAGAAGGACAGGGTAAAGCCATCGCTGGCGGTGTTTTCCGCCAGCTTCTGGGCGCACTCCACCAGCGCGGCGGTCTTGTCACCCTTGAAGATATACTTCTCGCTGGTGGGGAAGCGGAAGTCGGTAAGCACCACTTCCTTGAAGCCCATGGCCTTCAGTTCATTGATAATGGAGCTGATCCAGTTCTGCACGGACAAATTGGTGGGATCCAGCCAGTAATAACCGCTTTCGTCGGCCCACAGGCCTGCTTTGCTCAGCATATACAGGCCGTTGGAAACGTGGTTCAGGCCGTAGTTGTAATCCCGGAAGGCGGAAATGCGGGCGATGGTGTAGAAGCCCTTGGCGTTCATGTCCGATACCAGGTCGTCCACCTTGCTGACCTCCACGCTCTGGGACAGGATCGCGTCCTCTAAGTGGGAGGTATAGTAGAAGGAGCCGTAGCCGCCCTTCATATCGATCATAATGGGTGTGCCGCTGGCCAGGGGCTTCAGCTTGTTCCACAGGCCCTCCAGGCTGTTGGTCAGGTCGTCGGAATCGATGAAGTAGCCGTCCAGGGCTTTCAGCTCGTTGCTGGTCTCGATGGCGTTTGCACCCTCGTTATAATAAATGGTGATGCCGGTGCCGCCGGCCTCCGGGGGGACGGCAACCTCACCGATAATGTCATTGGCGGAGATATTCAGATCCAGGGTTGCCTTGTCATCGGTGTAGACCACATAACGCTCGATCCAGATGACCCAGCAGAACCACACGATGATAAAGACCAAAAACAATGCCAGGGCCACGGTGCCGATCATATTCAGCCGCCGCCTGGTCCGGTAGGGTATGTTCATAGGTTTTGCTCCTTTGGTGATTTATGGTATTCGCGTAGGGGGGTTACCGCTTTGCGGCCACGCACCGCCAGTCCTCTTTTTCTTTGACCATAGTCACGGTCAGTCCGGCATTTTTCAGGGCGGCTTTTACATCTTCCAGCCGCACATCCAGAATGCCGGAGCAGATGAGGGTGGTGTGTTCCCCCAGGAAGCCCGGCAGGATGGGAGCCAGGCCGATGATCACATCCGCCACGATATTGACGAGAACCAGATCGTATTCCTTCGCCGCAAGGCTTTCCATCAGGGCCTTGTCCTCGGTGACGTTGCCCGTCAGGGCGGTGAATTCCGGGGCAGCGTAGCCGTTGTAGGCAGCGTTCTCCCGGGCGATGTCCTCGGCCTTGGGGTCGATGTCGATGCCCACAGCACTTTCCGCTCCCAGCCGCAGGGCGGCAATGGAGAGGATGCCGCTGCCGCTGCCCAGATCCAGACAATGAAACCCGGGGTTCACCACAGCCTCCATGGTCTCCATGACCATCTGGGTGGAGGGGTGGGCACCGGTGCCGAAGGTCAGGCCCGGGTCGAGAATCACCGGCAGACGGTCTCCCGCCTGATCCGCCAGCCAGTAGGGCAGGACGATGAGCTTTTCGCCGATCTCCTGGGGAGGGTAGCTGTCCTTCCAGCTTTCCTCCCAGTTGGTTTCAGGGAGCGGGGCAGACTTCATTGTGAGCCCCAGCCGCTGCACCTCTGCCTCCAGCCGCTTCATCCCGGCGGTGTCGGTGTCCTCCAAGTACAGCTTGATGCGGGAAAGGCCCTGGAGCCTTTCCTGTAATTCTTCGTCAACGTAATCCCAGTAGGCCCGGTTTTCTTCCAGGAAGGTCTCAAACTCCTCCTGATCCTCAATGACCAGATCAGAAAACCCCCGGGCGGTCAGGTTGGTCACCACGGAATCGATCTTTTCCGCAGTGGTATCTATCGTAATTTCCAGCCAAGCCATGGCAATATCCTCCAATACATGCTGTTCCAATTTATATTGTACCGCAGGAACGGAAAAATGGCAACGGAAAAAGTCTTAATTTTTTGTGTCCTACTTCCTATTTTGGGGAAAGTGGTATATAATACTCACTATAACACTTTTTTACAACACCGTAGGGGAGGGGCATGACCCTCCCGCCAAAAATCCGTCAGGATTTTTGGATTTCCCGAAGGGAAATAAATCATATATCGTCTGGCGGCGATTTGATTTTGCCTTTGGCAAAATCACCGGGAGGGTCAAGACCCTCCCCTACGATGCCTTACGATACAAGGAGAAGCTATGATCGAAACCAAAACCTTACTCCCCGGCGTGACCCTTCGGTGCTGCCGGGATACCCGGTTCAAGCAGGGCTGTCTGAGCATCCAGCTGGTACGGCAGATGGATACCGGGGAGGCTGCCATGAACGCGTTGCTCCCCAATGTGCTGCTGCGGGGCACCAACCAAAATCCCGACCTGCGGGCCATCACCCACCGCCTGGACGAATTGTACGGAGCCTCCGTCAGCTCCCTGGTGCGCCGGGTGGGCGACTACCAGACCGTGGGCCTTTACTGCGGCTTCATGGATGACCGCTTCGCCCTGGGCGGTGACCGGGTCTTTGCCCCCATGGTGGCCTTTCTGGAGGAGCTGCTACTGGATTCCCCCACAAAACAGGGCGGCTTCCTGCCGGATTTTGTGGAAAGCGAGAAGAAAAACCTCATTGCCACCATCGAATCGGAATTAAACGACAAGCGGGCCTACGCCCTGGGGAAGCTCCTGAAAACCATGTGCCGCTGTGACACCTTCGGCCTTCCCCGGCTGGGTGAGCCGGAGCAGGTGGCAGAAATCACCCCGGTACAGCTTTACGAGCACTATCAGAATATTCTCCGCGTCAGCCCCATGGAAATTTTCTATGTGGGCAGTGCGGAAAGCGAACAGGTCACGGAGCTGCTGCTGCCCATGCTGCGCAGGCTCCCCCGCACCCCCGAGGCTCTGGCTCCCCAGACCGGCTTCCACCCCTGCGAGGGCCGGGATGTTATGGAAACCATGGAGGTAGCCCAGGGAAAGCTTTGCCTGGGCTTCACCACCCCCATCACCAACCGCTGCCCCGAATTTCCCGCCATGCAGGTGCTGAACACGGTTTTCGGCGCGGGCATGACCTCCAAGCTCTTTATGAATGTCCGGGAAAAGCTGTCCCTGTGCTACAGCATCGGCTCCGGGTACTACGGCACCAAGGGCATCGTCACCGTCAGCGCGGGCATCGACTTTGACAAGGAGCAGACCGCCCGGAAGGAAATATTCCGGCAGCTAGCTGCCTGCCAGCGGGGCGAGATCACCATGGACGAGCTGACCGCCGCCAAAGAAGCGATCCTTTCCAGCCTGCGGGCCACCCACGATTCCCCCGGCTCCATCGAAAGCTACTACGCCACCGCCGCCTTAAGCGGCCTCGGCATGACCCCGGAGGCCTATATGGCCGCGGTGAAAGCGGTGACCCTGGCGGACGTGACCGCTGCCGCCAACACCGTGCAATACCACTCCGGCTATTTCCTGAAAGGAGGGAGCCAATGAAGCCCGTTTACTACCCCGAATTGGACGAGACCCTCTGCCTGGGTGTGCTGGAAAATGGCCTGACGGTGGCTGTGGTGCCCCGGAAGGGCTTTACCAAAAAGCTGGCCTATTTCGTCACCGATTACGGCTCCATCCATACGGAATTTGAATACGAGGGGCAGCATTACGAAGCCCCCGCGGGCGTTGCCCACTACCTGGAGCACAAACTCTTCGACATGCCCGGCGGACGGGATGTATCGGCGGAATTTGCCGCCATGGGTGCCATGACCAACGCCTTCACCAGCTACGACATGACCGCCTACTATTTTTCCTGCACCGAGCATTTCGACGACTGCCTGAGGCTGCTGCTGGAATTTGTGTCCACCCCTTATTTTACGGAGGAAAGCGTAGAAAAGGAGCGGGGCATCATCGATCAGGAGATCGGCATGAACGAGGATGCTCCGGAAAGCGTCATTTTTGAGCAGCTGATGCAGGCCATGTATGAAAACCACCCCATCCGGGTGCCCATCCTGGGCACCTGCGAGACCATCCGGGAAATCACCCCGGAGGTGCTGACGCTCTGCCACAGGGCTTTCTACACCCCCGGCAACATGATGCTGTGCGTCGTTGGCGACGTGGACCCGGAGGGGGTTGCGGATATTGCCCGGGAAGTGCTGGGCACGGAAGCCGCCCCCCGGGGCATCCGCCGGAAATCCTGGCCCGATACCATGGACTGTCCCCAGTCCCTGACCCAGCGGGAAATGGAAGTTGCCATGCCCATGTTCAACCTGGCCTTCAAGTGCGAGCCTTTGGGGGACGGGGAGGAGGCCATTCGGCAGGAGATGGTGGCAGACCTTGCCGCCGAAGCCCTGTTCGGCGAATCCTCGGAGCTGTATCTGCGGCTGTACGAGGAGGGCATCATCGATTCCTCCTTCGGCGGCGGCTTTGAGACCCTGGACGGCTGCGCCATGCTGCTGTGCTCCGGCGACAGCGACGACCCGGAGGCCCTCCGGGATGCCATCCTGGCCCAGGCGCAAAAAATCACAGCGGAGGGCATCCCCCAGGACGCTTTCCTGCGGATGAAGCGCAGTGCCTTCGGCCGCCGTGTCCGGGGGCTGGACAGCTTCGACGCCACCTGCTTCCGGGTCTGCGCCTACCACCTGTCCGGCTTCGACTATTTCCGCTTCCCAGAGGTCTACCAGAAGATCGAAGCGGAAGAGATCTGCGATTTTCTCCGCCGGGTGGTAACGCCCCAGCGGTGCAGCCTTTCCATTATCGATCCTATTGAAAAGGAGGAGGACGCATGACCCCTGCCAATTATTCCACCATTTCCTTCCCAGCTCTGGGTATTGAGGTGAATCCGCCCAGAGTTCTGGAGATCGGCCCCCTGACCGTCCATTACTATGGCCTGATCATCGCCGTGGGCCTGATGCTGGCGGTGCTCTACGCCCTGCGGCGCAGCAAGGAATTTGGCCTGAAAGAGGACGACATTCTGGACGGCGTGCTGTGGGTGACACCCTTCGCTATTGCTTGCGCCCGGGCCTACTACTGCATCTTCTCCTGGGAAGAGTACGCCCCCGACCCCATTTCCGTGCTTTACATCTGGAACGGCGGGCTTGCCATCTACGGCGGCGTGCTGGGTGCCATCGTGGGCGTGATCGTGTTCTGCCGCATCAAAAAGATACGGATCTCCACAGTGCTGGACCTGGTGCTGCTGGGCTTTCTCATCGGCCAGTGCATCGGCCGCTGGGGCAACTTCATGAACCGGGAGGCCTTCGGCGCGGCCACCGATGCCTTCACCCGCATGGGACTGTACAACACCGTAACAGGAGCATGGGAATACTACCACCCCACCTTCCTGTATGAATCCCTCTGGAACCTCTGCGGCTTCCTGATCCTCCATTTCCTCTCCAAAAAGCGGAAATACGACGGTCAGATCGCCCTGAGCTACGCCGCCTGGTACGGCCTGGGCCGCTGCATCATCGAGGGACTGCGAATGGACAGCCTCTACTGGGGCCCCTTCCGGGTCAGCCAGTGGCTGGCAGGCCTCAGCTGCATCGCCGCCCTGGCAGTTCTGGCCTGGCTAAGTTTGAAGAAGCATGATCCTAAGGAATTGTGGGTCAATAAAGTGGTCCCGGAGTCCGAAAAGCCGAAAAATAATTAAAGAAACATTGTAGGGGAGGGTCTTGACCCTCCCGCCCAAAATCCGTCAGGATTTTGGGATTTCCCGAAGGGAAATAAATCATTACGATCGCCTGCGGCGACGTGATTCTGCCTTGAGGCAAAATCACCGGGAGGGTCAAGACCCTCCCCTACTGTACAACGATCCTTTCCACGGAAAACGCCCTCTGCTTGATGGAAGCAGGGGGCGTTCTTATTTTATTCCGCGCTGAACAAAATTCGGTCATTGTCCACGCCCTGGTTATGGAAGGCGTGGAGGAGGTCGTCGGTGGTCATGTTTTGACGGGTCTCCCCGTCCAGCTCCAGGACGATTCGCCCGTCCTTCATCATAATGGTGCGGTTGCCCAGCTGGAGGGCGGAGGACACATTGTGGGTGATCATCAGGCAGGTGATATTGTTTTCCGCCACGATCTTCTTGGTCAGTTCCAGCACCTTTTCCGCCGTAGCGGGGTCCAGAGCAGCGGTGTGTTCATCCAGAAGCAGCAGCTTGGGGGTGACCAAGGTCGCCATCAGCAGCGTCAGAGCCTGCCGCTGTCCGCCGGAGAGAAGGCCCACAGGATTGCTCATGCGATCCTCCAGCCCCAGTCCCAGCTGGGCCAGCCGCTCCCGGAAGTCCGCCCGGTCACTTTTTGTGATGATAGAGAAGGGAGAATGGCGGCTGGATGCCCGCATGTAGGCCAGAGCCAGATTTTCCTCGATGGTCATATTGGGGGCGGTGCCCTTCAGAGGGTCCTGGAACATTCGTCCGATGACCTTGCTGCGCTTATAGTCGGGCATATTCGTGATATTCTGCCCATCCAGCCGGATGGTGCCGCTGTCCACGGTGAAGCTGCCCGCAATGGCGTTGAACAGAGTAGATTTACCCGCACCGTTGGAGCCCAGGATGGTAACAAAATCGCCCTTTTCCAGATGCAGGCTCAGGTTTGTCAGGGCCGCCTTTTCGTTGACGGTGCCGGGGTTGAAGGTTTTGGAAATATTCGTAATTTTCAGCATCCGTCGTTTCCTCCCTTGGTTGCGGGCTTGAAGCTGCCCTGGATGGCAGGCAGGCCGATGGCGAGAGCCACGATCACGGCGGAGATCAGCTTCAGGCATTCGCTGGGCAGATCCAGCCGCAGGGCGATGGCGATGATAAAGCGGTACAAAATGGAGCCAAGAATTGCGCCCAGAACTTTCAGCCCGGTTTTTCCCCTGGGCAGGAGCGTCTCGCCAATGATCAGGGAGGCCAGGCCGATGATGACCATGCCGGTGCCCAGATTGATGTCGGCAGTCTTCTGGTACTGGGCCAGCACCGCACCGGAAAGGGCCGTCAAGGCGTTGGACAGGCACAGGCCCACAGTAACGGTGAAGGCGGTGTTGATGGAGGAGGCCCTCACCATATCAGGATTGTCGCCGGTGGCCCGGATGGAAAGGCCCAGCCGGGTTTTCAGGAACAGCACCAGCAGAACGCCGCAGATAACCGTAATGACCAAGCTGGGGATCAGCTTATAGCCGACCCCCAGGTAAGGCTTCACGAGGGTAAACAGGGTGTCGGTCTTCATCATATTCACATTGGAGGAGAAGCCCATGACCGCCAGATTCACGGTGTACAGGCCCGTATTGGTGATGATGCCCGCCAGAATGGAGGGGATGCGGAACTTTGTCTGCAGGGCGGCTGTCACCGCGCCCGCTGCCGCGCCTGCCAGCATAGCGGCAGGGAGAGCCAGCAGGGGATGCCCGGCCACGGCCATGGTAGCGGACACAGCGCAGCCCAGGGTGAAGGTACCGTCGGTGGTCATGTCGGCAATGTTTAGAATGCGGAAGCTCAAAAACAGTGCCAACGCCACCAAAGCATATACAAATCCCAATTCCAGGGCACTCATTATCACAGCGGTTGAGATCATAAACAGGACTCCTTTGAATGCATAATGCAAAGCGCAGAATGCAGAATTAATACTACTTTTTATGAGAAATCTTTCATTTCTAATAAAAAGGGCACTGCCTAACGGCATTGCCGATTTTGCTATTTTCGAAAAGAAAATAGCAAAATCCCGTCTCATATGATTCTCATATCAAAACTTCAATTCTTGCGAATTAAAGGTTCTAATTGAAAATCAGTATAAAATGTATGGAAAGAATTGCGGTATCCCCTTCGGAGATTTTCCGAAGGGGATACATCATTTTGCATTATGCATTCCGCATTTTATTCGCCGGTCACGACTTCCTTGACGGTGTTCGCCATGGTGGAGAACACGCTGTAGTCGATGCCCAGTTGGTCGGCAGTCTCGGTGTTGACGGTGATGATGCCGCCGTCCATGACGTGAAACGCGGGAATTTCACCGCCCATCAGGATGTCGAAGGCCATGTCGGCGGTCTTGGTGCCCAGCTCGGTGTAGTTGACACCGCAGGTGGTGAAGGCACCAGAGAGTACGAAGGAATCCGCACCGGTGTAGTGGGGGATGCCCGCCTCATTCAGTGTCTCAGCAACGGAAGCCTCGGCAGCCATGATGGCATTGTCGGTGGGGGTGAACACAGCGTCTACCCGGTCTACCATAGCGGCAGCGGCGGAGATGACCTCACCGGCGGTGGTACCGGTCTTTTCCAGATAGGCGATGCCCTTGGCATCCAGATATTCCTTGGCCTGGGCAATGGGGGTAGCGGAGTTGGGCTCGGAGTTGGAGTACAGCAGGCCCACGGTCTGGATGTCGGGCTGGGCGGCCAGCATCATGTCCAGGATGAAGGCGGTATTCAGAGCATCGGAGGTGCCGGTAACGTTAGCGTGGCCCGTCAAGCCGGTGGATTCGGGATCGGAAACGGCGGCGTAGACGATGGGAATGTCGGTGCCCTCGGCGGCGGTGATCATGCACTGGGCGGCAGTGGTGGCAATGGGGATCAGCATATCCACGCCGTCGGAAACAGCCTCGGTGCCGATCTGGTTCAGGATGGAGCTGTCGTTCTGGCCGTTGAATTCGTCGATCTGAATGGTGATACCCTTTTCTTCTGCCAGGGCGTTCAGCTGGGCAATGATGGCTAAACGGATCTCATCCAGAGAGGAGTGATCCAGCTGCTGGACGATGGCGACATGGTAATCGACAGTCTCAGGGGCAGTGCTGCTGCCGCAGCCGGACAGCAGGGAAGCGATCATAATAACGGAAAGAATGAGAGAAATAACCTTTTTCATAATAAAATCTCCTTGACATAATATGGTTGCGAAACGATCTGTTGCCGTTGTCATTCTGCATTCTGCATTCCTGCAAAGCAGGGCCGCCATCGTTTCCCCGGTAATTTCTTCATGATAAACATACTCCTTTCGGAAATAAAAAAGTCCTTGTTCCCCTAAGGGAACAAGGACAGAACAAACATTCTGCGGTACCACCTTGTTTGCCGTATCAAACGGCCGCCTCAGCACGGTGCCAACACACCGTCTGCCCGTTAACGCTGGCAATGCGTCAGAAGATACTTTGGCTCGCGCCATTTCCCCCTGCCCTCAGCGGCCCATTTGCTGCCCCGCTTTTCGCTCCGCTCTCAGCTCCCGGAACTCTCTGTGGATGCGCCATGCAGCTTTACTTCCGCCTCAATGGTTTCGATTTATGTTATGCTTTTTATACACCATTTGTGTCCGTTTGTCAAGAACTTTTTTACGTGATGGATGGACAAGCTTCCAATGTTCCGTCAATCTTGTCATTCCGAGCGAGCAACGCGAGTCGAGGAATGACAGGTTTTCAGAAATCTGTTAATACTCCCTCACAACGCCCTTCACCACGCCGATGATCTCGGCGTAGGTGCCGTCGATGGGCTCATAATCGTCGTTTTCGGGCATGAGCCAGATTTGACCGTTCCGGCGGCGGAGCCGCTTGACGGTGGCTTCATCTTCAATTCTCGCCACCACGATCTGCCCGTCGTCGGCGTTCTGCTGGGGACGCACGACGACCTTATCGCCGTTGAGGATGCCCGCGTTTATCATACTGTCGCCCCGGACCCGCAGGGCAAAGCAGCCGGGGTCGCTCCAGGGCATGGTGCCCTCCTGGTTTTCCACCGCCAGAATGGGCACGCCCGCCGTGACCACGCCCACGATGGGGATCTGACCGGGGCGAACGCCGGTAACCAGTGCACGCTTGCGGCCCTTGGCACCGGGGGACTGGAGCAGACCCTTATCCTGAAGGGCCTGGAGGTGGTAGCTGACGGAAGCTGTCGAGCGCAGGCCCACCGCCGCGCCGATCTCCCGCACGGAGGGGGAATAGCCATTCTCCTGGATAAATTGGTTGACATAATCCATAATCAGTTCCGCTTTGTTGCTGGTTCTGGGCATACCGATTCCTCCCCTTGAGAATTGTGTATTTATAATAGCACAAATGAGCGGGAAAAGAAAGGGCAAAATCGAAAAAATTTTCGGATTTGGGCGTAAAATTTTCCCGATACGCATAGGATGGTCAGTGAGGTGATGAGATGGAAGATCGGGAAACGAAGGTCTGGCAGCGGGTTTTCGCCGGGCCCGGCGGACAGGGGCCAATGGAACTGCGGCCCCTGATACGGTGGGCGGCAGAATCGGCGGCGGTGTACCGGGGGTTGATGACGGGCGGAAAACACCGGGAGCTGCTGCGCAAGCTTTACGAAGAGGAGCTGGCAAATCTCGCCTGCCTGCGGGGAATGGCGATCCTTTCCGGCGGGGCGCAGGAGACGCCGGGAAAGCTGTCCATTGGCAGGGAGCCTGCGGAAAAGGCTCTGGAAAAATGCTACCACCGGACCCGCCGTGCCATGGTAGAATACACCGCCCGCTCCGCCGAGCCGGAATATGGCGCAGTATTCCGCACCCTGGCCGACCGTGCCCAGGAGCAGTGCGCACTGATCGCCCAGCTGATTGGCACACTGGGGAGGTAGATGGTTGTTTTGCGGTTTGTCTGCGGCTATGCCGCATCCCTTCAGCACAAGGCACTAAGTGGCTGTAAGTCGCTTTGCTCCAACAGCCACTAAGCCCCGGGTGCTCCCGCACCAGTGCAATACACGAACATTTACACTCCCGGCGTACGGATATGGAAATTATCCTAAAAACTTATAAGATGGCCAAAAAATATGCACAAATCCCAGCATATCACGGGTTCCAAAATCGGAAAATCCCCGTTTTTTCGGGAATAATATGATAGGATACCTATAATTATTTATATGGTCATATAACCATGTATCGCAATTTTAAAACCATATTTATCCGCCATTTCGGTAACGTTTTACCGAATTTGTGCGCAAGTTGTAAAATTAATCCTGTTTTCCGCAAAAATCCAGGATATTTTTGTGCCGAATGTCCAAAATACGGAGTTTTTTTGCATTTTCGTCAATTGACCGCCGGACATATATCTGCTATTATAATGTCACAACCCAAGGAAACACGCGTGAAGATTTCCCGAAAGGAGGTAACAAAATGAATTGGGCTGCAATCATCTGGCTGGTGCTGATCGTTGTCTTTCTGATCGTCGAAGCGTCCACGGTGACGATGGTCTCCCTGTGGTTCGCGGCAGGCGCGATGACCGCTCTGCTCATCAGCCTTCTGAACGGAGCCGTCTGGCTCCAGGTCACTGCTTTCCTGGCGGTGTCGGCTATCCTGCTGACGCTGCTGCGGCCCCTGGTCCGCAAGTATGTGACCCCCAAGCTCACCCGCACCAACGTAGACGCTGTCATCGGCTCCACCGGACTTGTCACTGTTGCCATCGATAACGTGGCTGCCGTGGGTCAGGTGAAGCTGGGTGCCATGGTCTGGACCGCCCGGAGCACCTCCGGCGATCCCATCCCCGAGGGCACTCTGATCCGGGCCGACCGGATCGAGGGTGTGAAGGTATTCGTCTCCCCCGCAGAAGTAACCGCAAATGTCTGATTTTATCCGTAGGGGAGGGTCTTCTTAGCAGCCGTTGCAGCGAAGCTGCTTACGGATGCTTAGTGCATAGCTGACCCTCCCGGGCATCCGCAGGATGCCATGGCTCGAAGAGCCATAAAGAAAACCATTGAACGCCTGCGGCGTTGCGATGCTTCGCATCGCCGGGAGGGTCAAGACCCTGCCCTACAAGATATTTTATAGGAGGTAACTTATGATTTGGTTCATCTTGGCACTGGTTCTCATCGCATTTATCGTCGCCATCAGCAACATTGCCGTCGTCCAGCAGTCCCGGGCATATGTCATTGAGCGTCTGGGCGCGTTCCACGAGGTCTGGGGCGTGGGACTGCATTTCAAGGTCCCCTTTATCGACCGCATCGCCCGCCGTGTCTCCTTAAAGGAGCAGGTGCTGGACTATCCCCCGCAGCCTGTTATCACCAAGGATAACGTCACCATGCAGATCGATACCGTCGTTTATTTCCAGATCACCGATCCCAAGCTGTACGCCTACGGCGTGGAGCAGCCCATGGCGGCTATGGAGACCCTGACCGCCACTACGCTCCGTAACATCATCGGCGACCTGGAGCTGGATCAGACCCTCACTTCCCGTGACATCATCAACACCAAGATGCGCGCCATCCTGGACGAAGCCACCGACCCCTGGGGCATCAAGGTCAACCGTGTGGAGCTGAAAAACATCCTGCCCCCCGCCGACATTCAGAGCTCCATGGAAAAGCAGATGAAGGCCGAGCGTGACCGCCGTCAGGCAATCCTCCAGGCCGAGGGCCAGAAGAAGTCCGCCATCCTGATCGCGGAAGGCGAGCGGGAATCCGCGATTCTGCGTGCCGACGCAGAGAAGCAGGCCGCCATCCTGAGAGCGGAAGCCGAGAAGCAGGCCGCCATCCTGAAAGCCGCCGGTGAGGCCGAAGCCATCCGGGAAGTCCAGCAGGCTTTGGCCGACTCCCTGGCAATGCTGAACGAGAAGGCCCCCAGCGACGCTGTCCTCAAGCTGAAATCCATCGAAGCCATGCAGAAGGTGGCCGACGGCAAGGCGACCAAGATCATCATTCCCAGCGAGATGCAGGGCCTGGTTGGCCTGGCCAACGGCATCGTGGAGGGCGTGAAGGAGTAAGCTATGAACCGCTTACAAAAGATTTTGCTGGCCGCCCTTGTGATAGGGCTGCTGACAGCGATCATTCTTACCTGGGGCAGTATCGGCAGCGCAGTGCTGGTCTTCTGCCTGATGATGGTGGGCGCAAGCCTGCTGTACCAGCGGTTCCTCAATAACCACGACCAGGATTCCTGGGATACGGAGTGAAATTATGGCACAAACAGAAGACAGATTTATCAAGACCTTTTCTCAGGGCGTTATGAATGTCACAGAGATCTGGGTCGACAAAGCCACCGGTGTGAACTACCTGTTCCATGCCAGCGGCTACGCAGGCGGCCTGACGCCCCTGCTGAAGCCCGACGGCACCCCGGTAGTCACCCCCATTCGTAATTACCCGGAATAACCCGCAGCCCACCCCCAGGAAATTGGGGGTGGGTTTTATTGCGGAAAATTCCTTTCTATCCCCCCTCTTTGTGCACAATCCACCGATTATTCCCGGAAAAACTATGAAAAACATCCCCTTGTTGATCCTCTGAAAATAAGGTATACTGGACATAACCATTAGGTAACCGATGAATAAATCGGCAAGAGTGGATGGCGAGAGATTTTGGCTCAAATCAAAGTTTGAAAAACGCAGGAATAGTATATGTATTTCAAGTTTTTCAAACTGCGGAGTTGGGCCAAAAGAGCCGCCAGCAACCGCAGACGATTTATTCAGCGGTTACTTAGGAAGGGATGTTATACGCTATGCACGCAAAACGAACCTTTACTTCCGAACAGCTGCACTATCTGCGGGTGCTGAGCAAGCAGTACCCCACTGTCCAGGAGGCGGGTACGGAGATCATCCGCCTGCGCTCCATTTTGAATCTGCCTAAAGGCACCGAGCATTTCATGTCTGATATTCACGGTGAGCACGAGGCCTTCCTTCACATCCTCAACTCCGGCTCCGGCGAGACCAAGGAGAAGCTGACCGAGTGCTTCGGCCTGACCATGGGCCAGTCGGAGATCAACGACCTGGCTACCCTGATCTATTACCCCAAGGCTAAGCTGGCCCTGATCGCCGACACCGGCGACGATCTGGACGAATGGTACCGCATTACCCTCCACCAGCTGATCCAGTTCGCCCGGTTCGTTTCCGGCAAGCACACTCGCACCGTTGTGCGCTCCTACATGCCCGCAGGCTACCGGGAGATCATTGACGAACTGATGTACCTGTGCGACGAGACAGGTGCCCGCCAGGGCCAGTATGACAGCATCATCGATACCATCGTTCAGATCGGACAGGCCCCCGACGTGATTCAGGCCATCTGTGTGGTCATCAAGAGCCTGACCGTTGACCATCTGCACATCGTGGGCGACATTTTCGACCGGGGCCCCCGGGCAGATATCGTCATGGATTCCCTGATGGGCGTTCACAGCGTGGACATCCAGTGGGGCAACCACGATGTTCTGTGGATGGGCGCGGCCTCCGGCTCCCGGACGCTGGTGGCTACGGTGCTTTCGAACTCCATCCGCTACAACAATCTGGACGTGATCGAGACCGGCTACGGCATCTCCCTGCGGCCCCTGTCGGTCTTTGCCAACGAGGTCTATAAAAACTGCGACACCAGCCGTTTCCATGTGAAGCTGAACAACGACGACGCGGACCAGTACACCGAGAAGGACAAGCTTCTCTCCGCCCGGATGTACAAGGCCATCACCATGATCCTCTTCAAGCTGGAGGGCCAGAAGCTGATCCGCCGCCCCGAATTCGGCATGGCAGACCGGCTGCTCCTGGACCACATCAACTATGAAAATAAGACCATCAACATCGGCGGCACCGTGTATCCTCTGGAGGACTGCGACTTCCCCACGGTAGACCCCGCCGATCCCTACACCCTGACCCCTGAGGAAAACCAGGTCATCGACCAGCTGACGGACTCCTTCCGCCACTCGGAGAAGCTCCAGCGGCACGTCCGGTTCCTCTATTCCAAGGGCGGCCTGTACAAGGTCCACAACGGTAACCTTTTGTTCCACGGCTGCATCCCCATGACGGAAGACGGAAAGCTGCTGACCTTCGACATCGGCGGCAAGCGGCGCAGCGGCCGGGAATTCCTGGACTTTGCCGAGCGCGTCGCCCGAAAAGCCTGCTACGACAAGTGGGGCTCCCCCGAGCGGCAGTACGGCCTGGACTTCCTGTGGTGGCTGTGGGCAGGCCGCAACAGTCCCATCTTCGGCCGGGACCGGATGACCACCTTCGAGCGGCGGTTCATCAAGGACGAAAGCACCTGGACAGAGCCGAAAAACGCCTACTACACCTACTACCAAGACAGCACCGTCTGCGAGATGCTGCTGCGGGAATTTGGTCTGAGGGGCCCCCACTGCCACATCATCAACGGTCATGTGCCTGTGAAGGTGCGCAAGGGTGAAAGCCCCGTGAAGGGCGGCGGACGGTTGATCGTCATCGACGGCGGCTTCAGCAAGGCCTACCAGCCCACCTCCGGCATTGCGGGCTACACCCTGATCTTCAACTCCCGCCACTTCCGTATCGTGTCCCACCAGCCCTTTACCGGGAAATACAACGCCATCCATAAAAATGACGACATCGAAAACGACAGCGTGGTCTTTGAAAAGCTGGACAGCCGTATGAAGGTTGCCGAGACCGACGAGGGCCGGGAGCTGCAGGAACGGGTAGACGACCTGCTCCTTCTGCTGAACGCCTACCGCTCCGGTGCCATTATTGAGCAGCACAAGTCATAATTTCGCACCAAAAAACCGGAACGTGAAAAATCACGTTCCGGTCATTTTGTTATTTTTTCCGGTACTCGCCCTTGCGGTCGAATTTAATGGCGGCGGTGACGGTGATGGCGATATTGGCGATCAACGCCAGGATGGCCTGCCACAGAAGCAGGTCGAAGGCCTTCCACACCGCGTCCATAGGCTCCAGGTTGGCGAAGCCATTGCCGGAGATCCAGGCGATCAGCAGCAGGAGCAGGCCCAGGCCCCCCAGCAGCATGCCTGCCAGACGCTGGGTGAACCGCCAGGCCTGGACGCTGCCCATGCCGAAATAGCAGCGGTAGCCGAAATAATAGTTGGCCTCCTTGGGGGAGAAGAACAGGTACGCCAGGCCCAGCACCAGCAGCACGATGGGGCCGATGAGGACAGCCACCCGGCACAATGCCGCGACGCTGCCGAAGATATCGCTCAGCTCCGGAAGCAGGGATGCCGGATCAAAGCCGTTCAGGATCTCCTTGAAGGACTCCGCATCCAGCACAGCCTCGGTGGCCGCAGTGGGGTCCAGAACGGTGGTAGGGTCGGTTGCCAGGATTGTTTCGAGGGTTTCCGTGGCAGCCGTGGCTATGGTAGGGACAGTGCTCATTATTTTTCCTCCAGGAATTTGCTGATCTCACGCATGAAGCTGCCCGCGTCCTGGAACCGGTGGTAAATGGACGCGAACCGGATGTAGGCCACCTCGTCCAGAGGCTTCAGCCGCTCCATGACCATCTCACCCAGCTTGTCGGTGGAAATTTCCCGCTCCAGGGTGTTCTGGATAGTCTGTTCGATCTCGGTGGTGATCCTGTCCAAGTCGGTAACATCCACTTTCCGCTTGTCAAAGGCGCGGATCATGGAGTTCAGGATCTTATTGCGGTCAAAATTCTGCCGGGAGCCGTCCCGCTTCACCACAATGATGGGCAGGCTCTCCACGATCTCATAGGTAGTAAACCGGCGCTGGCAGCCCATACACTCCCGGCGGCGGCGGATGCTCATGCCATCCTCGCTGTGGCGGGAGTCAACGACCTTGCTGTCCTGGTCGCCGCAAAACGGACATTTCATGTGAAATCCTCTCCCTTTTCGTAGGTTATTTTCACATTATAACAGAATATGGAATCCATGTCCAGCTTTTTTTATTCGACCCCGTACGCCGGGATTCGCGGTTGCGCTTTGGGCCGAAATGGTGTAGAATAAGGCTTGTGCAAGTTAGGAATGAGGAGTGAGGAATGCTCCGGGACAATTCCTAATTCCTAACTCCTGATTCCTAACGCAAAGAAGGTGTTTCCTATGACAAAGAAGCAGCTATACCTCCTCTGGGGTGTTCTCTTTATTATTTGCGCGGGGCTGGGATTTATCCCGGAACCGGAGGGGGCTGTGCGGATTTTCCTAACCGTGCTGTCTGTTGCATTTTTCCTTCCCCCAGCGGTACTGGTGTACCGGGCCATGAAGGAGCACGACCGGGCGGAGCTGATGTTGGTGCGGAACCTCTCCGCCGCTTCCCTGGGCCTGACGCTGGTGACGCTGGTGCTGAACGTGGCCGCTGCCATGAGCTCCGAGACCCTGGGCAACATCCTCCACACCGTTCTGGTGGTGGTGTCCACCCCCATGATCTGCAGCAATTTCTGGTTCCTGAGCCTGTTCCTCTGGGCCTGCCTGCTTATGGTCACCCTCCAGCAGCGAAAATAAATCAAATGAGGAGTTAGAAGTTAGGAATGAGGAATGGATATTCCAGAAAATTCCTAACTCCTAACTCCTCATTCCTCACTCTAAGTAACCGATGAGTAAATTGGAAAGAGTGGATGGCGAGAGATTTTGGCTCAAATCAAAGTTTGAAAAAACGCAGAAATACTGTATGTATTTCAAGTTTTTCAAACTGCGGAGTTGGGCCAAAAGAGCCGCCAGCAACCGCAGACGATTTATTCAGCGGTTACCTAATTAAACGCCGCGTTGTCGAAGGTGATGATAACGTGGTAGATGGCCGTGCCCATGGCATTGAGGTGGTCTTCGATGGTCTTTCGGATGTCCTTTTCCTGGCCCTGGAGGTCGGAGGGGAGGGCCACGTCGAAGATCAGGTTCATATGCCGCTTGCCCTGCACCATGCGGAAATCGTGGAGGGTCAGCCGGGAGTCCCGCTGCCGCAGCAGGCCGGCGCACAGCTCCTTCAGCCGGGTCAGCTCCGGGTCGTCGGTAATGACGGGATCATAGTGGATCACCAGATGTACATTGTGGCTGCGCAGGCATTCCCGCTCCATGTCGTCGATCAGCTCGTGGCAATCCAGAGGATCCTCGCTGCGGTCCATCTCCACATGGAGGGTGGCAAACCGCTGGCCGGGGCCGTAGTCGTGAACCATCAGGTCGTGATAGCCCAGCACCTTGGGCTGGACGGCAATGTAGTCCACGATCTGCTGGCGCAGCTCCGGGTTGGCATTCTCTCCCAGCAGCGGGGAAATGGTCTCCTTTGCCAGGTTCCCGCCGCTCCACAGGATGAACAATGCCACCCCCAGGCCCATCCAGCCGTCCACTGGCACACCGGAGAAACGCTCAATGAGGGACGCAAGCAGCACTGCCCCGGTGGCGATGCAGTCGTTACGGCTGTCGGCAGCGGTTGCCGCCAGGGTGGTGGAGCCGATGTACCGGCCCATTTTGGTATTGAACAGGCACATCCACAGCTTTACGGCGATGGACCCGATCAGCACCCCCGCCGCGGCCAGGGTGAATTCCACCGGCGCGGGGTTCAGGATCTTCTCCACCGAGGACTTTGCCAGCTCGAAGCCGATGACGATCACCAGTGCCGCCACCGCCAGGCCGCTGAGATACTCGAACCGGGCGTGGCCGTAGGGATGCCCCTCGTCGGCGGGCTTTCCTGCCAGTTTGAAGCCCGCCAGGGTCACGATGGAGCCGGTGGCATCGGACAGGTTGTTCAGGGCATCGGCGGTAATGGCAACGGAGCCGGTGAGGGTACCCACCAGCAGCTTTCCCAGAAACAGCAGCACATTGCACCCGATGCCCACCGCGCCGCTTAAGGAGCCGATGGCATTTCGGACGGTGGGATCCTTCGGATCCCGGTAGTTGTTCACAAAAAGTTTCAAAAGCAGATTTGTCATAAAAATCCCCTTAAAATGACTGTTTCCCCAACTCTACTGCCGGTAGAATTGGGTTTTCTACCATAAGTGGGTAAGTTTTCCCGGCAGTCTCCCGGAAAAGGCGTGACTTTTCGGAAAAACTGCGGTATGATAATGCAGTAATTCCCTGCGGATTATTATACCGCAGAATCCATATTTTGTCTATCACGGAGTGTAAAAAACATGAGCTATCAGATTATTACCGATTCCTGCTGCGATTTTACCGAGCAGCAGTACCAGGAGCTGGGCGTTGCCTGCGCTCCTCTGACCGTCCTGTACAAAGGCGAGAGCCACAGCAACTTCTCCGATCCCGCTGCCGTCAAAGCATTCTATGACGAGCTGCGCTCCGGTGTGACCGCCACCACCTCTGCTGTCAATCCTGACGGCTGGGCTGCCATCATGGAGCCCGCCCTGAAGAACGGTGAGGATGTGCTGGCCATCTGCTTCTCCTCCGGCCTCTCCACCACCTACCAGTCCGCCGTCATCGCTGCCAAGGAGCTGCGGGATGCCTACCCCGAGCGGACCATCAACGTTGTGGACTCCCTCTGTGCCGCTCTGGGCCAGGGCCTGCTGGTGTGGCTCGCCTGCAAGAAGCGGGACGAGGGCATGAGCCTGTCCGAGCTGACCGCCTGGGTGGAAGCCAACAAGCTGAACGTCTGCCACTGGGTCACCGTGGACGACCTGAGCCACCTGAAGCGGGGCGGCCGCATCAGTGCCACCACCGCCATCGTAGGCACCATGCTGAACATTAAGCCCGTCATTTTTGTGGACAACGACGGCCACCTGATCAACACCGCCAAGGTTCGGGGCCGTAAGGCCGCCATTGACTTCCTGGCGAAGAAGCTGGGGCAGACTGTCACCGACAAGGAGACCGTGTTCATTGGCCACGGCGACTGCCCCGAGGATGCCGCCACGCTGGAGGCTATGCTGAAGGAGCAGTACGGCGTAAAGAACGTCATCACCGGCTACGTCGGCCCCGTCATCGGCGCACACACCGGCCCCGGCGTTCTGGTTCTGTTCTTCATGGGCACACAGCGATAAACCGATAAGCGGAAGGGCGATCCCTTCCGCTTTTTTCTTGCAACCCGCCGGGATTTATGCTACACTGAATAGGATCCAATGTGGACAATATTGCGCTGCATCCGCAGAAGCGGAGCGGCAGCAGGAGGAATTGAATATGAAACACAAACTCGATGTGCGGCGCATGACGGAGCTGGCATTGCTGATGGCTGTCGTCCTGGTCATGGCCTACACGCCGCTGGGGTATCTGAGAACCCCCTGGGGGCTGCCCATCACCCTGATACCTGTGCCCGTAGTGGTGGGAGCCATCGTCATGGGCCCCAAGGCAGGAGCCTTCCTAGGCCTGGTATTCGGCCTGACAAGCTTCTTCAAAACCTTTGGCGATTCGGGCATGGGCCCGCTGATGCTGGAAGCCAACCCCGTTGGCTACTTCATCCTCTGCGTCGGCCCCCGGGTACTGGTGGGGCTGCTGCCCGGCATGCTCTATAAGGGACTGAAGCGGTTCGGGAAATACCGCACCCTGAGCCAGGCGGTGTGCTGCTTCCTGACCCCACTGCTGAACACATCTCTGTACATGAGCACCCTTTGGCTGCTCTTCTCGGACACCTGGCTGGCCTACAACGCCGTGGAAGGCTCTGGCTTCAGCCTGCTGATCCTGATGCTCAGCGGTGTCGCCGTCAACGGCATCGTGGAAGCCGTCGCCTGCCTGGTGCTGGGCACCGCGGTCTGCAAGGCCCTGATCCGGGTTTTGCACAGGAACGAAGCATGATGCCCATCCCAAAAATGATTCACTTTTGATGCACTTTTGCGCACAAGCATGATGCACCCTTTCTCTATACTGTTATTACAACAGCTAAGAGAAAGGGTGTTTTTATGTATATAAATCAAGACAACGGAAAACGCCGTGTCCATACCTTCATCCAGCAGGGCATTCTGGCGGGCACCGCAGGGCTGATGACCCTGGTGCTGGCGGTGAACCTGACCGGTTGCCTGCAGCAGGAGCCCCGGCAGACCTCCGAGCCCATCGCCACCCTCAGTGCCGATACCGAGGCACCGAAAATTCTGGGGGTGAAGGATTTGACCGTCCCCCTGGGCGGCACTGTCTCCTACCGGGAGGGGATCACCCTGACGGACAACGAGGACAGCGACCCGGTGCTTTCCGTGGACAGCAGCCGGGTAGACCTGACCCGGGAGGGCACCTACACCGTCACCTATACCGCCACGGATGTCTCGGGCAACACTGCCACCGCTTCCGCCGCCGTCACGGTGACGGCCCCGGAGAGCACCGAGGCAGACACCATCTCCCTGGCTGCACAGGAGGTGCTGGACGCCATCCTCACCGACGGCATGACCGTAAGGGAACAGTGCCGGGCCATTTACGACTGGGCCAGGGAGAACATCACCTACGGCGGCCACTCCGACCGCACCGACTGGCGGCAGACGGGCTATGACATGCTGATAAACCGCAAGGGCGACTGCTACGGCTACTTCGCCGCCACCAAGCTGCTGTTTGAGGAGCTTGGCATCGACAACATCGACGTGCAGAAGGTAAAACGTTCCGCCGACGACAGCGAGCACTATTGGAGCCTGGTCAGCCCCGACGGCGGCACCACCTGGTATCACTTCGACGCAACGCCCCGGGTGGGCCAGACCGAGGATCTGTGCCTGGTAACGGACACTTTCCTGGCCTCCTTTGACACCTACCACGACGACTGCCACAACCGGGACAAGTCCCTCTATCCCGCCACACCGGAGGGCTGGGTATGAGCCGGAACGTACTGGGGGTCATCGGCGGCTTAGGGCCTCTGGCTACCGCCCGGTTTCTGGAGCTGGTGGCCCGGATGACCGACGCGGAGCGGGAACAGGATAACGTCAGCATGATCGTATACAATTTCCCCTCCATCCCCGACCGCACCGGCTATATTCTGGGCAGCAACCTGCGCTCGCCCCTGCCGGGGCTGCTGAGCGTGGGCCGGGAGCTGGACCGGCAGCAGGTGCGCTGCATCGCCATTCCCTGCGTCACCGCCCACTTTTTCTATGAGGAGCTGACCGAGGGCCTGCGCAGCCCCATCCTCCACGGCATTCGGGATACGGTGGCCCACCTGAAAGAAAACGGCGTTTCCTCCACCGGGATTATGGCGACAGACGGCACCATCATTTCCGGCCTGTTTTCCCAAGAGCTGTTAAAAGCGGGTATCCGCCCCGTCCTGCCCACAAAACCCCGGCAGGCGGACGTGATGCACCTGATCTACAACAACATCAAAGCAGGAGAAGCCCCAGAAATGGAGCGTTTTGCCGCCGTGGAGGAAGAACTGCGCAGCCGGGGCGCGGAAACCATCATTTTAGGCTGCACCGAGCTGTCCCTCATCAAACGGGACTTCCCCCTGAACCCCGGCTTCCTGGATTCCATGGAGGTGCTGGCAAAGAAAGCCATCGAGGAATGCGGAAAACCGCTGAGAAAGAAATACCAGTGTTTGATCACATAATGGCAAATCTTCGTTTTACAAATCACTTTCAGGGGTCGCTGTAGGAGAGGGTCTTGACCCTCCCCTACAGTGAAACCTGCAAGCAGCTCGCCAAACGATCATTTATCCATCAGATAACAAGGAGGCGCAGGCCATGCAGCGCAATATATTGGAATATCTGGAAGCCACCGTTCGGCGGGTGCCGGACAAGGGGGCCTTTGCGGGGGAGGAGGGCAGCATGTCCTTCCGGCAGGTCTACGACCAGGCCCGGGCCATCGGCTCTTACCTTTACCGGGCGGGCTGCTACCGAAAGCCCATCGTGGTGTTCATGAAGAAGCATCCCCGCACCATCACCGCCTTTCTGGGTGCCATCTACGGCGGCAACTACTATGTCCCCCTGGACGAGGAAATGCCCCGGGCCCGGATGGAGCTGATCCTGCAGTCCCTGGAACCGGGGATGCTGATCTGCGACGAGCATACGGAAGGACTGGCCCGGCAGCTGGCATATTCCGGGTGCATCCTCCGCTACGAGGAAGCGGCCTTCGGCATCATCGACGAGGAAATATTATCCCAAGTCCGGGGAAGGCAGCTGGACATCGACCCCATCTACATCGTGTTCACCTCCGGCTCCACGGGGGTACCCAAGGGGGTCATGGGCTGCCACCGCAGCGTCATCGACTACATCGAAAACCTCTGCGCAGTGCTGAAATTCGACGAGGATACAGTTTTCGGCAATCAGACGCCCCTGTATTTTGACGCCTGCCTGAAAGAGATCATCCCCTCCCTGAAATACGGAGCCACTACCCAGCTGATCCCGAAGCAGCTGTTCCTGTTCCCGGTGCAGCTGGTGGATTACCTGAACCAGAAGCAAATCAACACCCTCTGCTGGGTGGTGTCGGCCCTGACCATGATCTCCTCCTTCCACACCTTCGACCGGGTGAAGCCCAAATTCCTGCGGACCGTGGCCTTTGCCAGCGAGGTATTCCCCATCCGTCAGCTGAACGCCTGGCGGGCCGCCCTGCCGAAGACCCGGTTTTATAACCTCTACGGCCCCACGGAGACCACGGGCATCTGCTGCTGGTACGAAGTGACCCGCTTTCTGGAGGAGGGGGAGGCCCTCCCCATCGGGCGGCCCTTCCCCAATACGGAAATTATCCTGCTGGACGAAAACGGCCGCGTCCCCGCCCCCGGGGAGCAGGGAGAGATCTGCATCCGGGGCACCCGGCTGACCCTGGGCTACTACCGGGACAGGGAAAAGACCGACACCGCCTTCATCCAGAATCCGCTGCACGACCTGTACCCCGACAAAATTTACCGGACGGGAGACATCGGACGTTACAACGACCGGGGCGAGCTGCTGTTCGTGGCCCGGAAGGATCACCAGATCAAGCACATGGGCCACCGGATCGAGCTGGGGGAGATCGAAGCGGTGCTGTCGGCCCATCCCCAGGTTCGCAATGCCTGCTGCGTCTACGACCCCCAGCGGCGGAAGATCACCGCCCACTATACGGGCAGCGTCACCCCCGGCGAGCTGGACCACTACACCCGGGAGAAGCTCCCCCGCTACATGATCCCCGCCATCTTCCGCCAATTGACCGCCATGCCCCTGACACCAAATGGGAAGATCGACAGACATTTACTTTGTAGGGGAGGGTCTTGACCCTCCCGCCAAAAATCCGTCAGGATTTTTGGATTTCCCAAAGGGAAATAAATTCATTTTTTCGCCTTGCGGCGATGTGATTTTGCTTAGACAAAATCACCGGGAGGGTCAGCTATGCACTAAGCATCCGTAAGCAGCTTTGCTGCAACGGCTGCTAAGAAGGCCCTCCCCTACGAAGGGAGAAATTCACTATGCAAAAACTACTTACCATCCTGCAGGATCTCCACCCGGAGGTGGAGTTTGAGACCGCTGACCATCTCATCGACGATGGGATTCTGGATTCCTTTGACATTGTGACGCTGGTGGCCGAGATCGACGATGCCTACGGTGTAGCTGTCCCGGCCCAGGAGCTGATGCCGGAGAACTTCAACTCCGCCGGGGCACTGTACGCGCTGATCCAGCGGCTGCGGGACGAATGAGATGCGATTCACATCCCTGACCTTCGGCCTGTTCGCCGGGGCACTGCTGTTCCTGTACTACCGGGTGCCGGGGCGGGCGCAGTGGGCGGTGCTGCTTTTGGGAAGCCTAGTATTTTACCTCAGCGCGGGAGCGGAATACCTGCCCTTCCTGCTGCTGGCCGCGGCCACTACCTTCTTTGCCGCCCGGTTTATGGCGAAGCGAACGGAAAAGGCGGCAAAACGCCGGGCCCTGCTGCTGTGCCTTTTGGCGGATTTCGGTTTGCTGGCGGTGTGCAAGTGCGCGGGATATCTGCCCATGGGCATCTCCTTTTACCTGTTCCAGAGCGCAGGGTATGTCATTGACGTGTACCGGGGAACAGCAAAGGCAGAGGGGAATTTCCTGCGGCACGCCCTGTTTGTCTCCTACTTTCCCCAGCTGGTGCAGGGGCCCATCAGCCGCCATGGACAGCTGGAACCCCAACTTTTCCACAGCCACGAATATGACCCAAAGGAGGTTTCCTTCGGTATCCAACGAATGCTGTGGGGTGCCTTCAAAAAGCTGGTCATTGCCGACCGGGTTGCTCCCGCAGTGGTGGCTTTGAAGGAATGCCGCGGGCTGGGGTTCCTCCTGCTGACGGTCTTGTATGCCGTCCAAATTTACGCCGACTTCACCGGGGGCATCGATATAGCCTTGGGACTGAGCCGGTGCTTCGGCATCACCCTCCCCGAGAATTTCCGCAGCCCCTTCCGGGCCAAAAACACCGCCGAATACTGGCGGCGGTGGCACATCACCCTTGGCGAGTGGATGAAGGACTACATTTTCTACCCCGTGTCCGTCAGCGCGCCCATGCGGCGGCTCAGCAAGGCCGCCCGGAAGCGGTGGCCCAAATTCGGCAAACGGCTTCCCGTTTACGCCGCCAGCTTCGCCACCTGGTTCGTCACCGGCATCTGGCATGGGGTGACGCCCAATTTCCTGGTGTGGGGGCTGCTGAACTGCGCCGTGATCGTGATTTCAGAAGAGTTGACACCACTGTACAAAAAATTCCACAGCCGCTTCCGCCTGAAAGAGAAGAAATGGTATGGCGGCTTTGAAATTACGAGGATGTTCCTGCTGATGAACCTGATCCGCGCCTGTGACCTGTTCCCCAACGTGGGGGACTATTTCCGGCGGCTGGGTTCTCTGTTCACCCCCTGGACATGGGAATGTGCGCTCCCTGATTTGGGTCTGACGGGGCTGGACTGGGCCATCCTGGCCCTGGGCGTGGCCCTGATGCTCGGCCTGGGGCAGCTGCGGGATATTCAGGAAACGCTGTGGCAGCGGCCCGCCCTGCGGTACTGCCTGCTGTTCCTTTTGTTCCTGGCAGTGCTTCTGCTGGGCAAATACGGCGTAGGCTACGACGCGGCGGCGTTTATTTATAATCAGTTTTAGCCAAGCGGCGAAGCCGTATCCCTTCCCCCGGGGGAAGCGGTTGGGTGCTCCCGCACCAGCATATAAAATTTCGCTGTAACATTATGAAAAATGCTATGAAAAGATGTCTTTTTCTTCTATGCGTCCTTGTGGTTTTGGGCTTGCTGCAAGCCCTCCTTATCCCAAAATACATGGAAACCACCCCGGAGGGGGCGTTGGTGGGAGAATATTATGTCAACTCCGGCGGCAACGATGTGATTTTCATTGGCGACTGCGAGGTTTACGAAAACTTCTCCCCCGTCACTCTCTGGCAGGAATACGGCATTCCCTCTTACATCCGGGGCAGTGCCCAGCAAATGATCTGGCAGTCCTACTACCTGCTGGAAGAAACGCTGCAATACGAAACACCGAAGGTGGTGGTTTTCAACGTGCTTTCCATGAAGTATGACACCCCCGAAAGCACCGGCAGCCCCACCCGGCGGGAAGCCTACAACCGGATGACCCTGGACACCATGCGCTGGTCCCCCACCAAATGGAAGGCCATCGCCGCCTCCCTGACGGAGGAGGAACGGGAATGGGAGGGGCTGCTGACTTACCTGTTTCCCATCCTGCGCTACCACGAGCGGTGGAGCCAGCTGACAGCAGAGGACTTCGCCTACTGGCTCCGCCGGGACACGGTCTCCCACAACGGCTACCTGATGCAGACGGGCGTGAAGCCCATGACGGACAGCTACGCTTCCGCCCCGCTGGCGGACTACCGCTTCGGGGAAAACAGCTGGCATTACCTGGACAAAATGCGTCTCCTGTGCGAGGAAAAGGGTGTACAGCTGGTGCTGATCAAAGCCCCCACCCTGTACCCCATCTGGTGGTGGGAGTGGGACGCGCAGATCGCGCAATACGCCGAGGAAAACGGCCTTCTCTATCTCAACATGATTGAATCCATTGAAGACATTGGCATCGACTGGAACACGGATACCTACGACGCGGGGCTGCATCTGAACGTCTGGGGTGCGGAGAAGGCCGCCCGCTGGCTGGGGGAGGTTTTGCGGGAGGAATGCAATCTCCCCGACCGGCGGGAAGACGCGGAACTCTCCGCCACATGGTCAAAGAAGGTAGCTTTGTACGAGCAGGAAAAACAAAGTAGGGGAGGGTCTTGACCCTCCCGGTGATTTTGCCCATAGGCAAAATCACGCCGCCGCAGGCGGAATATTTTATTTTCCTTCGGAAAATCCGAAAATTGTTTCCAATTTTCGGCGGGAGGGTCAAGACCCTCCCCTACATCCTATTAGGAGGATTTTCTATGAAAAAATGGATCTTTTTTGTATTATGCTTCTCTATCTTTCTTTCCGGGTGCGGAAACAGCGCGGGAAAAGACTATGTTTTCGCCTATGAAGGAACAGAGATCCCCATGCACGCCCCGGCGGAGGGGATCCTCACCGCCCTGGGGGAGCCGGTGAATTACACAGAGACTCCCAGCTGCGCCTTTGAGGGGCTGGACAAGACCTACTACTTCGGCGGGTTCTACCTGACCACCTACCCCGGTGACAAGGGCGACTGCGTCAGCGGCCTGTGGTTCGCTGACGATTCCGTAACGACCCCCGAGGGCATCCGCATCGGCTCCACCCAGGCAGAGGTGGAAGCCGCCTACGGCACCGGGGGCTTCAACGGCACCAACGCTTATTTCCTGACAGGCGAAGGCATGAAGCTGTCCATCATCCTGATCAACGGCACCGTCGGCTCCGTGCAGTATGAGGCGGTTTTTTCGTAAATAAGTAGGGGCGACCCTTGCGGTCGCCCGGCTGCTCCCTCGCAGAGGGAGCCTTTTTATGCAATGCGTTCCGTATCGCAACCGGCGACCGAAAGGTCGCCCCTACGCGGGAACATCCCAAACTCCTAACTCCACTCTCCAAAAAAACGTTGATGCAAACATGATGCACTTATGGTATAATATCCCTTACGAGACAAGGAGGTAGAGAGAAATGGTACGAATTCTGGCTGTGGATGACGAGCGGCCCATTGCGGAGCTGCTGCGGCTGAGCCTGAGCCGGGCAGGGTACGAATGCGTCTGCGCCTATGACGGCATCGAAGCGGCGAACCTCATCGAAAAGGAACCCTTCGACCTGATCCTACTGGACATCATGCTCCCCGGCATCGACGGCTTCGAGCTGATGGATTACATACGCACCACAGGCATTCCCGTGATTTTCCTGACGGCCAAAAATGCCGTTTCCGACCGGGTGAAGGGCCTGCGGATGGGCGCGGAGGACTATATGGTAAAGCCCTTCGACATTCTGGAATTGCTTGCAAGAGTGGAGGGCGTGCTGCGCCGCCACGGAAAGCTGCAGACCACCCTGCAGGTGGGCGATCTGGAGATCAACACCCTTTCCATGCAGGTGATGCGGGGTGGAGAAGAAATTCCCCTGACCCGGAAGGAATATGAGCTGGCACTGCTGTTTGCCCGGAATGTGGGGGTGGTGCTGTCGAAAAACACCATTTACGAGCGGGTCTGGGGCGGCGAATACCCGGAAAACACCCGCACCGTGGAGCTGCACATCCAGCGGATGAAGAAAAAGCTCCACTGGGACGACCGCATCCGTCCGGTGTACGGCATGGGCTACCGGCTGGAGGGATAGTGCATGAGCTACCGTGTAAAGCTCATTCTCACCATCTCCCTGCTGATTGCCCTCTCTTTGAGCATCGGCGGAACCATCCTGATCACCGTCTCCTTTCAGGTGTCCCTGGACGCGGAGACCGACGCGGCCCTGCGCTCCTATGAATCCGTCCAGAGCACCCTGTATCTGCTGAACTCCATGGTGAGCCAGACGGATTACGAAAGCCTGTCCACGGCCCTCTCCCAAATGGCGGAGCAGAACATGGGCAACTGGCAGGCCCTGATCCTGCGAAGCGACAGCCAGGTGATCTACGAAAGCCGGGGCGAGGCCCTGGCCGTAGCCCAGCTGAGCCTTTCGGACACAGTCCAGTGCTGCTATTCCCTGGTGGACGATCTGTACGGCCACGGGCTGGTGGTGCTCAGCCGCATCACCGCCGGGGAGGAGCAGCTGACCCTCTCCGCCCGGTTCGATATGTCCCAGGTCTACAACGCCCGGCAGACCCAGCTGCGGCTGTACACGGTGGTGTACATCATCGTGGTGCTCTTCGGCACCGGAGCGGCGGCGGTGCTGTCCTTTGCCATGACCCGGCGGCTCCACCGGCTGACGGTAGCCGTGCGGAAGATCTCCGGCGGCGACCTGTCCACCCGGTCGAAGCTGAGTTCCCCCGACGAATTCGGACAGCTGTCCCGGGACTTTGACGCCATGGCGGACAAATTACAGGAAAACATCAGCCGCATGGAAACGGAAATGCAGCGGCAGGAAAGCTTCATGGGTGCCTTCGCCCACGAGCTCAAGACCCCCATGACCTCCATCATCGGCTTTGCCGACCTGCTGCGCCAGGGCAATCTGGACGAAAACACCCGGATCATGGCGGCGGACTACATCTATTCCGAGGGCAAGCGTCTGGAAAAGCTGTCCTTCAAGCTGCTGGATCTGATCCTGCTAAAAAAGGACGCCATCGTCATGCGGCGGGTGTGGCTTGCCAGCTATGTGGCTGAAATCGAGCGGGCACTGGCCCCCTCCTTAAAGAAAAAGGGCATCCGCCTGGTCTGCAAGGCGGAGCAGAAGCGGGTGGCACTGGAGCCAGACCTGGTGAAGTCCCTCCTTTATAACCTGATTGACAACGCGGGCAAGGCCATGGACGGGGAGGGCATCATCGCCGTCATGGCAACCGCCATCCCCGGGGGCTGCCAGTTCCAGGTAGCCGACAACGGCCGGGGCATGGAGAAGGAGGAGCTGACCAAGATCACCGAGGCCTTCTACCGGGTGGACAAATCCCGCTCCCGGAAGCAGGGCGGCGCGGGTCTGGGGCTGGCCCTGTGCAAGCAGATCGTAGAGCTGCACAACGGCTCCATCCACTTTGATTCCCAGCCCAGCAAGGGCACCCGGATCACCGTCACCCTCTACGGAAAGGAGGAGAAGCGGGTATGAAGCTGAAACAGGGCACCGCCCTTCTCCTGGCGGCGGTGCTGATCCTGCTGGGGGGCTTCCTGCCCCGGCTGGTGGGCAACGCCCAGGACATGGCCAGCATCGGCAAAACCGAATACGCCCAGCTGCGGCAGATCCACCTGGACATCGACACCCGGGACGGCGCGGAGCTGAACATGACCGCGAAGATCGCCATCCTGAAGGATTTCGCCGGCTCCCTGGAGCTTCCGGATTCCATGGCAGAGATGACCACCAAGGAGCTGAGGAACCTGGCCCAGGATACAGCCGCCCAATATTACGATGCGGGGCTGCTGCCTTACAGTCCCAAGTTCGATTCCACCGATATCGGCTGTCAGGCCTTCCTGGTCTACTGGGACAGTGAACGGGCCTGGAGCAACATCTACTGGCGCATAAGGGTAGCCTACAACGGCGGCGGTACGCTGGAGCTGATCGTGGATGATGAAACAGGCACCGTTTGCACCGTTTCCTTCCACGACAACATGGAACCCGACAGTGCCGATGGCTACATTTATGATGTCGGCACAGCCATAGAAACCTTCTGCCGGCTGTATCTGGAAGGACTGGGAGAGGAATTCAGCAAGTATGACCCGGAATCCGTTTCCAGAAAATATCAGAATGTTATGGCCTATGAGGGGGATACGGACTACTCCGCCGTCACCACCGAAATCTCCTGGGGCGACCTGATCTTTGGGGAGACCACCATCTTCTTTGCCGTAGACCCCCACGGGTTTTATACGGTCATTATTTAACCAAAAACCAACGCCGCAGCAAAATGCTGCGGCGTTTCCTTTGTATCAGAGTATTCAAAAATACAGCTCCGTTGCCACATTTCCGTGGACGTAGTAGCAGACGGCTTTTTTGACGAAATCCTCCGTCACGCCGAAGCGGTCGGCCAGCTCCCACAACTCGGTACAGCCCTGGGCCACCGCTTCGTCCAGGTCGTCCACCGGGATCAGGGCGGCAATGGCCCATTTGTTGGCCCGGTTCTCATGCCGCTGGCGGCAGTCCACGGCGGCGTAGATGTTGTAAAAGCTGCCGGTGACGCAGTGGCCGATCTCGTGGCCCAGGTGGACCCGCTCCTGCACGCCCCCGTCCCGAACGCTGTCGTCCATGCCGATGCAGCAGACACCGTTCTCATCCATCACGGACATGGAGCCGTTTTCCGGCATGGGAAAGGGAATAACCTCTATATTCTGTTGTTTCGCAAGATCATAGAGGGCGCGGATCTCCATGGCTACTCCTTCTTGTCCGCCTCCCGTTTTTTGATGAAGGCGGCAAACCTTTTCACCTCGTCGTACATGGCGTCGGTGATCTCCCCGTCGCCGCCGAAGAGGGCAAACTTGATATCCTCGTCACTGACAGCGTGCTTGCCGCCATCGGCAGGCACGTTTTCCGTATCCCGGCAGAGCAGATAATCCGTTGTGACACCAAAATATTCTGCCAGCTTCGCGGCGGTGGTACCATTGGGACTGCCGCCGTTCTTCCACTTGGCAACCGCGGAACGGTTCAGGCCGATCTCGGTACAGGCCTTGTAAACACTGATGCCCCGTTCGGCACATAACGCCTGAAATCTGTTAAAAAACACAAAAGTTCCCCCTATGCATTTGTGTATTTTGCAAGAAGATTACTTTAGTAGTCAAACTAAGGGTTGACAAGCTACTAAAGTAGCGTTATAATGCGAGCAAACGAGCTACTAAAGTAATCTCTTGGCTGGTATTTTTCTAATCAACATCAAAATCATACCACAAAAGATTACTGTAGTCAACTCAAAAACGATAAATAAGGCGACTTTTGTAGACTTATACAGAAATGAGAAGCCTGTTTCAGCGGAAATTCCATTCTGCTGTCGGAAAACAGCATACCACACATTCCGTCCAACAAAACGGGAACAATTCCCCTTGCCTCTCCCTTCGGGAGAGAGTATACCACACATATTATTTTTAGGAGGATATACTTATGAAAACACTGGAAATGCAGATGGAAGCCCTGATGCGGCTGTGTACCGCGGAGAAGGAGGCCGACTGGCAGAAGGCCAAGGCGGAGGTGATGGGCTACCTGTCCCGCACCCGCCAGCCCCTGCGGCTGGACCCGGAATATCTGGTGCGGGAGCTGCTGCTGGAGTTGGGAGCCCCGGACCACCTGGTGGGCCACCCCTATGTGGTGGAGGCCATTTTGCTGGTGGTGGAAAACCGGGCCGTCATCAACAGCATCACCTTCGGCCTTTACCCCCAGATCGCCGCCAAATTCGACACCACCGCCGCCCGTGTGGAGCGGGCCATCCGCCACCTGGTAGAAGTCACCTGGACCCGGGGCGACCTGAAGGTGCTCAACCGCTACTTCGGCAACACCGTAGACGCCTGCAAAGGCAAACCCACCAACGGCGAATTCATCGCAAGACTTTCCAATGTGGTAAGACAAAAAATGAAAGACGCCGCCGCATGATGAGAGTGAAGTGTGGAGAGTGAAGAGTGGAGTTATTTAAAAATTAGGAATTAGAAGTGAGGAATGTAACGAACACACGTGTCATCCCGAGCGAGTGAAACGAGTCGAGGGATCTTCGCACCGAAGTTCTGCTTTGCAGTATCGGTGGTGCGAAGATCCCTCGACTTCACTTCGTTCGCTCGGGATGACAAGCAAAAGGAGGAGCGTCTGCTCCTCCTGTTGATGCAATTATCCCTTTTCAATAATCAATTCCACAGACCCATCTTCCAGAGAATTGAATTCATCCAGATGGACATGGCTGTATTCAGGGACAGTTTCCTGTGCCAAGGTCAGACAAAGGCTGGCCAAAGATTTCAAGCCCTCTGCATTGGCCCGGATATGGACGGCACCATGATCCTCCCTGCAGATGATTTCAAAACCCTCTGTCCAAGTCAGGTGGATACTGCCATCATAGGGCTGAATCTCCACTTCTGCTTTCATTACTTCCCCTTCTCCTCCTCCGGCACAAAGTCCAGAGTAATGGATTTAAGCTTCGTCCGCAGCTGGGTGCATTTGACCCCGGCGGAGTCCAGCATCCGCTTGGAGGCCAGGGTGGCCATGGAGTCGGAATACTTGTCGGAAAGGTAGTAAACCTCCTTCACGCCGCTCTGTATGATGGCCTTGGCGCACTCGTTGCAGGGGAACAGGGCCACATACAGCTTGCTGCCCCGCAGGTCACGGCCGTTGGCGTTGAGGACGGCATTCAGCTCCGCGTGGACAACATAGGGATACTTGGTGTCATCACCCTCCCGCGCCCAGGGGTATTCATCGTCAGAGCAGCCCTTGGGCATACCGTTGTAGCCGGTAGAGATGATGATGTTGTCCTGGGATACGATGCAGGCACCCACCTGGGTATTGGGATCCTTGCTCCGCCGTGCCGCCAGCATGGCGATGCCCATGAAATATTCGTCCCAGCTGATATAATCCGCGCGCTTCATAATGTGGCCTCCTTCGCAGAATTGAAAATGAAAAATAAGGTGTCGCTTTGCGACTATTCTAATACATTTCCAAAGGAAATACAATAGCTTTCCATTTTCAACTTTCAATTTTCAATTCATTCAAAGAAGTCCTTCAGGTTATCGAAAAACTTCTTGATCTTGGGGGTCTCGCTGTGGACCATGGTGCCTTCCAGCTGGCGCAGGAGGTCTTTCTGCTCCTTGGTCAGGTGGGTGGGGGTCTCCACGACGACGGTGAACCGGTGGTTGCCCCGGCGGCGGGGGTTATTCACCTCGGGAATGCCCTTATCCCGCAGGACGAACTCCCGGCCCGTCTGGGTACCCTCGGGCAGGTCGTATTCCACCTTGCCGTCCAGGGTGGGCACCTGGATCTTCGCGCCCAGGGCCGCCTGGGTGAAGGAAATAGGCACCTCGCAGAGCACATCCCGATCCTCTCTTGTGAAGATGGGGTGCCGCTTGATGTAGATCTCCACCAGCAGGTCGCCGTTGGGGCCGCCGTTGGAGCCGACACAGCCCTCGCCGCGAACCCGGACGCTCTGACCCGCGTCCACACCTGCGGGGATCTTCACGTTCACCCGGTTGGTGCGGCGAACCTTGCCCTTGCCCTTACAGGTATTGCAGGGGTTCTTCACCATCTTGCCCCGGCCGGAGCAGGTGGGACAGGTAGTGGTGGACTGCATATGCATGCCCATGAAATTCTGAGTGGTGCGCACCTGGCCGGAGCCGTGGCACTGGGAGCAGGTCTCGATAACGCCGTCGGCGGAGCCGCTGCCGTTACAGACAGAGCAGTTCTCGATCCGCTGAGAGGCCACTTCCTTCTCACAGCCAAAGGCCGCTTCCTCGAAGGTCAGCTCCAGCCGGGCCATGACGTTCTCGCCCCGGCGGGGGGCGTTCTGGGCGGATGCCCGGCTGCTTCCGCCGCCACCGCCGAAGAATTCGCTGAAAATATCACCGAAATCGCCAAAGCCGCTGAAACCGCCGCCAAAGCCCGCGCCGCCGTAACCGCCGGCCCCCGCACCGAAGTTGGGGTCCACACCGGCAAAGCCGTACTGGTCATACCGGGCCCGCTTGTCGTCGTCGGACAAAACCTCGTAGGCCTCGCCTACCTCCTTGAACTTCTCCTCGGCTTCCTTGTCGCCGGGGTTCCGGTCGGGATGGTACTTCATGGCACTCTTGCGGTAGGCCTTCTTTATCTCCTCGGCACTGGCACCCTTCTCAACGCCCAGTACCTCATAATAATCACGTTTGTTTTCTGCCATTTTCGTATACCTCACGAAAAACATTGTAAGGGAGGGTCATGACCCTCCGCTACGGTGAAAAATCACAGATACACCAACAAGGGGCGGCAGCTTTGCCGCCCCTCGGGCTTATTTCTTAGTCAACAGTCTCGTAGTCAGCATCAACCACGCCGTCGTCGCCGGGCTGCTGGTAGTTACCGCCCTGTGCGCCGCCCTGGGGATTTGCCTGCTGGTACAGCTTCTCGGAGACCTTGTAGAAGGCCTGCTGTACTTCCTCGGTTGCGGCCTTGATGGCAGCAATGTCGGTGCCCTTGTTCACTTCCTTCAGCTTGTCAACGGCAGCCTGGATGGAAGCCTTCTCGTCAGCGGAGATCTTGTCGCCCAGCTCGTTCAGGGTCTTCTCAGTCTGGTAAACGGTCTGGTCAGCCATGTTGTGGGTATCGACCTCTTCCTTACGGGCCTTATCCTCGGCGGCGTACTGCTCAGCCTCGCGGACAGCCTTGTCGATGTCCTCCTGGCTCAGGTTGGTGGAAGCGGTGATGGAGATCTGCTGCTCCTTGCCGGTGCCCAGGTCCTTAGCGGAAACCTTCACGATACCGTTGGCATCGATGTCAAAGGTGACCTCGATCTGAGGCACGCCCCGGGGTGCGGGAGCGATGCCGCCCAGCTGGAAGCGGCCCAGGGTCTTATTGTAAGCAGCCATCTCACGCTCGCCCTGCAGGACGTGAACCTCAACGGAGGTCTGGCCGTCAGCGGCGGTGGAGAAGATCTGGCTCTTGTGGGTGGGGATGGTAGTGTTCCGGTCGATCAGACGGGTGAACACACCGCCCATGGTCTCGATGCCCAGAGACAGGGGGGTAACGTCCAGCAGCAGGATATCCTGCACATCGCCGGTCAGCACGCCGCCCTGGATGGCTGCGCCAACAGCGACGCACTCATCGGGGTTGATGCCCTTGAAGCCTTCCTTGCCGGTAATGGTCTTGACGGCCTCCTGGACAGCGGGGATACGGGTGGAGCCGCCAACCAGCAGGACCTTGTGCAGGTCGGATGCCTTCAGGCCGGCATCGGACATAGCCTGACGGACGGGCTTCATGGTGCGCTCGACGAGATCAGCGGTCAGCTCATTGAACTTGGCGCGGGTGATGGTCACGTCCAGGTGCTTGGGGCCGGTAGCGTCAGCGGTGATATAGGGCAGGTTCACGTTGGTGGAGGTAACGCCGGACAGCTCGATCTTGGCCTTCTCAGCAGCCTCCTTCAGACGCTGCATGGCGACCTTGTCGTTTGCCAGGTTGATGCCCTCGGCCTTCTTGAACTCGGCAACCAGGTAATCCATGATCCGCTGGTCGAAGTCGTCGCCGCCCAGACGGGTGTCACCCGCGGTAGCCAGAACCTCGATGATGCCGTCGCCGATGTCCAGGATGGACACGTCGAAGGTACCGCCGCCCAGATCGTAGACCATGATCTTCTGCTCGGTCTCCTTATCCAGGCCGTAAGCCAGTGCGGCAGCGGTGGGCTCGTTGATGATACGCTTGACCTCCAGACCGGCGATCTTGCCTGCGTCCTTGGTGGCCTGACGCTGTGCGTCAGAGAAGTAAGCGGGGACAGTGATGACAGCCTCGGTGATGGTCTGGCCCAGGTAAGCCTCGGCGTCAGCCTTCAGCTTCTGCAGGACCATTGCGCTGATCTCCTGGGGGGTGTAGCCCTTGCCGTCGATGGTGACGTGGTAGTTCTCGCCCATGTGACGCTTGATGGAAGCCACGGTGCGGTCAGCGTTGGTAACCGCCTGACGCTTTGCCACCTGGCCGACCATACGCTCGCCGGTCTTGGAGAATGCCACAACAGAGGGAGTGGTGCGGGTGCCTTCTGCGTTGGCGATCACAACAGGCTCGCCGCCTTCCAGAACGGCAACACAGGAATTGGTAGTACCAAGGTCAATACCGATAATCTTAGACATAATAATTTCCTCCTATAATATAGATAAAGCTAAATTGTTTACTCGTTTAGTTGAAAATTGAAAGTTGAAAATTGTGGTATCCGCTTCGCGGATGAATGAAATAATTTTCAATTTTACATTTTCAATTTTCAATTTGCCACTTGCACCATTGCGAACCGTACGATCTTCTCGCCGATCTTGAAGCCCTTCTGGAACACCTGGGAAATGGTGTTTTCCTCCAGGCTTTCGTCGTCGATGTGCATGACCGCGTTGTGCAGGTTGGGGTCGAAGGTGTCGCCCTTCTCGCCGAAGATCTCCACGCCCAGGCCGTTCAGGATCTTGACCAGCTCGTTCATGGTCAGCTCCACGCCCTTCTTGTAGGCGGCATCCTCGGTGGGCTGGTTCAGGGCACGCTCCAGATTGTCGTACACGGGGAGCATCTTGGCTACCGCGTCGGCCTTGCCGTTGCCGTAGGACTGCTCCTTTTCCTTGACGGTGCGCTTGCGGAAGTTGTCAAACTCCGCCGCCAGGCGCAGGTGGGAATCGTGCTCCGCGTTATATTTTTCCTCCCAGGGGTTCACCTCGGGGACTTCGGGAGTTTCCTCCACGACCTCCTCAACAGTCTCCTCCACGGGGGTCTCATTCAGTTCTGTTTCTTTTTCCTTTTTTGCCACGGTTAGGCCTCCTTATGGGTTTCCTCGGAGACAGGCTCCGGTAATTGCATTTGCTCCGGCTTTGCGAACATTTTGCTCAGGCTCTCCGCGAAGTAGCTTAAGCGGGCGGTGACCTTGGCGTAATCCATTCTGGTGGGGCCCACCACGCCGATCATGCCCTGCATACCGTCACCGATATCAAACTTGGTCATGACCACGCTGGTGTCCTTCAATTCGTCAGCCACATTTTCGGGGCCCACCAGCACCTTGGTGCCGTTGGCTCCCTGCATGACCGCCGGGAGATTGCTGAGGTTTTCCTCGTCGATGGAGGACATGATCCGCTGGGCTTTGTCCACATCCCGGTATTCGGGAAGGCTCAGAAGCCTTGACTGCCCCGTAACGGCCATGTTGGTGGAGCCGTGGTTTTTCAGGGTCTCCTGGGTGAAATCCAGGATCACGGGAACCAGGCTGGCGGCGGCTCCGGCAGAGCGCATCACCTTATCCATCAGCTCTTCGGTAAATTCCTCCAGGGAAATTTCCGTCATGGCGGCGTTTAAGACCGCGCTGAGAAGCTTCAGGTCTGTCTCCGTAATATTCAGCGGCAGCTTGATCAGCTTGTTGGTCACCTGGTCGTCGGAAAGCATCAGCACCAGAATGAAGCTGCCCTTGCCTGCCAGGATCAGATCGAACCGGCGGACGGTGGCTCCTCCCTGGCGGGAGGCGGCGGAGATGGCAGGCAGATTCGTGGCCTGGGAGACCAGCTTTGCCACCCGCTCCATCATTTTATCCACACGCTGCATCTTTTCCTCGATGGCGTTGTTGATGGATTTTGTCTCATCCATGCTCAGGCGGTAGTCCAGCATCAGCTCATCCACATACAGCCGGTAGCCCGCGGCGGAGGGGATCCGTCCCGCGCTGGTGTGGGGCTGTTCCAGATAACCCATGTTGGTCAGATCCGCCATTTCATTGCGGATGGTCGCGGAGGAATATTTCATGTCCGGCAGCTCAGCGATGGCCTTGGAGCCAACCGGCTCGGCGGTGCGGATGTACAGGTCAACCACAGACCGCAGTACCTTCTTCTTACGCTCGGTAAGTTCCATGTCATTCCTCCGTTTCTGTTTCTTGTTTTTAGCACTCAAGCTCCCTGAGTGCTAAGCACACTATACCAGAGAGTGCTAAAAAAGTCAAGGGGGATGATTATAAACTATTTTTGAACTTTTTGTGGCATTTATTCACAATTAGGCAGACATCCGATGCGTACCCCTGTATCCTTTACGCCATCGATTACCACTCATTTCGTTACTGCGGTATTTTTCGTATAACGCGCTGGTACGGGAGCACCCATCCCTTCCCCCAGGGGAAGGGATGCGGCATAACCGCAGATAAAACACAAAACAACAATTTACCGCAGGGTCACCCCTGCGGCATTTTAATATCTCAGACAATCCCGCAACCGCTTCTCCGCCCGGTGGAGGGTGCGGCTCACGGTGCTTTTGTGTACGCCCCGGGCCTGGGCGATCTGGGTGACGGTCTGCTTTTCAAAGTAGTGGGCCGTCAGCACCTGCCGCTGGTTCTCCGTCAGGGCCTCGTCAATGACCCGGTAGACCCGCTTCAGCTGCACCTCCCGGGGAAGCCGCAGGCCGCTTTCAGAAAGTATATTTTTCATTGCGCCAGTAGCCCCTTTCATAGTATCGGGCGGTCAGCTCCGCCAGCTCGTTCATCTGGGTCAGCATGGGGGTCAGCTCGGTAATGCGCCGCTTCAGCTGCCAGATCTCCTCCGGGTCCTCCGCTGCCGCCAGGGCAAAACGCAGTTCCCGCAGCCGGGCCCGCAGGGGCACCGCCGCCTCCTCATAGCATCGGCTCAGCTCCAACAGTGTCATTTGGCCCTCCTTTCGCAGCGCAGGCAGACAAATCCGGGCGCGTACCGCTCCCCGCCGCACACCCGGCAGCGGCAGGCCGCCGCCCGCTGGACATCCACATACAAAACAGGTTCGATCATCGGAATCATGGAAATCCCCTCTTTCGTCATATTGTTACAAAGAGAATACCCCATCCCCAGGGCAGGTGTCAGTCGATTTCCGCCTGCATCTTTTCACGGGATTTTGCACAGCATATGTGATACCCTGTGGGCAGATAAAGTTTTCTGTCTGTAGGGGAGGGTCTTGACCCTCCCGCCAAAAATCTGTAAGGATTTTTGGATTTTCCGAAGGAAAACAAATTGTTATCGCCTAATGGCGATGTGATTTTGCCTTTTGGCAAAATCACCGGGAGGGTCAAGACCCTCCCCTACGCACACGAAACAATCCTTTCTCTCCCTTGACCAATCCCCCTCTTTCCGTTATGATAAGGAAAAGGAGTGGATAGCATGGACGACCTGTATTTTATGGAGGAAGCGTTGCAGCTGGCCCGGGAGGCGGCTTCTGAGGGAGAGGTGCCTGTGGGCTGCGTTATCGTCCGGGGGGACGAGATCGTGGGCCGGGGCCGCAACCGGCGGGAGAAGGACAAGTCCGCCCTGTCCCACGCGGAGATCGAAGCCATCGGCCAGGCCTGCAAAAACTTAGGCGGCTGGCGGCTGTGGGAATGTACCTTGTATGTGACATTGGAGCCCTGCGCCATGTGCGCGGGAGCCATCCTCAACGCCCGGATCCCCCGGGTGGTCTACGGGGCCAGCGACAAAAAGTTCGGTGCCGTGGGCTCTGTGTGCAGCCTGTTTGACATGAACTTCAACCACCACCCTACGGTGGAAAAGGGCATCTGTGAGGAAGAAGCCGCCCAGCTGCTGACGGAGTTTTTCCAAAACCTTCGCCTCGAGCTGCGGACAAGACCCAAATGGAAACCAGGACAAAAACGGGAAACGGAACAAAATGAGGAATGAGGAATTAGGAGTTAGGAATTTGCCTGAATACAATTCCTAACTCCTAACCGCATCAAAGGGAGGTACGGAATGAATCAACAGCAGAGGACCATCCGCGTCGGCGCGGCGGCGGTGCTTTGTGCCTGCGTGTTTCGCCTGGGGGCCTCCGGCTTGCCGGAAAAGCTCCTTTCCTGGCTTTCCAAACCGAATACTGCCGCCTTCCTGACATATTTAGAAACCGGACGTAACGTCCGGTTTTCTGCATCCCAGGAGGTATTTTGGGTATTTCCCGCGGAATCCGCCGTTCCCCAGCCGGAGGAGACGGTTCCGGAGCCGGAAAAGCCCGCCTTCACCGGGGAGGACGCGGCCCTGGTGGAGCTGTACAACACCAGCGGCAAAAGCCCCGAACCGGCGGAGCTGATCACCCGGCCCCTCAGCTGGGATCTGACCGGCGGGGAGCCTACGGTGCTGATCCTTCACACCCATTCTACCGAAAGCTACACCAAAAACGGCGAAAGCTATACGGAGACCTCCGCCTACCGCACCCTGGACGAAGACTACAACATGCTCTCCATCGGGGCCTATGTGGCGGAGCTTTTGGCGGGGAGCGGCATCACCGCCATCCAGGACCGGGAGCTCCATGACTATCCTTCCTACAACGGCTCCTATGTGGACGCCCGGGCATCCATTCGGGCCTATCTGGAGGAGTACCCCACCATTCAGCTGGTGCTGGACCTCCACCGGGACGCGGCGGGCACCACGGGAAACCAGCTGCGCACCCTGGCATCCGTAGACGGACAGACCTCCGCCCAGCTGATGCTGGTGATGGGCACAAATTACGACACCTGGCCGGACAACCTTTCCCTCGCCCTGAAGCTCCACGCCCAGCTGGAGCAGCAGTCGGAAGGCATCATGCGAAAGCTGTGCCTGCGGCCCCAGCGGTTCAACCAGGATCTGTGCCCCGGGGCATTGCTGGTGGAGGTGGGCGCGGCGGGCAATACCCACGCGGAAGCCCTGTTGGCAGCGGAGCAGCTGGCGCAGGCCATCATTTCCCTGGCAAAGGGCACCGGCGAAACCCCCGAATAGGCTTGAAAAACATATCGAATTGGATTATAATGTATACATTAATACAAAGGAGGCGCACCCATGACCATTAAGGATTTGTCCGCCCAGACAGGCTATTCTGTCGGCACCATCTCCCGGGTGCTGAACCACCAGCCGAATGTCAGCGACAAAGCGCGGGAGATCATCCTCAAAGCGGCGGCGGAATGCGGCTTCCAGCTGAACACCAACGCCAAGCAGCTGAAGCAGCAGCACAGTACCTCCATCCTGGTGGTGGTAAAGGGCATTTCCAATGAGCTGTTTGCCAGCCTGGTGGAGTCTGTTCAGGCCCGGATCGCCGGCATGGGATATCCCCTGATCGTGGACTACATTGACGAAAATGACAACGAGGTAAGCCGGGCCGTACAGCTGTGCCGGGAAAAGAAGCCCCTGGGCGTGCTGTTCCTGGGCGGCAACCGGGAGCATTTTCTACAGGATTTTGACAAGATCACCGTTCCCTGTGTGCTGGTGACCAATGACGCCGCGGGCCTGCCCTTCGAGAACCTCAGCAGCGTCTCCTCGGACAACGTACTGGCCGCCCGGATGGCGATCGACCATCTGGTTTCCCTGGGCCATCGCAAGATCGTAGTGATCGGCGGTGAGCGGCAGGTGTCCGATACCACCAAGCTGCGCTACCAGGGATGTCTGGAAGCATTCCGGCAGCACGGCATCGCCTTTGACGAAGAACTGGACTACGAGACCGCCCGCTTCTCCCTGGCCGAGGGCTTTCGGGCCGCCCGGGCACTGCTGGAGCGGGGCCGGGAATTTACCGCCCTGTTCGCTATGTCCGATGTCATGGCCATCGGTGCCATCCGGGCATTGCGGGACGCGGGAAAGCGGGTGCCCCAGGATGTGGCCGTCATCGGTCTGGACGGCCTTGCCATCGGCGAATACACCGTCCCCCGTCTGGCTACCGTCCGCCAGGAGGTGGAGGCACTGGCGGAATCCAGCCTGCGGCTGCTGCAGCGAAATATCAAAAATACTCCCGCTCCCTGCCATGAAACCATCCCCGTCAGCCTGGACCCCCGGGAAAGCGCGGCAACCCCCCGGTGCGGACGCACCAAACCGCTTCCCCCGGACGCAAATCAAGGGTCGAAAAGTTAGAGAAACGCAGCGAATCGCACGAATGCTGTCATTCCGAGCGGAGTGAAAGGTCGTCGAGGGATGACAGCATTCGTGCAAAAATTACTTTTTCCTCCCTGTATCCCAAATGGGGTTGTCCCCTTCGAGGTTTTTCGGTAATATGCGGGAGAATTATCCAACATTTCAAAATTACGGCCCGCGGGTCCGTATGCTGCGCACCGGCTTTCGGGGGAAAACCTCCGGGGCCGCTTTTGTTTTTACGGGAAAGGAGAAGAGGATGGACATCAGAATTCTGATCGTGGGTACCCTGCCCTACAATCCTTCCGCAGCCTCCCGGGCTTTTGATTCCTATTTCCACGGCTGGCAGCGGGATGCCCTTGCCCAAATCTTTTCCAATCCCCATATTCCCCCAAAAGGCCACTGCGGCAGGCTGTTCCAGATCACGGACCGGCAGCTTCTGCGGCGTTGGTTTCATCCCGGCACAAAGGTTGGCCGGGCTTTTTGTTATGAAGAATTGGGAGAACAGAAAGCAGAGCTGCCCCGCCTGACCCGGCGGCTTTATGCCCTGGGGAGCCGCAAATATCCCCTTGTGTACCTGCTGCGGGGGCTATTGTGGCGGAAACGGTTCTGGCACACGGAGGAGCTGGACAGCTGGCTGGAGGAATTCCAGCCCCAGTGCGTGTTTCTCAGCTTCTCCGACGATTATTTCATCCCAAAAATCGCCCTGTATGCTGCGGAAAAGTTCAACATCCCCATTTTGTCCTCCATCGGGGACGACTACTATTTTAATGACCGCTTTTCCCTGTCGCCGCTGTACCACCTGTACCGGCTGACCTACCGCCGTCTGATCCGCCGGGTCTTTGCCCACGGGGGCAGTGCCATTTACATTGGCGACAAAATTCGGGACAAATATAACGGTTCCTTGGGCCTGAACGGGCGGACGGTATACCTGGCCTCCGACCAGGAACGGAGGGAATTCCGTCCCATTGCTTCGAAAAATCCCAAAATACGTTATTTCGGCAACCTCCGGCTGGGCCGGAACCGAACGATTGCGGCCATCGGGGAAGCCCTTGGGCGGATCGACCCCAAATACCGGGTGGATGTGTATTCCAATGAGCAGGACGAGGGGGTGCTGCGGGTCTTGAAGCGGTGCCCCATCGTGCGCTTTCATGGAGCGGTGCCCTACGAAGAAGTCCAGCGGCTGACGGGGGAAAGCGACATCCTGCTGCTGGCAGAGGGCTTCGGCAAACGGGACGTGGACACCGTCCGCTATTCCCTGTCCACCAAGACGGCGGATGCCATCGCCTCCGGGGCGGCGGTCTTTGCCTGCGGCCACCGGGAGACAGGGGCCATGGAATACTGCGAAAAAACCGGCTGCGTGACCGTATGCACCGATTTACAGCAGCTGGAAAAATCCCTCCGGGGTCTGCTCTTTGACCCGGCACGGCAAAAAGCGCAGTATAACGCCGCCACCCACCTGCTCACCCACCGCCACCGCCTGGAACACAGCACACAGGTATTCCGGGACACCATAAAGGAGACGATCCATGGAAGCTGAATCCTTGACCCTGATGATCCAGACCTGCGGCAAATACAGCGACCTTTGGGAGCCCCACATGGCCTTCCTTTCCCAAAACTGGCCCGGGCATCCCCCGGCGGTGCTGGTGACGGACGAACCTACCAACGCGGTATTTCCCGGGGTGGAGGTATTCGCCGCCGGGGCGGGGCTCCATATGCCCGGACGGCTGGCGGCGGTGCTGCCCCGCATCCAAACGAAATACATTCTGCTGACCCTGGACGATTATTTTCCCGTGTACCCCATCAATACGGCAGAAATTGCCCGGCTGGTAAAAATCATGGATGCGAAGGGTCTGGACTATATCCGCCTGTTTCCCGACCCGCCCTCCTTCCGCCCCTTTCCGGGACAAAAAGAGGTGTACCGGATAAATCTGAACAGCGATTATGCCGTAAACCTGTACCCCGGCCTTTGGCGCAAATCCTTTCTGGAAGCCACCCTTCCGGGCCCGGCGGATATCTGGGCCTACGAGGTTTCCCTGACCCACACCGCCCGGCAGCGGAACGCCAAATGCGCCATGACCTGGGGCCGGGAATTCCCGGTGCTGGACGTGATCCGCAAGGGAAAGCTTCTCCGCCGGGCAAAACGGTTCCTCTCCCGCCGGGGGATCTGCCTGGAAAGCCGGGAAACGGTACCCCTTTGGGAGGAAATTCGCATTTTCTGCTTCAACTGGGGCAAAAAGCTCCTGCCCCGGCCCGCCGCCCGGTGGGTAAAAAAGCAGCTGAGAAAATGGGGCTTCTCCTTCTATACCGACCAGTTTGAGGAAAATTATGACACAAATACAGCAAATTGAGCGGGAGATGCTGGCGGTGTTCGCAGGCATCTGCCAAAAGCTGGGGCTGCGGTACTATCTGGTCTGCGGCAGCGCACTGGGGGCGGTGAAATACGGCGGCTTCATCCCCTGGGACGACGACATCGACGTGGCCCTCCCCCGATCAGATTACCGGCGGTTCCTGGCGGAGGCCCCCGCCCTGCTGCCGGGGCACCTGTTTCTCCAGAATTACCGCACCGACCCGGCCTTTCCCCAAATCTACAGCAAGCTTCGCCATTCCGGCACCGCCTGCATCGAGGAAAACGCCGCCCACCTTCTCATCCACCACGGCATCGCCATGGATATTTTCCCCCTGGACGGATATCCATTGACCCAATTGGGACAATGGCGGCTGGAATTGGGAAAGACATGGTACCGCCACCTGCTGAACACCGCCTTTGCCGAGCCCAAGGGCCTGCGCTGCCGTATGGAGCACCGCCTAAAGCGGCTGCTGGGCTGCCACCGCCGGACGGCAGTCTACGCCGCAAGGCTGGATGCCCTTCTGCAAAAATACCCGGCGGAAAACGCACCGGTCTGGTGCAACCACGGCAACTGGCAGGGACGGCGGGAGTATATGCCCCGAAGCTGGTTCGGCGACGGCCGCGAAGCCCACTTCGAGGGCCTGCCCGTCACCATCCCCGCGGACTTCCGCCAATACCTGACCCAGAAATACGGCGATTACCAAAACGACCCGCCAAAGGAACAACAAAAAAGCCACCACAAATATACCACAATAGACTGCACCAGACCCTATACCGATTACCGGGAGGGGTAAATGATCGTTTAACGCACTGGTGCGGCCTAGCCGCAGATAAAACACCAACCTCTCTCACAAAGGAGCCCCGTCCATGTTCCTCTATCTGGGCCTGATTTTTGGACTGACCGCCTTTTCCCTGGTGGTGAAGGCCGCAGTTCCTGAGCAAGAAAAGGGGGAGCAGCTGATTTTGATCCTGGGCATTGCCGCCATTTTTCTGCTGCTTGTGCTGAAAAAGGACACGGTGGGCCTGGATACTCTGGGCTACCGTCGGCAGTACCGCCTTGCGGGGACAATGCCCTGGCGGGATTTTGACTATGTGTATTTTGAAAAGGGCTACCTGTTTCTGATGAAGCTCTTTTCCAAAAGCGGCCTGCCCTTCCGCTGCTTCACGGGAGCCATTTACGGCCTGCTATGCGCGGCATATTACCGCTTTCTGCGGAAATACGCCCAGAATGTGACCCTCTCCCTGCTGATTTTGATCTGCTACCAGTTTCTGGTATTTCACATCTCCGGCCTGCGGCAGAGCCTTGCCATGGGAGTGTGCCTGTTCGCTTTCCTGTCCCTGGACAGGGGACACCCCCTCCGGGCGTTGGCACTGACGCTGCTGGCAGCCACCTTCCACCGGGGCGCGGCGGCATTTGCGCTGGTATTCCCGGTGTATGCCCTCCGGGGGCGGCGGTTTCCGGGGCTGCTGTACCCGCTGGGAGCCGCAGCGGCGGTGGCCCTTCGGCCTGTGCTCTGGCAGCTGGCGGGACTGGTATTTTCCGACATTTCCTACCCCGGCGGGGCGGAAATCGGCGGAAATCTGGTGTTTCTCGCCGGGATAGCGGTGTTCCTCCTCTACACCCGGGCCGCCAAGGGTTCGGACGGTTTTCTCGCCCACATGGCCTACACCGCCCTCTGCTGCGACCTGGTGCTGTCCGGCTCCACCCTGCTGCGGTGCAACCTGTTTTTCACCCTGTTTCTGATCCCCGGGATACCCAACGCCATCCGCCGCTGCGAGCACCGCACCCGGCTGGTGCTGAATGTGGCCCTGGGGGCCTTTCTGATCCTGCTGTTTTACGCCGACACCCTGGCCATCAACCAGCTGGGCCTGCTGCCCTACCGATTCTTTTGGGAGTAAACGAAAGGAGAATTTTATGGAAAAAGAGTTACCGCTTTTAACGCTTGGCGACCTGTGGCGCATTTTCCGCAAATGCTGGGCCGTGATGCTCCTTCTGGCAACACTGTCGGCGGCGGGGCTTTACGCCCTGAACTACCTTCTGCCGCCCCGGTACGCCTCCACCGCCACCCTGTACATTCTCCGCCAGAGCAGCAACGACCAGCAGATTTCGGAGGATTTCTCCCTGGCCCTGAACGTGGTCAGCGACTGCGACCACCTGCTGAAAAGCCACAGCGTCCTGGACGCGGTGATTGAGAACCTGTCCCTGGACATCTCCTACAAAGACCTGCGCGCCTGCATCTCCACCAACAACCCGGACAGTACCCGTATCTTAGAAGTAACCGCCGAGGCGGAGACCCCCGCCCGGGCCAAGGCCATCGTGGACTCCATCTGCACCATCGGCACGGACAAAATTCGCCAGGCCATGGGCTTCGCCCAGGTGAACCTGTACGAATACGGCGTCTGGGACAGCGAGCCCTGCAACCGGATGGAACCCCTCCACTGCGCCCTGGCCTTCGCCGGAACCGCCGTGCTGGTCTACGGCCTGTCCCTCCTGTCCTTCCTCCTGAAACCACCCCCGGCAGAACCCGAAAAGGTCAAAACCATAGTAAAGGTGGCAAGACCCGTAAGCAAAAAAGAACCCTCCGGAACAACAGATACATAAGTTGTATTCCGTTGTAGGGCGGGGTCATGACCCCGCCCTACAGTAGTATAACGCAAAAGGGAAAAAACAGCGGATGCCAATTGGCATCCGCTGAAATCATTCAGAGCATCACCAGCAAAAGCGTCACGATGATAACAATGCTGATAACAATGGCGATAGAATTGATGGCACTGGACAAGCCCACGTCGCTTTTCATTTCCGCCGTGAACACAGGCACCGCCGAGCCGATGGGGGAGAAGGCCAGGATCACCAGGGCCTGGCGGATTTCCAGATCAAAGGGCAGCAGGAAATAGTAGCACATGGCCAAGATCCCGGCGATGGCATAGCGGGCGGTGAGGATCTTCACGATGGAACCCAGCTGGCTCCGATCCCCGGACAGCTTGAAGCCCACGCCGATCATCAGCATGGCGAGGAAGGCGTTGGCGTTGCCTACAATCCCCGCGAAGGACACGATAGGCCCCGGCACATCCAGGCTCAGCAGGTTCAGTACCACCAGCACCACATGGGTCAGGAAGGGGATGGAGGAAAGGGGTGCCCTCAAAATGCGTCCGATATTGACCCTTCCCCCCTCCTTGATGGCCCGGGCCACGCCGTAGGAGCCGCCGAGACAGATAAAGGAATTGCCCACATCGAACAGGCTGGTGGTCAGCACGCCCACAGGGCCCAGAAATCCCTGGGTAAAGGGCAGGGCAAAGGTACCGATGTTGTAGCCGGGCACATTCAGCACCGCGAAAGCTGTCTGCTCCCGGTCTGCTTTGCGGTACATCAGCCAGCCCGCGATCATGTACACAATGCCGCCCCCAAGCCCCAGAGCCGAAATGGTCAGCATGGTGGCATCGATGGGCTTACCTGCGGAGCTGGCAATAATGGCACAGGGCAAGGTAATTTTAATGACGATCTTCGACAGCACACCGAAGGTCTCCGGCCCAAAAAAGCCCCGCTGGCGCAGAACGTAACCCAATATGATGATGGCTATGTAACAGCCCGCTTTGATCAGAATTTCCTGCATAGGGAAACCTCCAAAACTATAATCAGGTGTTAGGAGCCAGGAATTATCTTCCAGCCGGAAAATTCCTAACTCCTAATTCCTCATTTTTGCGAACAGCTCCTTACGCCTCCGCCAGCCATTTCACCGCGCAGTGGGCGTAGGCGGCGGCACCCATGGGGCAGACCTCTTCGTTGAAGCGAACCTTGGGGTTGTGGGCGGGGGCCGCGCCCCGGTCGTCGGGGTAGCCTGCGGAGAGGTACATGAAGGTTGCCGGGACCCGCTCGGCGATGGAGGCAAAATCCTCCGACGCGCTGGCGGAGATACCGGGAACAGGCCGCACATTGGGCATTCCCATATCCTGCAGGTAGGCCGCCACTTTGTTTGTCAGAGCCGGGTCGCAGATCAGGGGCGGCACCTGGGACAACGGCTCCACCTTGGCGGTGCCGCCGTAGACCTCGGCGGTCTTTTGCGCCACCTCTTCGATGCGCCGCACCAGCAGCTCCCGGCTGGCCTTGTCGTTGGTGCGCAGGGTGCCCTGGAGCACCGCCTCGTTGGGAATGATATTGGGGGCGGAGCCTGCCTGGAAGCTGCCCACCGTCAGGACGCAGGCCTTGTTTGGGTCCGCCTCCCGGGCAATAAGGGCTTCCAGTGCCAGATACACATGGACGGCAATGTTGATGGGGTCAATGGAGGTGTGGGGATAGGCCCCGTGGCCGCCCCGGCCGGTGACGGTGATCTTGAAACCGTCCACGGAGAACATCATCGTCCCGGTGCTGTTGTACATAAAGAGACCGATGGGCATTTTTCCTGCGGTAACATGGAAGGCGATGGCCGCGTCGGGAGCGGGGTTTTCCAGAATGCCGTTTTCGATCATGTCCTTCGCCCCCTCGAAGGTCTCCTCGGCGGTCTGGAACATGAATTTCACGGTGCCCGCCAGCTCCCCTTCCGTCTCCTTCAGCATTTTCGCGGCGGTCAGCAGCATGGCGGCGTGGAAATCGTGACCGCAGGTGTGGGCCCTGGTTCCGGCGGGGCAGGCGAAGGGCTCGCCGCTTTCCTCCGCCATGGGCAGGGCATCCATATCCGCCCGGAGCAGGATACACTTCCCGCCCCGGCCCAGAGTAGCCGTAACGCCGTGACCGCATTCCTTTGGCTCCAGACCGTATTCGGTCAGCTTTTCCATCACATAAGCCTTGGCCTTGGGCATATCCAGCCCCACCTCGGCGGTGGTGTGGAGGTAACGGCGGTGGGCAATGGTCTCCTCCCGCAATTCGAGGGCACGTTCGTAGTAATTCATATTGACACCCTTTCTGTCATTGGTTTTGTCGATATATCCGCCCACGGCGAACACGTTATTTTGGCTCCGCAAAATCGAAATATCCCTTCGGGATTCGATATGACAAAAATCCCCTCTCGCGCCTCAGCGCATATCAAAAATCCCGCAAGGGATTTCTATCAAGGAATCAATCGTGTGTCAGACACACGATCGACTCCACATGGGCACACCTTGGGAACAGATCCGCCGCCATGGCATTCTTCACAGCATATCCCCGCTCTTTTAATAGTGCCACATCCCGGGCCAACGTAGCCGGGTCGCAGGAAACATAGACGATGCGCCTGGGGGCCATCCGGTGGAGGGCTTCGATGGTGTCGGCGTTGAGGCCCTTCCGGGGCGGGTCTACCACCACCACGTCGGGGCGGACGCCGTTCTTTTCCAGTTCCAACGCCGCCTGGCCCGCGTCGCCGCAGAAAAATTCCGCGTTTTCGATGCCGTTGCGCTTGGCGTTGTCCCTGGCATCCTCCACCGCCTGGGGGATCACCTCCACGCCGATGACCTTTCCGGCGGCAGAGGCCATTGCCAGGGTAATGGTGCCCACGCCGCAGTAGAGATCCAGAACGGTGTCTTCCTTCGTAATTTCCGCCTGGGAAATGGCAGCCTCATACAGCCGCTGGGCCTGGTGGTGGTTCACCTGGTAGAAGGACCGGGGCGACAGCCGGAAAACAAGACCGCAAAGGGTATCCTCGATGAAGCCGGGGCCGTGGAGGGTGATAAATTCGTCGCCCAGCACGGCGTTGCCCTTTTTGGTGTTGACGGACAGGACGAGGGTGGTAAAGCCGGGGATCTTCTGGAGCCGCTTGAGAAGCTCCTCAGGCCGGGGAATTTTCCGCCCGTTGATCACCAGGCACACCAGCACCTGACCGGAGACCACACCCCGGCGGACATAAATATGCCGCAGCAGGCCCTTGTGGGCCACTTCGTCATAGACCGTCACCCGGTACTGGTTGACATAATCCATCACCGCATCCTTAACGGCATCGGTCTCACTGGGCAAAATCAGGCACCGGGGATTTTCCACCACATCGTGGGTTCCCGCCCGGAAGAACCCCGCGTAGGCCCTACCCTTCTTCTGGGACACGGGATACTGGGCCTTGTTGCGGTAGCCGTGGCAGGTAGGGGCGGCAAGGATAGGAACGCTTTCCAGATTCTCACCCCCCAGACGGTTCAGGCAGTTTTTCACCCGCTCCGCTTTCAGCCGGGATTCCTCGTCGTAGTCCATGTGCCAGAAATCGCAGCCGCCGCAGAGCTTCGCCACAGGACACTCCCGGTTGACCCGGTGAGGGGACTTTTCCAGAAGCTCCACCATCTTCCCCGCCGCCCAGGTCTTCTGGGCCTTCTCAATGCGCACCCGGACCTTCTCCCCCGCAATGGCATTGGGAATAAACACAGCGCAGCCCTCGATATGGGCCACCCCCTGCCCCTCGGCAGTGTAGTCCGTAATGACGGCTTCGTAAATTTGATTTTTTGTGAGCATAGTTGACCTCCCCACAGTGGGATGCGCTTATAAAATAACTTCCATCCCGATCTTCTGGGGCTTCAGGCCCCGCTTTTCGTAGAAATGCATGGCGTTGTCGTTGCCGCACCAGACATTCAGGGTGACGGCATGGCAGCCCAACTCCCGGGCATAATCACAGACCCGCTCGTACAGGGCGGTGGCAATGCCGGTGCCCCGCTTTGTTTCGTCCACGCACAGGTCGTCGATGTAAAGCACCCTCCGGTCGCAGAGGACGGGGTCATTTTCCGTGATCTGCAAAATGCAGAAGGCATAGCCCGCCAGCTTGCCGTCAATTTCCGCTGCCAGAATGGGCCGCTTGGGGTCGGCAAGAAGGGCTGTCAGGGCGGCCTCGTCATATTTCTGCGCCCCCGCCCGGAACAGGTCAGGCCGGATCTGATGGTGCACCTCACCTACCTGCTGTAGTAAATCAATCATCCCAGGAATATCCCGGGTTTCAGCAAAACGGATCAGCATAATGATTCTCCTCGATAAATTGTTGTTTAGCGGAGCATGCCCGCGTAGGGGCGACCCTTGCGGTCGCCCGGTGATTTTGCCCGAAAGGCAAAATCACACCGCCGCAGGCGGCACAAATTTTGATTGCCCTTACGGGCAATGGCACCCTACGGGTGCCCGGGTGCCCGCAAGGGTCGCCCCTGCGATACATTTCCTGTTCAAACAGCACGACAAACGATAATTTATCACTATATTACCACAAAATTGCCGATTGGTAAAGCTATGCTTGTGAATTGGTGAAAAAACTGGTATGATAGGGGCAAGGATGTGATTTTATGGATTATGTTAACTGCCAGCTGTGCCCCCGCCGCTGCGGCGTTGACCGGACGGCCGGGGAGCGGGGGTTCTGCGCCTGCCCGGATACAGCTTTGGTTGCCAAGGCCATGCTCCACAAGTGGGAGGAGCCGGCTCTCGCGGGCAGCGGCGGCAGTGGTGCGGTGTTCTTCGGCGGCTGCACCCTGCGGTGCCGCTACTGCCAGAACGCCGCCATCAGCGGCGGCCCCGTGGGAAAGCCCATGGACTCCCAAGAGCTGCGGCAGCTGTTTGAAAGCCTGATCGCCCAGGGGGCGGAAAACATTGACCTTGTGACCCCCACCCATTTTCTGCCCACCATTCTTCCCGCCCTTTCTCCCAAGCTGCCCGTGCCCGTAGTATACAACTGCGGCGGCTACGAGCGGGCGGAAACCCTCCGGGAACTCTCGGGAAAAATCGACATTTACCTCCCCGACCTGAAATACGCCGACCCCCGGCTGGGGCAGACCCTCTCCGGCGCGAAGGACTATTTCCCCGTGGCCTGCGGGGCCATCCGCGAAATGGTGCGCCAGACCGGCCCCGTCCAATGGGAAGGGGACAAGGTGGTGCGGGGCACCATCATCCGCCACCTGATCCTCCCCGGCTTTGTGGACAATTCCCTGCGGGTTCTGGACTGGATCGGGGAACATTTCGCCCCCGGCGAAGTCCTGGTAAGCCTGATGCGCCAGTACACCCCCATGGGAAACCTCCCCGCCCCCTTAAACCGCCGGGTCACCGACGAAGAATACGACGCCGTCCTCAGCTGGATGTACCTCAACGACCTGGAAGGCTTCACCCAGGAAGCCGAAGCCGCCGATAAAGGCTTCATCCCGGATTTTTAGTGCTGTAGATTATCGTTTGTCGAACTGTTTCCAGATATCACTGTAGGGGAGGGTCTTGACCCTCCCGGGCATCCGAAGGATGCCGTTGACCGAAGGTCAATAGGAAATGGAACGTCCTTGCGGACGTTGCGATGCTTCGCATCGCCGGGAGGGTCAAGACCCTCCCCTACGCATACAAACACCAATTTCCCACATTATCTTGCATTTTTCCAGGAAGTATTATACAATAACGCCATCAAATTAAAACAAAGGAGCCCTGCTTATGATATCCAGAGAAATTTGCCAGCGGGTATTGCGGAAGGCGGTTTCCACCGGCGCGGATTATGCGGAAATCTTTGCCGAGAACACCGTCAACCATACCATCAACATGATCGCCTCCAAGGTGGATTCCATCAACGACACCGTCATTGCCGGTGCCGCCGTCCGGGTCTACAAGGGCCTGCGCAGCGTCATGGCTACCACCGTGGACACCACCGAATCCGGCCTGCTGGCCTGCGCCGAGAAGGCTGCCGAGGCCCTGGGCCAAGGTACCGCTCAAATAGACATCGTACTGAAGGAGCGGCTGTTCGGGGACATCCACCCCGTGAAGGTCTGCCCCGTGTCCGTGGAAAACAAGGAAAAGGTCGCCATTCTGAAGGAGGGCTACTTCGCCGCCAGGGAATATGACCCCTGCATCGCCCAGGTCCGGGGCACCCTGCTGGATGTGGATCACAACATCCTTATTGCCTCCACCGAGGGCCTCTACGCCCAGGACCGCCAGATCCGCACCCGGATGATGATCGATGCCGTTGCGGAGAAGAACGGCGAGACCCAGACCGGCGGCTGCCGTCCCGGCCGGAGAATGGGCCTGGAAATGTTCGAGACCATCTCCCCCAAGGCCACCGGCGAGCACGCTGCCAAGCAGGCCGTCACCATGGTCAGCGCGGGCTACTGCCCCGCAGGCGTGATGCCCGTCGCCATCGATAACGGCTTCGGCGGCGTCATCTTCCACGAGGCCTGCGGCCACTCCCTGGAAGCCTCCAGCGTAGCCTACGGCAGAAGCCAGTTCGCGGGCAAGCTGGGTGAGAAGATCGCCAATGAGAAGGTCACCGCCATCGACGACGGCACCATCCCCAACGCCTGGGGCTCCATTAACATCGACGACGAGGGCACCCCCGCCCAGAAGAACGTGCTGATCGAGAAGGGCGTTCTGAAATCCTACATGATCGACAAGTTCAACGGCCGCCGCATGGGTATGGCCTCCACCGGCAACTCCCGCCGCCAGAGCTACGCCTACACCCCCACCAGCCGTATGACCAACACCTACATCGCCCCCGGCGAGGATAAGAACGAGGACATCATCGCCTCCATTGAGTATGGCCTCTACGCCAAGGAAATGGGCGGCGGCTCCGTGAACCCCGTCACCGGTGAATTCAATTTCTCCGTCAACGAGGGCTACATCGTCCGCAACGGCAAGATCTGCGAGCCTGTCCGGGGCGCAAGCCTGGTTGGCAAGGGCAGCGAGATCATCCAGAACATCGACATGGTGGGCACCCAGCTGGATATGGGCCAGGGCATGTGCGGCTCCTCCAGCGGCTCCGTCCCCACCAACGTAGGCCAGCCCCTGATCCGGGTCTCCCAGATCACCGTCGGCGGCAGATAAGGAGGATGCACCATGGATTTTAATACCTTTAAGAATACCGTCATTGCCAAGTGCGCAGAGCTGGGCATTGCTGACTACGAGCTGTACTATCAGGCAGCCGAGTCCACCTCCGTCTCCGCCTTCCAGCACGAGATCAACCAGTTCACCGGCTCCACTGAGGGCGGCGTGTGCTTCCGCTGCATCGTGGGCGGCAAGATGGGCTACGCCTCCACCGAGGAGCTGAGCGAAGCCGCCGCTGCCGCCATCGTGGCCCGGGCCGCGGACAACGCCTCCGTTCTGGAAGCCGAGGAGCCTGTGTTCCTGGGCGAGGGCGGCAAGACCTACGCCCCCGTGAAGGACACCGGCGTGACCATGCCCGCCACCGACGCGCTGATTGCCAAGGTCCTTGCTACCCAAGAGCAGATCTATGCTGCCAACCCCGCAGTCATCGACGGCAGCTCCACCCAGGGCATTGCGGAGCGCAGCGAGATCGCCATCTACAACTCCAAGGGTCTGGATCTCCACAGCGAGACCACCCTCACCGGCCTGGTGGTAGCCGCCGTGGTCACCGACGGCAAGGAAATGGCCAACGATTACCAGATCAAGCTGGGCAAGCTGGAGGATATCGACACCGAAGCCCTGACCAAGAAAGCCGCAGAGACTGCCCTGGGCAAGCTGGGCGGCGACGTGGCCCCCACGGGCCAGTATCCCGTGGTCTTTGACCCCGAAGCCATGAGCGACCTGCTGGCTACCTTCTCCGGCATCTTCTCCGCCGAAAATGCCCAGAAGGGCCTGAGCAAGCTGGCAGGGAAGGAGGGCACCGCCATCGCATCCGAAGCGGTGACCCTGGTGGACGACCCCTTCCACCCCCAGAGCCCCATGCCCCAGAGCTTCGACGCGGAGGGCACCCCCGCCTATACCAAGAACGTTATTGAAAAGGGCCAGTTCAAGACCCTGCTCCATAACCTGAAGACCGCCGCTGTGGCCGGGGTGGAGACCACCGGCAATGCCTCCAAGGCAGGCTACGCCTCCCCCGTAGGCATCCGTCCCTTCACCTTCTACATCGCCCCCGGCGAAATCACCGAAGAGGAGCTGCTGGCAAAGGCCGGAAACGGCGTTTACATCAACTCTCTGGGCGGCCTCCACGCAGGCGCGAATCCCGTCTCCGGTGACTTCTCCCTCCAGAGCGCGGGCTTTATGATCGAGAACGGCAAGAAGACCACCGCCGTCAAATCCTTCACCGTGGCAGGCAACTTCTACGATGTGCTGAAAAACATCACCGCTGCAGCCTCCAACCTGGAGCTCCCCGGCATGGCCTCCTACGGCTCCCCCAGCGTCCTGGTGGAGGGCCTCTCCATCGCAGGCAAGTAAATAGAAACCGCCCTGTGGAATCACACCACAGGGCGGTAACTTATACCTGTTATACAGTAGGGGAGGGTCGAGACCCTCCCCTACGCGCATACACGACAATTTATTTAAAAAACACTTCAATCTCCGCCTTCTTCGCCATGACCCGGCCCTGCTGGATATTGGGCTTTCCGCCGCCCCTTCCGTTGAGGGCCTTGACCATATCCCGGCCCAGCGGACGCAGGTCGCCGCTGTGGGTGACGAGACAGAAGGCATAGCCGTAAGCGTCGCTGCCGCTGAACACAGCGGCGGTACCCCCACAGCTTTCAGCAATGGCATCCGCCAGCTCCCGCAGGGCAGCGGAATCCAAACCGTCTTCAAAGTGAAGAACATCCCCACAGTTTCCATAACCCTTCGCAATACCCGCGAAAATGCGCATTTCCAGCCCGGTGATGCGGTATTTCTGCTGGGCCAGCACCTCGTTCATCCGCCGCGCCGCCGCCCCCGTCTCAGTGATCTGGGCGGAAAAGGCCTGGGACACCTGCCGGTTCTGGTCGTAAGCGGCATTCAGCATGGCCAGAGCCCGCTGCCCGCAGGCCATCTCCATCCGGGTGCCGCCCCGGAAGGGGACGGCAGTGAACAGCTTGATAAGGCCGATCTCCCCCGTGGCCTGCACATGGGTGCCGCAGCAGGCGCAGCTGTCATAACCCGGCACCTCCACGATCCGCACAGGCCAGGGCAGAGCCCGCTTGGTGCGGTAAGTCACACCCGGCAGTTCCTCGGGACTGGGCACCCAGCAGCGGACGGGCAGATTTTTCCAAACCGCCTCGTTGGCCTCCCGCTCGATGTCCGCCAGATCCTCCACGGGGATGACCCCGTCAAAATCGATGGTGATGATATCGCTGCCCATGTGGAAGCCCACGTTGTGGCAGCCGTAGCGGCGGTTGATGATGCCCGACACGATATGCTCGCCGGAATGCTGCTGCATCCGCACGAACCGGAGGCCATAGTCAATGCGGCCCTCCACGGTTTCGCCCACCGTCAGCGGCCCATCGCACAGGTGGACAACCGCATCCCCCCGCTCCCGGGTATCCAGCACCCGAACTGTGCCCAGGATGCCCGTATCCCCCGCCTGCCCGCCTCCCTCAGGATAAAAAGCGGTAGCGTCCAAAACAATTTCAAAGCCCTTCTTCCCCTCTTCACAGGAAAGAACACAGGCGGAAAAGGCGGATAAATGGGAATCCTCATAATAAAGCTTTCGTGTTTCCATGTTTTACACCTCAAAAGGAAATCTTTCGCGTAGGGGCGACCCTTGCGGTCGCCCGTTGCGATGCGCAGCATCGCACAAAATGGCTTCCCCCGGGGAAGGGATTTACCGCCTTTGGCGGTGCGATTTGTTCCAAATCGCCGGGCGACCGCAAGGGTCGCCCCTACGCGGAACGCTGTGATAAAGGAAAGCGGCCCTCCGCAGAAAGCCGCTTCCCCTATTTCATAAACTTATCGATCGCCTCACACAGGTCGTCGATGGCTTCCGTATCCCCGGCGGCGACGGCGTCCACCATGCAGTGGCGCATGTGATCCTTCAGGATCACCTTGCCCGTATTGTCCAGGGCGGAGCGCACCGCCGCCAGTTGGATCAGCACCTCGGAGCAGTCATAGCCCTCCTCCACCATCCGCTTCACCTTTTCCAGGTGCCCGATGGCCCGGGACAGCCGGTTAATGACCGCCTTCTGGTTCTCGTGGACATGCCCGTGGGAATGGGCAATGCCGTGGGCGTGAAGATACGCGTGATCGTGTTCCTGTTCGTGGTCATGATGGTCAGACATAGCCGCACCCCTTTCCTGAGTTGAAAATGGAAAATTGAAAATTGAAAATTATTCTTCACGCCATTTTCAATTTTCAATTTTAAATTTTCAATTCGCATTATACTGCAAATCCCCGCCCCTGGCAAGCCCTCCCGGGGGATAATTGGGGAAAAATAAATGTTTTGACAGACGGGGGCATTGCGCGTATAATAAAGAAAAAATGTCAAGGAGGACTTTGCCATGCATATCCATCACGACCACATCATCGGCAGTGCCCACGACCATGAGCACAGCCATTCCCATACCCACGAGCACACCCACGACGGTGTCGCCCACACCCATGAGCATACCCATGCCCACACCCATGACCACGAGCATCCCCACGACCATGACCACCTGCACGAGGAGGGTCAGGCCCACACCCACAGCCACGATTGCAGCAGCGGCTGCCAGGGCTGCCCCAGCCAGTGCGAGCACACTCCCATGGAGGAGCTGATGGCCCTGATGAAGTACATGGTGGGCCACAACGCCGCCCACGCCAAGGAGCTGGCCGACCTGGCCGTGCAGCTGGAGAAGGCCGGCAGCCACACCGCCTACGAGCAGGTCATGGCCGCCGTGTCCGATTTCGAGAAGGGCAACATGCGCCTGAGCGTTGTCCTGAGCAGCCTGGAAGTAAAGTAATCGGGAGGTTTCATTATGTGCCTTTCTACTGTTTATAAAAATTCCCTGACCCCCGAAAGTGTGGTCATGCGCAACGTCATGCGCATCGAATGCAAGGACGGCGTGGTCATCCTCACCGACCTGATGGAGCGGCAGATGGCCATCGAGGGCACCCTGGAAATGGCAAACCTGGTAGACGGCGTAGCCGTCGTCAAGGAAAGCTATCCCGCATGATTTTGAATCCTCCCGGATACCTTCCGGGAGGATTTTTGCGTAGGGGCGACCCTTGCGGTCGCCCGGCGATGCGGAACGCATCGCTCCGCCGAAGGCGGCTGTTTTTTTTGATTGCCCTACCGGGCAATGGCACCCTTTGGGTGCCCGGGCGACCGCAAGGGTCGCCCCTACGCGGAAGCGGGACCATATTTTGATGCGTTTAATTCACAATTTCGTCTATATTTTTCTTTACAGGTGTGCTATAATACGGTAAATTGAAGTATTATCGCTATTTCTACGACACGAAGGAGATTTGAATGGGACTTTTCGATAAAATTTTCGGTACCCGCTCCCAGCGGGAAATTAAAAAGATCCAGCCCACGGTGGACAAGATCCTGGCGTTGGAGGCAACCTACAAAACCCTCTCCGAGGAAGCCCTGAAGGGCAAGACCCAGGAGTTCAAAAACCGCCTGAATAACGGCGAGACCCTGGACGACATCCTCCCCGAGGCCTACGCCGCCATCCGGGAGGCCGCGGACCGGGTGCTGGGCATGCGGCCCTATCCCGTCCAGCTGATCGGCGGTGTGGTGCTGCACCAGGGCCGCATCGCGGAAATGAAGACCGGCGAAGGCAAGACCCTGGTGGAGATCCTGCCCTGCTACTTAAACGCCCTGACCGGCGACGGCGTCCATGTGGTCACCGTCAACGATTACCTTGCCAAGCGTGACTCCGAGTGGATGGGCAAGGTCTACCGCTACATGGGCCTGACCGTGGGCCTGGTGATCCCCGGCATGACCGCCCAGCAGCGGCGGGAAGCCTACGCCGCCGACATTACGTATTGTACCAACAACGAGCTGGGCTTTGACTACCTCCGGGACAACATGGCCATCTATAAGCAGGAGCGGGTCCAGCGGGGCCACAATTTCGTCATCGTGGACGAGGTGGACTCCATCCTGATCGACGAAGCCCGTACCCCCCTGATCATTTCCGGCAAGGGCGAGGATTCCTCTAAGCTCTATGAAATGGCAGACTACTTTGTTTCCACCCTCCGTAAGCAGGTCTTTGCCAAAACCGAAGCCAAGGATGTCCACGACAACTACGACTGCGACTATTTTGTGGACGAAAAGGCCCGCACCGTGTCCCTCACCGCCAGCGGCATTGCCAAGGCCGAGAAATATTTCGGCGTGGAGAACCTGGCCGACGCGGAGAACACCACCCTCTCCCACCACATCAACCAGGCCATGAAGGCCCGGGGCCTGATGAAGAAGGACATTGATTACGTCGTCAAGGACGGCCAGATCATCATCGTGGACGAGTTCACCGGCCGCCTGATGTACGGCCGCCGCTATAACGAGGGCCTACACCAGGCCATCGAAGCCAAGGAAGGGGTGCAGGTAGCAGGGGAGAGCAAGACCCTCGCCACCATCACCTTCCAGAATTTCTTCCGCCTTTATAACAAACTCTCCGGCATGACCGGCACTGCCCTGACCGAGGAAGAGGAATTCGAGGGCATTTACAATCTGGACGTGGTGGAGATCCCCACCAACCGACCCGTGGCCCGTATCGACCACAGCGATATCGTTTACAAGACCGAGCCGGGCAAGTTCCGGGCCATCATCCGCCAGGTAAAGGAATGCCACGTCAAGGGCCAGCCCGTGCTGGTGGGCACCATTTCCATTGAAAAGAGCGAAATTCTTTCCAAGCTCTTAAAGCGCGAGGGCATCCCCCACAGCGTCCTGAACGCCAAGTACCACGAGCAGGAGGCCCAGATCGTGGCCCAGGCGGGCAAATTCGGAGCCGTCACCATCGCCACCAACATGGCGGGTCGTGGTACCGATATCGTGCTGGGCGGCAACGCCGAGTTCCTGGCAAAGTCCGAGCTGCGCAAGACCGACCTGCCCGAGGAGCTGCTGCGGGAGTGCGACTCCTACGCCGAGACCAGCGACCCCGATATCCTCGCCGTCCGGGCAAAGTACGAGGAGCTGCTGAAAAAATACCGGGCCGAGATCGCCGACGAAGCGGAAAAGGTGCGCAAGGCCGGGGGCCTGTTCATCATCGGCACCGAGCGTCACGAATCCCGCCGAATCGACAATCAGCTCCGGGGCCGCGCGGGCCGTCAGGGCGACCCCGGCGAGAGCCGCTTCTATCTGAGCCTCCAGGACGACCTGATGCGCCTGTTCTCCACCGACCGGGTCATGGGCATGATGGACTCCCTGGGTCTGGACGAGGACACCCCCATTGACGCGAAAATTCTCTCCGGTGCCGTGGAAAACGCCCAGAAAAATGTGGAATCCCGGAATTTCCGCATGAGAAAGAACGTTCTGGAGTATGATAACGTTATGAACACCCAGCGTGAGGTCATCTACGCCCAGCGGCAGAAGGTGCTGGACGGCGAGGATCTCCGGGACAACATGATGCAGATGCTCCGCACGCTGGTAGATACCAACGTCACCACCGCCTTCAGCGACAACGGCGGTGTCGCCGACGAAAGCGGCCTGAACCGCCTTGCCGCCACCATGGAGGGCATCTACTTCGCCCGGGGCACCCTGTCCGCGCGGGCCAACCAGCTGGTGGGCCAGAAGGCCGATGCCGTGGCAGACACCATCTATGAGATCGCCCAGCACACCTACGAAGCCAAGGAAGCCGCCTACACCCCCAACGTTATGCGCGAATTGGAGCGTGTGGTCATGCTCCGTGTCGTGGACGAATACTGGATGGACAACATCGACGCCATGGACGACCTGAAGCAGGGCATCGGCCTGCGGGCCTTCGCCCAGCACGACCCCGTTGTGGCCTATAAGGAAGAGGGCTTCCAGATGTTTGAGGCCATGGTGCAGGCCATCCGGGAGGAGACCATCCGCCGGATGTTCCTGGTGCAGCTGCGCACCAACCAGGAGGTCAAGCGGGAGAAGGTAGCCAAAGAAACCGGCACCGCCGCAGCCACCAAGACCGCAGTGAAAAAGCAGCCCGTCCGCAACGCCGCCAAAAAAGTCGGCCCCAACGACCCCTGCCCCTGCGGCAGCGGCAAAAAGTATAAAAAGTGCTGTATGCAGAAAGACAAATTGGGGGAATAAATTTCCCCAATAATTGAAAATTGAGAATTGAAAGTTGAAAATTTTGAAATCATTGCGAAGCAATACCACAATTTTCAATTTTACAACTTTCAATTTTCAATTCATCGGAGTATCATCATGTCTATTATTACGCAAAAAGTCGGAACATTAGAATACCTGGTGGCCCAGCACATCCCCGCCCCCCATTGCTTCACCACCCGCCATGGCGGTGTGAGCACCGGGCCCCTGTCCTCCATGAATCTCGCCATCAAGCTGGACGAGACCGAGGAAAACGTCGCGGAAAATTTCCGTATCCTGGGAAATGCCTTGGGCTTTACCCTTTCTGATCTGGTACTTACCCGGCAGACCCATTCCGACATCGTCCGGGTGGTGGGCCGGGAGGACTGCAAGGGCTGCTTTCACCGGGATTACCCCGAATGCGATGCCCTCGTCACCAATTCCCCCGGCGTAACGCTGGTGGTGTTCACCGCAGACTGCACCCCCATCCTCCTGTGTGACCCCGTCACCGGGGCGGTGGGCGCGGCCCACGCAGGCTGGCGGGGCACGGCCCTGGCCATCGGCGGGAAAGCCGTTCAGGCCATGGCGGAGCATTTCGGCTGCGACCCCGCCAACATCCGGGCCGCCATCGGCCCCAACATCGGCTTCTGCCACTTTGAGACGGATGCCGACGTTCCCGAAGCCATTCTCGCCGCCTACGGCGAGGAAGCCGCCCCTTACATCGAACAGCGGGGCGAAAAATATTACCTGGACTTAAAAGCCATCAACGCCCTGTCCCTCCGCCGGGCGGGCGTGACCCATATCGAAATCAGCGAAGACTGCACCATGTGTTCCCCGGACCGGTTCTGGTCCCACCGGGTCACCCGGGGCATCCGGGGGAGCCAGGGTGCCCTCATCCAATGCAAAGAGGTGGTCAAATGAAAAAAATAACGGCACTGCTTCTGCTGGCCGCCCTGGTCTGCGGCCTGCTTTCCGGCTGCGGCAGCGACGACGAGCCCTACGTCCCCACCGGCAACGCCCTGTACATGGAGGGCCAGGATCTGGACGAATACCTGGCCCAGGAGGAGGAGCCCCAGGAATTCTCCCTGGCCTACTGCCCCGACCGCTCCATGAATCCCCTGATCGGCTACAACCACAACAACCGCGTCCTGTTCTCCCTGATCTACCAGGGCCTGTTCGGCGTGGACAATAACAACAACGTGACCCCCATCCTCTGCGCCAGCTACCAGGTGTCCCCGGACAACAAGACCTGGACCTTCTATATCGAGCCCACCGCCTGCTTCTCCGACGGCACGGCCCTGACCATCGAGGACGTGCTTGCCACCTACCAGGCGGCCCAGGCCAACGGCTACTACAAGGGCCGGTTCACCCATGTGAACAACATCTCCGCCTCCTCCGCCGGCGGCATCACCTTCTCCCTGAACACCCCCTACGAAAACCTGCCCCTGCTGCTGGACATTCCCATCGTGAAAAAGGGCGAGGTGGAGGCCACCTTCCCCCTGGGCACCGGCCCCTATGTGTTTACGAATGGTGTCAACGGCTACAGCCTGCAGCGGAACGTCAACTGGTGGACCACCAAGGATATCCCCGTCCGGGCCACCGCCATTCCCCTGGTGGAGGCCACCACCGACGCCGAGATCCGGGACGCCTTCGAATTCGGCGACATCGGCCTGGTCTGCACCAACCCCCTGTCCGGCTCCTACGCCGAATACCGCAGCGACTACGAGCTGTGGGACGTGGACAACGGTATTTTCCTGTATCTGGGTCTGAACCTGACCTACAGCGATTATTTCAAGGACAACGATACCCTCCGGGATGCCCTGACCTACGCCATCGACCGGGCAGCCATCAACGAGAAGTTCTACCGGGGCCAGGCACTGGTGGCCACCACCGCCGTGTCCCCCGAATCCCCCTACTATTCCGCCAGCCTGGCCTCCCAGTATGGCTACGACTCCATGAAATTCCTGGATGCCATCAGCGGCTGGAATCCCCCCAAGGACGACGACGGCGACGAGCAGACCCTGCGGATCCTGGTGAACGCCGACGACTCCGCCCGTCTCCGGGCCGCCCGGTACATTGCCGACGTTCTGACGGAGCTGGGCGTACCCGCGGGCACCCTGGAATACGGCAATTCCGGCAAGACCACCTACGAAAAGGTGCTCCTGGCCGGCACCTACGACATGTACCTGGGCCAGACCCGCCTGTCTCCCAACAACGACCTGTCCCCCTTCTTCGGCTGGGGCCTGCTGGCCAGCGGCGGCCTGACCAACCAGAGCATCATGGACATGTGCAAGGAAGCCCTGGCAAACTCCGGCAACTACTACAACCTCCAGCAGAAGGTAGCTGAGGAAGCGGGCATCATCCCCGTCCTCTTTGGCCGCTACGCGGTCTACGCCGAGCGCGGCCTCTTCGACGGCCTGTCCCCCTCCCGGGATAACGCCTTCTACTACTCCCTCGGCAAAACCATGGAAGGCTGTAAAATCCCCACAGTTTATGACTAAGCCATGATCACTTCGTAGGGGAGGGTCAGCTATGCACTAAGCATCCGTAAGCAGCTTCGCTGCAACGGCTGCTAAGAAGACCCTCCCCTACGCCTATGTAATAAAGAAAGGAAGCAATTTCCATGAAAAAGCTACTCGCCCTCCTTCTGGCCCTCTCCCTGCTCCTGTGCGGCTGCGGGGCGGAGCCTGAGCCCACTACCGGGGCCACCACAGAGCCCACCACTGCCCCCACCACGGAGCCCACCACCGCTCCCACCACGGAGCCTGCCCCCGTCTACACCAACCCCCTGACCGGCCGGGTGATCGACGAGCCCTTCACCGGCCGTGTCTACGCCGTGACCATCAGCAACGTGGTGGACGCTCTGCCCCATGTGGGTATGGCCGAGGCGGACATTTATATGGAAATGTTCGTCAACGGCTCCATCATCCGGGGCCTGGCCCTGTACACCGACCCCGCCAGCGTGGTCTCCATCGGCTCCGTCCGCTCCACCCGCCTGATGTTCAACGACATTGCCCAGCACTATGACCTGATCCTGTCCCACGCGGGCGGCTCCAACCAGGTCATGAACGATGCCGCCAACCGGGGCATCGACCACATGAGCGTGGACACCTGGGACAGCTACGAATTCGGCGCGTCCTTCCGGGATGACTACCGCAAGCGCAACATCGGCTACGAGCACAGCCTGCTGGCCAAGGGCGATATGCTGGAAAGCTACGCTGAGAGCAAGGGCTACGAGCTGACCCGGGCGGAGGACAAGGACTACGGCCTGACCTTTACCGAGGACGGCACCCCTGCCGGCGGCGAGACCGCCGCTTCCGTCAAGATCACCTTCAAGTACCGGGGCACCGTGAAGGAGACCATCATGCAGTATGACGAAGAGCTGGGCATGTATGTGTACAACCAGTACGGCAAGACCATGTACGACGGCTTCACCCAGGCCCCCGAGGCCTTCGAGAATGTGGTGGTCATGCACGCCAACATCTCCACCAACGGCATCTACTACCAGGCGGACTTCGTGGCAGGCGGCACCGGCTACTATGCCTGCGGCGGGCAGATCATTCCCATCACCTGGACCTGCGACGGCGAGGACCAGCCCTTCCGCTTCTTCACCCAGGAGGGCGAACCCCTGTCCTTCGGTGTGGGCAATACCTATATCGGCATCGCCCCCATCGATTCCCCCCTTTCCTACGAATAAAATATACCAGAGCGTGCCGCAAAAATGCGGCACGCCCTTTTTCTATCAAAAACCGCCCCGGTGCGGCAGCACCCTCTGTTGTCCGAACGCACAACTTTGTCCGCCAGCGGCGGCCTATGGTTGTGCAAAAGGCAGAATGTATCGGCTGAACAAAAATTGTGCTTGAAATTTTAGTGCAACGGATATATTATTGTTGCAGAAAGATTTCTGCAACAACCACCGCAACGGAGGGATCACCATGCAGCAATTCTTACACCCCATCCTGGAGCCCAGAGGGATCCACCTGCTCTGCGCCGGAAGGATCGCGAAGATCGCAAAGCTCTATGCGGATACCGCCATCACTGTCACCCGGGGACGCCAGGGGGCTGACGCGGCAAATCTGCTGAGCCTGTTAAAGCTGAAGGTCCGCCAGGGAGATCTGGTGGTGGTCACCGCCGACGGCCCCAGCGAGAACGCTGCCATGACCGCGCTGCAAAGCTACTTTGAAAAGCATCTGTAAGCCAATATCGGGCATTTGACTTCCGCCCGTTTCCATATAGACACTTCTTTCTCCTCAAAATTCCGCAAAAGCCCCGGCTGATGGACCAGCCGGGGCTTTTGCGTTGCCAAAATACAGAAAATGCAGAATGCACAGTGCAAAATGCAGTATCAGGAAATACCATCATTCTGCACTCTGCATTCCGCATTCTGCATTTTTCGCATTCTGTTATTCTTCGATCCGCCTGCAGGTATCGCCCTCCACGATGCGGTGGGGCACCAAAATCTTGGCAGCCATGAAGCCGGGATTTTCCATCCGGTTGATCAGCTGGATGGCAGCCTCCTGGCCCAGGCGGTAAGAATTGATATCCACGGAGGTCAGCTGGGGGGACAGCAGGTGGGCGTACAGGGAATTGTCGAAAGCGATAACGGACACATCCCCCGGCACGCTGAGGCCCAGCTGCCTGCAGATCCGCTCCAGGGCAGAGACCAGCATATCGTCGCTGACCACGAAGGCGGTGGGCCGGTCCTCCCGGCGCAGCAGCTCCGTCAGGGCCCGCAGGCCCGCCTCGCTGAGGCCCTCCATCTCCACGCAGTAGTCGGAGAGGATGGGCAGGCCGTGCTGCAGAAGGGACAGCTGGTAGCCGCTGCGGCGGTCGGAGGCGAACAGGAACTCGTTCTTGCTGCCCAGGTATCCGATGCGGCGGTGGCCCAGGCTGTAGAGGTAATCCGTTACCTCCCGGCCTGCCAGCAGGTTGTCATTATCAATATAAATGGCCTGATCCTCCGGCTCCACAGCCTTACCAACCACCACATGGAGCAGGCCGTTCTGCCGCAGATATTCCGTCACCGTGTCGTTTTTCCGGGAATACAGCAGGACAAAGCCATCGGCACCGCCGTTTTTGTGCATCAGCCGGGTGCCCTCCAGAATTTCGGCGTAGTCACCGCCGGTGACCACGCCGGTAACCACCTTCCGGCTGTTGCACACCTGGCTGATGCCCCGGATGGCCTTCAGGAAGAAGGGATTGTCGTAGGCCTCCCGGTCGATGGGGGGCAGCACGATGCCAATGGTCTTTGCCGCAGGCTCCGCCTGGGGCTCGGGGGATATGGGCAGCTGGTAGCCCAGCTGGGTCATTGCTTCCCGGACCCGCTCCCGGGTCTCGCTGCTGATGGCCGGGTTGCCGTTACACACCCGGGATACCGTGGAGGGGGACACCCCCGCCAGCTTTGCAACATCTTTGATCGTTACTGCCATTGCCGCACTTCCTTTTCCTTGAACCACCGTTTTTTCTGCAAACGACGCAAACTTTTTTCATTCTAACCCGAAAATTTTCAAATGTCAAATATTATTTTATCCTCCGGGAAAAATTTGTGAAAAACCCTACATTTTGTGTCGAAAAGATGCTGGAAGCTCCTGGAAGGAATTGTGCAAAAGAGAGAACCTTTTTCTTTGCCGCAGGATTTCTCTTGCAATTTCCATGCAACAGCAGTATTATAGTTGCAGAAAGTTTTCCGCAATTTGTGAACATTGGAGGATGGCTATGAAAATTCTCACACTGAACACACATTCATTACTGGAAGAAAATTACCAGCAGCAGCTGGATCAGTTTATAGAGGGCATCCTCCGGGAGATGCCCGACATCATCGCCCTGCAGGAGGTCAACCAGTCCGCCTTCGGGGAGGAGATCGACCCGGAAATGCTGGAGGGGCAGTACCCCGTCCCCGGCTGTATGCGTATCCTTCAGGACAATCACGCCGCCCAGGTGGCCTACCGCCTGCGGCAGGCAGGCGTGGAATGCAGCTGGGCCTGGATCCCCATCAAGCTGGGCTACGGCAAATTTGACGAGGGCGTGGCGATCCTCAGCCTGGGCCGGAAGATCCGCTGTGTGGATCAGTTCCCCATCAGCAAGAGCAAGGACTACGACAACTGGCGCACCCGGGGCGTGCTGGGCGTCCAGGTGGAGGGCCTGGAGGACTGGTTCTACACCGTCCACATGGGCTGGTGGGACGATCAGCTGGAGCGGTTCCTGGACCAGTGGAAGAAGCTGAACTGCTGCCTGGCAAGCCGCCGCATGTGCGGCCCCGTCTGGCTGCTGGGTGACTTCAACGCCCCCGATGACCGCCGGGGCGAGGGCTATGACGCGGTAGCCGCCAGCGGCTGGGTGGACACCTACCGCACCGCGGAGAAGCGGGGCAGCGGCATCACCGTCCCCGGCCTCATCGACGGCTGGGCTCACAAGAACAAATCCAACCTGCGGTTGGATTACATCTGGTGCAGCCGGAATATTCCCATTGCGTACTCAAAAACCATCTTTGACGGCCAGAACGGCCCCATGGTATCCGATCACTACGGCGTTTTGATCGAAACGAAGGCATAATCCCCTTTTTTGCCGCCCTGCGGTCAGAAACGCGTCCTTCCAAAAGGCCTCATAAAATCCCATAAAAAGCCGTTTTGTATCAAAACGGCTTTTTTCTTTGCCGTTTTTTCGTTTCTACCGGCAGTAGAATTGGGATTTCTACCCGTTTCTACCGTTTCTTCCTGTTTCGGGAGGGATGGATGGGTTAAAATCAGGATGAATCTTTAGGATTTCAACAGAAATATAGAAAGGTCATCCGAATTTTATGGTTCGCATCGTATCCGATACATCCACCCTCTATTCCACCACCCAAGCCAAGGCCGCCGGGTTCCATGTTTCCCCCCTTTCCGTCACAATCGCCGAAAAAACCTACCGGGAATTCGACGAGATCAGCTCCGAAACCTTCGTTTCCATCATCCGCCAGGGCCACATGCCCACCTCCAGCCAGCCCGCCATCGGCGAAGTCCAGGAGCTGTATGCCCAGTTCCCCCAGGACGAGATCCTCAACGTCTCCATGGCTATGGGCCTTTCCGGCACCTACCAAAGTGCCGTTGCCGCCGCGGAGCTGTGCGAGCACAGGGAAAAGATCACCGTTCTGAACACCCGCACCCTCTGCGGCCCCCACCGGTATCTGGTGGAGCTGGCCCAGAAAATGGCCGAAAAGGGCCACAGCGTCCGGGAAATCGTGAAAAAGCTGGAGGAAAAGATGGACACCGCCAAGAGCTATCTGGTGGTGGAGGATTTTGACTACCTGCGCCGGGGCGGACGGCTGTCTCCCCTGGTTTCCTATGTGGGCAAGGCCGCCAGCCTGACCCCCATCATGACCCAGACCGACGACGGCTGCCGCCTGACCATCGCGGGTATCCGCCGGGGCTATCCCCACGCGGTGAAATACATCGTGGAAGCCCTGAAAAAGGCCGGTGTGGGCAAAAACTGGCGGGTGTACATCTCCCACGCCGACGCTCTGGACAAGGCCCAGCTGACCCTGAAGGCCCTGAAGGAGGCCATGCCCGAGGTGGTCTGCGACATTCTCCCCCTCAGCCCCGCCTTCATCACCCAGGGCGGCCCCGGCTGCATTGCGGTGCAGTACATCGCGGAATAATGCACAAATACGAAAGCCTGCGCATCCGTTTTGGGTGCGCAGGCTTGTTGTTTATCTTCGGAAGGGGAGGCCGCCGGATTCTACGGCGTTGGAGATGACCAGGGTATCATAGTAGGCGTACCAGACGGTCTGGCCTTCGGTGAGGCCCTCCAGGATCTGGGCGTACTCCCCGTCGGAGGTGCCTACGGTGACGGGGACGGGGTTGGTCAGGGTGCCGCTTTCCTCGTCGCAGCCGGTGTAGACCACCGTTTCTGTTCCTTTTTCTTCCAGGGCCGCCACGGGGACGCAGAGTACATCAGAGGAGGTGGCAACGGTCACATAGGCGCAGGCGCGCATACCGGGGAGCATATCGCCGCTCTTTTCCAGGGTCAGCTCCACGGTGAACTTGCTGCTGCCGCCGGAATTGGTGCCGCTGCTGCCGATGGCGGTGATGGCAGCCGGGAACTGCTGGCCCGTCAGGGCATCCACGGTGACCACCGCTTCCTGACCGGGATACAGCAGGCCAATGTCCAGCTCGTCCACGGTGATCTCCACCGTCATGTGCTCCTGAGAGGTGACGGAGGCCACCGTCAGGGTTTCCAGACTGTAGGGCTCGAAGGTCTCCTCCACAGCCGCGCCGCCGGTGAAGCCGGACATGCCGCCCATGGAGGGCATGGTGCCTGTGTTGGGGGCCTGCGTATTGCCGGGGTTGTTCATGCTGGGCTTTTCCTTGGGCGTATCGAAGGCGATCAGGTTGCCCTCCACGTCCAGCACCAGCATCAGGATATCCTCCGCCTTGACCTTCTCGGGGTCGATGCGGTCATCGGTGTAGAGCTTTTCCTCGGTCATGGCATCGGTGTCCAGGGTGACCTCGGGGAGCTTCCCCGGGTCGGTGACGGTGTAGGAATAGGGGGTCTGGAGCACCTTCATGGTGCCCTGCTCCACCTCCACCACCTTGGCAAGGCAGCCAAAGTACAGGGTATCCCCCTCCGTTTCCTCCGGCTGGGAGGGTTCTACGGGCTGGGAGGGTTCGGCGGGAGGGGCTTCCTCCGCAGGCTGTGTCTCCACAGGGAATTCCACCGCGCTGAGGAATACCACCCGGGGGCCGTCAGTGCTCCGGGCCGTCAGATTTACGGTCTGGACGGCGGCAGTCTCTTCCACAGCGGACAGCATATACGCGCCGCTTTCGTCAATGCCTGACACGATGCCCGCGCAGGGGGCTGTCAGGGTGCCGGTGCGGTACATCTGGAACAGCTGCCCCATCAGCTCCTCGTACTCCTGCCGCTGGTCGATCAGCTGCTGGTACCGGGCGGTGGCTCCGGTGTCGGACAGCTGCATCAGGGTGCGGCCGGAGTAGACCGTGTCCCCCTCGGAAACCAGAATATCGGAAACGGTGCCGGAATAGGCCACAGCCTTCCAGGGGCTGTAGATGTACAGCTCCCCGGAGCCGATGCGGCCCCCGTCCTCATCGGTCAGGCTGACCTTTTCGCCGATGGCGTAGTCATCATCCTCGATGGTGACGGTGAGTACCCCTTCCAGATTGGAGACCACGGTTCCCTCCACTTCCGTACCGTCGGAGAGGTTTACAGAAACCGTTTCCCCTGCCGTAAGGCCGGTGCCCCGCTCCACCTGCACAGCCATCAGGCCATCCAGGGACAGCACCGCCAGGGCACCGTCCCGGAGCATCACATCCAGGACGGCTTCGCCCTCCCGGGCGTAGACAGCCTTGACGGTGCCGCCTGCCAGGGCTTTGACGGTATCCGCCGCCTCGTCCCCGGCGGCGTCGGCGATCTCCTCCGCCAGATAGTCCAGAGTCTCCTGAACCTGGGTAATGGCGGTCATGACGCTGACCTTATCCACCTGGGCGATGGGGTCGCCTTCCGATACGGTATCGCCGTTGCCCACCAGGTAGCCCGTCAGCTTCACGTTTTCGGGAAGCTCCACGCTGACTGCCGCTTCCCCGGACAGCTGTCCGCCGCCGATGATCTGGCTGTCGATGTTCCTGCGCTCCGCCTGGGTGGAGAGAAGGCTGGCAACAGGGCCGTCGGAAGTGTCCGCGCCGGAGGCCAGCATGGGCATCACTGCCAGGATCAGCACCAGCACTGCCGCCAGGGCCCAGAGAAGATAGCGTTTTCTTTGCTTTTTATGGGTTTTATCCATTGCTTAACCTCCATAATGCAGGGCGTCGATGGGCTTCATCTTCGCCGCCTTGTTGGCGGGGTACAGGCCGAAGACCACACCGATGAGAAAGCAGAACACCACCGCCAGCAGCACCACGCCGGTATCCAGATAGAACACCATGTCAAGGCTGGCTACCACCGTATTGATGATCTGCAGAATGGCCCAGCTGAGGAAAATGCCAAGGCCGCAGCCCATCATGCACAGCACCACGGCCTCCATCAGAAACTGGGTCAGGATGGTGCCCCGGCTGGCACCGATGGCCTTGCGGATGCCGATCTCCCGGGTACGCTCGGTGACGGTGACCATCATAATATTCATAATGCCGATGCCGCCCACGATCAGGGAAATGGCGGCAATGCCGCCCAGCATGACGGAGAGCATGGAGGTGATGCTGGACATGGCTTCCTCCAGGGCATTCTGGGAGGAAATTTCAAAGGCATCCTCGTCCTGGTCAAACCGTTCCAGCAGCAGCTGGGTCATGGCTTCCTCCGCCTCCTCCACGGTACCGCCCTGGGCGGCACCCACATAGAAGCTGGTCAGCTCCCGGGTGACGGTGCCGGACAGCCGCTGCAAGGAGGGGTAGGGCAGGTAGGCCGCCATGGTGCCGGAGGTCAGTACGCTGGTCAGGTTGTTTTCCTCCTCTGCCAGCACGCCCACGATGGTATACTTCACTCCGTCCAGGGAAATGGCTTGGCCCACGCAGTCCACATAGCCGATCAGCTCCTCGGCGGCGGTCTCATTGATGACGCAGACGTAGCTGTTATTCTCCACATCGGCGGTTTTCAGCCAGCGGCCCATGGAAAGCTGCAGGCCCTGGATGTCATAATAGGCGGGGGTGGTGCCGTAGACGGTGATGCTGCCGCTTTCGCCGTCGGCGTAGGCAGTAAGGGAATCGGCGGAATAGGGGGCGATAAGGCCCACCTTGTCCTCCGCCATCCATTCGTTCAGGGTCTCCATATCCACGGGATAGCCCTTGTCGTCCTCGACGGTGACGGTGAGCAGGGAGCTGCCCAGGCTGGAAATGGTGTCGGTGACGGAGCTGGTGGCACCGTTGACCAGGCTCACCAGCACCACCAGGGCCACAACGCCGATGATGATGCCCAGCATGGTCAGCACAGCACGCATTTTGTTGGCTCCGATGGAGCGCAGGGCCATTTTAAAGGATAACATTACAGCGTCACCTCCGTGATCTGGCCGTCCAGGATGTGGATGGACCGCTCGGCCTGTTTGGCAACGTCGCCGTCGTGGGTGATGAGGACGATGGTGTTGCCCTGGCGGTGGAGCTCATGGAAAATGTCGATGATCTCCTGGCTGGTCTTGGAATCCAGCGCGCCGGTGGGCTCATCGGCCAAAATCAGCTTAGGCCGGGTGACGATGGCCCGGGCGATGGCGACCCGCTGCTGCTGGCCGCCGGAAAGCTCCGTGGGCAGGTGCTTGGCCCGGTTGGCAAGGCCCACCCGCTCCAGGGCCTCCTTCACCCGCTGGACCCGCTCCGCCCGGGGCACCTTCTGATAGATCAGGGGCAGCTCCACGTTTTCCTCGGCCGAAAGCTTGGGGATCAGGTTGAAGGACTGGAACACGAAACCGATCTTTTCATTCCGAATTTTTGCCAGCTCATTTTCGGAGTAGGCCTCGATGGGCAGGTCGTCCAGGCGGTAGCTGCCCGCGTCGGCCACGTCCAGGCAGCCGATGATGTTCATCAGGGTGGACTTGCCGCTGCCGGAGGGGCCGATGATGCTGACAAACTCTTTTGGGTAAATGTGCAGCGTGGCGTAATCCAGGGCGCGGACACGTTCGTCGCCCACCAGATACACCTTGCACAGGTCTTTGATATCGATCATGGCGTTACCTCTCGCCCCGTCCGCCGCCGAAGCCGCCGGAGGGCATCTCACCGCCGCCGCTGAAATCGGGTATATTGCCGCCGCTGGGCATACCGCCGGTGCTGCCGCCGGTCATATTACCGAAACCCCGGCCGCCCATATTGCCGAACATATCCAGGATGGATTGGGGCTCGGTATAGTAAACGGTATCTCCCTCGGAAAGGCCGGACTTGATCTCCACATAGTCATCGTTGCTGAGGCCGGGGACTACGTCCACCATGCCGCCGTACTCCTGGGTCTCCTCGTCGTAGGAGGTATAGACATAGCAGCCGGTGCTGGTTTCGTGGAGGGCATCCACGGGGATCAGGATGGCGTTATCCACGCCCTCGATGCGGACCTCCACGCTGGCGGTCATGCCGGGGAGCATCCCCGCCACCTTATCCAGGGTGATGACGGCGGTGTAGGAGCCGCTGGAATCGGTCTTGTCGATCTCGGTGACGATGCCCGTCAGGGTCTCATCGCTGACGGAGCTGACGGTCACATCCGCCTCCTGCTGCAATTCCAGAGAGAGGATATCCGATTCATCCACGCTGATGGTAACAGACATGCTCACATCGGGGGACAGGGTGACAAGGTCGGTAACGGTTTCGCTGTCCAGGTCTGCCACGGAATAGACGCTGCCGGAGATGGGGGCCGTCAGGCCGCCGTACCGCTGGATTTTTAAAAGCTCCAGCAGCTCCTCCTCCGCTTCGCCGCGCTGGCGCAGCAGGGCGTCATAGTTGGCGGTGGTAGCGGTGTCCTTCAGGGAGAAGAGGGTGGTATTGGCGTAGACCTTCTGGTTTTCGCTGACGCTGACGGTGCTGACGGTTCCGGCGTAGCCTGTGACCTTCAGGGGGTTGTGGATATAGAGGGTGCCGGTGCCCGCTTCGGTGCCGTCCGCCTTCTGCACGGTCACTTCCTGGCCGTCCAGGGGGCCGTTGTCCGTCACCAGGACGGTGGCTGTGCCGCCGATAACGGAGTCCACGGTGCCCTCCTCCGTTTCCCCATCGGAAAGGAGGACGGTGACGGTCTCGCCCTCGGTCAGGGCATCGGTCTCAATGTCCAGAGCCATATAGCCATCCAGGGAAATGACCGCCAGCGCGCCATGCTCCACCATGGCCTCCTCCACGGACATGCCCTTTTCGGCATAGATCCGCTTGATCCGTCCGGGAACGCCGGCGGAAATATAACTGCTGACGGTATCGCCCTCGGCATCGGTAATCTGGTCGTCCAGCTCCTCGATCTGTGCCTGCATGTCCGCCAGGGCGGCGCGGACGGAGGCCATATCGGCGATGGCCAGCAGGTCGCCCTCCGCCACGGTATCGCCGAAGGCCACCAGGGTCTCGGTGATCTCCACGCCCTCGGGGACGGTGACGGTCTCGGTGTCCACGTTGGTCAGCATACCGGAGCCGGAGACCACGGTGCTGATGGTGCCCACCTCTGCCTGGGCACTGAGTACCTCCCCGGCGGAGCTGGCGAACCGGGTGCGCACCTGCTGCCGCAGGACGGACACCAGCACTACCAGTCCGATGAGGACGGCTGCCGCGATGACCAGAACGGTAATGAGAATTTTGCGTTTTTGGGCCTTCCTGGATTTTCCAAGGGCCTCAAACAAAGCCTCGTCCCGGGCATTGCGCTCGGGGGCGGGCTGATTGGTTTCTTCCTTCGATTTTTTGAACATAGCTGCTCCTTCCGTTGATGGGGATTCCTGTTTTCCGCGCAGAAGGCCCTGCGCCGGCTTGCAGGAATATTTTAGCCATCCAGACTGAAGGAATGCTGAAAAATCGGTCACGGTTTTATAAAGGATTTGTAAACAGTAACCCCCGGCTTAAAAAGCCGGGGGGCAGTGTGTCAATAAACTTTCTGGTGCGGTGTGCAAAACCGAGCCCCCGGGGAAGGAATGCGGCATAGCCGCTTAAAAGTGTTTTGTAACCGGGGGAAGGTTTTAGGCCAGGGGGAGGAGGTGTTCGCCGGTGAGTTCGGCCAGGGTGGTTTCGCCCCAGGTGTAGTTGGTCAGGTAGCTGCCCTTGAACAGCTGGGCGTATTCCTCCCGGCCGGAGAGGTAGTCGTACAGGTCGCAGCGGACCCGCTCCGTCACCAGGCGGCGTTTGCCGTTGACAGACTCAACGATGCCGCCGATGCCGTACTCCTCCAGCAGGTTTTTCAGCCGCAGGGCCACCTTGCGGTACCGGGCCAGGGTGACGGAATTGGCGGGCTCGTCCTCCCACAGGAAGCTGATGGCCTCCTCCGAGGACACGAAGCCGCCCCGGCGGTCCACCAGCAGGGCGAACAGCTCCTTGGATTTTTCATTGCGGAAGGCAATGGGCTTGTCGTCCACGAACACATCGAAATAGCCGAAGGTGCGGATACGCACGGACTTTTCCGGGATGTCCTCCGGCCCGGCAGTCTCCCTGCCGTCCACGTTATAGAGCATCACATAGAAGCCCTCGTCGCTGTCCTTCCGGGAGCAGATGGCCTTGATGCGGCGGTAGGCATTGCGGGTCATGTCGAAATAGGTAAATTCCGCTTCACCAACGGCGAAGAGCTTTTTGATATCCTCATAGTCAAGGCCGCTCTGGGCGATGAATTCCCGGATGGTGGGCCGCTTCTCCGTCAGGGTCAGCCAGTCCTCCCGGCTGTAGCCGAAGAAGCTGCACACATTTTCGCTGGTGTACAGGGGCTTGACGGTATCGCCCTCCACCTCGAAGGCCACCACGCCCTCGGTAAAGCGCATCACCAGCTGCTGCATGTTTTTGAGCGTGGCGTTCTCGCTGCGCAGGGCATCGGTCTCGGGCATATTGCGGCAGCAGTAAAGGCTCACGTTGGCATCCAGCTTCAAAAAGATGCCCGTGTAAGTCCGCAGCACGCCCCCGGAGGACAGGGCCCGGTAAGTGATCTGGGGCGGACGGCCGTCGGCTTCGCTTAGCTTTTTCTGATAAAAGGCCCTGAAAAAGTCCCGAACCTGCTGCCGGTCCTCTCCGCAGACACTGCCCACGATCCACTTATCCGTGGCCTCCTCCATCTGCATGGGGATGTTCTCGATCCAGCGGAACATGGGGGAATTGCTGCCGCAGAGGCACTTGACCGTCCGGGCGGACAGGTCGAACTCGAAAATCTTGTCGTAGATCTCCGTCAACGCCTTCACATACCGCCGGGTCTCCTGCTCCCGGCGGAGCTGGTGACGCTCGGTGATGTCCATGCAGGCACTTTGGAATTCCTCCTCGCCCCGTTCGTTGACGCATTTGGTGACCCAGCCGAAGAGGAAGGTCCGGGTGCCGTCGCAGCGGATCACGGGCATTTCACCGGCAATGGGCGCGCCGTGCTTATAGACCCGGTCCAGGTAGATGCCGAACCGCCGCCGCTCCTCCATGGGGATCAGCAGGAAAAGGTTCTGGCTGTACATTTCCAGTGCCTCCGTCCCGGCAGCTCCCCGGGGGAAGCCCAGAAATTCCCGCATCTGGTCGTTGATGTAGGTGATCCGGGGCGTTTTTTCGCAGGTGTAGCGGAGGAACCCGCAGGGCATGGTGTCGTTCAGGTAGTGGAGGTTCTCGTTTTCGCTTTTCAGGGCGGTGATGTCCGTCAGCACGCTGTCGGCCAGCAGAACGCCGTCCTGCCAATAGGAGGTGGCCGTGTCGCTGACACAGAGGACGCTGCCGTCCATGCGCAGCAGGCGGTACTGGGCGGTTAGGGTCTGCTCCCCGGCGGCCAGGTCACGCAGGAAATCCCCGCAGACCTGACGGTCCCCGGGGTGTACCTGGGAAATATAGCCGTTTTCCGCCATCAGCTCCTCCCGGGTGCGCCCAAGCATCTCGCAGAGGTTCCGGCTGGCAAAGGCCAGCCCGGCAGGCTCCGACAGGCGGTATTGATGAAAGCCGCTGATACGGCAGTCCAGACTTTCTTCCATATTCATAGGGGTGCTCCTATCCGACAGGGGTGGGTGGTTTTTGGAAATTATACCACGAAAAGGGAAACTCGTCAAATGGAGAGGAAGGCGGCAAATCCCTTCAGCACAAGGCACTAAGTGGCCGTAAGTCGCTTTGCTCCAACGGCCACTAAGCCCCGGGGGGGAAGGTGGCCCGCAGGGCCGGATGAGGAATGGCGTGCACTGTAGGCTAGTAGGAGGCCTGCAATAGATGCGAAACTGTAAGCTTTCCGCCCGCATTCCTCATCAGTCTGAAATTCCGGCCAAGTGTGGCCGAAATTTCAGCCAGCTTCCCCCCGGGGGAAGCCATTTTGTGCGATGCTGCGCATCGCATCGGGCGACCGCAAGGGTCGCCCCTACGCGAAAGGTCTGCATAGGAAACCAGGGTTTTCTGACTTTTCCGCTATTGATTCGCATTTAAAAGGGGCGCATTACCCTCTCAGCTCGGCTTTGCGGATCTTACCGCTGATGGTTTTGGGCATTTCTTTGACGAATTCCAGGATGCGGATCCACTTGTATTCCGCCAGGCGGGTATTGCAGAAGTCCTTGATCTCCTTTTCCAGAGCCGGGGAAGGGGTATTGGCTCCCGCCAGGGTGACCACGGCCTTGATGGCCTGGCCCCGGAGGGGGTCGGGAACGCCCACCACGCTGCACTCCGCCACGGCGGGGTGCTCCATCAGCACATTTTCCACTTCATAGGGGCCCACCCGGTAGCCGCCAGTCTTGATGATGTCGTCAAACCGACCGTGGAACCAGCAGCGGCCGTTCTCGTCCATGTAGGCGGCATCGCCGGTATGGTACACGCCGTCCCGCCAGGCGTGGGCGTACTGTTCGTCATTTCCCAGATAGCCGCTGAACACGCCCACCTGTCTGCCGGATTCGGGGGGCAGGATCACCACCTCGCCGATCTCGCCTACGGGAACCGGCTTTCCGTCCCGGCCCCGCAGCTCGATGCGGTAGAAGGGGGAAATGGTACCCATGGAGCCTGCCGCCGCTTCATTGCCCTTGAAATTGGCCATCAGCAGGGTGGTCTCCGTCTGGCCGTAGCCCTCGCAGAGGGTGAGGCCCGTCCGTTCCGTAAAGCGGCGGAACACCTCGGGATTCAGCAGCTCGCCCGCTGTAGAGGCATGGCGCAGGGAGGGCATGTCGGGGATGCCCTTGCGCACCAGATAGCGGTAGACCGTAGGGGGTGCGCAGAAGGAAGTTACCCCATAACGGTTAATGACGGCGCACAGCTGCTTCGGCTCAAAATTATCGAAATCAAAGACCATCACCGCGCTGCCCACCAGCCACTGGCCGTAGAGCTTGCCCCAGGAGGCTTTCGCCCAGCCGGTCTCCGCCACGGTGAAGTGAAGGCCGCCGTCCTCCGCCTGCTGCCAGTATTTGGCAGTGACGATATGGGCCAGGGGGTAGGAAAAGTCGTGGATGACCCCCTTGGGATAGCCGGTGGTGCCGGAGGTGAAGTACAGCAGCATGGGGTCAGTGACGGCAGTCTCCACCCGTTCCAGGGTCTCCTCTGCTTCTTCCATCTCGGCGGTCAGGTTGCGGAAGCCGGGGACATCCCGGCGGACGGTCCACAAAATGGCGTGGGAATCCGCTTCCTCCACTGCCTGCCGCAGCTTATCCGGCACGCCCCCGAAGGGGGTGCAGAGGATGGCATCCACCTGGGCCATGCGGAGGCGGTAGACATAATCCTGCACCGTCAGCATATGGGTGGCAGGGATGACGGTAACGCCCAGCTTGTGGAGCGCGACCACCGCAAACCAGTATTCATAGTGCCGCTTCAGCACCAGCATAACACGCATTCCCCGGCGAAGTCCCGCGTTTTGGAACACATTGGCAAATTGATTGCTGTATTTTTTGATATCCCCGAAGGTGAAGATGTGCTCCTCGTTTTCCGTGTTGCACCAGACCAGGGCGGTTTTGCCCGGGGTCTCCTCCGCGATGGCATCCGCCACGTCGTAGCCGAAGTTGAAGTTCTCCGGGTAATCCAGGGTAATGCTTTCCAGGCCGCCCCGGCTGTTCAGGGTCTCCCGGCAGAATTTCTGATAAATGCTCATTTGCTCTCCTCGACGGCCCCCAGGCCCCGGAACCGGGCGTACCGCTTGGCGATCAGGTCCGGGTCCCGGGAGAGGGCGTCCAATTCTGTTTTCAGTGCGGCGGCGATGCGGTCGTAGAAGGGCTGCTTGCCCATGTCCTTTTCGGGCAGAATCCGCTCGATGACACCGAAGCGGAGGGCATCCTTGGCCGTCAGCTTCAGGCTGGCGGCGGCAGTCTCCGCCTGTTTGGCATCCTTCCACAGAATGCTGGCGCAGCCCTCGGGGGAAATGACGGAATACACCGCGTTTTCCAGCATCCACACCCGGTCCGCCACCGCCAGGGCCAGTGCGCCGCCGCTGCCGCCCTCGCCCACCAGGATGGACACCACAGGGACACAGAGGGTGGACATTTCCATTAAGTTTTCCGCGATGGCCTGACCCTGGCCACGCTCCTCGGCACCGATGCCGCAGCAGGCACCGGAGGTATCGATGAAGCAGACCACGGGCCGTCCGAATTTTTCCGCCTGCTTCATCAGCCGCAGGGCCTTGCGGTAGCCCTCGGGGTTGGGGGCACCGAAGTTGCGGAAGCTCCGCTCCTTGGCGGTATGGCCCTTTTCGATGGCGATGACGGTCACGGGGGTATCCCCCAGCCAGGCAACGCCGCCCACAATGGCGGGGTCGTCACCGAAGCGGCGGTCGCCGTGAAGCTCCGTAAAATCCTTAAAAATATGGCCAATATAGTCAAGGCCCGTGGGGCGCATATTGTCCCGGGCCAGCTTGACCACGGCATAGGGTATCTGATCCAATGTGTTAACCTCCCTTGTGCAGCCGCAGCAGCCGGGTAAGCAGTGCCTTCTGCCCTGAACGGGGGGCAATGCTGTCGATGAAGCCGTGCTGCAGCACAAATTCCGCCTTCTGGAATTCCTTGGGCAGGGTCTTGCGGGTGGTCTGCTCGATGACCCGGGCTCCCGCGAAGCCGATGGTGGCCCCCGGCTCCGCCAGAAGGATATCCGCCTCCATGGCGAAGCTGGCGGTGACACCGCCGGTGGTGGGGTCCGTCAGCACGGCGATGTACAATAGGCCAGCGTCGGAATGACGCTTCACGGCGGCACTGGTCTTTGCCATCTGCATCAGGGACAGCAGTCCCTCCTGCATCCGCGCGCCGCCGGAGACGGCATAGCCCACAACGGGAAGCCGGTGTTCCAGGGCGTACTCAAAAAGCCGGGTCAGCTTTTCGCCCACGGCACTGCCCATGGAGCCCATCATAAAATAAGGCTCCATGACAAACAGGCAGCAGGCTTCCCCGCCGATGGCGGCGGTGCCGCAGACCACCGCTTCGGCTTCGCCGCTGGCGGAGCGGACGGTGTCCAGCTTTTCCCCATAGCCGGGGAATTCCAGGGGATTCCCGGAGCGAAGCTCCGAAAACAGCTCCCGGAAGGTGCCCTTGTCCGCCGCCATGGCGATCCGCTGGCGGGCCTTCATGCGGAAGTGGTAGCCGCAGGGGCACACCAGATGGTTCGCCCACAGGCGGCTCAGGGGGATGGGCTTATGGCAGTTGGGGCAGGTCTTTTCCGGCTCCCCCGCGTCCTCATGGATGGGCGCGGCGGTGCGGCCGCCCTCCTCCAATGCGTTTTTCGGTTGTAAAAAGTTGAGAAAGGCCATGTTTTTCACCTGCTTCCCAGAAATGTCAGGTCATAATTGCCGAAGGCGAACCGGTCATCGTCCAGGATCACCAGCTGGTCGGCAATGTTGGTGGGGATGCCCTGGATGACCAGCTCGCACAGGGCGGCCCGGAGCTTGCGCAGGGCTTCCTCCCGGGTCCGGGCACTGACGATCAGCTTGCCCAGAAGGGAATCGTAGTAGGGCGGCACCTCCGTACCTGCCACCAGGCAGGTATCGAACCGCACCGCGGGGCCGCCGGGCACATGGAGCATCTGAAGCTTGCCGCAGCCCCGGGCGTTGACCCGGCACTCAATGGCACAGCCGGAGAGGGAAATGTCCTCCTGGCGCATGTCCAGGGGGATGCCCGCGGCGATGCGGATCTGCCACTTCACCAGGTCGATACCTGTCAGCATCTCGGTGACGGCGTGCTCCACCTGCAGGCGGACGTTCATCTCCATGAACCAGAAATTTCCCCCGTTATCCAGCAGAAATTCCAGGGTGCCCGCGCCCACATAGCCGATCTTTCGGACGGCATCCCGAGCCAGGGCCATAATCTTCTGCCGCTGGGCATCCCCCACGGCGGGGGAGGGGGTCTCTTCGATGAGCTTCTGGTTCCGCTGCTGTAAGGAGCAGTCCCGCTCCCCCAGGCAGACCACGTTGCCCTGCTCATCCGCCAGAATTTGCAGCTCCACATGCCGGGCGGGGTAGATGTACTTTTCCAGATACACGCTGCCATCGCCGAAGGCACTCTGGGCCTCGGCGGTGGCCTGGTGCCAGCTTTCTTCCAGATCGTCAGAATTTCGCACCAGGCGGATGCCCCGTCCGCCGCCGCCGGCGCAGGCCTTCAGCATCACGGGGTAGCCGATGATCTTCGCCTGCTCCCGGGCTTCCTCCAAAGAGGTAAGGACTTTGGTGCCGGGGATGACGGTGAGGCCGGTGTTTTTCACCAGCTCCTTCAGCCGGGCCTTGTCGCTGAGCCGCTCCATACTGTCCGGCTCCGGGCCGATGAACACCAGTCCATTTTTCCGGCAGGTCCGGGCGAAATGGGCGTTTTCCGACAGGAAGCCGTAGCCCGGATGGATGGCCTGGGCTCCCGCCAGCAGGGCGGTGCTGATGATCTGGCTTTCATTCAGATAGCTTTCCGAAGGGGCACTGCCGCCGATGCAGAAGCTTTGATCCGCCAGGGCCACATGGAGCGCGTCCTTATCCGCTTCGGAATAGACCGCCACCGTGGCAATGCCCATCTCCCGGCAAGCCCGGATGATGCGGACGGCGATCTCGCCCCGGTTGGCAATTAAGATTTTTGAAAACATAGTTACGCTCCCGTGATGGCAAACGAAAATTCTGCGCTCACGCAGAGTCTGCCGTCAACCGTCACCGTTCCTTCGGCAAAATAGAAGGGGTGCTTGGCCCGCTTGATGTGGCAGCGGGTCTCGATGGTGTCCCCGGGGCGCACTGGGGAACGGAATTTCACGTTGTTCAGCCCTGTGTAGACGGGGAGCTTGCCCGACCCCATCGCGTCCTTCATCAGCACGCAGGCGGACTGGGCCAGGATCTCGCACAGGATGACCCCAGGCACGATGGGATTTCCGGGGAAATGGCCCCGGAGGAAAAATTCATCCCCCCGGACATGGTAGCGGCCCAGGGCTTCGCCGTTTTCCGCCGCCACCTCGTCCAGCAGGAGCATATCCTCCCGGTGGGGGAGGATCGCCATAATCTCTTCTTTGTTCATTTCTTACCTCTTGATGCGGAACAGCTCGGTGCCGTACTCCACCATCTGGCCGTTGGAGACACAGACGGACTCGATGATGCCGTCGCACTCCGCGCTGATCTCGTTCATCAGCTTCATGGCCTCCACGATGCACAGGGTCTGGCCCTGCTTCACCCGGTCGCCGGGGGACACATAGGGGTCGGCGTTCTCGGCGGGGGCGGAATAGAACAGGCCCACAATGGGGGAGCGGACGCTGATATAATCGGCAGTTTCCGCCGCCGGGACGGGAGCCGGGGCGGCAGACACCACCGCCTGCTGCACCGGGGCGGACAGGCTCCGCTCCAGCCGCACCACCTTGTTATCCTCGGTGATCTCCAGGCCCGTCAAATCCAGCTCCTTCATCAGGGCGGCATATTTGCGAATATCGGATTCTTTCATAGTTACACCTTTCGGAAGGCCAGGCAGGCGTTATGGCCGCCGAAGCCAAGGGAATTGGACAGGCACAGGCTGATATCGGCCTTCACTGCCTGGTTGGGGACATAATTCAGGTCGCACTTGGGGTCCGGCTCCCGGAGGTTGATGGTGGGGGGCACGGTGCCCGTCTCCAGCACCTTCAGGCAGACGATGGCCTCAATGGCTCCCGCCGCGCCCAGCATGTGGCCGGTCATGGACTTGGTTGAGCTGACCAGGGCCTTGTAAGCCTGTTCCTCTCCCAAGGCCTTCTTGATGGCCAGAGTCTCGCCGCTGTCGTTCATGGGGGTGCCGGTGCCGTGGGCGTTGACGTAGACGGCTTCGGTGCCGTTGTAGCCCGCCTCCTCCAGGGCCTGCTTCATGGCCCGGGCACCGCCTTCCGCTTCGGGGTGGGGGGCGGTGATGTGGTGGGCATCGCAGGTGGAGCCGTAGCCGCAGACCTCGCCGTAGATCCTGGCACCGCGGGCCTTGGCGTGCTCATACTCTTCCAGCACCAGTGCCGCCGCGCCTTCACCGATGACGAAGCCGCCCCGGCGGGCATCGAAGGGCAGGGAGGCGGCGTTGGGGTCCTCCGCCGTGGACAGGGCCTTCATGTTGATGAAGCCCGCCACGCCTACGGAAACGATGGAGGCCTCCGCGCCGCCGGTGATGACGGCATCGGCATAGCCATGGCGGATGGCCCGGAGGGCTTCACCGATGGCATTGGAGCCGGAAGCGCAGGCAGTCACTGCAGGCAGGGCCGCGCCCTGGCAGTTGTAGCGGATGGCGATCATGCCCGCCGCCATATTGGCGATCATCATGGGAATGCACAGGGGGGATACCCGGTGGGGGCCCCGGTTATGGAGCTTTTCCACCTCGGTGGTAACGGTGTTCAGGCCGCCGATGCCGGAGCCGAAGTAGACCGCCACCCGCTCAGGGGGCAGGGTGCCGATGACACCGCTCTCCTCCACCGCCTGGACAGCCGCGCCCAGGGCGTACTGGGCGAACTTGTCGCTGCGGAGGGTCTCGCTTTTTTCCATATAGGTGAGGGGATCGAAGTCCTTTACCTGGGCGGCCAGCTTGGCCTTATAATTGGTGGTATCAAAGTAGGTAATGGGGCCGATGCCGTTGTAGCCGGCGGTCAGGTTCTGCCAGACAGTGTCCATATCACTGCCCACAGGACTGACCACACCCAGACCCGTCACCACAACTCTGCGAAGTTCGTTGGTCATGTTGTTCTCCTTACTATTTTGTTTTGACGCACCAAATTCCTTCCCCCAGGATGCGGATCAAGGGTTGAAACGTTAGAAAACCTCGATTTACGATGCAGGTCTCTCGCGTAGGGGCGACCCTTGCGGTCGCCCCTACGCGGGGATGTGCTCATTTCAACTATTGATTTGCATCCGGGGGAAGCGGTTGGGTGCTGCCGCACCACTGCGCTAAACAAGCATTTCTCTTTTACATAGCAATGCCGCCGTCGACGCGGAGGGTTTCTCCGGTGACGTATTTGGCGGTGGCCAGGTAGGCGGCGGCTTCGGCAACTTCGACCGCTTCGCCCATGCGGCCCAGGGGGATCATGGTGAGGAGGGGGTTATTCTCCTGGGTACCGGTCATGTCGGTGCGGATGAAGCCGGGGGCGATGGCGTTGCAGCGGATGCCCTTGGGGGCCAGCTCCTTGGCAACGGACTTGGTCAGGCCGATGAGGCCCGCCTTGGAGGCGGCATAATTGCACTGGCCCGCGTTGCCCATCAGGCCGGAAACGGAGCTGATGTTGATGATGCAGCCCTCCTTTGCCCGCAGGAACATGGGGGTGCAGTGCCGGGTCATGTTGAAAGCACCTTTCAGATTGGTGTCCAGCACCGCGTCGAAGGCCTCCTCCTTCATCATGGCGAGCAGACCGTCTTTCGTGATGCCCGCGTTGTTTACCAGAATGTGGATGCCGCCGAAGTCGGTCTTGACGGCGGCGACGGTGGTCTTTGTCTCCTCAAAAGAGGAAACATCACATTGGTAAGCCGCCGCCTTCACGCCGTATTCCCGGCATTTTTCGCAGGTCTCCTCCGCCGCCTGGGCATTGCCCGCGTAGATCACGGCGATATTGGCCCCCAGGGAGGCGAATTTCAGGGCAATGGCCCCGCCGATGCCCCGGCTGCCGCCGGTGACGATGGCTGTTTTTCCTGTCAGCATGGCAGTTCCTCCAGATATTCGGTAACGGTGACCGCCTTCACGGTGCCGTCGATCTTCTTTATCATATTGGTCAGGGTCTTGCCGGGGCCGATTTCGATGAAGGTATCGATGCCCCCGGCGATCATATCCCGGATGATTTTCTCCCACTGGACGGGGCTGGCGATCTGCTTTGCCAGCAGGGCAGCGGGATCATCCCCGTAGGGCTTCGCCGTCACGTTGGAATAGAGGGAGATTTTGGGCTGGCTGACCTTCGCCTTTGCCAGCTCCCCGGCAAAATCCTCCGCCGCTTCTGCCATAAAGGGGGAATGGAAGGCCCCCTTTACCTTTAAGGGCAGTGCCCGGCCCCCGGCGGCCTTTACGTCGGCGGAGAAGGCGGGCATTTGGGATGCCAGACCGGAAACGGTGATGTTTCCGGGGCAGTTGAAGTTCACGGGGTAGATGTCCGTATATCTGCCGCAGATTTCTTCCACAGCTTCGGCGGACAGCTTCACAACAGCCGCCATGGCGGTGTCGAATTTCTCCGCTTCCCGCTGCATGAGCCGGCCCCGCTGGCAGACCAGCCGAAAGCCCGTTTCGGCGTCGAATACCCCGGCAACCGTAGCAGCGACAACCTCTCCCAGGGAGAAGCCCGCCACCGCGTTGGGGGTGACACCCTTTTCCTTCAAAACCTCTGCCGCTGCCAGCTCCATAGCAAACAGGCAGGGCTGGGTGTTTTGGGTTTCCTTCAATTCCTCGGCGGTGCCGGAGAAGCACTGCTGCAGGGTGCCGGGGCGGAGGCGGTCACACATTTGGAACGCCTCTTCCGCCGCGGGATATTTGTCATACAGTTCCTTTCCCATACCGGGGAACTGGTCTCCCTGGCCGGAGAACAGGAAGGCTATTCCACCCATGCCGCAGCCCTCCGCAGGATCGGCTCCGCTTCCTCCATGACCTCCCGGACGATGTCAGCGGCAGGCTGCTCCTGACTCACCATTGCGGCGATCTGACCGGAGAGGAAGCAGCCCTTTTCGTTGTCGCCCTCCTGGACAGCCAGCCGCAGGGCACCCACTGCCAGATTTTCCAGCTCGTCGTCAGGCATTCCGCCGTATTCGGCCTTGGAATAGTTCCGGGCAAACTGGGTGCGCAGGCTGCGGACAGGATGGCCCAGCCGCTTGCCGGTGACCATGGTGCACAGGTCGTTGGCCTTCAAAATCTTTTCCTTGTAATTGGGGTGGATGGTGCACTCATAGGCACTGAGGAACCGGGTGCCCATCTGGACACCGCAGGCACCCAGCATGAAGGCAGCCGCCACACCCCGCCCGTCGGCAATGCCGCCTGCGGCAATGACGGGAAGGTTGGTGGCGTCGCAGACCTGGGGCACCAGCACTATGGTGGTCAGCTCGCCCACATGGCCGCCGCTTTCACCGCCCTCGGCAATGAGGGCAGAGGCACCCAGCCGGGTCATCAGCTTCGCCATGGCAACGGATGCCACCACGGGGATCACCTTGATGCCAGCCGCCAGCCATTCCTTGATGTACTTGGAGGGATTGCCCGCGCCGGTGGTGACCACCTGCACCTGCTCCTCCACCACCACCTTCGCCACCTCGTCGGCGAAGGGGCTCATGAGCATGATGTTCACGCCGATGGGCTTTTCGGTCAGGGACTTAGCAACCTGGATCTGCTGACGGACATAGGACGCGGGGGCGTTGCCCGCCGCGATAATGCCAAGGCCGCCGCCATTACTTACGGCAGCGGCCAGTTTTCCATCAGCGATCCAGGCCATGCCGCCCTGAAACACCGGGTACTGAATGCCCAGCAGTTCACAAATCGCAGACTTGACCATTTTTCTTACCCCTGCTTGCTCTGGATGAACTTATCCAGGTCACCCACGGTGGCAACGGGCTGATCCAGCTCGATCTCGATGCCCAGCTCGTCCTCCAGGTTCATCAGCAGCTCCACGGTGTCCAGGGAATCGATGCCCAGCTCGGTGAAGGTGCTCTCGGGGGTGATGGAAGAAACATCACAGCCGGTACGCTCTGCGACAACTTTTGCAATGGTATTGAAATACATAATGATATGCCTCCTGAATTTTTTCAGCGTTTTTTCGCTTATGGGGCCATTATACCGTTCCCCGGTTCCCGGAAGCGTCCCCGGGTGTTCCAAAAGCGTTCCAAAATCTGAAAAATTTGTGAAATCTGCAAAAAAAGGATGCTGCCCCTTACAGCCAAATGACCATAACGGGCAGCATCCTTTGAAATAAGAAAGAAGGAGGAAAAATGAGAGGGAAGATTTATTTAATGTCATTATACAGGCCAATTGTTAAAATTCGAAGTAGATAAATGTGAATTCTTTGTGAACTTATGGGACGGAGTTTTGTTTGCGTTAAAAAGACATATTTTTAATTTCTAATAATTTATTATTGACTTTCGATAATCTTTATGGTATATTCCCAGTATATGGAGGTGTTTTGCATATGACAACCGAGCTTTCCGCAAAATGTACCCTTTGGGTGAACCGTTTGCTGTTTCTTCTGGTGGCCGGGCTGGTGTTCCTGCTGCCGGGAATTCTGGAATTTTACAACACCATCCGGCCTCTGGCCCAGAGCGGTCGCACCGCGATCCTGATTGGCTACTACTGCTGCACCCCTCTGGTGCTCTGGGGACTTTGGTGCGTTGACCGGCTGCTGAAAAACATTCTGGCCCGGCAGGTGTTCGTCACCGGAAACGTCCGCCGGGTGCGGCATATTCGCTGGTGCTGCGCCGGGGTCAGCCTGGTCTGCCTGCCCGCGTCCTTCTTTTATCCGCCCCTGGTATTTCTGGTCATCATCATGGCCTTCCTGACCCTTATCGTCAGCGTGGTGGAGAACGCCCTGGCGGCGGCGGTAGAGATCCGGGAAGAAAACGACCTGACGGTGTGAGGTGGCGTTATGGCGATCATTGTAAATCTTGACATGATGCTGGCGAAACGGAAAATGACCTCCCTGGAGCTGGCAAACCGCATCGGCATGACCCCCGCGAACCTGTCCATTCTGAAAACCGGAAAGGCCAAGGCCGTCCGCATGAGCACCATGGATGCCATCTGCCGGGAGCTGAAATGCCAGCCGGGAGACCTGTTTGAGTTCGTGGAGGATGATGACCCCTGGAGCCGATAAAACACTGTAGGGGAGGGTCTTGACCCTCCCGGTGATTTTGCCCAAAAGGCAAAATCACATCGCCGCAAGGCGATAATTATTTTATTTTCCTTCGGAAAATCCAAAAATCCTTATGGATTTTTGGCGGGAGGGTCAGCTATGCACTAAGCATCCGTAAGCAGCTTTGCTGCAACGGCTGCTAAGAAGACCCTCCCCTACATACCATTATTGAAAAGGTATCTAATATGTTTTATGTTCTGTTTTTTCTGTTACAGCTTCTTTTACCTCTGTGCTTTGGGGTTGGGGTTGTGATCGACCGGGCGTTTGTGCTGGTCAGCGAGCCTTTGGTTTTGCTTGTTCTGACGGGGGCGACGGTGGCATTGACGGTAAAGCTGTACCGGGGGAAGGATTCCCGGTGGGCCTTTTTCGCGCCGCTGGTGTCGCTGGTGAACGGAATCACCATGCTGGTCTTTCTGGACTGGTGGGGCGCGATTTTCGGGGCGGTGGCTGTTGTGGTCTGCGGGTGGGTTCTTTACCAGCGAATGACCGGGGTGTTCTGGAGGGCTTTGTGCTATTTTCTTTCTGTACTGCTCACCTTTGCCGCGGGGCTGTGCCTGCTGCTGTTTTCGGCCATTACCCTGATTTCCACAACGGATGTGATGCGGCAGCTGGATTCCCCGGAAAACAGCCGCACCGCCCGGATCGAAGTGCAGAACGCCGGGGCCATTGCGGACAACACACGGGTCATCGTCCGGGACAATGCACAGAGCTTTTCCCTCGGCTTCGGCAGCTTTGTGGAGGAATTTACCGTTTATTCCGGCAGCTGGGGGGAGCATGAAGGCATGACCCTGGTCTGGCAGGACGAGGACACCCTTCTTATCAACGGCGTTCCCTATACAGTGGATGCCCCCGCGCTGGCGGGGCGGCGGAACGCGCTGGACGCGTTGGATATTTCCATGTCCAGAGCCCGAGTCATCGAATATTCTGACACCCACGGGGGCTTCCATGGGGACGGCACCACGGTGCTGGTGCTCTCCGGGGAGGCGTACATCCCCGAAAGCCGCTTCTGGCACGATCTGCCCATGACGGAGGAGGCCCGGAAGGCTCTGGCGCATTTCGGTTTGGCGGTGCCCGAAATGGAAAACGGGCAGTGGTTCTTCCTTGACCGGCACTACGAAAGCACAGACCCGGCGGACGTTTCCGCCCTCTTTGACCGCCATTCCTATAATTTCACCCTGGCGGTGTATGACGGTGACGCGGGGGTGCTGTATTATTGGAAGGTGGACACGTAATTTTTTAGTGTGGAGAGTGAAGAGTGGAGGGTGGAGTTACATCCGAATTGGATTGGAGGTTCGTAAAATGTATAATCTAATGAGTTTGCTTTTGGGATTTTTGGCCTGGATCTTCGGCGGGGTTGCGGCGATATGCGGAAAATTCAGAGGATTTTCCTTCGGCAGCTTTGGCCTGTGCGGGGTTTCTCTTGTTTTGCAGTTTTATGAGGTCAGCCGCCGGGTAGGCCTGAACGACTGGAGCGCGCTGATGGATACCGACGGCGTGGTGATCTTCGCGGCGAACACACTTCTGATCGTAACACTGGTGCTGAACAGCATTGCCCTGGTGCGGGATTGGATAACGCGGAAGGGACGATAAATGATCGAGGGGGCAAGGCATTTCCCCAACAAAAAATCTTTCTTTTCCATGAAAAATCTGCTTTACTTTTGGGCAGACTTATGATATCATCAAAAGGCTGGCTATGGCCAGACGCAATTTTTATGCCCGTTGCTCAGTTGTGGGAGAAAGCTGTATGATATCAGTACACCACCCGCCCCTACTTGGCTTCCGGGGAATTTATCGAAAGGTGGAAATAACCATGATTCAGAAGGAAAAGAAAACCCAGGTCATCCTGGAGAACGCTACTCACGAGGGCGATACCGGCTCCCCCGAGGTTCAGGTCGCTATCCTGACCGCCCGCATCAACGAGCTGACCGATCACCTGCGTGTGCACAAGCACGACAACCACTCCCGCCGTGGTCTGCTGATGATGGTCGGTAAGCGTCGCAGCCTGCTGGACTATCTGGCAAAGAAGGACATCAACCGCTACCGTGCTCTGATCGCCAAGCTGGGTATCCGTAAGTAAGATATCAATAAAAAGCGGCGATGGTGACATCGCCGCTTTTTAGTTGAAAGTTGAAAATTGAAAATTGAAAGTTACGGTGTCGGCTTCGCCGACTATTTAAAATCATCCCCGAAGGGGATACCACAACTTTCAACTTTACATTTTCAACTTTCCACTTATCATCCCGGGAGATATTTAGCAGTTGAAAGTGATGCCGAATATCGGCGTTAGTTTCAAGTGCTAAACCTCCCGAACCAACCAAATTGAAAATCGAAAATGAAAAATTGAAAATTTCATCTATAATTTTCAACTTTCAACTTTCAATTTTCAACTACCAAAATTTCAAGGAGGTTAAACCAATGATTACTCGCAAGCAGTATCCTAACCATCATGTTTATGAGATGGAAATCGGCGGCCGTCCCTTTACCGTGGAGACCGGTAAGGTGGCTGAGCTGGCCAACGCCGAGTGCATCTGCCGCTACGGCGACACCGTGGTGCTGGTCACCTGCACCTGCAACCCCATCCCCAAGGCCGGCATCGACTACTTCCCCCTGACCATCGAGTTTGAGGAGAGAATGTATTCCGTGGGCCGCATCCCCGGCTCCTTCAACCGCCGGGAGGGCAAGCCCTCCGAGCGGGGCATCCTGAACAGCCGTATCATCGACCGTCCCATGCGTCCCCTGTTCGACGAGGAGCTGCGCAACGACACCGTCGTGACCTGCACCGTTCTGGCAAACGACCATGAGAATCCTGTCGAGGTCGTGGCTTCCCTGGGTGCTTCCATCGCCATCGCTTCCTCCGACGTTCCCTGGAACGGCCCCGTGGCTACCACCAACGTGGCACACCTGAACGGCCAGTATATCGTGAACCCCTCCGCTGACGAGCGGGCCGCCTGCGACTGCTTCGTGTGCATCGCTTCCACCTTCGAGAAGGTGGTCATGATCGAGACCGAGGCCAACGAGGCTCCCGAGAACATCGTTTACGAGTGCATCCGTGTGGCCCACGAGACCAACATGGAGATCGTCAAGTTCATCAACGGCATCGTGGCCGAGATCGGCAAGCCCAAGTTCACCTTCGAGAAGGCCGCCGTCAACCACGACCTGCTGGATGACCTGATGGCCTATGGCCTGAACCAGATCGAGTACGCTCTGGACACCGACGACAAGAACGTCCGCGAGGAGCGGCTCACCGCTGCCCGCCTGGACTTTGCCGCCAAGTTCGCTGAGAAGTATGAGGACTTCGAGACCCACATTGAGGTCTGCCTGTACAAGATGCAGAAGAAGGTCGTCAAGAAGTGGCTGCTGCAGGGCAAGCGCGTGGACGGCCGCGGCATGGACGACATCCGTCCCCTGGACGCTGAGGTCGGCGTTCTGCCCCGTGTTCACGGCTCCGGCCTGTTCTCCCGCGGTCAGACCCAGGTGCTCTCCATCTGCACCCTGAACACCCTGTCCGCTGCTCAGAAGCTGGACACCATCTACCCCGAGGAGACCAAGCGGTATATCCACCACTACAACTTCCCCTCCTTCTCCACCGGCGAAGCCCGTGCCGCCCGCAGCACTTCCCGCCGCGAGATCGGTCACGGTGCTCTGGCGGAAAAGGCTCTGCTGCCCGTGATCCCCAGCGTGGAGGAGTTCCCCTACGCCATCCGTGTGGTGTCCGAGGTTCTGTCCTCCAACGGCTCCACCTCTCAGGGCTCCATCTGCGGCTCTACCCTGGCTCTGATGGACGCAGGCGTGCCCATCAAGCGGCCCGTGGCTGGCATCTCCTGCGGCCTGATCTCCGACCAGGAGACCGGCGAGTGGAGAACCTTCACCGACATCCAGGGTGTTGAGGACTTCCACGGCGAGATGGACTTCAAGGTTGCCGGTACCACCGAGGGTGTCACCGCCATCCAGATGGACCTGAAGAACAAGGGTCTGACCATGGAGATCATCGCTGACGCGCTGGAACGCTGCCGCAAGGCCCGTCTGGAGATCCTGAGCGAGGTCATGCTGAAGGCCATCCCCGCCCCCCGTGCTGAGGTCAGCGAGTTCGCTCCCAAGATGATCAGCATGAAGGTGCCCGTGGAGAAGATCCGCGAGGTCATCGGCTCCGGCGGCAAGACCATCCAGAAGATCTGCGCCGACACCGGTGCCAAGGTGGACATTGAGGACGATGGCAGCGTGTTCATCTCCGCTGTGGACTCCGCCGCCGCTTACGCCGCCAAGAAGATGATCGACGACATCTGCTTCGTTCCCGAGGTGGGCAAGCTGTACTACGGCAAGGTCGTCCGCATCCTGCCCATCGGCGCCTTCGTGGAGATCGCTCCCGGCCATGACGGCATGGTGCACATCTCCAAGCTGGAGAACCGCCGCGTAGAAAAGGTCGAGGATGTTCTGAACCTGGGCGACATGACCTGGGTCAAGTTCATGGGCTTCGACGAGAAGGGCCGCGCCAACTTCAGCCGCAAGGACGCACTGAAGGAAATGGCTAACCAGTAAAAATACAGAACTCCCGCTCCAAAATCGGAGCGGGAGTTTTTTGCACTTATGCTTTTTAGCGGTTGATGACCTTCACCTGGAAGCCTGTCAGGACATCCAGGACTTTTTCGTTGAGGGCCTTGTCGAAGGAGTCGGTGCAGGCGGCATCTACGGTAATGGTGGCCTCGGGGTATTTGCTTTGGAGCACCACGGCGTTGCTGACCACGCAGATGTTGCTGACCAGACCCACCAGCTCGATTTCGTCGGCTGTCTCCGGCAGAACAGCGGCGGTGGCAGGGTCGGTCACATCCATGCCGAAGACCAGCTTATCGATGCCGGGGGCTTCCACCTCCGCCAGGGCTTTCGCCGTTTCGCCGTAGACCTCCCAGCCCTTGGTGCCCTTGATACAGTGGACAACGGGGAGATTTTTGCCCTCGCGGGTATCCAGATAGTTTTCAAAATGGGTGTCCCGGGTGAAAAGCACATGGCCCTTGCCGTATTCCCTTACCTTGGCGGCGATTTTTTCATCCAGCTTTTCCGCCCCGGGGAAGCCCAGGGCACCGTCCACAAAGTCGTTCTGATAGTCGATTACAAACAGATAGCGGTTCATTGAATGACCTCCATAATTTTGATAATTCCACAATATCAAAATTGCACGAAAAAGTCAATGAAGCATTGCAAGAAGCGGCAAGATTTGATAAGATATAAAAAATGTAGGGCGGGGTCATGACCCCGCCGAACAGGTTGCGATTTCTGCCGTACTCATACAGTGCGACACGGCAGTGTTCCTAAAATCGCTGCTACTCAATCCCGTTAGTGCGTCGGCGGGGATCATCTTAGCAGCCGTTGCAGCGAAGCTGCTTACGGATGCTTAGTGCATAGCTGACCCCGCCCTACAACGGGTTTATAAAAGGTGAATCTATGAACACCAGGAAAGATTACATCGCCGTATTTGATTCCGGCGTGGGGGGCATCAGCGTTTTGCGGCATCTGCGGCGGGTGATGCCTGGGGAGCGGTACCTCTATTTCGGGGACTCCGCCAACGCGCCCTACGGCACCAAAACAAAAGAAGAAGTAAAGCAACTTACCTTTGCCGCAGCCCAAACGTTAATGGAGCGGGGCATCAAGGCGTTGGTCGTTGCCTGCAACACGGCTACCTCCGCCGCCATCAACGACCTGCGGGCCGCTTACCCGGAGCTGATCGTCATCGGCATTGAACCTGCCCTGAAGCTGGCGGCGGATAAATTCCCCGGCGGGCGGCTGTGCGTGATGGCAACCCCCATGACACTGCGGGAGGAAAAATTCGCCGCCCTGATGCACCGCTACGACCAAAACTGCACCGTTTACAAGCTGCCTGCTCCGGGCCTTGTGGAGCTGGTGGAAAGCGGAAAGGCGGATTCTCCCGAAATGGACGCGCTGCTGCGGGGGCTTTTTGCGCCCTACCGGGGGCAGCTGGACGCGGTGGTGCTGGGCTGCACCCACTATCCCTTCGCCGCAAAGGCCATTTCCCGGGTACTGGGGGAGGGCGTTACCCTGCTGGATGGCGGCGACGGCACCGCGAGAGAGACCAAACGCCGCCTGAAAGAAGCGGAACTGCTGGAAGAAGGGGAGGGCTCCCTGACCATTGAGAACAGTAAGGGGGATCAGCGGCTGATCGGGTTATCCTGGGATTTGCTTCGATAATTCTTGTAGGGGAGGGTCATGACCCTCCCGCCAAAAATCCGAAAGGATTTTTGGATTTTCCGAAGGAAAATAAATTATAATCGCCTGTGGCGATGTAATTTTGCCTGTGGGCAAAATTACCGGGAGGGTCAGCTATGCACTAAGCATCCGTAAGCAGCTTCGCTGCAACGGCTGCTAAGAAGACCCTCTCCTACAGCATTCTTTCAGAAGGAGGATAACAAGGTGGAGGGCAATATTCTGGTCATCGGCATTGCCGGGGGGACCGGCAGCGGGAAGACCACTTTGATGAAGAACATTATCGAAAAATTCGGCGATGTGGTCACGGTGCTGAGCCATGATAATTACTACAAGCGGCACGATGATTTAAGCTATGAGGAGCGGTGCAAGCTGAATTACGACGAGCCCGCCGCCCTGGAAACGGATCTGATGGCAAAGCATCTGGATCAGCTGCGCCGTGGAGAGGCCATCGACTGCCCGGTGTATGATTTCACCGTCCACAACCGCTCCGACGAAACGGTGCGGATCGTGCCGGGGAAGGTCATCATTGTGGAGGGTATCCTGATTTTTGAGGACAAGGAACTGCGGGAGCTGATGGACATCCGCATTTTCGTGGACACCGATGCGGATGTGCGGCTGTGCCGGCGGATCAAGCGGGATGTGAACAAGCGGGGCCGGACCCTGGAAAGCGTGCTGACCCAGTACCAGGAGACGGTAAAGCCCATGCACGAAAAATATGTGGAGCCCAGCAAGAAGTTCGCCCACATGGTGGTGCCAGAGGGCGGAAAAAACCGGGTGGCTCTGGACATGATCCTGGGCCGCATCCAGCGGCATTTGGAGGAAGTATGAACTACGAAAGCCTGATTTTTGACATTGACGGCACCCTCTGGGATTCCCGGGCGTTGGTGGCCGAGGGATATAATATCCAGCTGAAAAAGGAGGGCCTTGACCACCTGTGCGTTACCGCCGAGGACTTGAAGCCCCTGTTCGGCAAGGTGATGACGGAGATCGCCGACGCGATTTTGGCATCTATTCCCGAATCGGAGCGGTATGACCTGATGGAGCGGTGCATGGATACGGAAAACCGGTATCTCTTTGAAAACCCCTGCGACATCGGCTATCCCGGCATCCGGGAGACCATGGCGAAGCTTGCCCAAAAGCACCGGCTTTTCATCGTCAGCAACAGCCAGTGTGGGTACCCGGAGCTGTGCATCAGCAAGCTGGGTCTGACCCCTTACATCACCGGGCATCTTTGCTTCGGCGACACAGGCACCGGCAAGTGCCAAACCATCCGCACCCTGATGGCAAAATACGGCATCGACAGTGCCGCCTACATCGGCGACACCCAGGGGGATTACGAGGCCACGGTGGAGGCGGGGATCCCCTTCGTCTGGTGCACCTACGGCTTTGGCACTCCGGAGGGGTATGAGGCCAAGGTGGATCGGTTTGAAGAGCTGAAAGACCTATTATGACCCCGCCCTACAAAAATAAATAACATTTTCGGTATAACCGAAGAAAGGAAGTATAAATATGATCGTATGTCCCTGGAAGGATCTGGGCCGTTATGCGGCTGTTGTTCCCGGTCTGGAGGAGGCCATGAAGGTGGTCGCGGAGCTGACCGACTACACCCCCCGCACCATCCCCCTGTCCGACGGCAACCGCATCATGGTCCAGCAGGCCACCACTAAGTCCGCCGAAGGCGCAAAGTTTGAGGCCCACCGCAATTATCTGGACATCCAGTACATCGTCAAGGGCGAGGAGTATGTGGGCTGGGCACCCCTGGACACCCTGACCATGGAAGGCGAGTACAACGCCGCCAAGGACAAATCCACCCTCACCGGCCACGCCGACTTCCTGCGCATCGGCGAGGGCTACTGCTATGTGGTCTACCCCGAGGATGCCCATATCCCCGGCGTGTATCTGGAGAATCCCTGCGATCTTATCAAGCTGGTCGTGAAGCTGAAGGTATGATATTTCCTGCATAAAAAACGTCACCCTGGGAAAGCTTTCCTGAGGTGACGTTTTTTGATCCAATCTTTTTTTCGCACCGTAATGTTTTATCTGCTGCTGATGGTCGGCATCCGGCTGCTGGGCAAGCGGCAGATTGGGCAGATGGAGGCATCGGAATTCGTGGTGACCATGATGGCGGCAAATCTGGCTACCATCCCCATGGAGGATACGGAGCTGCCCCTGATGTCCGGGGTGATCCCCATCGTGACGCTGGTGGTGCTGGAGCTGGTTCTGTCCTGGGTCATTATGAAAAGCGTGGTGCTGCGGAAATTCCTCTGCGGCAAGCCGGTGATCCTCATTGACAACGGGAAGCTGGTTTTGGAGAATCTGCGCCGCACCCGGGTGACCCTGGACGAGCTGACGGGCCATCTGCGGCAGAAGGATGTGCTGGACATCCGCACGGTGCAGTACGCCATCCTGGAAACCGACGGAAATCTCTCCGTTTTCCCCTTTCCCAAGGATAAGCCCGCCAGCGCGAAGGACGCGGGCATCCAGGCCCAAAAGCAGCTGCTGCCTATCACCATCATTGAGGACGGGTATGTGTCCAAAGAAAACCTGAAAAAAGCGGGCAAGGACGAAAACTGGCTGGCCCGGGTACTGAAAAACTACAACGCCCAGCCCACCGACGCCCTGATGCTGACCGTAGACACCGCCGACCAGGTGGTTTATATAGGGAAGGATCAGTGCTTATAGCAACAGAGCCCCCGGTCTGTGTGACCGGGGGCCTTATTATGCCGTTAACTGTGGATTACAGCTGGGGGCCGGCGGCGACCAGGGCCTTGCCTGCGTCATTGCCGGTGTACTTGACGAAGTTCTTCACGAAGCGGCCAGCCAGATCCTGTGCCTTGGTCTCCCACTCGGTGACATCGGCGTAGGTATCCCGGGGATCCAGGATGGCGGGGTTCACGCCGGGCAGAGCGGTGGGGACTTCCAGATCGAACAGGGGGATCTTCTTGGTCTCAGCGGTCAGGATGGAGCCATCCAGGATGGCGTCGATGATGCCGCGGGTATCCTTGATGGTGATACGCTTGCCGGTGCCGTTCCAGCCGGTGTTGACCAGGTAGGCCTTTGCGCCGTTGGCTTCCATCTTCTTGACCAGCTCCTCGCCGTACTTGGTGGGATGCAGCTCCAGGAAGGCTTGGCCGAAGCAGGCGGAGAAGGTGGGGGTGGGCTCGGTGATGCCGCGCTCGGTGCCGGCCAGCTTTGCGGTGAAGCCGGACAGGAAGTAGTACTGAGCCTGCTCAGGAGTCAGGATGGAAACGGGAGGCAGAACGCCGAAAGCGTCAGCGGACAGGAAGATGACGTTCTTGGCAGCGGGGGCTGCGGAAACGGGCTTGACGATGTTGGTGATGTGGCTGATGGGGTAGGACACACGGGTGTTCTCGGTGACGGACTTGTCGTCGAAGTCGATCTTGCCCTCGGCATCCACAGTGACGTTCTCCAGCAGAGCGTTGCGCTTGATGGCGTTGTAGATATCGGGCTCGGACTCCTTGTCCAGGCCGATGACCTTGGCGTAGCAGCCGCCCTCGAAGTTGAAGACGCCGTTGTCGTCCCAGCCGTGCTCGTCGTCGCCGATCAGCAGACGCTTGGGATCGGTGGACAGGGTGGTCTTGCCGGTGCCGGACAGGCCGAAGAACAGGGCGGTGTTCTCGCCGTTCATGTCGGTGTTGGCGGAGCAGTGCATGGAAGCAATGCCCTTCAGGGGCAGGTAGTAGTTCATCATGGAGAACATACCCTTCTTCATCTCGCCGCCGTACCAGGTGTTCAGGATGACCTGCTCACGGGAGGTGATGTTGAAGGCAACACAGGTGCTGGAGTTCAGACCCAGCTCCTTGTAGTTCTCAACAGCAGCCTTGGAAGCGTTGTAAACAACGAAGTCAGGCTCGAAGGTAGCCAGCTCTTCCTCGGAGGGAACGATGAACATGTTCTTGATGAAGTGAGCCTGCCATGCCACTTCCACGATGAAGCGGACAGCCATGCGAGTGTCAGCATTGGCACCGCAGAAAGCGTCGACAACGTACAGCTTCTTGTTGGACAGCTCCTTCATGGCCAGATCCTTAACGACGGACCAGGTGCTCTCGGTCATGGGGTGGTTGTCGTTCTTGAACTCGTCGGAGGTCCACCACACGGTGTTCTTGGAGTTCTCATCCATGACGATGTACTTATCTTTGGGGGAACGGCCGGTGTAAACGCCGGTCATGACGTTAACAGTGCCCAGCTCGGTCAGCTGACCCTTCTCATAGCCGGTCAGAGTGGGATCCATCTCGGCCTCAAACAGAGCCTCGTAGGAGGGATTGTGGATGATCTCGGTGGTACCGGTGATACCGTACTTGCTCAGATCGATCTGTGCCATATAAGTTACCTCTTTCATTTAATTAAGTAATACCATGCTGCGGTCAGCTTGGTACCCCATATTTTGCGATTCTATATTACACTATCGATAAAAGAAAATCAATAAATAATTGTGTGAAAAAATTGCGGTGCGGTGGAAGTGATTTTGGTGAGATTGCGGAAATTCTGACCATATCCAGCGGCGGAAAAGGGAAAAATCTATTTACAATCCAATTTCTTTATGCTAATATGTAACTGGTGAAGATTGGGACTTGATCGGGATGTGTTCCGGTGAAGAACGAACCGATGAGTTTTGTCTTATCTATAAAATCCATTCTACGGAGGTTACATACAAAAATGGCAAGAAAAGTTCAGTTTGTGGAGACTGTGCTGCGTGATGCCAACCAGTCTCTGATCGCGACCCGCCTCCCCTATGACAAGTTCGAGCCCATGCTCGAGACTATCGACAAGGCAGGCTACTATGCTGCCGAGTGCTGGGGCGGTGCCACGTTTGACGTTTGCCTGCGCTACCTGAACGAAGATCCCTGGGAGCGCCTGCGCAAGATTCGGGCAAAGATGCCCAACACCAAGCTGCAGATGCTGCTGCGCGGTCAGAACGTTCTGGGCTACTCCCACTATCCCGATGACTTTGTCCGGCTGTTCGTCCAGAAGGCCGTTGAAAACGGCATGGATGTCATCCGTATCTTCGACGCTCTGAACGATGTCACCAACATGAAGGTCGCCATGGAGGCTACCGTCAAGGCCGGTGCCATTGCTTCCGGCACCATTTCCTACACCACCAGCCCTGTCCACACTCACAAGAAGTATGTGGAGATGGTCAAGGAGCTGAAGGAAATGGGCGCTTCCACCATCTGCATCAAGGATATGGCTGGTATCATGGGTCCCCAGGAAGCTTACGATATGGTTTCCGCAATTAAGGACGCTGTGGATCTGCCCATCGACCTGCACACCCACTCCACCACCGGTCTGGCATTCATGACCTACCTGAAGGCTGTGGAA
>JAFTXW010000004.1 GCA_017461445.1 Oscillospiraceae bacterium
GTAAGATCCGGAGTTCCGGTAGGTGACCAGAGCCACGACGGCCAGAACCACGAAGGTGAAGATACCGATAACGGCACCCAGGTTGTACTGCTGCTTGTCGATGGACAGCTTGTACAGCCAGGTGACCAGCAGGTCGGTCTGGCCAGCGGAGTCGCCAACGTAGGTGGGGCCGCCGCCGGACAGCAGATAGATGATGTTGAAGTTGTTGATGTTGCCCGTGAAGGAGGTGATGATGTAGGGAGTCAGCACGAAGATCATGTAGGGCAGAGTGATGTTGACGAACTGCTGGAATACGTTGGCACCGTCGATGGTGGCAGCCTCGTACTGCTCAGCAGGAATATTCTGCAGGATACCGGTGACCTGCATGACGGTATAAGGAATACCGACCCACAGGTTGATAACGATGATGGTGACCTTTGCCCAGGTCGCATCGGTGAAGAAAGGCAGAGCCTTGTCGATCAGGCCCATAGAGATCAGAGCGGTGTTGACGGCACCCTCCTCCTTGAACATGGTACGGATGATCAGCAGGGACACGAACTGAGGAACAGCAATGGTCAGGGACAGGATGCTCCGCCACAGACCCTTAAAGCGGGTGGTCTTCCGGTTGATGATCATGGCCATAACAGTGCCCATGAAGAAGTTCAGGAAGGTTGCGAAGAAGGCCCAGATCAGGGTCCACTGCAGAACATCCCAGAACTGCCGGCCGATGGTGGAGCTGGAGTTGAAGATGGACTTGAAGTTCTCCAGGCCGACCCAGTCGAACAGAGTCAGGTGGTTATCGACCACGGAGTAGTTGGTGAAGGCCATCAGCATCATGTAGATCAGGGGAATGATGGTGAAGATGGTCAGGGTGGCGAAAGGAGGAGACATCAGCAGCTTGTGGATGTTCTCATCGAACAGTGCCTTGATATCGTCCACGATGGTGGGAACCTTCTCGCCGGACTTCTTGATGCACAGGGCCTTGTAGCCGCTGCGGATGGATGCGCGCCAGAAAACAACGAGCACCACCGTTACGACCATGGTAGCGACAGCGTACAGCAGAATCAGCTGGGAGTTGTCACCCATGACGTACTCATAAACACCCAGGTCGTCATTCCAGACTTCCTCGGTGACACGGTCGCCCAAGCTGGGGAGCATGGACAGCCAGTACAGGCCGCCGCCTTCAGCGACCATAAAGGCAATCACGCCGATCTCGATTGCCAGGAACAGCAGACCCTTGATAAACTGGCCTGCGAAGATGTTGCCAAGACCCATAACCAGGCAGGATACCCAGACGATGGGGCCGCCGTTCTTCAGCGCGCTGGTGAGAGAGGTAGGATCTACCTTCTTGCGGGCGGCTGCGGCTTTGGTCAGTTCTTTAGTTGACACTCTACCGTCTCCCTTCATTTTTTGGAGATAGATTTTGCGGTAACAGGCAGCGGCTGAATACCTTAAAAAAGCTTTCAGCGATACCTTTGAAAAAACAGCGGCGGCCGGAATATTCCGACCGCCGCCGGACTTAATCAGTCAAATAAGCAGGCTATGAATTACAGGCCGCTGCCGTTCAGCAGCTCGACCATAGCGTCGACCATCTCTTCGACATTGTCAGCGGTGACATTGCCGTTGATGATGTTGGTGCCCATGTCAGCGATGGGAGTCCAGACGTCGTTCATCTCGGGGATGGTGGGCTGAGCGACGGAAGCGGAAGCCATGGTGGCGTTCTCAGCAACAGCGACGATGGAAGCAGCGACATCAGCGTTCTCACCCAGAGCGGTGACAGCGGGAGTGATGTTACGCAGCTGGAAGCGCAGCAGCTGGGAGTCGTCGTCGGCCAGGAATGCAGCGAACTGCATAGCAGCCTTCTGGTTCTTAGCGTTGGGGTTGACACCGACAGCCTTGGAGCCAGCGTAGGACTTCAGCTGCTTAGCCTCGCCGTTGATCATAACGGTGGGAGGAGCAACTGCGCCCAGATCCTCGCCCAGAGCCTCGTACAGGCCAGCGTAGTCCCAGGAACCGGAGAAGTAAGCAGCGACGGAGCCGTCCTTCAGGCCAGCGTTGCCGTAGCCGTCAGCGCCGTTCTTGAAGTTGGGGTTGTTGTTGACCAGGTCAACAACAGCAGCGATGGCCTGGTAGCCAGCCTCACCGCCGAACTGAACGCCGGCAGAAGCGTCGGTACCGGTCTCACCGAACAGGGTGCAGCCGTTAGCGAAGAAGAATGCGGGCAGGTACCAGGAGTTGGTGGTCTCGAAAGCGACCTCGCCCTTCTCCAGGCAAGCCTCCAGGGACTTGACGTCCTCCTCGGACAGGATGGACTTGTTGTAGTACATGAACCAGGTGTTGGGAGCTACGGGGAAGCCGTAGACGCCGCCATCGGTGTGGGTGACGGTGTTGACGTAAGTAGTGGAAACGTCATTCTGAACCTGCTCCAGGTAGGAGCCGCCCAGCTTAGCCAGAGCACCGGCGTCAACCAGGGAGCCCAGCTGGTCGTTTGCGAACATGTAAACGTCAGCAGCTGCGGTGGGGTCAGCGGTAACCATGGTCTTGGCATCGCCCTCGGGGCAAACGCCGTTGTCCCAAGTGATGGTGTACTCGGGGTGAGCAGCCTCGAAAGCCTTCTCGACCTGGATCAGCCAGGAGTTCTCGTCAACCTGATCTTCCTGGGGAGCCCAGACCTTCAGGGTGATGGCCTCGGGAGTGGCCTCGGTGGGTGCTGCATCGGTAGCGGGAGCATCGGTCTTGCCTTCGGTGGGGGTGGGCTCGTTGGTGGAGCCGCAGCCAGCGAACAGACCGACGACCATCATGCAAGCCAGCAGCAGTGCGATGATCTTCTTCATTTTGTTTTCCTCCTAAATAGAGTTAATAATGTATGCAATCACGGAAAGATTTCCGGTGACGCCAAAGGATGATCCTGTTCTCCGGGAGAACAGGGAGGGCGGCAAACGGGGCCCTTTTGCGAAACATTTCGACTTATGTGTTTCGGATTCGAAGGGTTCCTCTGCGCAATTTGCCAGTTTAAAACGTTTTTAATAAGTATATCACTAAACTTTCCGAAACGCAAGAATGCGAAACATCCAAAAACAAACAGCCAGGTTTAGGCATTCTCACCAACAGCTGCCTTTTACAGAGCGTTCAGGGCATCCCAGTTGGCGCGGCCGTACCGCTTGGACATGGCCAGCATCTCCTCGCCCAGCCCGTCCGTGACCTGGCCGGGAGCCAGCCGCCAGCTCCAGTTGGCATCCGTGGTGCCGGGGACGTTCATGCGGCTGGAATTGTCCAGACCCAGCCAGTCCTGGATGGGAACGATGCTGATTCTTGCGGCACTCATCATGGCGAGGGAAATCAGCTTCAGGTGCATCCGCTTGACGGGGGTCTCGGTGTCCATCAGGTAAGCGCGGATGTGATCCTCTTCCTTCTTTTCCAGACCGGAGAACCAGCCGTTGATGGTCTCGTTGTCGTGGGTACCGGTGTAGACCACGCAGTTGGTGTCATAGTTGTGGGGCAGGTACTCGTTGGAGGCACCGGTATCGGCGGAGGAGAAGGCGAACTGGATGACCTTCATGTTGGGGAAGCCGGAGTCCTTCACCAGCTGGCGGACGCCGTCGGTCATGAGGCCCAGATCCTCGGCAATGACTGCCCGGTCGCCCAGGCTGGCCTTGATGGCGTTGAACAGGTCCATGCCGGGGCCCTTTTCCCAGTGGCCGTCCAGAGCCTTGCCGGTGGAAGCGGGGATGGAGAAATACTCGTCGAAGCCCCGGAAATGGTCGATACGAACCACGTCATACAGCCGGAAGCTGTGCCACAGGCGGGTGATCCACCAGTGGTAGCCGGTAAATCTGTGGTAATCCCAGTCATACAGGGGGTTGCCCCAGACCTGGCCGTCGGCGGAGAAGCTGTCGGGGGGGCAGCCGGCGATGTTCACGCACATGTTGTTCTCATCCAGCTGGAACAGCTCAGGCTGTGCCCAGACATCGGAGCCGTCCTGAGAGACGTAGATGGGGATGTCACCCACGATCTGGATGTGCTTGTCGTTGGCGTACTTTTTCAGCTTTGTCCACTGCTGGGTGAACTTGTACTGCAGGTACTTCTGGAACTCGACTTCAAAGTACAGCTTTTCCCGGTAGTAATCCAGAGCCGGGCCGTAGTGCATACGGATATCCTGGGGCCATGCAGTCCAGGAGGCACCGCCGAAGAGGTCCTTCACGGACATGAACAGGGCGTAGTCATCCAGCCACCAGAAATTCTCCTTGCAGAACTCCTGGAAGCCCCAGTCGCCGCTGACATTGCTGCGCTCGTAGGCCTTGTGCAGCAGGGGCAGGCGGTTGGCGTACAGCTTGTCATAGTCCACCTTGGCGGGGTCAGAGCCGAAGTCTACCGCATCCACTTCCTCCTGCGTCAGCACGCCTTCTCCCACCAGCGCGTCCAGGCTGATGAAGTAGGGGTTGCCGGCGAAGGCGGAGAAGGACTGGTAGGGGGAGTCGAAGGCCCCGCTGTGGCTGGCCGCACCCAAGGGCAGGATCTGCCAGTACTTCTGGCCGGACTTTGCCAGCCAGTCCACAAATTTGTAGGCTTCCTGGTCAAAGCAGCCGATGCCGTACTTGGAGGGCAGGCTGGTGACGGAAAGCAATACACCGGTGTCACGTTTCATAGTTTATTTCTCCTTTTCTTAGTTTAAAAGGTTGAATGACGAATGGAATCTCACACGCCGAAGACGGAAGCGGAATCGCGTGCACTGTCAGTCAGGAATAAGCCTGCAACAGATGCAAAACCGTTAGATTACCGTCCGCATTCCTCTTCAGTCATAAATCCGCTCCATGAGCGAATTTTTATGACAGCTTCCCCCCGGGGGAAGCGGTTGGGCGTTGCCGCGCCTTAGAACTGCTCCTCGTAATAGAGCATAGCGGCCTCATAGGGGCGCAGGCCGGGGGCTGTGGTTTTGTAGTTGTGGATCAGGAGCCGGGAGTTTCGGAATGTTTCGGGAACCTCGTAAGGAAGGGTCTCGGCGGTGAAGTTGCAGACCACCAGCAGATGGCCCTTCTTCGTATCCCGGGTATAGGCGAAAATCTTTTCGTCCTTGGGCAGAAGGAGGGTGAATTCGCCGTCCCGGAAGACCTCCAGGGTCTTGCGCAGCTCGATCAGCTTCTGATAATAATGGAAGACGGAATCCGGGTCGCTGAGGGCCGCTTCCGCGTTGATCCCGGTATGGTTTGGGTTCACGGGCAGCCAGGGCTTGCCGGTGGTAAAGCCCGCATTTTCTCCCGCGTTCCACTGCATGGGGGTGCGGGCGTTGTCCCGGCCACGGGCCCAGATGGACTCCATAACTTCTTCCTTGGTGTAACCCTTGGCGGCCCGCTCGTTGTACATATTGTGGATCTCGATATCCGCATAGGCTTCAATGGGGAGCTTGATATTGGTCATGCCAAGCTCCTCGCCCTGGTAAATATAGGGGGTTCCCTCCATGCCATGGAGCATGGTTGCCAGCATCTTGGCGGATACCACCCGGAATTCCTCGCTGTCGTTGCCCCAGCGGGAGACGATCCGGGGCAGGTCGTGGTTGTTCATAAACAGGCTGTTCCAGCCCACATTGTGCAGGCCCTGCTGCCAGCTGCGGTAGACCTCCTTCAGCTGCACCAGGGGCAGGGGGCGGGTGTCCCACTTGTCCTTGCCGGGCTGCTGGTCCAGGCCGATGTGCTGGAACTGGAACACCATGGACAGCTCGCTGCCGTCCGGCGCGCTGTAGAGCTTGGCCCGCTCCACGTCCGCGCCCCAGGCCTCACCCACGGTGGCAAGGCCCTCCTCCTGGAAGGCTTCCCGGCTCAGCTCCCGCAGGAATTCATGGAGTCGGGGGCCGTTGTTGGTGATGCCCTTGTCGGCGTCCTTGCCGATCTGGTCAATAACATCCAGTCGGAAGCCCTCCACGCCCTTCTGCACCCAGAAGCGGATGGTGGAATACAGCTCCCGGCGGACCATGGGATTGTCCCAGTTCAGGTCGGGCTGCTCCACGGCGAACTGGTGGAAGTACCACTGGCCCAGCTGGGGCACATATGTCCAGGCGGAGCCGCCGAAGGTGGCCCGCATGTCGTTGGGCGGGGTCACGCCGTCACCGTCCCGCCAGATGAAATAGTCGTGGTAGGGGTTATCCTTGCCTGTGATGGCCTCCTTGAACCAGATGTGCTGGTCGGAGCAGTGGTTCAGCACCAGGTCGAGAATGATGGAAATGCCCCGCTTTTTGGCTTCGGCGATCAGGGTCTCCATGTCCTCCATAGTGCCGAACATGGGGTCAACGGCCCGGTAGTCGGAAATGTCGTAGCCGTTATCCACCTGGGGAGACTGGCACACGGGAGACATCCAGATTCCGTCGATACCCAGCTCCGCCAGGTAATCCAGCCGGGAGATAACGCCCCGCAGGTCACCGATGCCGTCGCCGTTGGTGTCCTGGAAGCTCTTGGGATAGATTTGGTAAAATACGGCGGATTTCCACCAGCCGCGCTTCTGCTTGTTCAAAATGACTTTCGCCATGGTTTTCTCCTTGAAAAAATACTGTAAATGCCCCGCGTAGGGGCGACCCTTGCGGTCGCCCATTGCGATGCGCAGCATCGCATCAAAGCCCTCAGCACAAGGCATTAAGCGTCCGTAAGTCGCTACGCTCCAACGGACGCTAAACCCTTTGGGGAGGGTGCCCCCGCAGGGGGCGGGAGAGGTTAGCGGGCTTCGCCCGCTGCGGCCCTTCGGGCCGCCCTCATCCGTCACGGCTTCGCCGTGCCACCTTCCCCAAAGGGGAAGGCTTGTGCCGCCTGCGGCGGTGCGATTTGTTCCAAATCGCCGGGCGACCGCGAGGGTCGCCCCTACGCGGAGCCTGTCAGTTTCTTACTTTCCTTCAATCGCCTCGAACACCCGCAGGATCTCGCCGACGCTCCAGGCCTGGGCGAAGCAGCCCTTGCTTTCTGTGGGGTGGTTGCCGTCGTAAATTTCCGGCAGCTGGCCCGCGCTGCCCTCCCGGAGCATGGGCTCCAGGGCGGCAAGCTGCTCCCGGACATAGGCCGCAGCCTCGACCGTATTGCCCCGGGTCTTGAGGTAGGCCAGGTAGTAGGCTCCCATGGGGAACACCCAGGTGGTGCCCTGGTGATAAGCCATGTCCCGGGAAACCATATCGCCGCCGTAGAAGCCGTGGTATTCGGCATCGTCAGGGGACAGGGTACGCAGACCGCAGGGGGTCCACAGGTGCCGGTACACATTGTCCACAACATTTCTTTCCTGCGCTTCGCTCAGCATGGTGAAGGGCATGGAAACGGCCCAGATCTGGTTGCAGCGCAGCTGTTCGTCGGCCTTGGTGCCGGAAATCACATCCCGCAGATAGCCCTTTTCCTCGATGTAGAACTTTTCCAGGAAGGATTTCTTGACGGTTTCCGCAAGTTCTGCGTAAGCGGAGCCGTCTGCGCCCAGCTTGCCCGCGAAAATTTCCATGATCCGCAGGGCGTTGTACCAGTAGGCGTTGATCTCCACAGGCTTGCCGTGCCGGGGTGTGGGCAGGATGCCGTTGACGCAGACATCCATCCAGGTCACCTGATCCAGTCCGCCGCCGGCCCGGATCAGGCCGTCGGTGTCCATGGAAATGGAGTGGTGGGTGCCCTTCTTATATCCGGCAATGATCCGCTCCATGACGGGCCAGGCTTCCTTCACGAAGCTTTCATCCCCGGTGCGGGTGTAATACTGCCAGACGGAATCGATCAGCAGCAGGGCCGCGTCCACGGTATTGTACCGGGGCTCCGCCGCGCCCTCGGGGAACAGGTTGGGCACCAGGCCGTCCATTTCATAGGCCAGGAAGGTGCGCAGGATGCTCTTGGCATCCTCATAGCGGCCCGTGGCCAGAGTGCAGCCGGGGAGGGCGATCATGGTATCCCGGCCCCAGTCGCTGAACAGGGGATAGCCTGCCAGGATGGTCTTGCCCTGGGTGGAATCCCGCCGGGCAATGAAAGCGTCCGCTGCCAGAGCCAGCTGACGGGCCATGGGGTCGGTAAATTTGGTGCTGTTTACCAGCTCTTTCAGCCGGGTCTGCTGGGCGGCGAGAATGTCCCAGCCGCAGGGGGCTTCGGTGTCCATGGAGAACACCACTTCCAGCTTTCGGGTCTCGCCGGGCTGTACCGTCCAGGTAATGGCGCAGCAGGAGCCGGTCATGCCCTTGGCGGGACGGCCGTCCTTGGCATCCTCGGGATAGGCCAGGGTCTGCCACTGGGGGGCAGTCTTTTCCAGCGTTCCGTCGGTGCGGATATACAGGGTGTAGGTGCCGTCGGTGACGGTGCCATCGGTGTACGTAAATTCCTTCTTCTTTTCCAGTGCCTGCTCCTTGGGGGCAAACTTCAGGAAGGGAGCCGCCTGGAGGGTGCAGGGGGTATCGGAGCGGTTCTCCACCTCATAGAGGACGGCGGAGGTGTTCTTCTCGAATTCCATGGCGCACTGCCGCTTCACCTGAACGCCCCGGAACTGGTAGGTCCAGCAGGGGGTGTACTCATAGGAGAAAAGGGTCAGGTTCCGGTAGCCGTCCTCCTCCTTTTCCTTCCCGGCAAAGCCCTGGCTGGAAAGGTACGTTTCCTTCCCACCTGCGGTCAGCTTCTCGCTGAGCCGGTGAACCAAAGTGATCCGCTCGTTGGGTGCCTTCACCGCCGCCACCAGCAGGCCCTGGTCTGCCCGGGGCACGGAATAGGCCGCGGACACCGAAGCATAGCCGCCCAAGCCGTTGGTCAGCAGAAAGCTGTTTTCCTGCGCCCGCTCCAGGGCGCGCATATCCTGTTTTCCATATGTAAACCGCATGGTACTCCTCCGTCCATCGCGCTATTTCGCTTATTTTAGTTAACCTTAAGTATATTACTTTTCTATCCCTCCGTCAAGAAACAAGAAAAATCCCAAAATTATTCGGCAGTTGTAACAAATTATTTTCATGATTTTTGTTCATTTTGACGGCACTTTTTATTTCTCCGAAAACTTACGAAACTTTTAGAAAAAGTTTTGTAAAATGTTTGCATTTTCCACAAATTCATGTTATAGTAAGTAAGTTATTTTACTGCACATTAACGAAGGAAATGAAAGAAGGGGATCAAATGGCCACTCTGGACGATATTGCCCGGGAACTGGGCGTTTCCAAGAGTACGGTATCCAAGGCCCTCAGCGGTGCCAAGGACGTCAGCAAAACCATGCGTCAGACCGTGCTGGAAAAGGCCGTGGAGCTGGGCTATTCCCGGGGTGTACGCAATACCACCGCCCCCCGGATCGCCGTGTTCGTTATGAATATGGAATACAGCAAGCCCGAGGACTTCGGCTACGACATCGTGGCCGGCTTCCGCAAGGCGGCGGAGCCCGCAGGCTATCAGGTGGACATCATCCCCCTGGATACGCAGATGCAGAAGCGGTCCCGCTACGATGAATATATGGTCTTCGGAAATTACTGCGGCGGCCTGTTCCTGGGCATGTCCCTGCTGGATCCCTGGATCAAGGAATTCGAAACCTGCAAGAGCCCCACGGTGCTGTACGACAACCATGTCAGCGGCAACCCCAATGTCACCGAGGTGGGCGTGGACAATATTGAGGGCATGGCCGGGGCCATTTCTTATCTGCGCTCCCTGGGCCATACCCGCATCGGTTACTTAAGCGGTGCGCTGCAATCCTACATCTACCAGCAGCGGTATCAGGCCTTCTTCCGGGCTATGGAGAAAAACGGCCTCACCGCCGAACTGGACATGGCCGCCAGCTCCTACCACATCCACGAGTGCGTGTCCACCCATCTGCCCCGGCTGCTGGGGAAGGGCTGCACCGCCGTTCTGTGCAGCAGCGACCTGCTGGCCCACAGCGTTATGATCTGGTGCTCCGAGCGTGGCATCCGGGTTCCGGAGGATCTGAGCGTCCTGGGCTTCGACGACATCCCCCTGTGCCGCTATACCCATCCCCCCCTGAGCACCATCCGCCAGAACCGGGCAGAACTGGGCAAGAGCGCGTTCTACGCCCTGTCCAGCCAGCTGAACAAAGTGCAGCTCAGCTCCCTCCTGCTCCACGCGGAGCTTGTCAAGCGCGCTTCCTGCACCGATGTTTCCACCGATTTTTCACGGATTCGGAACATATTGAAATAAAACAAGATCCCGCCCAGCAATTGGGCGGGAATCGTTTTATTTCAGAGAATAGATAATAGAGAATAATGAATAGTGAATAGTTGCGGTATGCCCTTCGGGCATAATTTAATAATATCGCGAAGCGATACCTTACCTATTCATTATTCACTATTCTCTATTCACTCTTATCTAAAAAAGACCGTCAGGTCTTTTTGACAAACTTCTCCTTACACCTGGGGCAGGTGATGGCGATTTTGCCTTTGCCCCGGGGGACCCGGACCATCTGGCGGCATTTGGGGCAGTCAAAATAGCGGTGCTGCCTGTCCTTGAGGCGGTCAATGACCTGCAGGAATTTCCGGTTTTCCTGGTAACGCTTATAGGTATTCCGGGACAGGGTGCGGAAAATAGCCCAGATCATCAGTACATAACTCAATGCCCAAAAGATCAGGTTGAAGGGCTGGACGGCGATCATCACGGACAGCAGGCTGGCAATCAGGCCCGCGCCCAAAATATACATATTCAGACGGTCTGTGCCATAGCGGCCGGACATAAAGCCCCGCAGAAGTGCTGACAATTTTGCGGTAAACTGCCGAAACCATCCGCTGATTCCATTCATAACGATCACCCTTGTGTAAATAAGTGTACCATCTATTATATTGCAATTGGGCAGGATTGCAACTGCCGGGAGGGAAAATTAACGGATTGTTTAAGAATTCTTTAATGCACAAATGAAGGAACCCCCTTGGCGAACGGCAAAAAATATGATATACTGTGTCGAAAGCCATCGAAAGGAGATGAGGCTATGGACACCGTTACCCCCGGGGAGGAGGTTCTGGAGGAGACCAAAGAGACGAATCCCGCCACCCCCGCCGAAGCCGAACAGCCCCAGGCCCCGATCCCTCAGGAGGAGCCTGCCCAAACTCCCCAGGAAGAAACTGAACAAACCGCGTCCCGGAAGCCGAAGCTTTCCCCGGCGGTATGGATTCTGGGCCTGATCGCCATTTTATCCGCCGCGCTGGTCATCGGTATGCTGATCCTCGGACAGCCCTATTTTTCTGCCGACGAGGATCCCCAGGCCATTTTGCAGCAGCACCACCAGGAGGATGTGATCACCCTGCCCACCCGGGCCCCCGCCGCCCAGGATGAAACGGTGCCCCAGGAGACCACTGCCCCTCCCGCGGAGCCTACCATTCCCCCGGAAGCCAATCCCTACGACAGATATGACTTCCAGTACAACCGGCAGAACTACCTACTCTGCACCGCCCAGACCAGCTTCCCGGGCATTGACGTTTCCTCCTACCAGGGGGACATCGACTGGGAAAAGGTGGCCGCCTCCGGCATCCGGTTCGCCATCATCCGCCTGGGCTACCGGGGCTACGGCACCGGAAAAATGGTGGAGGATGACTACGCCAAGGAAAATCTGGAGGGTGCCCGGGCCGCAGGCCTGAAGGTGGGTGCCTACTTCTTCTCCCAGGCCCTGAATATCAAAGAGGTGGACGAAGAGATCGACTTCATGCTGGAGATTCTGGGAGATTTTGAGCCGGATATGCCCATCATCCTGGACTGGGAGTACATCTCCGCCGAGGCAAGAACCGCCAACATGGACGCCCGGACCCTGACGAACTGCCAGCTCCACTTCTGCGAAGTGATGGAGAAAAAGGGCTACCACCCCATGATCTACTTCAACTGGTACCAGTCCAGCAACCTGCTGTACCTCAACGAGCTGGAACGCTGGCCCTTCTGGCTGGCACTGTACCAGGACCGGATGACCTATCCCTACCATGTGGAAATGTGGCAATACACCTGTACCGGAAAAGTCCCCGGCATCCAGGGAGACGTGGACATCAACGTGTATATGCCCGATATGGATTGAACCAAAGGCACCGTCCGAAAGGATGGTGCCTTTTTATATAGAAACGCAAAAGGGGTTGCTGCCGACTGGGGCACCGTGCTATATTATTTTGAAACTTTTTACAAGGGGCGCGGAAAATGAGACGAAAATCCCGGCTTTGTCTGGTTCTTTCCTGGATTTTTCTGCTGTCCGTCCTTGCCCCGATTCTGCCCGGGAACGCCAGTGCCCAGGAGGAACGGGGCTTGTTTTTTGGCCGTCTTTACGCCCTCAGCAGTCTGACCTCCGGCAGCAGAACCGCTGGGGAGCTGTACGCCGACGCAAAGGAAGCGGGGCTGGATTTTCTGGCGGTAACGGACCAGTCCAGTGCCTTTGACAACTGGGAGCTGGCCGCCATCGGGGCGGATGCCTCCTTCAGTGCCGCCTGGGCGGCGGGCAAGGCAGCGTCAGAAGCCGCTTCCGACGAAACTTTTGCCGCCATTTACGGCTATGAGATGAATTTTCACGGGGATAAGCTGCTGGGCCACATCGCCACCTTCAACACCCCCGGCTTTGTGACCCGGGATCAGGAGCCCTACAAGGGACAGAACGCGCTGGAAAACTACTACGATGCCCTCAGCACCGTCCCCGGGGCCATCGGAATGCTCTGCCACCTGGGCAGCCTTTACGGAGATTTTCAGAACCTGGCCCATTATTCCCAGCATCGGGACGCAGCCGTCTCCCTTCTGGAGGTGGGCAGCGGTTCCGATGCTTTTGTCTATTATGACCTGGCTCTGGACAAGGGCTGGCATGTGGCTCCCGCCAACAATTCAGAGACCGGGCGCACGGCGGTTCTGGCGGAAAGCCTGACGGAGGAAGGGATTTATGAAGCCCTCAGCAGCCGCCGGGCCTACGCCACGGAGGATGCGGATCTGGAAATTTCCTATACCCTCAACGGCTGCGTTATGGGAAGCAGGCTTGAAAAGCGGGAAACCGGGGAAAGGGCGGAGATCGCCGTGGAATTTTATGATCCCACGGACACCGGCGAAGCAGCGGTAGAGGTCATCACCGACGGCGGCGTGGTTTCTGCGGGCTGCACGCTGGAGGGCGGCAGCGTCCGCTTCACCCTCCCGGCGGACCGAAGCTGGTACTATATCCGCGTCACCCAGGCCGACGGAGACCGGGCGGTGACCGCCCCCGTGTGGATCGACCAGACGGAGGACGCAGGCATCCGAAGCTTCACCGCCAGCCTTTCCCTGCCCCTGCAAAATCAGAAAACGGAGCTGACCCTGGAATTATACAACGAGGAATCGGAAACCCTGACTGTCCAGGACATCACCGTGACCCTGGACGGAGAGATCATCCACCGCAGCCAAACGCCCCTGCGGATAGGAAACGGCGAGACCATTCCCTATTCCTTTGCCTATGTCCACCCCGGACTGGGCAGGGCGGAGCTGACCGCCACGGTCACCGCTTCTCTCGGAGACAGGGAGCGGGTCTATACGGAAACCCTGACCCTGATCTTCCGGGCGGCGGAGCTGGTCAGCGGCGTGCTGGCGGACGGGAGCCACGGAAACGCGGGGCTGGATACCCTGTCGGAATTTTCCGCCCTGGCAGCGGAGCAGGGGCAGGAGCTGACCGTTGTAAAAAGCTGGTCGGAGAACGTGTTGACCAGGGCCGATCTGCTGGTGGTCACCGCACCCTCGGTGCCTTTTTCGGAAGAATTTCTGCATCTGGCGGCGGAATTTGTGGGCTGGGGCGGCAGTCTGGTGGTCTGCGGACAGTCCGATGCCCTGGATGGAGCGGTGCATACCTCTTTCGAGCTGAACCGGCTCCTGTCCGCCGTGGGCTCCCAGCTTCGGCTGGAGGACAACGAGGTGCGGGACCCCCGAGAAAATCTGGGTCTGGAAACGAACCTGACCCTGGGTACCTTCAACAAATCCAGCCACCTGTACCTGCCGGAGCTGGAAAACCGTATTTTCCGACAGTCTCTGGGCTGCAGTGTAACAGGCGGCACCTGGCTGGTGAAGGGCTACAGCGGCACCTATGTCCGGGACGCGGACGGGGACGGCGGCGGCAGCGGGGGAACCACGGTACTAGCCTGGGAGAAGGGCAGCGGCGGCGGGGACATTCTCGCCGCAGGCGGACTGTTCCTCACCGACGATTTTCTGAGACTGCCAACCAGCCTTTGGAAGGAGCCCTACGCCAACCGGGCCTTTGCGGCACAGCTGTTGGGGATTCGCCAGGAGCAGCTGACGCTGACAAAACTATCCGAAATCCGCTCCGGCACCGAAGGTAAAGCCTACCGTCTCCGGGGCTGGGTCACCGCCGGGGCGGAGGAGGGCTTTGACGCGGTGTATGTTCAGGACGACACCGGCGGCATTGCCCTTTTGGACTACGAAGGCGTGACACTGCCCCTGGGCACCGCCCTGGAGGTGACGGGTGTTTTGTCCCGGGAGGGACGGAACCCGGTTCTCCGGGTCATTTCTTTGGAGGTTCTGGCGGCGCAGTCCCATTTCTTCACCCCCATCCTGGGGCCCTTTTCCCGGGTGATGGACAATGCCCTGTACGGCGGGCGGCTGGTGCAGGTGATGGGAGAGGTGGTAGAGGTCAACCAGGAGAACGGCATCCTGACGGATTTTCTCCTGCGGGACAGCAGCGGCAATTTTGCCACCGTCAGCGTGGATGCTTCCGTTGTTTCCGGCTCCACCGGGCGAAATGATCTGCGCAATTCCGTGCGGCTGGGCCGGGAGGTGCAGGCCATCGGCATATTGTACCTGCGGGAGGATGGCATCGCCGCCCTGCGGGTAAGGGACTGCGACGAGGTGACTCTGCTCTCGGACTGGCCCTACGCCGACACCCCCTACGCCGACCCCAGCAATCCCCCAACGGGCGACCGCATCGGATACGCAGTTTTCGCACTCCTGCTGTCCGCTGCCCTGATTTGGATCAAAAAACGGAAAATGTAGCCAAAAAGAGCGGCCTTGCGGCCGCTCTTTGTTATTTTTCCTTTTTCTTAAACAGAATATCCTTAAAGAAATTCTTGGTGGAGATAATGTCCTTATTATGTATGGCCTTTTGCAGATTGCTCCAATGCATGACAAAAATAATCACGCTGGCGACCACTGCACAGACCGTTTCCGGTATGCTTTGCCGGACAAACCAGGTCAGAACAGGGAACATAACGCTTGCCAGCATGGGCACCACCACGCCGGTATTCAGCAATGTCATCAGGATCACACCGGGAATGACGATGGCGAGGAAAATCACAGGCTTATAGGCCAGTATCATACCGCCGAAAGCCGCCAAACCCTTGCCGCCCTGGAAATTCAGGAACACCGGGAAGCAATGGCCCAGGATGGCACCGATGCAGGCCAGCATCCCCGCAACGGCCAGCTGGGGGAACAGCCACTTGGCCAGCTTGGAAGCAGCGAAGGATTTGAAAATGTCAAACAGCATCACAAAAATGCCGCTGGCCCGGCCCAGAACGATGGCGGTATTGGTGGCACCCAGATTTTTGGTGCCCTCCTTCTTCAGATCCACGTTCTTCAATTTGGACAGCACCGCCGCCGGGCTGATGCAGCCGATCAGATAACCAAGGCCAAGACTCAATATTGCATACATAGTTGTTTTCTCTCTTTCCATGGTAGTGTAAATTTTCGTTTAGCGGCGAGCCGCCGCAGGCAATTCGTGACGAACCGGCCTGTTTTCGTTACGCCTCTTGGATACCGCTTGATTCGTTACTGCTTTCCACTGTAGGGCGGGCGGTATAAACAAAACTTTACCGTTTCTTAAGATATAATTATACCAATCTTAAGAAATAATGCAAGCATTTTGTAAAAATCAAGGAGCGATGCGGTGCATCGCTCCTTTGGTGGTATGGAATTACAGGGGACTTTGCTTGATTTTGGCGTACCGCCGGGGGTACTGCTTGGGGGTGGGGGCAATTTTGCGCAGGACGATGACTGCGTGGGAGGTACCATCGATGGGGAATTCCTTCACGCTTTCCAGCTTCAAGCCCAGCTTTTTCATGGCAGAGCCGCACTCCGCCAGTTCCTCCTTGGCCGCCGCTCCCTTCATGGCCAGCACCGCGCCGCCTACCTTAACGTAGGGGGCCGTCAGCTCCAGCAGAATGTTCAGCCGGGCAACGGCCCGGGAGGTTGCGTAGTCATAGCTTTCCCGGCGGTCGGCTACCGCTTCCTCCGCCCGGGCAGTGACGCATTCGGCGGTGATGCCCAGCTGGGGAAGGATCTCTTCCAGCCACTTCACCCGCTTGCCCAGGGAATCCAGAAGGGTGATCTTCGCCTGGGGACAGGCGATAGCCAGGGGCACGCCGGGGAAGCCCGCGCCGCAGCCCACGTCGATCAGGCTTTTTCCCCGCAGATCGGCGGCGTTCAGCACCGTCAGGCTGTCCAGCAGGTGGAGCTTCGCCACGGCGGCAGGCTCAGTGATGGCCGTCAGGTTCATCACCTCGTTCTGCTTCACCACCGCCGCGCCGAAGGCGCAGAGGGTATCTCTTGTTTCGCCCGGCAGCTCCAGCCCAAGGACGGGGAGGCCGCTGTCCAGCGTTTCTCTCATTTCGTTCATTTAGTTTCCTCTCGCGTTGACAATGCCGCTCAGGTCCACCTGGTTCTCGTCGTAAGGATCGAAGGGGCTTTCCTCCACAGTCAGGCTGGGCAGCACCACAGTCTGGATGTGCCAGTTTACCAGCAGGTCGCAGACCTGGCCGTAGGAGGCCACGCCGGAGACCTCACCGCTGGCCTTCAGATAGGTATCGTTGACGGTGTCGGCGATTTTTGTAGCGGACGCGCTCTTTTTCTGGCTGTAGAAGCTGTTATAGGCGTTCAGGTCATAGCGCAGGGCATCGCCCACGCCGTTGCTGACCCGTGCGGCAGCTGCCGCGGCGGCCTGGGTATTGACGCTTGCCAGAGCGTTATAGCAGTAGCGGTAGGCCATGAAATAGGCGGAATACCGGAAGGTCACATCGGAATGGACGGAGCAGGCCAGGAAGCCGGTGAAGTTTGCGTCCCGCTCGGAAGCGATGCACATCCGGTGGGCCATCTCATGGCAGATGGTGAAGGGCAGGGACACATCGGGAATCTGGGGATTCACCGCCGCCTCGCCGGTGAGGCCGAAGGTAAAGCCGGTGATGCCCATGGAGGTATACATATCCGCCCAGCCCAGCTCCTTCACGGGATAGGTGGAGCCTGCAAAGACAGGATAGGAGTAGCTGTAGGTCAGGGTCTGGAAGCCCTCGCCCGCCATATTTGCCAGGGTGTCAAAGTCGGGGTATTCCACATTGCCCTCGCTGTCCCGGGGCACATCCAGGGAGAGGGAATTGGCCTTGTCCCGGTAGTATTCGGTGGCCTCGGTCAGCTCCTCCAGGGTATACTGAGCCACCTCCAGCCGCATATCCTCGGCCAGGTCGCCGGCGTAGTAGTTCAGGCCCCACAGTGCGGTGTGGAGCATATACACCAGGCTCAGTGCCGCCAGCACCCATCCGGCCCAGGTGACCAGATTCTTTTTCATTGCCAGCACCACCACCAGGGATGCCAGGATCACCACCGCCAGTGCGACGGCCAGCAGCTGCCACAGCAGGAAATCCACCCCGCCGGACCACTCCGCCAGATAGGCCTCCATGGTTCTTATCACATAGGGATAGACCATATCCACCAGCTGGGAGAACCGCTCGCCAAACTGCATCAGCACCCAGGTGATGGCACCAAAGACAGCGGCAGTCAAATATCCGCCCCAATATTTCAAAGGAAACGCCTCCTTGTGTTTAAAGTTATAGCATTTTATAGTATAGCACATTTTTTACCGCTTGTCTGCCCCCTATTTTTTTAATTTTTAATGAATACACCGGTGCGATAAACGATCATCTACACGCCCTTTGACAAATTCTCACTCTTCCTTTATTATAAAAGAAAACCCATCAGGAGGTAACCTTATGAACACATTCTTCCCGGAAATCCAGAAAAACTTCGGCTTTGGCTGTATGCGCTTCCCGAAAATCGGTGAGGAGGTGGATATCCCCGCCGTGGAAAAGATGGTGGATGCATTCCTGGCGGCGGGCTTCAACTATTTCGACACTGCCCGGCCCTATCACGGCGGCATGAGCGAGACGGTTCTGCAAAAGACCCTGACCAGCCGCTATCCCCGGGAACGCTACCTCCTGACCGACAAGCTGACCCCCGGCTGCTTTGAGACAGAGGAGGAAATTCTCCCCTTCTTCCAGTCCCAGCTGGAGCGGTGCGGTGTGGACTACTTCGACTTCTACCTGTTCCACGCCAACTCCGCCAAGCGGCACGAATTTTTCAGCAGTGTCCACGCCTATGATATCGTCCAGGAGCTGAAAGCGCAAGGCAAAATTCGCCATGTGGGCATGTCTTTCCACGACACCGCCGAGGTTCTGGATAAAATTCTCACCGACCGCCCAGAAATCGAGGTGGTGCAGCTGCAATTCAACTACGCCGACTACCTGGACCCCAAGGTTCAGAGCAAAGCCTGCTACGATGTGTGCGTGAAGCATGGAAAGCCCGTGCTGGTGATGGAGCCTGTGAAGGGCGGCTCTCTGGCGAACCTGCCTTCTAAGGCCACAGAGCTGCTGACCGCCAGCCCTGCCAGCTATGCCATCCGCTTCGCCGCCAGCTTTGAAAACATCGTCATGGTGCTCTCGGGCATGAGCAACATGGAGCAGGTGATGGACAACATCGGCTATATGAAGGACTTCCAGCCCCTGACGGAGGAGGAATTCGCCCTCATTGAAAAGCTGCGCACCATTTACCAGGCTCAGCACCGGATCCCCTGCACCGCCTGCCGCTACTGCACCGACGGCTGCCCCGCTTCCATCGACATCCCCGGCCTGTTTGCCTGCATGAACGACAAGCGGGAAGGGAAGGAAGGGGTGGAGGAAGCCTACGCCGCCCAGGAAAATAAGGCCGATGCCTGCCTGGAATGCGGCCAGTGCGAAAAAGAATGCCCCCAGCACCTGCACATTCGGGAGCTGCTGAAAGAAGTCGCTGCGGCCTTTTAAATAAGAGCAGTGTGCAGAAATTTGCACAAAATACGATTTTTCTTGCATTTCTATCCCATGCGTGGTAGAATGTTAGGATGAAAATTACAACTATTTTTTGGAAGGGAGGAAGCTTCGTGAAGCGGTTTCTGGCTGTATTGGTCATGCTGGTGCTGATGGTGGGCGTGATCACTGTGCCCGCGTCGGCGGAGAGCATGGCATCCAAGGTGGATACCACCATTTCCATCAATACCGACGGCGACTGCAGCGTGTCCATGGCCGTTACCCTCCATCTGGAAACGCCGGACAGCGATCTGGTGTTCCCCCTTCCGGGCAACGCCACCAACATCACCCTGAACGGTTCCTCCGCCCGAACCACCAAGAATGGCTCCACCATCGATGTGAACATCGGCAATCTGGCGGAAAATATGGTGGGCGATTTCACCATCACCTTCGGCTACATCATCCCCGGGGCGGTGACGGTGGATATGGACAGCCTGCTGACCTCCGGGACCCCTCTGCTGCGGCTGGATCTGCCCATTCTCTGCGGCTTTGAGTACCCCATTCAGGAGCTGAAAATCGTTATTACGCTTCCCAGTGCGGTGACCTATGTACCCAGCTTCTACAGCACCTACCAGCAGAACAGCTTTGAATCCAACATCAAGCCCATCGTCAACGGCAGCATGATCACCGGTGCCAGCACCACAGGCCTTAACGACCATGAAAGCGTTTCCATGGCCATGTACGTCACCGAGGTCATGTTCCCCGGTGTCAGCACCTATGTCCGTACCGGCAACCCGGAGATCTGGCCCATGATCGGCTTCGCCGTGGCCGCGCTGCTGTACTGGCTGCTGTTCCTGCGGGCACTGCCCCTGATCCGCACCCGTACCGTAACGCCCCCCGAGGGCCTCAACGCCGGCGAGTTGGGCTGCCACCTGACCCTGGCGGGCGTTGACCTGACCATGCTGGTCATGCACTGGGCCCAGATGGGCTATATCCTGATCCAGCTGGACGGCGGACGGGTGCTGCTGCACAAGCGGATGGACATGGGCAACGAACGCCGCCGCTTTGAGCGCACCGTTTACAAGTCCCTCTTCGGCACCCGCCGGGTGGTGGATGCCACCAGCAGCCAATACGCCAGGCTCCACCAGAAGGTGGCCCGCACCATCCCCGACGAGCGGGACCTGCTGCGGTCCAAATCCGGCGGCATGAAGATTTTCCGTGGCCTGCTGTGCATCAGCCAGGTGTTCTGCGGCATCTGCGTGGCTATGAACATGACCTCCACGCTGGCACTTCAAATTCTCCTGTCCCTGATTTTCGGCATCGTGGGCGCAGTTTCCGCCTGGCAGATCCAGGAGATCGCCTACCGTACCCACCTGCGGGGCAAGACCAGGGTCTACATCGGCCTTATGTGTATGCTGCTGTGGATCGCCCTGGGCTTCCTGTGCGGAGAGATCCTGATCCCCCTCTGCGCCGTGCTGGTACAGTTCCTCATGAGCTACTTCGCCGCCTACGGCGGACGGCGCACCGACGTGGGCCGCCATGACGCTGGCCAGATTCTGGGCCTGCGGAGCTATCTGAAGAAAATCTCCAAGGAGGATGTCCAGCGGATCCAGAAATCCGACCCGGACTACTTCTTCAACATGGCCCCCTACGCCCTGGCTTTGGGCATCATCCACCCCTTCGCCAAGAATTTCGGCAGCAAAAAACTGGACCAATGCCCCTACCTGATGACCCGTGTCCATGGACGGCGCACCGCCGACGAATGGGCCGACATGATGGCCCAGACCGCCGACCTTATGGACGCGCGGCAGCGGCGGATGGAATACGAAAAATGGACCACCATCCCCCAAAAGCTTGCTCCCGCCCCCAAAAAGCAGAAGAGAACCAGAGAATCCTGACCCAACCCCCGCAGAGCGATCTGCGGGGTGTTTTTGTGCATTGGCGCGGGAGCACCCAACCGGGTAACAATTTAAGAATTATTCACCATTTCCACCCTTTTCCTTTTTGGTATCCTGTGATAAAATATTCCAAATACGACTTTGGAGCGATCGCAATGGGAAACTGTATCATTTTCTGCGCGGCGGGGTTTGACGGTTTGGCGGAGGAAATTCAGCCGGGGGACTTCGTTATTGCCGCCGACGGGGGACTGATCCACACGAAGAAGCTGGGCATCACCCCCAACGCCATCCTCGGGGACTTTGATTCCCTGGGCTTCGTGCCGGAGGGGGCCAACGTGTTCCCGGTGGAGAAGGACGACACCGATGCCATGCTGGCGGCCCGCCGGGGCCTGCAGCTGGGCTACAAAGATTTCCGGTTCTACGGCAGCCTGGACGGCCCAAGGCTTGACCACACCGTCGCCAATTTCCAAACCCTGCAGTTTCTCGCCGACCGGGGCAGGAAAGGGTACCTGATCGGAAAGGACTGCATCGTCACCGTAGTAAAAGACGGCAGTCTTGCCTTTCCCGCCGGGTGCAAAGGGACGGTATCGGTGTTCTGCCTGGGCCCCGATGCCAAGGGCGTGACCCTCCGGGGGCTATACTATCCTCTGGAAGAAGGAACCCTCACCGCCGGGTTCCCCCTGGGGGTCAGCAACCATTTCACCGGAGAGGCGGCGCAGATCACCGTAACAGACGGAAGCCTGCTGGTCATGTGGGACAGAAAAAACGGGTTTCCGGAAAGATAATGCAGAACCAAGGAGGCCCCATTATGGAGCAGACAGAGAACATTCTTCCATATGCCGCTGACCCGGAAGTGGGATTGACTGCCGCCCAGGCGTCGGAGCGGGTGGCCGGGGGACTGGCAGCGGGGGCTGCCGCACCTACGGGCAAGTCCGAGCGGGAGATCATCCTGACCCACACCTTTACCTTCTTCAACCTGATCTTCGTGATCCTGGCGGCGATGCTGGTCATCGGCCGCTCCACGGCTATGAACATGGGCTTTCTGATGGTTGCCGCCATCAATACGGTCATCGGCATCGTCCAGGAGATCCGGGCCAAGCGGGCTGTGGACAAGCTGACCCTGGTGGCTGCCCGGCCCGTGACCGTCATCCGGGACGGAGAAAAGCAGGAGACTGCCCCGGAAGCCATCGTCCGGGACGACATCGCGGAATTTTCTCAGGGCGACCAGATCGCAGCGGACGGCATTCTGCGCAGCGGCGAATTATGGGTGGACGAATCCCAGGTCACCGGCGAAGCGGACGCGGTGACGAAGGTTCCCGGCGACGAGATCAAGTCCGGCAGCATCGTGCTGGCAGGCCGGGGCCGGGTGCAGCTGACCGCCGTGGGCGCGGATTCCTTTGCGGCACAGCTTGCCCGGGAGGCCAAAAAGAACCCCAAGGCAAAAAAATCCGAGATGATGCGCAGTCTCGACCGCCTCATTATGGTGGTGGGCTTCGCCCTGGTGCCTGTGGGTATCATTCTGTTCCATCAGGAATATTTTGTGCTGAACCTGAGCCTGCGGGACAGCGTGGAGGGCACCGTAGCGGCTCTCGTGGGCATGATCCCCGAGGGGCTGTACCTGCTGACCTCCATCGCCATGGCGGCATCGGCACTGAAATTGAGCAAGGACAAGGTACTTGTCCAGGACATGAACTGCATCGAGACCCTGGCCCGGGTGGATGTGCTGTGCGTGGACAAAACCGGCACCATCACCGAGCCGGACATGGAGGTGGAAAATGTGGTTCCCCTCCACGGCTGTTCCCCGGAGAAGCTGGAAGCCATCCTCACCGCCATGTACGGCACCGTGGAACCGGACAATTCCACCGCGAAAGCCATTCAGGAGTTGTTCCGCGGGGAAAGCGACTGGGTCTGTGAAAAGCGCGTTCCCTTCTCCCCGGAGACCAAGTGGAGCGGGGCAGTATTTGCGGAAAAAGGCGCGTTTTTGGTGGGCGCACCGGAATTTATCCTTTCCGAGCGGTATTGGGAATATCAGGAGGATGTGGAGGACTGGGTGGAGCAGGGCTACCGGGTTCTGCTGCTGGCCCAGTACGGCGGCGATCCCCGGCCCGGCGAACTGGACGCGGAAAAGCTGACCCCCCTGGCCCTGGTGCTGCTGACGGGCCGCATCCGGGAAAACGCCCAAGAGACCTTCCGGTATTTTGCCGAGCAAGGTGTGTCCGTCCGGGTCATTTCCGGCGACAATCCCAAAACCGTCAGCCAGGTGGCCCTCCGGGCGGGCATTCCCGGGGCGGAACGCTGCATCGATACCTCCGAACTGGAAACGGAGGAGGATTTTGACCGGGCAGTGCGGGAAAATACCGTCTTTGGCCGGGTCACGCCCGAGCAGAAGAAGCAGCTCATTTCCGCACTGCAGCGGCAGAGCCACACCGTCGCCATGACCGGCGACGGCGTCAACGACCTGCTGGCCATGAAGCAGGCCGACTGCTCCATCGCCATGACCTCCGGTGCCCAGGCCGCCAGCCAGCTGGCAAGCCTGGTGCTCTTAAACAACGATTTTGCCGCCATGCCCGGCATCGTGGCCGAGGGCCGCCGGGTCATCAACAACATCCAGCGGGCGGCGACGCTGTTCCTGGTGAAGAATATTTTCTCCATCTTCCTGTCCATCATCTCCCTGTTCACCGACTGGCCCTATCCCTTGCAGCCCATGCACCTGACGGTGATCTCCGCCCTGACCATCGGCATCCCCTCCTTCTTCCTGGCAATGGAGCCGAACTACGAGCGGGTGAAGGGTCACTTCCTCCGGGGCGTGCTGCGCCGGGCCTTCCCGGGCGGGCTGACCAATGTGTTCGCGGTGCTGGTGTGCCAGGCCTTTATGGACGTATTCAACCTCCCCGCCGATCCCATCGCCACCGTCTGCGCGGGTATCCTGGCAGTGGTGGGCATGATGGTGCTGTTCCAGGTCTGTAAGCCCTTCGGAACCTTCCGCAGGATCATCTGGTGCGCCATGCTGGTGTGTCTGGTGGTGTGCTTCACCTTCCTGGGCCAGCTGTTTGAACTGCGGGCCGGTTCCACCGAAACAAAGCTGGTCATGGTTACCCTGCTGCTGATGACCCCCACCGTCTTCTTCGCCATGCAAAGGCTCTTCGACTGGGGCGAGGAATTGTATGTGCGGCTGAGGAGATGATTGTTTCGGCATATTTTACCGCAGGGGAGGTCCTTGATGTTATGTTAACCTATGAACTGAAAAAATCTCCCGGGGTGCCGCTTTATGAGGCGTTGTACCGCTGCATTCGGGGGGACATTCTTTCCGGGGTATTGAAGGCCGGGGAGAAGCTGCCCTCTAAGCGGGCGTTGGCGGAAAATCTGGAGGTCAGCAAGATCACCGTGGAGACCGCCTACAGCCAGCTGCTGTCCGAGGGTTACATCCGCTCCCAGGAGAAGGTGGGCTATTTCGTGGAGCAGGTTGCCCGGACGGCCGTGGCCGCTCCTGCTGTTCAACAGGAAGGCCGGGAGGAAGCCCGCCCCTGGCTGGTGGATCTGACGGGCAGCGGCACAGGCCATTTCCCCTTCTCCGTCTGGTCGAAATTGCAGCGGGAGGTCATGCTGGACTACGGCGAGGCCCTCCTGCTGCCGCTGCCGAACCGGGGCATCCCCCAGCTGCGGCAGGCCATCGCGGAGCACCTGGCCGCCTTCCGGGGGATGCACGTTGACCCGGAGAACATTCTCATCGGCGCAGGCACCGATTTTCTCTACAATCTGCTGATCCAGCTTTTGGGCCGGGACAAGGTCTACGCCGTGGAGGAGCCGGGCTACGGAAAAATCCGCAAAATCTACGCCGCAGGCGGCGTGGCCTGCGGCAGCGCGGCTATGGACAGCCGGGGCGTGATCCCGGAGAGCCTTCAAAACGCCGACGTGCTCCACTGCTCCCCCTCCCACCATTTCCCAACGGGTCTGGTGACCCCCGTCAGCCGGCGGATGGAGCTGCTGGCCTGGGCACGGGAAAGGGGCGGCTGGATCATCGAGGACGACTACGACAGCGAATTCCGCTTCGACTCCCACCCCAAGCCCGCCATGCAGTCCCTGGATTCGGGCCGGGTCATTTACATGAACTCCTTTTCCAAAAGCCTGGCTCCCTCCATCCGTATCAGCTACATGGTGCTGCCCCGGGAGCTGATGGCGGATTTTCAGCGGCGGCTGGGCTTCTACAGCTGCACGGTGCCCAGCTTTGAGCAGTACACCCTGGCGAGATTCCTCAGCCGGGGCTACTTTGAAAAGCACATCAACCGGATGCGAAAATCCTACAAAAGCAAGCGAAACGCAGTGGTTTCCATCCTGGAAAACTGGGAATTGTCCCGGAAGCTGACCATCTTGGAGCAGGACGCGGGACTGCATTTTCTGGTGAAGGTGGATACAGCCCTGACCGATGCGGAGCTGGAAGCCCTGCTGGTCCGGGCGGGTATCCGGGTACGCAGCCTGGCCAGCTACTATCACACCGCCGCCGGAGAGGATCTGCGGTGCTTCGTGGTAAACTACGCCGCCTGCCGGGAGGAGGACCTGGAAACGGCCCTGAACGCATTAAGCGAAATTCTGAAAAAAGCCTGACATTTGCCCTTGCCTTTTCCCAAGGCGGCAGATATAATGTTATGTAAAGCATTTCTGAATTAGGAATGAGGAATTTTTAGTGTGGAGAGTGGAGTTTTCTTAGCTCTGTCAGCTCACACCCTGCAGCCTCCACGTTTCATTCCTAATTCCCAACTTCTAATTCCTAATTGTTGAGGGGAGGAGACACAATGGCACCGAAGCGTTCATCTTACCGGGGCTGTCTGCTGGGATTGGCGGTGGGCGATGCCATGGGCTATACCGTGGACAGCCGCAGCTGGCGGGAGATCCAGGAAGACTACGGCCCCAACGGCCTGCTGGGCTATGACCTGGTCAACGGTTATGCCGATGTCACCTCCCACACCCAGATCGCTGCCTTCACCTGTAACGGCCTGCTGCTGGGCTTGACCCGGGGGCAGATCACGGGCAAAATGGCCCCTTACGTTAAATACATCGGCCTGAGCAGCCGGGAATGGGCCGCTTCCCAGCGTCCCTGGGGCCGGCCCAGTCAGACCTTCTGCTGGCTGCTGCAGCAGCCAGACATGTGCCGCCGCCACTGCATGGACACCCGGATGCTGGACACCCTGGGACGGCAGACCCTGGGCAATCCCGAGGACCCCAAAAACGGCTTCGCGGGCCCTGGGGGCCTTGCCAGTGCCGTGGGCGTGGGACTGTTCTTCCACAAGGACCGGATGGAGCGGCAGGAAATCGGACGGCTGGGTGCCGAGGCGGTGGCCCTGACCCACGGAAGCCCTGTAGCCTTCCTCTCCGGCGCGGTGGTGGCCCACATCATCAGCGGTATCCTGTGCCAGCCCCAGGCAGCCCTCAAGACCATTGTGCTGGATGCGCTGGAGACAGTTCAGGAGCAATTCGGCCCGGCCTACAGCCAGACCTATGAGATATGCAGTCTGGTGCGCCACGCGGTGACTTACGCCGAATCTCCCAACCTGGTGCAGGTGGAGGTGATGGACCGGCTCCGCTGTGAAAATGCCGCCCAAGTGCTGGCGGGTGCGGTCTATTCCTGCCTGGTGAGCCGGGGGGATTTCGACCGGGCCATGATCGTAGCGGTGAACCACTCCGGCCGCAGCGCGGCGGTGGGTGCCCTGACGGGAGCCATCCTGGGTGCCCGGAGCGGGGAGGAGGCCCTGCCCGAATTCTACATCGAATGCCTGGAGCCCGCCGAGACCCTCCGGGAGCTGGCTGACGACCTGTTCACCGGCTGCCCCATGGAGATGGGCAACAAGCTCTTTGACCTGGACTGGGATCGGAAATACCTCCACGGAGGAAAGTAAAAAATGCAGAATGCAGAGTGCAAAATGCAGAATTTGTTCCGCAGTTTGTACTCTGCATTTTACTATGAAAGGGAGGTTTTTCTATAAACGTCAGAAAGATGGTGCTTGCCGGAATTTTGGCGGCACTGATTGCCGTTTGTGCCTGGATTGCGGTGCCCATTCCGCCAATTTCTTTCACCATGCAGACCTTCGCGGTGCTGCTGACCCTGGGGATTCTGGGCGGCAAATGGGGCACCGCCAGTATTCTCATTTACCTGCTGATGGGCATTGTAGGCCTGCCGGTATTTTCCGGCTTCCGGGGCGGGGCAGCGGCATTGCTGGATGCCACGGGTGGCTTTTTGTGGGGCTTTCTGCTGGCAGGACTGGTGTACTGGCTGCTGGAACGGCTGGGAAAGCTCCCCGCCATGATTGCCGCCATGCTGGTGACCTACGCCTGCGGCTGCTGGTGGTTCACCGTCTACGCCGGAGACATCGGCTTCGGTGCCGCCCTCCTCACCTGCGTGGTGCCCTACCTGATCCCCGATGCGGTAAAGCTTTGGCTAGCATATTCCATGAGCAAGCAGATGGAAAAGCATATCAGAAAATAAAAATTTTCAACTTTCCATTTTCAATTCATAATCCCCTCCCGTGGGCATAGGCTGTCCACAGGAGGGGATTTTTTATGCGGAAACGGGACTTGATCATTTTATTTGCTGCCCTGGCTGTGGCCATTGCGGTGGCCATCGGCATCTTTCGGGGCAGTGCGCTGGAGACAGGCTCCTGGGGCCTCAGCTTCCGGCAGGAGGGAGCCGCCCCCATCGGCAACGCGGGGGTGGATCAGCTGAAGCAATACGATGCCGCCTACATCGGCGACACCTCGGAAAAGGTGCTGTACCTGACCTTCGACGCGGGCTACGAAAACGGCTGCACGGAGCAGATTCTGGGCACGCTGAAAAAGCACGACGTAAAGGCCGCTTTTTTCCTGGTGGGCAACTACATCGAGAAAAATGCCGACCTGGTGCGGCGGATGGCAGAGGAGGGCCACACCGTAGCCAACCACACTATGCACCACTACGACATGAGCAAATTGTCGGATAAGGCGGCTTTCTCCAAGGAGCTGACGGACCTGGAAGCCTTATATAAGGAGACCACCGGGCTGGACATGCCCAAATACTACCGCCCGCCCCAGGGGATCTACAGCGAGGAAAACCTGCAGATGGCAAAGGAAATGGGCTATAGGACCGTTTTCTGGAGCCTGGCCTATGTGGACTGGAACAACGATTCCCAGCCCACGGCGGAGCAGGCTTTCAGCAAGCTGCTGCCCCGTACCCACGACGGCGCGGTGGTGCTGCTCCACTCCACCTCCAAAACCAACGCGGAGATTTTGGATCAGCTTCTGACCAAATGGGAGGAAATGGGCTACCGGTTCGGGACGCTGGAGGAATTGTTCGGAGCATAACAAATCAGCAGCCAATTCGGCTGCTGATTTCTTTATTTCACTGCCGCAGGCTGGGCGTTTTTCCAGCTGAGGCCCTTGGGGTAGAAGAAGCGGATTTTTTCCTTCGCCACCTTCATTTCCACAGCCTGTGCCATGCGGAGCTCACCGTCCAGGTTGATGGGGGTAGGCTTGTCGCAGGTGATCTTGATGGAATCGGTGCGAAAATACCGGGCAATATCGGACAGCTCCTTATAGCGTCCGTCCTTGTACTTGCCGATGATGGCAGGCACCTGGGCCCGGGAAATCTTCTTTACCAGCAGCACATCCAGCTTGCCGTCGGCGGGGTCCGCCTCGGGGATGGGGTTGAAGCCGCCGCCGTAGAACCTTCCGTTGCAGACGCAGACGAAGGTCTGCTCCGCGTCGATGGTCTCGCCGTCGATCTCCACCACATAATGCTCGGCGATGCCCTTCACCACGTTCACAACGGTGGAAGCTATGTAAGCCCGGAAGCCATGGAGCAGGGGCAGACGCTTGTAGCGGCTCACATCGGTGCCGATGCGGGCATCCAGACCCACGGAGCAGATGTTGATAGCCAGATCATCGTTGCAGCGGATCATATCAAAAACCGCCTCGTCCGCATCCATCAGACGGTGCAGGTCGAAAAAGGCCTGGGGATCATCGAAAAGCTTGACGAAATCGTTGCCGCTGCCGCCGGAAAAGACGGTGATGGCGACATTTTCATAGCCCGCCGCGCCGGCTGCCACCTCGTTCAGGGTGCCGTCACCGCCGCAGGCGTAGATGCGCAGCTCCTCCCCGGTCTGGGCCGCTTCCCGGGCAATGCGGGTGCATTCGCCGGGGGCAGTGGAGACACGGATCTCGTAGTCCACATTCCGTGCCCGGCAGATCTTGTGGATGACCTCGCTGTAATCCTCCGTACGGTTCTTACTCCCCGCCGCGGGGTTAATAATAAATAAATGCTTCATTTTGGCTGACCTCCGGTGAGTGGGGAATTAGGAGTTAGGAGTGAGGAATTGTACTTCCCAGCTCATATCCTGTTCCCCGCATTTCTCTCTTTTTTCAGACAGGGAGGAAGATAGAAAATTCCTAACTCCTCATTCCTAATTCCTAACTTGCTTACTTCTTCCGCTTATTCTCGGTAAACATATAATAGTCGCACTTGATCATGCCGTTATAGAGCTTGCGCTTTTTGTCGGCGCGCTTGCCGAAGTAGTGTTCGAACTCCGGCTCGGAGGTGATGATATACTTTTTCCAGCCGTCGGCGTAGCGGACATGCTTGCCGAAGGCGGCGTAGAGCCGCTGGGCACTCTGCTGCTCCATCATCCGCTGGCCGTAGGGGGGATTGCAGATAATGACACCGGACTGGGCGGGCAAATCCATTTTCGTCGCGTCGCCATCCCGGAAGGAGATGCAGTCGGCAACCCCGGCCTTCCGGGCGTTGGAAATGGAAAGGCTAATGCACTTGGGGTCATTGTCGGAGCCCAGGATCTGGTATTTGCCGTTAAATTCCTTATCCTTGGCTTCGGTGCGGACATCGCCCCAAATGGCAGGCTCGCACCAGGCAAAGGCCTCGCCAGCGAAGCGGCGGTACATACCGGGGGCCTTATTTTTGGCGATCAGAGCGGCTTCAATGGGGATGGTGCCGGAGCCGCAGAAGGGATCCCAGATGAAATCCCGGCCCCGGTAGCGGGTCAGGGTCACCATGGCGGCGGCCAGGGTCTCCCGCAGGGGGGCATCGTTGCCCACAGCCCGGTAGCCACGCTTGTGCAGGCCGGGCCCAGAGGTATCCAGGTACAGCTGCACCCGGTCGTTCATGATGGAAAACTGCAGCTGGTACTTGGCTCCCGTCTCGGGCAGCCAGGAAACGCCGTATTTTTCGCCCAGCCGCTTGGAGGCGGCCTTCTTGATGATGGCCTGGCAGTCGGGCACGGACATGAGCTGGCTGTTCAGGCAATGGCCCTTCACGGGGAAGGTGCCGTCCTTGGGGATGAAATCCTCCAGGTTGGTGTTGTAAACACCCTGGAACAGCTGCTCAAAGGTGGTGGCCTTGAAATCCGCCAGCACCAGCAGCACCCGCTCGCCGGTGCGCAGGCACACATTGGCCTTAGCCATGGCCCGGACATCGCCGGAGAACAGCACCCGGCCGTTTTCGACACGGACGTTCTCAATATTCAAACGCCGCAATTCGTCCCCCGCCAGACCTTCCAGGCCAAACAAACAAGGTACGCTAAATTCAAAATTTGACATAGTTCCTCCATTTTTAAATCCTTCCGAAAAACACTGTAGGGGAGGGTCATCTTAGCAGCCGTTGCAGCAAAGCTGCTTATGGATGCTTAGTGCATAGCAGACCCTCCCGCCAAAATTGCGAATCAATTTTGGATTTCCCGAAGGGAACAAAATAGAATCGCCTTACGGCGATGTGATTTTGCTTGAGCAAAATCACCGGGAGGGTCAAGACCCTCCCCTACGGTTTTTATTTAGGGAATCAGCTTTTTCGGTTTGATATACCGCTCTTCCTCAGAAAAGACGCAGCCGCAGTATTTCTGCATATAGAACCCATGCTCCCGGGCGAAGTTCTGACCGTCCTTGAAGTAGGGGCGGAAGTCCCGGTACAGAAACTGCACGCCGTATTCAGCGGCGGCCCGCTCCGCCGTCTCCCGCATCAGCTCATGGTTTTGGTAGGGGCTGATGAAAAGGGATGAGGTAAAGCTGTCGAAGCCACCCTCCGCCGCCTGCCAGGCTGTTTCAAAAAGCCGCATTTCGTAGCACTTGCCGCAGCGGTGGGCGATGTCATCGGCCACTGCCCGGACGAAGGGCCGCAGGGCGTAGTCATTTTTCATGATCAGGGGCAGTTCGATTTCTTTTGCATAGGATTCCACGCAGTTGCGCCGGGCCCGGTATTCGGTGACCGGGTGGATATTGGGATTATACCAGAACCCCGCCACCTCGATACCGTCGGTGCGCAAAATTTCAATGGGCTGATTGGCGCAGGGCGCGCAGCAGATATGAAGAAGGGTTTTCATAAGAAACCTCCCGAAAAAACGCATATTTGGTATTGTACCATAGAAAAAATCCCATTGCAAGGGATGGAAGGGAAATTATCGTTTTCCTCTGTAGGGCGGGGGTCATCTTAGCAGCCGTTGCCGCAAAGCGGCTTACGGATGCTTAGTGCATAGCTGACCCCGCCCTACAGAGAGTATTCGCTTATCTCTCCCGTCACGCCGTCCCGATACAGGGCGGTGATCTTCACGTTTCGGAGCTCATTATGCAGCTTTTCGCCCTCTGCGTAGACCTTCACATAGTTGGGGGCGTGGCCTGTATAGAACTCGCCGTCTTTTTCCTCGAACAGGACAGCCTGTGTGGTTCCCACTAGCCTTCCCCGGTATTCCCGGCTCATTTCCTCCGCAACGGCGATGGCGGCGCGGCTGCGTTCTTCCTTGGTGGCGTTGTTATGCTGGCCCGGCATTTTGTCGGCGGGAGTGCCGGGACGGCGGGAGTAGGGGAAGATGTGCATGTCCGCGAAGCGGCACTTGCGGATAAAGGCAAGGCTTTGGGCGAATTCCTCCTCGGTCTCTCCGGGGAAAGCCACGATCATATCCGTGGTGACGGCGCAGCCGGGGAAATATTGATTCAAAAGCGTTACGCTCTCAAAATACCGGGCGGTGTCATATTTCCGCTTCATCCGGGCTAAAACGGTATCGCAGCCGGACTGCATGGACAGATGGAACTGGGGGCAGAGGTTGGGGAGCTTCGCCATCCGCTGACAGAATTCCTCCGTGACGATCCGGGGCTCCAAACTACCCAGCCGCACCCGCAGGTCAGCGACAGCCATGCAGACTTCTTCGATCAGGAGGGCTGGCTCCGGCTTTCCCGGCAGATCCACGCCCCAGCTGGCGATCTCGATGCCCGTCACCACGATTTCCCGATAGCCCCGCTGAGCCAGTTCCTTCGCCTGCTCCACCGCTACCTCCAGGGGCGCGGAGCGGACGGGGCCCCGGGTGTAGGGGATGATGCAGTAGGAGCAGAAGTTGACGCAGCCATCCTGAACCTTCAGCATGGCTCTTGTCCGCTCCTCCAGGCCTCCGGCAGGGAGAATTTCAAACTCCCGGCGGCGCAGGGCGTTGTCCAGACTTTCCTGGTAAGTCCGCTCCCCCAGGGCGGAGAGCATCATTTCCACGAATTCCTCCCGCTTCGCGCTGCCGCCGATGACATCGATCCCTAACTCCCGGACGGCCTCCGGGGCGTGCTGGGCATAGCAGCCGCAGACGCCGATAACGGCGTTGGGATTGTCCCGGCGGCACCGGCGGATCACCGCCCGGTTCTTCTTGTCCGCCACGGCGGTGACGGAGCAGGTGTTGATGATGTAGCCGTCGCAGGCTTCGTCAAAATGCCCGATCTCGTGGCCTTTTTCGGTCAGAAAACGCTCCATGGCCTGGGTCTCATACTGATTTGTCTTGCATCCAAGGGTAAAAAACGCAAATTTCATTGTTAAATCCACCAATTTAGAAATCTAATTTTTGTACTATTCGTCCAAACCGACAATTGCTTTTCGAAAAAAAGCTGTTATAATATAGCTCATCCGCTGGAAAGCGGCACGTTGGAGTCGATCCGAAATCGTTCTCCCCAATTATACACGAAAAATGAATGTTTGTACAGTCCGGGGGGAAATTATGAAGGAAATTACAATTCGAATTGGGTCTGTTCAGCAGGTTCTGGACTTCGTTTCCCTGGCCACTGCCCGGCCTTTTCGAATCACGGTTTCCGACGGACACCACAACGTCAACGGGAAAAGCTTCCTGGAAATGTTCTGCCTCAACGCGCAGCAGCCCCTGAAGGTATCCTTTGACTGCAGCGAGGAAGAATTTCAGCAATTCTCCCGGGACACGGAACAGTTCCAAAAATAACTCAGGCTCTAGTAGCACTGCTCTGGGAATACTCGGGGCGGGTTTTAAAACGCACCTGCGAAAGCGGGTGCTTTTTTTGTGCCGGCATGGGCCGGCGGCCAATGCGTGCCCGGCTGGCGCACGCATTAGCCGCGGGCCTTGCCCGCAAACAACAATTTGACATTCCCCTCCCTGCATGGTATCATAATTTTTAACGAACAGGAGGAAACACCATGTCTTTTCTTTATTACGCGCTTTTTGCCGGGGCTGTTGTGGTTCTGGATCAGGTTACCAAATATCTTACCGTGGCGAACATCGCCCTGTATGCGGACATGCCCTTTCTCCCCGGGCTGCTGCAGCTGACCTATGTGCAGAACACCGGCGCGGCCTTCTCCTCCTTTGAGGGGCAGCAGTGGCTGTTTGCGGCGGTTTTCGGGGTATTTACCTGTCTGCTGGCCTGGGAATATTTTAAAAAGCCCATGGGCTTCACCAAATTTGAGCGTTTTTGCATCTTCGCCATCTACGGCGGCGGCCTGGGCAACATGATTGACCGGCTGCGCCTGGGCTATGTGGTGGACATGATCGAGACCACCTTCATTGAGTTTCCCGTGTTCAACGTAGCCGACTGCTTCATCACCTGCGGCTGCGCGGCTCTGATGATCTCGCTGCTGCTGTTTAATAAGGAATTCTGGAAGGACGAGAAGAAAAAATGATCCTGTATGCCGACATTCCCGGGGAGCGGCTGGATGCCTTTCTGGCCCGCTGCGCCGAAAATATGAGCCGCTCCGCCGCCCAGAAGCTCATCGAGGAGGGCCAGGTAACGCGCAACGGCAAGCCCGGCAAGAAAAATGACAAGCTGAATACAGGCGACGCCATCGAGTACACCATTCCCGAACCGAAGGAAGTGGACATCAAGCCCACGCAGATGCAGCTGGACATCGTGTATGAAGACGAGGACGTGGTGGTCATTAACAAGCCCAAGGGTCTGGTGGTCCACCCCGCCGCGGGGCATCAGGACGATACCCTGGTGAACGGCCTGCTCTACGCCCTGGGGGACGACCTTTCGGGCATCAACGGCGAGCTGCGGCCCGGCATCGTCCACCGCATCGACAAGGATACGTCAGGCCTGCTGGCAGTGGCGAAAAATGATTTTGCCCACACCTTCCTGGCCTCCCAGCTGAAGGATCACACCATGGCCCGGACTTACGAGGCCATCGTCTGCGGCTCCTTCCGGGAGGACAGCGGCACCGTGGACGCGCCCATCGGGCGGCATCCCAGCGACCGGAAGAAAATGTGCGTCACCGAGCGCAATTCCAAGCCCGCCGTGACCCACTGGGAGGTCGTCAAACGCTACCGGGGCTACACCCACATCCGCTGTAAGCTGGAAACGGGCCGCACCCATCAAATCAGAGTGCATATGGCGAGCATCGGCCACCCCATTCTGGGGGACACGGTCTACGGTCACAAAAAGCCCGAGCTGGGCCAGGACAGCCAGTGCCTCCATGCAGGAGCCCTCTGCTTCCGCCATCCCAGAGACGGCCGCCCCGTGATGGTCTTTGCCCCCTTACCCCAATATTTTCAGGAAGTTATTGCGAAATTGGAGAAAATGGGATAATTGAATTGAGAATTGAAAATTATGGTATTTCCTTTGGCAATGGATTTGAAATTTTCTGTTTGATACTATTTTCAATTTGAAATCTTTGTGAAAATAAATTTTCAACTTTCAACTTTCAATTTTCAATTAGGAGGCCATTTATGGGTCTTTTTTCGGACGTTTTACTGACTGCTGACTTTGACCGCACTCTGACCGCGCCGGATTCTACCATTCCTCAGCGGAATCTGGAGGCCATCCGGTATTTTATGGAGAACGGCGGTGCCTTTACCGTCAACACCGGCCGCAGTGTGCCCATGACGAAGGCATTCCGGGACATCGTGCCCGTCAACGCGCCGCTGCTGCTGTATAACGGCTCCGCCGCCTACGATCTGGCGAAGGGGGAGCTGTGCTTCTGCCATGAGATTCCGCTGGATATGTGGGAAACGCTGGGGAAGGTGCAGCGGATGTTCCCCGACCTGACCGTGGAGATCCAGGGCCTGGATGCCCACTACCGGCTGGTAGAGAGCCATCCGGCCTGGGACGCTTTTTCCGACCACAACCAATGTGCCCGGGGCTTCGCGCGGCCCGGGGACGATGTGGGGCCCTTCCTGAAATTTTCCCTTTACGGCGAAATCCGGGACGTGACCGTGGCCAGCCTCTTTGACGGCAGCCCAGAGGAGATCGCCCGGATGGACGAGGCGGAGCGGCTGCTGAACGAAACCTTCGGGGATCACTGTGCCGTTTTCCGGGCCGCCACCCGAATCATCGACGTTCACGCCAAGGGCGTGTCCAAGGCCCGCTCCGCCCGGGAGCTGCAAAAACAGCTGGGTCGAAAAATTCTGGTCTGCGCGGGCGACGCGGAAAACGACCTGATGATGCTTTCCGACGCGGATTATGCCTTCGTTCCCGCCGATGCCATCCTGGCAGGCCGGTTCCCGGAGGTGTGCAAATGCGCCGATGGAGCCGTCGCGGACGTGATCTACAAAAAAATTCCGGAAATTCTTGAAAAACTGGGTTGACAAGCGGGCACAATTATGGTAAAATCCTATGGCTGAATCAGCCAGGCGAGAGGATTTGCGGGTGTAGTTCAATGGTAGAACACCAGCCTTCCAAGCTGGATACGCGGGTCCGATTCCCGTCACCCGCTCCATAGACATGCGCCAGTAGCTCAGCTGGATAGAGCAACTGCCTTCTAAGCAGTAGGTCGGGGGTTCGAGTCCCTCCTGGCGTGCCATTCAGCTCAATTAAATATGGTGGATATGGCCTAGTTGGCTAAGGCGTCAGATTGTGGCTCTGAAGATCGTGGGTTCGAGTCCCATTATCCACCCCATAAAGTTCCGATTTCCTCTTGAAATCGGAACTTTTTCTTTATAATCGGTTTCAAAAGTACAGGGTATATAATTGGCAATCCGTATCAGCCATCGTTGCTTTGCACTCCAAAAAGCGAAAACGCACATATAGTTCAAGCTGCCATTTCTGCCGTGCAGAGCATCGGAAAACACGCTTGACCCAGATTTGACCCAAACGGGAAATTTTTTAGAATTTCACCACCGAGCGGCGCATCAAGACTCTCTTTACGCAAGGAAAGCCTTTCTCAATTATCCAACACAGCATAACACCACCGGAATCAAGCCGGTGGTGAATAAGTGTGCCCTTATGAATCAATCCATTCGTATCCGGGGATTTCTAATGCCTTTCCATCCTCATTGCGAAATACATCAAGAACACCATTGGCAATCCGTACACATTGTGCAGACTTTGCATCATCTCCAAGGGCAACAAACTGTTTTGCCATAATGTTGAGCATTTCAATCAAGCTATTTGTTTCTTTCGTTTTGTTAGATGTTGCCTGACGGCATAAGGTTTTGCCGTCTGACGGCATCGGAAAGGCTTGCTCTATTATTTGATATATCCCATCTGCTTCAGATACGGCTCATAGCGCGGAAACCTCAAATTAATCATATTGCATTTTCTCCATTAAGTGGTATAATATATGCGGCCAGATTTGAAGCAAATAATCTGACCGTTTATTATGTAGGAAGGAGTGGCAACAATCTATGAAAGACGGAGTCTTATCTATCGTATATGGAGTCGTTGCGCTTCTGTCCGTGTTGCTCTTAATATCGCATTTCCTCTTTGATAAAAAGAAGAATCACCGATTCCTGGCATTGTTTTGCTGTGTTGCTACATCCAACTTAGGCTATTTTCTTTTGGCAATCTGCAATTCCCTGGCTGTGGCAAAGGTGGCTAACGCCATTTCTTATTTTGGCGGTGCCTTTTCTATGCTGGTTATGCTGCTCATCATCTATGATGTCTGCCAAATGCGTAAACGGCGGTGGCTTACTTGGAGTTTGACAGGCATCAGTGTTGCGTTCTTTGCTTTGGCCGCAAGCGGCGATTGGCTTGGTCTTTACTATCGGTCTGTTTCTCTGGAAATCGTCAACGGAACCACCCATCTGGTAAAAGAGTATGGCCCGCTGCATGGCCTTTACGCACTGTATTTGGCCGGATATGTGGTTCTCATGCTGCTGTGCATTGGCTACGCATCCAAAACCAAACGGTTATCCTCTCCCAAGTACACCATATTCCTGCTTGTTACAGTGCTTTTGAATGTGGGGGTGTGGTTGGTAGAACAGGCGATCGTTGAGGAGTTTGAGTTTCTGGCTGTATCCTATATGGTTACAGAGGTCCTGCTCCTTCTGATTTACAATATGCTTTACGATTATGGCATTATCCGCCCGGAAACCGGTGTCCTGAGTGTGCAGATGCTGACACAGTTGAATACCCGGCAGGTAGATCCCGGCGCACTGCCTCCCGGCATGGAAGATATGTTCCATAACTTTGCAGAAAAGGCTAAGACCCTGTCCTCGGCGGAACGGCGGATTCTCAATTACTATATCGACGGCCACGATATTGCCGAGATCCCCGACCTCGCTTTTATCAGCATCCACACGGTGAAAAAGCATAACCGCAGCATCTATCAGAAGCTGGAAATCGCTTCCCGCGACGAGTTGATGCTATACATCGAGTTATTCCGCTGCTGCGGACGCCTTGATGAACTGACCGGCGAAGGCTTAGAAAGCACTTAATCCAATATAGTTATAATGCACAGGTGATAGAGGTGTCACCTGTGCATTTTGCATATTATCCCAAGGATACTTTTACGCAGAAGTATCCTTGGGACCATTTTATTTGCAGGAAAAGCAAACTACAATGATATTGTCAGATGATGAAAGGAGGGTTGCGTATTGAAGAAGTTAGTGGAAGCGGTCCTTGAAAACTTATCGACGAAAGAAGTATTCCTGTTCCGAGTAACTTGTGGAAGCTGTGGCACGGAATACGGCAATAAGCCGATACGGTTTTCTAAAGCAGAAATGCCACCCACCACACAGAGCAAGCAAATCATTTACGATGCACTGTATGAGCAGGAATTTGGAGAAGCCCGCCGCATAGCAATTCGAAATGCTGCAGAGCATATGAATTACTGCCCGATTTGTAAGCGGCTGGTCTGTAATCAATGTTTCTTGATCTGTGATGATTTGGATATGTGCAAACAATGTGCAGCCGATTTGGAGCAGCAAGGAAATCCGGTTTTGGTCAGTTTCCTTGAGGCAAAGTGACAGAAAAGAAGGGAGTCAAACCATGGGACTTATTAAAGCAGGTATTGGAGCGTTAGGCGGCACTTTAGCCGATCAGTGGAAAGAGTTCTTCTACTGCGAGGCAATGGAAAAAGATGTGTTGGTAACAAAAGGTCAGAAGCGTATTTCCGGACGCAGTTCCAACACAAAGGGAAACGATAATATCATTTCCAACGGCTCCGGCATTGCCGTTGCCGACGGTCAGTGCATGATCATCGTGGAGCAGGGCAAAGTTGTAGAAGTATGTGCGGAACCCGGCGAATATACATATGATTCTTCTACAGAACCCTCTATCTTTGCAGGCTCCTTTGGCGAGAGTTTGAAGCAGACTTTCCAGACTATCGGAAAGCGTTTTACCTACGGCGGCGACACCGGTAAGGATCAGAGAGTGTATTATTTCAACACCAAGGAACTGATCGACAACAAGTTTGGCACGCCCAATCCCATTCCCTTCCGGGTGGTGGACAGCAAGATTGGCCTGGATATCGATGTATCCGTCCGTTGTAGTGGTGTGTATTCCTACAAGATCGCAGACCCGCTGCTGTTTTATACCAATGTCTGCGGTAATGTCTCCGGTGAATACCGGCGCAGTGAACTGGATAGCCAGTTGAAAACAGAGTTTATCAGTGCTTTGCAGCCTGCATTTGGCAAGCTGTCCGAGTTGGGTCTGCGCCCCAATCAGATTGTGGCCCACACGACGGATATGGAAAATGCTATGAACGAGGCGCTTTCCTCCAAGTGGTCTGCATTGCGTGGTTTGCAGGTGGTCAGCATCGCCCTGGGTTCTGTTACATTGCCGGAGGAAGATGCGGAACTGATCAAGCAGGCACAACGCACGGCCATCATGCGGGATCCTACCATGGCAGCAGCCACATTGGTTGGTGCCCAGGCAGATGCCATGAAGGCAGCAGCCGCCAACGAGGGTGGCGCTATGACCGGCTTTATGGGAATGGGTATGGCCATGAACGCAGGCGGCGGTATGAATGCCCAAAATCTCTTTGCAATGGGTCACCAGCAGGCACCGAAACAGCCTGCCGCCGATGGCTGGAAATGCAGCTGCGGCGCGGTTGCCATCGGTAAATTCTGTCCGGAATGCGGCAGCAAGAAACCGGAACCGAAGCCTGCGGGTGGGTGGACCTGCAAGTGCGGTGCAACAGCAACCGGTAAGTTCTGCCCCGAGTGCGGCAGTCCCAAGCCTGCGGATAATGGCAGTTGGACCTGCTCCTGCGGAACTGCCAATACCGGCAAATTCTGCCAGAACTGCGGCAGCAGGAAACCCGCCGGAATCCCCCAGTACCGCTGCGACAAGTGCGGCTGGCAGCCGGAAGATCCTACCAAAGCACCTCGTTTCTGCCCCGAATGCGGCGACCCATTTGACAATGGCGACCTGATCTGATTGAGAAAGGAAGTGCATCTTGATGGCTGTATTGCAGGAATATAAATGTCCCTGCTGCGGTGGTGCCATCGGCTTTGACTCCGGTATCCAAAAAATGAAGTGTCCTTTTTGCGATACGGAGTTTGAGATGGAGGCACTGGCAGCCTATGACAGTGAACTGAATAATGAACAGGCGGATGCCCTACAATGGGATCACGCATCCACCGAAAGCTGGCAGGACGATGACAACATTCGCAGCTTTGTCTGCAAATCCTGCGGTGGTGAGATCATCGGTGATGAAAATACCGCTGCAACCGCCTGCCCCTATTGCGGCAATCCGGTGGTGATGATGTCCCAATTTACCGGTGCTTTGAAGCCAGATTGTGTGATTCCCTTTAAGCTGGATAAGGAAGCAGCCATTGCGGCGCTGAAAAAGCATTACGAAGGGAAACGGCTGCTGCCGAAGGTTTTCAAAGATGAAAACCACTTGCAGGAGATCCAAGGCATCTATGTTCCGGTCTGGCTTTTTGACGCAAAGGCAGAAGCGGATGTGCGGTATAAAGCAACGCAGGTTCGCTCTTGGAGCGACAGCCGCTATGATTATACCCAGACAAGTTACTTTGCGTTGGCTCGAAGCGGTCAACTGGGATTCTCCTGCATCCCTGTGGATGGTTCTACGAAAATGGACGATGCCATGATGGAAGCCATTGAACCATACGATATTTCCCAGGCGGTGGATTTTCAGACCGCGTATCTTGCAGGATACCTGGCAGATAAATACGATGTAGATGCCGAAGAGAGCATCCAGCGTGCAAATGAGCGGATCAAAAAAAGCACAGAGGATGCGTTTGCTGCTACCGCAATGGGATATACATCGGTGATCCCCGAGTTTTCCAGTGTGCGGTTATCTCAGGGCCAGACACGGTATGCCTTATATCCGGTTTGGCTACTGAATACCAAGTGGAACGGCAAACAGTACACCTTTGCTATGAACGGACAGACCGGCAAGCTGGTGGGAGATCTTCCTATGGATAAGGCTGCATACAACAAATGGTTCTCCGGAATTGCTGCTGTGGTTGGTGCGGCGGTGTTCGCGTTGAGCTACCTTTTGTGGCTGCTGTAAGGGAGGAAATGCTATGAAAAAAATGATTTCCTTACTTGCAGCTGTGTTGCTGCTCGCGTCCTTCGTTCTCCCTGTTTCGGCAGCCAGCCCCCGACTTGTGGATGAAGCAGGACTGCTCTCCGATACAGAATGTGCAGCTATCGAAAAGCAGCTGGATGCACTCAGTACACAATACGGCCTGGATGTGGTGATTGTTACTACGCAATCCACAGGCGGCAGCACCCCTATGGAATATGCTGACGATTATTTCGACTACAACGACTATGCTTCCGACGGTGTGTTACTGCTCGTAAGCATGGAAGAAAGCGATTGGTGGATATCCACTACAGGTTATGGCATTCAGGCCTTTACCGATGCCGGTATTGCATACATAGGCGATCAAATAGTCCCTTATCTGTCTGATGGCGAATATGCTGGGGCCTTTACCGCATTTGCAGACCTATGCGATCAATTCCTTGCCCAAGCGAAGAACGGCGATCCCTTCGACACACACAATCTGCCAAAAGAACCTTTCAAACCGGTTCGGAATGTGATTATCGCTCTGGTGATCGGCCTGGCAGCCGCTTTCTTTGCCACCGGCTCCATGAAAAAGAAGCTGAAGTCCGTGGTTCAGAAAGCACAGGCAAATGACTATGTAGCACCCGGCAGCCTGCAGATTACCCAATCCCGGGACTTCCATCTTTACACCCATTTGGATCGTCGGGAAAAGGCTCAATCCAGCGGTGGATCATCGACCCACACTTCTTCCTCCGGTACTACTCACGGAGGCGGAGGCGGAAAATTTTAAGAAAGCAAATAAAATATTAAGATAAAAACGGAGGTATTATTATGGGTATTGGAGATTGGTTCAAAAAGACATTCGGTAAGCAGACTTGTGCGTTCTGCGGCAAGGAAGTTGGCATGATGAGCCGTGACAAGATCAAAAACGACGAGTTTATCTGCAGCGACTGCAAGCGTACCTGCTCCCGCTTTCTCCAGGTCTACCGCCTCACCAAGGACGAGCTGCTGGGCCATATGGAGTACATGAAGCGCCAGGGCAAGCTGGTGGAATCCATGGAAGGAGTAAAGGAGCGTCGCGTTCCCAGCGCAGGCAGACAGGGCATCCTGTTCTATGACGAAGCCGGTATGTTCCGAATCTACGATGTGGACAAGGATCACCGCTATGCCATGGAAATGATCCGTTACGACCAGGTGGCCAAGTATGAGCCTTATCTGGACGAGGCTGAGCCCGATGAGCCCGGCAAGGAGAAAATTTTTGGCGAGTGCGGTGTGAAGCTGACCCTGGTGGGCGGCATGGATGATCTGTCCCAGATGCCCAAGGGTCTGCGGGCGCATCCCTATATCACCCAGGAGATCACTATCTGTGTCAACAACCGGGAGAAGGACATTGGCATGATGGATGTGAACCACATTATTGGTCACTTCAATTATATCTTCGGCGTGAACGATGACACCAAGGGCCTGTTCAGCTTTGGCCCCACCAAACAGCAGAAGCGTGAGGGCGAGGCACTGAAGGCAATGACCGGTATGTTCGGTGCTGCTATTAAAGCTGCCAGAACCGGTGAGGTGCCCGAGGATGCTGCGGCTAAGGTCGCCGATGCCATGAACAAGGTGGACGATGCTGCCACCAGCGGTCTTGCCCGGTACTCCCGTCTTGCCGACGAAGCAGAAGCGAAGATCTGACAATATCTTTGCACATAAGGAGGAAATGAATATGAAAAAGATCGTTGCACTTTTGCTGGCAGTAGTAATGCTGCTGTCCCTGACCGCCTGCGGCGGCGGGGATGATAACACGACTCCCGACAATACGGATACAACCGCGAACACCGATACCGGCACTACCCCACCTTCCGGCACAGGCGACAAAGAGGACGAAGGGAAAGCACCGACGGGCGGGGACACCATCGTGCTGTATTACGGCTCTAACCACTACGGTGGGTATGAGGCCACCTTCTACTGCCCGGAGGGCGCTTACATCGATGAAGACGATTTGGAGGAGTACAAAGCAGACGGCAGTGTCATGTCCTTCACCGTTTACGACGATGTGCAGGAATATCAGGCCTATGCCGAAAACCACTGGAGCAGGGAGATCTACACCAGTGATCCGGAAGTCTATGAAATTGCGCCGCAGCTCTATTTTTACGGAGAGTTGGACGATTATAACGCAGCGGAATATGAGAACTGCTCCCAGACCGTCACCGACCTGGGATTCCAGTGGGAGGGCAAGGATGTGATGCTCCTGGAGACCCGTTACACCTTTTCGGGCTATTCGGAGCAAACGGAGCTGTTTGTCTGCGTGGAGTTTGAGAACGAATACTGGAGGACAAAGGACGGCGGCGGGACGGAGGAGCACCTGTTCGCCCCCGCTCTGTTGGGCTTTGAGCTCTCCAGCTGGAATGAACTGACTGTGGACCAGTGCGCCTGGATCGCAGGTCAGCTCTTCGGCGTGGACAGCGGCAGAACCTGGCCTCTGGAGGGTGAAGGCGGCGAAAGTACCCAGCCGCCCGCCGCCGATGTGGACGCTTCCGCACTGTACGGCACCTGGATCAACCCGGAGAGCGACTGGGGCGACACCTTTGTTTTCAACCCGGACGGTACCGGTATGCTGGTCAGCGGCCCCCAGTACCCCTATACTTATGCGGTCAGCGGCAGCACCCTCACCATCACCTATGAAGATGGGGACAAGGAGAGCTTTGAGGTATCTGTGACCGGTGGGAAGCCGATCCTCGTGGACGAATTTGGCAACGAGATCAAACTGGAGCCGTCCGAGGAAGAAGTTGAGATCCACGACAGCGACGCTCTGGCCAGTGCATTGATAGGCTGTTGGCTGGATGAGGCAGGCGGCAACAATGAGAGCTTCACCTTCAATGCAGACGGAAGAGGTATCTACACCTGGAAGGATGAAACCTACGAATACTCCTACACACTCAGCAGCAGCGAAAATATTCTGGATATCAGCTTTGATGACGGTGATCATCTCACCTACTATGTTGAGGTCGATGGCAACACCCTGATTCTTGACAAAGACTGGGAGCTGATCCGTCAGTAGAAGATACCCCCTCATTAAAACAACCAACAACCCGGTCGAAGGGAGCTTCGGCTCCCTTCTTCTCAAAGCAATTAAATAGAATATGAGGAGGAAATCATAATAAGTATTTTTGATTCTTTGAAGCGGCAGGCGGAGTCCGCCATCAAACGCGAGGCATCCAAAGCGTTAAACAGTCCGGTGAACAGCGCTGGGCAGTCGGTGGGCAAGGGAAAAAACCGCAGCGAGACCTTTACCTTTTCCACCCTACCTTCTAATGTGGATGAGCTGCGCGCACTGCCCGAGGCATCCCTCGATTCCGCCTTCAAGACTACGGCGCTGACCATTCTGGCCCTGTGCCACTACGAAGCAGACCCGTCCACTGCCCTTGAAATGCTGGACTTCCTCAAAGGCCCGGCCAAGGTCAGCACCTATGAAAAGCAGTTTATCGGAGAGCGTCTGAGAGGCAAAGAGTACAAGACCCGCTCCTTCCTGGCCGGAGCAACGCCGGAAAACAGCTACCAGCCCACTACGCCATACACCATCACCGTCAGCGAAAACCCCTACTCCTTTGATGAGGAGAACTGGGCGACCCTGTATGTGACCAGCGGCGGCGCGGATAATCCCCGTCCCATCAAGTTACGGAAAAAGCCTTCCACCGGCCAGTGGTTTCTCAACGAGATTCAATGCCTTGCCGACATCCGGGTTCCTGTGGCGGAAGATCCGTGGGCGTAACCCTATTTAAGCATGAAAGGATGATGGCAATGAAAAGATGGAAAAGAACAGTGACACTTTTGTTGTCCATAGTTATGCTCCTGTGCCTTGTTGCCTGCGACGGAGATAATGATCCCACCACCGGAACCACAGAGCCTGAACCAACGAAAGAGCAGATACCGGAAACAACAGAAGCTACACATACTTCTGATACTACCACAACGACTGAAGCAACTATGTCAACCGAAGATTGGGAGGATCCTTCCCTGATTATTTTCCGGCAGGCAATGATAGAAACGCCCCAGCTTTTCGCCGCGGCATTCTTTGGCTATGTGCCGCAGGATGCAGATCCCTTTGCAGTCATGCAGGAAGCAGCCCCCCAGTTGTGTGAAGATCTGCCCTTCCTGCTGACCATTCGGGAAGAAAATATCATGGGCACTTTCGGTTACCTGTTCTGCATCGTACCCGCGGATGAAAACGCGTCGGTTGCAGTGAACCGAAGACCGTGGAACCCGCAAAACGAAAGCTATGAAGAGCCGGAGGTCCTTTACCGCAGCGAAAGCGGCTCCCCGATTCTGGTGATGTGCCCCAATGAAGACTGGATACCGGACACAGAGGTTGTCATCACGGATTCTAATGGAACCGTGACAATTTGGAGTCCCTATCTCGATCCCAGTTACCACATTTCTGCCCTGCTCAATGACAACGGAGAGAGTCTGATCTTTGACTTTACCTCTTACGACGAGCTTTCTAATCCGGGGTGGAATCAGGGAATCGACAGTTCCGAACTGGTTGGCACCTGGGAGCTGGCTTGGACAGAAGTAGAGGGTGATCGGAATGAGGCAGCGCCCGGTGTCTGCATCATCGAAATCACATCGGATGAAACGGGCATTTATCGGTTCACATATACAAACAAGGATTTTCCCGAGGAGAACATCCAGGACCGGGAGCTGCTTGTTGTCCCCGGTGAGCTGTATCCGGGCTGCAGCAATAACCAGTGGATCGCGGAAGTGACCGAAGAAAGCGGAGACCCCGTTCAATACGCGCTCACCCTGCTGGAGGACGGCACGCTGCTGCTGCAAACCTACTGGGAAATGGACGGCATGCCCTGGGTCAGCTATGGGTGGTATTGCCGGGTATCGTAAATCCTAAATCAGGGATACATATAAATTCGCCTTTGTAGCCGACAGAAATGTTTTCGTCGATGCCTACATCGTTTCCGGCTCTGAAAACGGCTACAAAGCCAAAACTCGAAAATTAGCCACCATATGCTGCGGTTTCTGTACAAGCAGAACCACAACATATGGTGGCGTTTTTGGCCCTTGAAAAAGTATTGTTTTCGCAGGCTATGGAAAATCCCGGATTCGGGGGATTTTAATTGTTTATTTCGTTTTGTTAGGTGCCGCCAGATAACACTTTGGAGTGCTATCTGGCGGTAGTGCTTACATGGTCTGCCCTTCGTTGTAGTCGTAATCGTAACCACTGGAGCGCTGACCGTGGGCCTGCTTCTTTTCCTCAATTTTCTGCCGCTGCTTGCGGTCGATGGAATTTCTGCGGCGGATGTGCTGATTGGCACTGGTTTGGATCATACCCGCCAATCCCCGGAACAGTCCGAACACCGCAGACACCGTCTGCTGGTGTAGCCGTTCCTCCACTTTCTCCAAAAGCTGGGCGGCATATTCGTTGCCATGACTGGCGGATGCTCTCAGCCATTCCATACCTACTTCCAGATTCTGTGGCACGCCCTGCCCAAAGCAGTAGATTTTGCCAAGCTGGTATTCGGCATAGGTATTCCCTTGCTCCGCTGCCAGTTCGAACATGGAGATGGCTTTTGGAACATCACTTTCCAGATATAGTTTGCCCATGCCGTAGACCGCATCCACATTTCCCATGATGGCAGCCTTGTGCAGATACTCCCTGGCAAAATCCAGATTCTTCTCCGTGCCGATGCCGTGGAGATTCATACTGCCCAGGCGGTAGTACAGCTTGTCATCCGGCATCTGAACTTGGATCTTGATATAAAATACCTAACGGATCTGCATTTTCATCTGAAGCAGGTGACGAAAAATCTGAAGCTCCGCACAGATTACAGTGATGAGGAACGGTATGTAGGTTACGAGAAAACTGTCTGCTGGGGACAGGAATTGATTGACCAAATCGATGCTGTGTGGGTGACTTTGCCGCCGTATAACAGATTTGTCCAGCCATATCAGCTGCAGAAGAATAAATTGCGTGTTTGCCTTACCCGGTTTTCTGATATGCTGGACGGCGACCGTGCGGCGAATCCGCTGGGTGGATTGGAGTTTGACGAGGACGATGACGAAGAATATATCAGCACCACGGTGAAGTTCGTTCCCATTGATATGGATTGGTACTGGACTGATGGGGACAGCCAATATGCCATGGACAACCAACGGCGTATGAACGAACTGAACCAGGCAATCGAAGATCTGATGCAGCCTTACATCCACTGGGTGGAGGATGTACTCCGGGTGAAGTGCTGTCATGAAAAACTGCTGACAGAGTTTCTGCACATCAAGCACGGGTTCCTGACGGAAGCAGACCTGGCAATGCAGTTTCAAGCCTATTTCAAAACGGAATCCATGGCAGGTATGGCACACCGAAAGCTGAACGGACCGGCGCCGATCAGCTCCGGCCATGAGGTTTTCACTCCGGCTGGCGGTGCGCCGTTCCTGTGCGCCAGCTATGATTTTGATCGGCTTGGAGCGTTCCTCTATGAGGATTTCTTCCGGGGACTGGCAGAACACTACATCCCCAAGCGGTGTAGCAACTGTGGACGGTGGTTCCTGATCAATGCCGGAATCTACTCCGACTACTGCGAGAACCCACTGGTGGAGGACAAGACCTGCCGGATGGTCAGTGCCAGAAAGAAATACGATACCAAGTGCAAGGAAGATCCCATTTGGAACATTTACAACAAGGCATACAAGGCGCACTACGCAAGAGTTTTGAAAAAGAAAAATGTCCAAAGTGGAGTTTGAAGCCTGGTCACGGTATGCGGTAGAGCTGCGGGAACAGGCAGAGCGAAAAGAGATTTCCTTTGAGGACTATGTGCGGACGATCAAGAAATAGTGCGCCCTTGCAGAAGAAAGTGCGGTCTTACAATGCGCTGTTCTTCACTATACTACTAGGACAAAAAACATGAAAAAGTCCAAGGCCAATTTTAGAGTTCTATAAAAATCAGCGTTTCAACCAAATCAGACACACGATCTATATGCAAAACCACCGCGCCGAGAACAGATTCGGTGCGGTGGTGCTGTCTTTGGGAGGCGAATAAAGGCCAAGTTCGCAACATCGCACGCATTTTTTGGTGCCCGGAATGTGCGAACTCGCAGTAAAGAAAAGTGCGAACAAGGAGAGCTTTATTTGCTTCTTTCGTTTTGATAGTGATTACCTGACAACAACACCGTTTGTCGCCAGACAATATATTTGGAACTAATGACAGTTGCAATTTTGAGGAAGCCAAGGTAACATCACCAAAAACTTTTGGAGGTGTTACACTTGAAATCCATTTCTGAAGCAATGAAAGCCTATATGCTGACCCATCCCTTTGACTCCGGCGATCCAGATTGCCAGACGGTGCTGGATCAGCTCTACCATACCTACGCAGAATCCCATGAGCGCGATCCCCAAGAAATTGGTGACGGTTTTAAGGAATTGGAGGAGTATCTGTGTGTACTGCCCTTGGATAATAACAACGCGGTTTTTAATCTGTGTTGCCGCCTGTGCAGTGTATACGAGCGCAAAGCCTTCGTGGATGGCCTGCAATACGGTGCTGAGTTGATGCTAGAGCTTGGAAAGGAGGTCAGCCGATGAACCCCTACATTGCGAAACTGAAACAGCATATTGCGGATAACCCACCGAATTTGGGAGAGGCAGATTCCGTCCTGGGCTTGTTGTATGAATGTTTCAACGAAAACAATCCTTACGATAACGAGCAGATAAAGGCAGATTTTGAAGAACTGTACAAACAGATGAATGGAATGCCACTACGAGAAATGGACAAGATTATCTATCCAGTCTGCAAGCTCTGCCGGGATCATAAACGCTCTGGCTTTATGGAGGGAATCAAGGTAGGAATGAGATTAAGAGACGAGCTGAAATAGGATAATCGCACACAGGTAACAGAATAAGCGCAATGAAGCGGTGCCGTTCATAAGGACAGCACCGCTTTCTATAAAAACTGCACAGATGGTCAATCATCTTTGCTAAAGGACAGGACTTCACCGGTATCGGCATGGATCTCATAATCATATTCCCAAGTGCCCTGGTGAAATTCCACATCGTACTGGGGAATACCGTGTTCGATTTCATATTCCGTGTGCAGGCGGGACACCTGATCTGCGGTAAAACCGGCATGCTCCAGCGCAATTTTCTGCGCTTCCTCCAGTGTAATGTTGTGGGCCGGAACGGAAGAAGCGTAGGAAGTGTTTGGCGCAGCGGTGCCTTCCACAGCTTGGTTCAGAGCGTTACCAGCAGATTCTACTTGCTCTGCCACTGTGTTCCCGGCGTTTTTAAGACTTTGCCCTGCGGATTGACATCCAGGCAATAAAATTACAGCCATTATCGTAATGATGGAAATAATCAGCAAACGTTTTTTCATATAACCACTCCTTTCAAACAGGAGTAGTTTGTGCTGTGCGTTCAGAATCATACCCTGCTCATTTACTGTCAAGAAAAATCATCTTGATTTTTTCTGCTGCTTTGTGATATAATACGCAATAACTAAATATTCAACCGACACGATACAAGAAGTGCATTTATGCAAACTGATACGACACAGCTTGCGGCCTTTCTGTATCGTTTTTTTGCGCATACGGAAGGTATGCGCTTTTTTCGTGTCCAGAAAACAAGGAGGTTATCATCAAAATGGATCACAAGTCCAATTCCTTTCTGGAAACAGAAAAAATCGGGGTGCTGATGCGCAAGTTTTCCATCCCCTGCGTCATCTCCCTGCTGGTGGGCGCGCTGTATAACATCGTCGACCAGATCTTCATTGCCAATGCCGACTATCTCGGCTCCTATGGCAACGCCGCCAATACCGTGGTATTCCCGCTGACGGTGGTTGCCCTGGCTATCGCCGTTATGATCGGTGACGGCTGCTGCGCTTTCGTCAGCATTAGTCTCGGTGCAGGTAATAAAGAGGATGCCCATAAGAGTATCGGCAATTCCATCGTTCTGTGCATCGTCAGCAGCCTGGTGCTGACTGCGGTGTACTTGATCTTCATGGAGCCGATCCTGACGCTGTTTGGCGGTAAGGTCAATGAGGAAACCTACGCCTATGCGGAAGAATACTTTTTCTGGATCACCCTGGGCATTCCTTTCTATATGTTCGGTCAGGCTATGAACCCCATTATCCGCTCTGACGGCAATCCGAAATTCGCTATGATCTCTACTGTAGCCGGTGCGGTCACGAATATCATCCTTGACCCTATTTTCATCTTCCCCATGAAGATGGGCATGATGGGCGCGGCTGTGGCTACGGTCATCGGCCAGATGCTCACCGCTGGCCTCTCCATTTGGTATCTGTTCCATATGAAGGCTGTGAAGCTGGAAAAGAGTAGCTTTAAACTGAGTGGCAGAATCGTAAAGAAAACACTGGTTCTGGGTATCACCAGCTTCCTGTCCCAGGCTTCTCTGGTGGTCTCCATGGCTGCGGTGCAGAATATGTGTACCAAGTACGGTGCTATGGACGAGGTCTTCGGTCAGCCGGAATATGCACAGATCCCTCTGGCAGTACTGGGCATCGTCATGAAGTTCTTCCAGATCGCCATTTCCATCTCTGTCGGCATGGCAGCTGGCTGTATCCCTGTGGTTGGCTACAACATCGGTGCCAAGCGCAAGGACCGGGCGAAAACCCTGTTTACCTATCTGCTGATTGCGGAAGCCGTGGTGGGTGCAGTTGCGCTGATTATCGTGGAATTCTTCCCCCAGCAGCTGATCGGAATCTTCGGTGCCGCCAACGAGAGCGCTTACTATACAGATTTTGCCGTCAAGAGCTTCCGCATCTATCTGTGCATGATGATCCTCGCCACAGTCAACAAGGGTACCTTCATTTATTTGCAGGCGCTGGGCAAGGCAGTGGAATCTACCATCATCTCCTTGGTTCGTGAGATCATTTTCGGCGTATTCCTGCCCATCCTGCTGCCGATCTTCTTTGGACTGGACGGTCTGCTGTATTCCTTCCCCGTGGCAGATATTCTGACGGCTGTTATTGCAGTATTCATTATCCGTCGGACTTATCAGGAGCTGAGCATCGACGATGGCGTGAAAAGAATTAAGGAAGGAACATAACTGAGCAGGTGAATGTTCCTGCAAGAACTCCAGACCCAGTGGCTGAAAGTTAAAAAACCAAATTGAAGCAGATCCGCTGACAGTTTGTCGGCGGATCTTTTTTTGCGGAGACGTTCTATATTGACAAGTTCATATAGGTTAACTATAATAAAGTTAAGATTGATGAACTACCGAGGTGAACATATGGACTTATTATTTGAAGCAAATGCTGCATTGTCCTTGTTCTGCAAGAATTATATGGAGCTGAAAAAAGGCCTGCCCATCCGGCCCAGTGAGATGGGTGTGCTGAACATCATCACAGGACGTCCCGGCCCCCATACACCTGTGATGGTTGCCCAGCTGCTGGGGGTGTCCAAGCCCATGATTACGGCCCTCCTGACTTCTCTGGCAGAAAAGGATTACATTACCAAAGAACCGTCCAAGGATGACAAGCGGGCCTATTACATTATCCCGACGGAAAAGGCCCTGGCGCTGGTGGAAAGCGCTAAACAGGAAATGGACGGGCATTTTTCTCAGATGATCGATGGGATGGGCCAGGATAATTTTGAGACCCTGGTAAGGCTTGCGCAGATGGCCAACAAACTTCTGGAAGCGGACAGAGGTGAAAGGAAATGACCAAAGAAGGAATCTACGAATTTATTGCCCGGCAGAAGACTTCCCTTATTTCTTCTGTTGGCGAGGACGGCTACCCTGCCACCCGGGCGCTGATCCAGCCTGTGCTGATCGAAGAAAATGTGATATGGTTCGCTACCTACACCTCCTCCCGGAAGGTGCGGCATTACCTGTCCAATCCCAAGGCCTGCGTCTATTTCTATGAGAAGGGCCGCAATTTTCAGGGTGTGGAGATCAAGGGCACCATGGAGGTCTGCACCGATCAGGCTACCAAGGAGCGGTTCTGGAAGCCCTTTTTCACCCGGTTCTACCGGAAGGGTGTCACGGACCCCGATTACTGTATTCTGAAATTCACTGGCTTTGAAGCCCAGTGGTTCGCCAGCCAGCGGACCCAAACCATCAAATTGTAAGGAGAAAAACCATGCAGAATGAACAGATCAACAAGGCAGTGCCCTGGAATCCGTGGCACGGCTGCAAGAAGGTAAGTCCCGGCTGTAAGAACTGTTTTGTTTATAAAATGGACAGAAGATATGGGCGTGACACCACGATCATCATCAAAGGAAAAACCACCTACGAACTGAAGGATAAGGACTGTCCGCCTGGTTCCCTGGTCAAGCTCTGCTTCTCCTCCGACTTCTTTATCGAGGAAGCGGATGAATGGCGAAAGGGTTGCTGGGATTTTATCCGGCGCAGACAGGACTGTATTTTTGTAACGACCACCAAGCGTCCCGAACGGATCAAGGACTGCGTTCCTCCCGATTGGGGCGACGGCTGGGAGCACGTGCATATCAGCATCTCCATTGAGAATCAGGAAATGGTGGATAAGCGCCTTGCCGCATTCCTGGCCGCCCCGGTCAAGCACCGGGAGGTGTTCTGCTCCCCGCTGATCGCGCCCATTTCTCTGGGCAAATATCTGGACACCGGGCTCATCAAATGCGTCAATGTGGGCGGTGAGATGTCCCCGAAGAACGAAGTCAGACCCATTATGTGGGAGTGGGTTCGGGATCTGTTCCTTGAGGCAAAGGAGCGGGATATTGAGTTCTATTTCCATCAGTGCGGCTCCATGTTCATGCGTGACGGTGTGAACATCGGCAAGTGGAAACTGAACGACCAGATCGCCCGTGCTGAGGAGATCCAGCACGAGCTGGAAGAAATGTACGGGTACACGAATTAAGGGGGAAGCACTATGATCGAACTGAATCGCCTGGGCCTTGCCCAAAAGGGAATCGCGGTTGCTCCCACCCTTGTAATGATGGAAGCCTTCACCCGCAGCGGTCAGTTTGGCTATAAGGAAAGCGACTTTCCCAATGCATTGGCCGCAGTGCAGCTGCTGCATCAGTGCGGCGTGACGATCCTGGCAGGTACCGATGCCAATTCCGCTACTTATGTGCCTGCGGTTGGTTTCGGCGATACCCTCCACTATGAGATGGAGCTGCTAACGAAAGCAGGTATGACACCTATCGAGGTTCTTGCGGCGGCAACAAGCAAAAGCGCCGATGTTTTCGGTTTCCCAGCCGGCAGAATCGCCCCCGGTCAACCTGCCACCATGGTCCTTGTGGACGGCAGACCTGATTACAAAATCACCGACAGCGCCAAAATTCGCAAAATCTGGGTGAGAGGAGAGGAGATTCTGTGAGAATCATCACCATTGAAGAGCATATCCCCGGCACGCCCATCGCTGCCGCGTCCCGGATCGCTTCCGCTAAAGAAGCCCCCTATATGGCCAGTGCTCCGGGCAGTGGGCTGCCCTATATGCCCGATGGCACCATGTTCGACATCTGCGAAAAACGGGTGGCGGATATGGATAAACACGGCATCGATATGCAGGTGGTGTCCTGTGCCTCCCAGTCCCAGTACATCCCGGCAACGCTGGCACCGTCTATCGTGAAAGCCGCCAATGACGAGCTGGCTGACGCTATTGCCAAATACCCCGGCCGCTTCGCCGCATTTGCGGCGCTGCCCTGGTCTGATCCAGAAAAGGCCGCACAGGAATTGGAGCGGGCGGTTACGAAGCTTGGCTTTAAGGGAGCGATCCTCTCCGGCCGTGCTTCTGCGGGGAAGGATTTTCTGGATGCGCCCCAGTTTACCCCTGTGCTGGAAGCCGCGCAAGCGCTGGATGTTCCCATTTATGTGCATCCGGCGGCTCCCATGCGCAATGTCCAGCAGTCCTACTATGACGGGCTAGGAGATGAGCTCAGTGCGCGGCTTTCCCTCTATGGCTGGGGCTGGCATCACGAAGCAGGCATTCAGGTGCTGCGGATGATCCTGTCCGGTGCCTTTGAAAAATTCCCGAATTTGCAGCTGATCGCCGGACACTGGGGCGAGATGGTACCCTTCTTCCTGTCCCGGCTTGACCAGGCACTGCCCCAGAGTGTGACAAAGCTGAACCGCACTCTCACGGAGACCTTCCGGCAGAATGTCTATGTGACCCCCAGTGGTATTTTTGATTATCCCCAGCTGAAGTTCTGCATAGAGGTGCTGGGTGCTGACCGGATCATCCACAGCGTGGATTTTCCGTTTATCTCCAATGAAGGTGCACGCCCCTTCATCGAAAATGCGCCCATCAGCGATGAGGAGAAAGAAAAGATCGCCCACGGGAATGCCGAAGCACTGCTCGGCTTGTGATCGAGCAAAGCTTCACTGAGATGTTTTAATTGTTACTTCGTATTGATAGTTGCCGCCTGATGGTATCGGATGATACCATCAGGCGGCAACTTCTTTCTTGAAAAAATAATTTACAATTTTCGAGAGCTGTCGGATGCAAAGCCGAATTTACATACTCAGAACATTTTCATGGTCTTGGCGCTTCCTTCTGTGCCGGGGTAGTGGTACGGGAATAGGTGGCCGGGGGAAGATGATCGGAAAAGCGGCCTGACATTCGGGATTCGCCCAATCGCGTGGCTGCTCTTGTAAAATCATCGTCTAAAGGTCCTGCCTGCCAGATCTCCGTAAACCGGCGTTGCCAACCCGAAACCACCGGATACGGTGAGAATCTGGCCGGTGGTGTATGCGGATTCATCGCTGGCGAAGTAGATCACGGCTTCCGCTATTTCCTCTGGCTGTCCCATTCGGCCCAATGGAATGTGTCGCATAAACAAGCTGCGGAAATCGTCAGACAAATGCTTTTCCACCGCTTCGGTGGCAGTCATCCCCGGCAGCACTGCGTTGCAGCGGATATGATTTCTCGCTTCCTGGACGGCGATCAGCTTTGTCAGGTAATTGATTGCCGCTTTGCTGGTGCCGTAGGCCACCTGAGAGATATCCGGCACCAGACCGCCCACAGAGGAAATGTTGATGATGCTTCCTCCGTCTTGCGCAGCCATGTACTTTGCCGCTGCCTGACTTGCCACGAAAACACTTCTTAAGTTGAGATTTACTGTATCGAGGAAAACATCTGCATCCGTATGGGAAAAATCCAGATCCTTACCGGGATTCGAGGTGCCGAAATTATTGACCAGCACATCAATACGGCCTGCATCGGTTACAACTTCTTCCACCATTGTGGTAAAGGTTTCCGGCTTTGTGGCATCGTTATACACGCATTTTACATGGAATCCATCCGCCTCCAGCTTGTCCGCAACCTCCTGCGCCCGCTCCAGATTCCGGGCGGCCATATAGACCCTTGCGCCTTCTTGGGCGCATTTTTTTGCAATGGCAAGGCCGATGCCTCGGGTGGAGGCGGTGACCAGTACGACTTTATCTTTCAATCTCATGGGTTTTCTCCTTGATTACGAATTTTCGGAAGGCTGAGTATCACGGCGATGCCCACAGCCACGCAGATGACTTCGGCAATAGCCAGCGAGTGGATAGAGCTGACTGCTGCGGCTGGCTCTGCTGCTCCTGCGGCGATCCCGCTTGTGATTTGGTTGGTGAACATAGGCACAAAGACTGCTACACCGAAGGGCGCCGCAAGATCGCGGAACAGGCCGTAGGTTCCGGTTCCGGCACCTGCCTTTTCGGGCGGCAAGCCAGACAGCGCTACTTTCATGAAAATGGTGCCATTTCCACCAAGCCCAAATCCCAGAATGCCAAGAGATGCCATCAAGAGCAGTACCGAGGTATTGAGAGAAAATAGAAGCAGGATGGCGCAGCCGATACCCGTCAGAATCAGCGAGCCGGACAATACAGACTTTGGTTCATATCGGTCCGCCAGCGGGCCGAGGATAACTGCTCCCAGAGACATTCCCAGATACATAACCGAAATGGCATAGCCGGAGATCACGCTGTTTTCCGGCTGGGTATAGTTTACAAAGACGATTGTATTGGTCATATTGGCCTGCATCAGTCCCTGGGTGAGGAAAAGCACCAGAACGCTGAGTATGAAAGCCTTTCGCATCATAAAGCTGCCGGGCAATATGGGATTTGCGGCTTTTCTTTCCGCAAGAACAAGTCCCGCAAGAGAGACAGCAGCAGCGATCACCACACCCAGAAAAGCGGTAGAGGTCCAGCCAAAATTCTGCCCAAAGGACGGTACGCACAGCAGGAGACTGAAAAAGATCAGTACCAGAACGGCACCGATCCCATCAAAGTTGGTAAGCGGCTTCCGCTCTGTTTTTTCCTTATTGCCTGTCATCAGGCAAGCGAATAAAACACCAGCATATCGCGGCACATATCCAGATCATAGCCCGCCAGCCGTAGGATGCAATGACTATGCCACCCAAGGTGGGCCCAAAAATCACGGAGCTACTCGAAATCAGCATATACAGGGAGAAGCCCTTTGCCACCGCGTTTTGAGGAAATTCGGTAACAATGTAGGCCATCACCACCGGCGCAATAGCGGCGGTCCCGATGCCGACGATGAAGCGGGCCAACAGCATAAAAATCAGAGAAGATGACAATGCTGTGAGTATATTACCAAGGGTAAAAACAGCAATGCCCAGCAGCAGCGTCACTTTTCTCCCCAATACATCACCCAGCTTTCCAAGAATCGGCGCACAGGCGGCAGTGGACATGGCCTGAGCCAGAGCTGTCCAGGTGGTATTGTTGTAGGCGATGCCGATATCCTGCACGAATGCAGGCCCCAGTACGGTAGAAAAGCCGCCTACGATACCGATCAGAAACGCAGCCAATGCGTATGGAATGAATCCGCGTTTATATGCGTTGCTTTGCTCCATTTTTCCACTTCCTTTTGCGTTAGTATGCCCTGCTATGCTTGCATTATTTATGCTATTTCGGACACACTTTCCTTAGAAGGAGGGAGTTTATGAAACAGAAATTCTATATCTGCAAGCATTGCGGCAATATCGTAGCCATGCTCCGGGACGCAGGCGTTCCGATTATCTGCTGTGGTGAGAAGATGCATGAGATCAAGCCGGGAGCGACGGAGGCTTCCGGGGAGAAGCATATCCCTGTTTATGAGATGGACGGCAATACCGTTCATGTCACAGTTGGATCTGTGGAACATCCCATGACCCGGGAACACTATATCGAGTGGATCTGTCTCGAATCCGAACACGGCATTCAGTATGCCCATTTGACCCCGGATGACGAGCCGAGAGCAAAGTTTGCCCTTTGTGACGGTGATGAGGTCCGTGGAGTTTACGCCTTCTGAAATCAACATGATCTTTGGAGGAATTGAGTTATGTCTATGATTAATAAGGAAGTTTCCGATTTCCGCACTTACGCGTTCCATGAGAATGAATTTAAGTTTGTGTCCAAGGAGGATATCCTGGGCAAGTGGAGCGTATTTTTCTTCTATCCCGCAGACTTCACCTTTGTCTGTCCCACGGAGCTGGAGGATCTGGCGGACAAGTATGAGCAGTTCAAAGCCGTAGGCTGCGAGGTTTATTCTGTGTCCACCGACACCCACTTCGTCCACAAGGCATGGCACGATGCCTCTGAGCGAATCAAGAAGATCAACTACCCCATGCTGGCTGACCCCACCCACGCTATTTCCAAGGACTTCGAGGTTCTGATCGAGTCCGATGGTCTGGCGGAGCGCGGGACCTTTATCATCAATCCCGAGGGCAAGATTGTTGGCTACGAGGTAACTGCCGGCAATGTGGGCCGGAATGCCGAAGAACTGCTGCGGAAGGTGCAGGCCTGCCAGTTTGTCCATGCCCATGGCGATCAGGTGTGTCCTGCTAACTGGAAGCCGGGTAGCGAGACCCTGAAACCCAGCCTGGATCTGGTTGGGCAGCTTTGATGGAAAATCTGTATGATGTGATCGTGGTTGGCGGCGGTCCTGCGGGACTCACCGCCGCCCTGTATCTGGCCCGGGCGAAATACCGGGTGTTGGTCTTGGAAAAGGAGCAGTTTGGCGGTCAGATATCCATCACCCATGAGGTAGTCAACTATCCCGGTATCGCCAAAACCAGTGGTAAGGCATTAACGGATACCATCCAGCAGCAGGCGGAAAACTTTGGCGCGGAATTTATGCTGGCGGAAGCCACGGGTTTTGACCTTGACCGGGATATTAAGACCGTCCGTACCAACCGGGGAGAATTCCGCTGTTTTGGTATACTGCTTGCCACCGGTGCCCATCCCAGAACCGTTGGTTTCAAGGGCGAGGAAGAATACAAGGGCCGGGGTGTTGCCTACTGTGCCACCTGTGATGGGGAGTTTTTTACAGGAAAAGATATTTTCGTGGTGGGCGGTGGCTATGCCGCGGCGGAGGAAAGCGTATTTCTCACCAAGTTTGCCCGGCATGTGACGATCCTGGTCCGCAAGGATGATTTCTCCTGCGCTGCTTCTGTGGCAGACCAGGCGAAAAACCACGAGAAGATCACTGTTCTGACCAATACCGTTATGGAAGAAGTATCCGGTGAAAACGGTCTAAACTATGCCCGGTATAAAAACACCGCCACCGGTGAGGTGACGGAGTACAAAAGTAACGAGCCTTTCGGCGTGTTCGTATTTGCCGGATATGCCCCAGCCACGGATGCGGTCAAAGGCACAGTAGAGCTAAACGAACAGGGCTATATCGTGACCGACGCATCTCAGAAAACCAGTGCGGACGGTGTGTACGCCGCAGGCGATGTTTGCGTCAAGCCCCTGCGTCAGGTGGTGACTGCGACCAGCGACGGTGCGTTAGCAGCTACAGAGCTTGAGAAGTATGTGGCAGCTATTCATCGAAAGACCGGCCTGCGTGCTGAGGTGCCTGCGACAAAGCAAAGCGAAGCAGCTGTCACAGTTCATGCGCAGGAAGCAGAGGAATCCGGGGAGCTTTTCACCGCCGAGATGCGGCAGCAGTTGGATACGGTATTTGACCGGATGGAAAGCCCTCTGCTTCTGAAGCTAAGCTTGGATGACCGCCCGGTATCGGCAGAGCTGGAGCAGTTCATCACCGCTTTGGCGGCACTTTCTAACAAACTAACGGTCACCATTGAAGAAAGGACTGTATCTTCGCAGGAAGCTCCCTGCGTCTGCGTATGCAAGGCGGATGGAACGGAAACAGGTCTTGCGTTCCACGGTGTCCCCAGTGGCCACGAGTTTACCTCTTTCGTGCTTGGACTGTACAACGCCGCCGGTCCTGGGCAGGCACTGGATGAAACTACCCGGCAGCAGATCGTGGCCATTAAGAACAAAACAGATATAAAGATTCTGGTCACACTCTCGTGTACCATGTGTCCCGACCTGGTGGTTGCCGCTCAGCGGATCGCCGCAGAGAATCCAAATGTGACCGCCCATGTGTATGATATCCGCCATTTTGAGAATCTGAAGGACCAATACAATGTTATGAGCGTGCCGTGCCTTGTGATCAATGATAATAAGGTATCCTTCGGTAAGAAGAACGTCCAGCAAATTCTGGATTTGATCCATGAGGTGTAATAAAAGCGCGGTGTATTAACATGAACGGATGGGGGTGATCTCCATCCGTTTTTCTTAACATTAGATCTCTCATTATAGTGGATTTTATATTTCGGCTTTATACTAATTGGCGATTTCATTACAAGACGAGTTCTGTTTTGTAATGACATTGTGTTGACAAATGCGCGTATGCGTGGTACAATAAGGGCACGAGGTGATTCTATGCAAAATCAAATCAATGTGGCAACTGCCCCCAAGACCGGCACCTTCCAAATGCGAATCAACCCGGAGGTGCGGCAGGAAGTAGAGGCGGTATATGCTTCGTATGGTCTGAGTCTGACTGATGCAATCAATGTGTTCTTGCAGCAGTCACTAAATGAGTCCGGCTTGCCGTTTCTTCTGTCCCCGGAGAATGCCGCTTATCTGAAAACCAAAGCCACAGCCCGGCTGATGGCGGAAGTTCAGAAAGGCTGGGACTCCGTGCAAAACGAAAGCGATTGGGTATCTGAGGAAGATGCTTATCGGGTGCTGGGGATCGAAAAATGAAGATAAAATACACGCCTGCGGCAATGGAAGACTTGCAGGAGATGAAAACCTATATTTCCAAAACCCTGCACAATCCCAAAGCGGCGAACCGCATTACCAAGAGCATTTTGGATAGCTGCGCCAATCTCAAAAACCATCCTCAGCTTGGAATGTCCCTGGCCGCAAAGACCGGACAGGATACAGATCTGCGATATCTTGTGTGTGAGCAGCATTTAGCGCTGTACCGGGTGGAGGGCGAGTTGATCCTGATCGCTCGAATTTTGGACGGCAGAACAGATTATATGCGTGTGCTCTTCCGGGACGATTCAGCTCAGTAAAATTTGCTTATTTGTTCTTTTTGTTTTGTTACCTACTGTCTGGCGGCAATGGTTGGTGCTGTGAGACAACCGCAGGAGAATATGATCCGAAATACAGCTTCAGCGCCTGGTTACTGGTTTGGTGACCGGGCGCTTACTTTTGACCCAGATTCTGACCCAGAACAGGAAAAACTGGTGTGGACAGAGCAGCACCAAGGGGAAAACACATCTCCAATACCCCTACCGAAAAGCACCAAACGGACGCCTTAGCACCCAAAAAATGCCCAGACCTATCCTTCTAAGCAGTAGGTCGGGGGTTCGAGTCCCTCCTGGCGTGCCATTCAGCTCAATCAAATATGGTGGATAATGGGACTCGAAGAGAGCGGCCCGCCCGAAGGGCGGGTAAAAAAGTGTCCGGTGGACACTTTTTTAGCTCGGGGGAGAGTCCCTGCTTCACCGGTTTCTCGCAGCAATTGTCTATATTCCACATCCGCTTCTGCCATGATCTTAATCCAGGTATATCTTTTTCTTTGCTCATAGTTCATTAATTTTTCAGACATATATCCCCCTCCTTCTGGTTTAGTATATCTGAAATCCAGATAAAAAACAATATCTTATTTTCAGATGTTGTATGGTTTTATCGGGTGATGATATGCGATATGAAATTATGAAGTATGAAAACATCCGTAATCTGAGAACTGACGGGGGCTATACACAGAAGCAGATTGCGGAGTATCTGGGAATCAGTCAAAACACCTATTCCCAATATGAGATCGGCGTGCTCAATTATCCCATTGAGGTGCTGATAAAGCTGGCAAAATTTTATAACACAAGCGTGGACTACCTTCTCGGTTTGACCGGCACAAAAGAGCCTTATCCCCCAAAATAATCAAGTCTTTCATCCCGAGGGTGGGTAAAACGGAGTCGAAGGCTCTTGGTACTATCGAGACTGCTGAACAGACACTCGGTGCCAAGATCCTTCGACTCGCTTCGCTCGCTCAGGATGACAGGTCTTATTAAAACAGGAAAAGCTTTTCTACAATATTGTCTTTTCCCCTCCCCTTCGACAGAATTTTCAAAACCGGGATGCTATCATGAAGCCGGGTCCGCCGGGCGGAGGCGGAGGACGGCTGCGGTGGCATCGTCCTCGCCTTTGGCCCCGGCCTTCTCCAAAAGCTGCGCCGCCAGCTCCCCGGGCGGCGCATCCGGCGTCAGCTCCATCTGGCGCAGGGCCTGCTCCGCGTCGGTACCGTCGCTGAGCAAAATCAGCACCTCTCCCTGCCGCAGGGACAGCCGCACCACCGTCTCCCGGGTTCCCGTCACAGAAATTCCCGGGGGCGGCGCGGCTGTCCCGATTTTCTCCGCTCCCTTTCGGCGCAGTACCCAACTGGGTGCTGCGCCCCATTTGTATATCACCGCCTTCCCCGTGTCCAGCCGCACCTCCGCCAGATCCAGGGTCACCGCCCCCGCCTGGCCCCGGAGGGCCAGCAGGCTGTTGACGCTGCGGAAGGCGTACTCCGCCGGGAACCCCGCCGTCAGCAGCTCCCGCACCAGCTGCGCCGCGGGCTTGGCCTCCCGGCGGGCCTCCTGCCCGGTGCCCATACCGTCGCACAGGAGCACAAAATACCGGCACCCGGTACCCGGGAAGGCCATGCACACATCCCCGTTGACCCGCTCCTTTCCCGCGGAGCGGGCACCGATCTCCAGAGAAAAGCTGGCCTTCAGCCGCTCCCCCCGCCGGGGCAGCTGATCCGCCAGATTCTGCAGATACGCCGACAAAAACTGATACTGCTGCACCAGGGCCGCCCGGTATTCCCGCCGCCGGTCCCGGTCAGCTTTTAAATACCGCAGCTGCTCCTGGCTCCGCCGCAGTTCCGCAATGACCCGGCCCGTTTTGCGGCAGTGGAAATCCAGAGGATAATGGAGCATTTTGGCCGAGAATTTCTCCTGCTCCCCGCAGGTATTCCGGGCGGAGCAGGTACTGCAGGCCCGCTCCCGGGCCTTTTGGAGCAGGGCCCGCTCGTCGATGGGCGGCGGTGCCGCCTCCTGCAGCTGCCGCCGCATTTCCCCCAGCACTCCCGCAGCCAGCTCCAGCCGTACCTGGGCGATGCCTGTTTCCCCCCGGTGGTGTACCGCCTCCATCCGGGGCGGCAGCAGAGACGCCAGATACCCTCCCAGCAGCAGCCCCGGCAGGGGATTCAGATCCCGCAGGCCCGTCAGCACCATCACGGCTGCGCAGGCGGCACAGGGGGCGGCGTAGCGCAGATACTTATTTTCAAAGGGAATCTGCCGCAGAAAATAGGCGATGCACATCGTCGCCGTCATCGGTACCCGGGTCACCTGTGCCATGTCCAGTCCCAGCCCCGCCAGTGCCGCCGCCGGGAAGGAGCTGCCCAGGGCCATGACCCCCGCCCCTATGTATCCAAGGCTCAGGAAGGGCAGGGGAGCTACCTGGGCCAATGCCAGCATCACGGCGGCCCCCGCGATCCACTGGGGCACCGCGTCCCGCCTTCGCACCGCCTGCCGAAACAGCAGGGCGGCCCCCGCAGCCACGGCGATCCGCAGAAAATACCCCAAAAGAGGCGTATCGTCCTCCCATACCACCTGAAAGGAAAGGCCGATGGCCGCCACCAGAAAGGCCGCCAACAGGGGGATCAGCAGGGGCTGCTCTCCGGCATCCGTCCGTTTTCCAAGAAACAGCGACAGCATTCCCCCGGCGGCGGACCAGATCATCCCCTGGATGCCCGCGTTTCCCCAGAAAATCTGATAGCCCAGGATGCTCCCCAGGGTCATCACCACCGCCCGCCAGCCGGTGACGGCGCAGACGAGCCCCATCGCCAGGGGCTGGGGCAGATTTCCCAGGCTCGCCGCGCTGAGCAGGAAGCCGCTGCCTCCGTAAGCCATTAACCGGCCCCCGGCCTGCACATTGGGGTCCATTGCCCACTGCCGCAGCCGCCGCTGCCCCCGACGCAGATACGTTTCCATGGATGCCAACATTTGTACACCACTGCCTTTCCTTTGTGATAGCCAAATCCTACCACGCCGGGAAAAATAATGCTGTCGTATTCGCAATGCCGCGAAAGATTCTTGCATCAGGGACGGTTAGGGTGTATAATGATAATGCAAAATGCAAAGTGCGAAGTGCAGAATGGTTTTGAACGGGAAACCATTCCCCCAGGTGGACACATAATTCTGCATTTTGCACTGTGCATTCCGCATTTACCGGAGGTAGCTATGGGCAGAGAACTGGAACTGAAATACCGGGCGGATGGGGAGACCCTTGCCGCGATTCGGGAGAAATTTGGCGAATTTATGCCCATTTCCATGGAGACCGTCTACTATGACACCCCTGATGGTGTGCTGCGGGCCCGCCATTGGACGCTGCGGCGGCGGATGGAGAACGGCGTAGCCGTGTGCACCCTCAAGACTCCTTTGCCCGACGGCAGCCGGGGGGAGTGGGAAACGGAATGCGGCGATATCCTGGCCGCCGTTCCAAAATTATGTAAACTCGGTGCCCCGGAGGAGCTGAAAGCCCTCACCGCCCAAGGCGTCCGGGAATCCTGTGGTGCCAAGTTCACCCGGCTGGCGAAGCTGCTGGACATCGGCGGCTGCACCGTGGAGATCGCCCTGGACAAGGGTGTTCTGCTGGGGGGCGGAAAGGAAACGCCCCTGTGCGAGGTGGAAGTGGAATACAAGGACGGCGACGAATCCGCCGCCCACATCTTAGCCCAGATGCTTGCCGCGGAATTCCATATGCACCGGGAACCGAAAAGCAAAGTCGTCCGGGCTATGGAGCTGGTCCAAAGATAATCCTGTAGGGGAGGGTCTTGACCCTCCCACCAAAAATCCGTGGGGATTTTTGGATTTCCCGAAGGGAAATAAGTCATTTTGATCGCCTGCGGCGATGTGATTTTGCCTGTGGGCAAAATCACCGGGAGGGTCAAGACCCTCCCCTACAATACAGATTTAGGAGAAAGAAAATGCCCAACTTAGACAGCCTGTTTTCTAAATACGACCGTCTCGTGCTCTTTGACACGGAGACCACCGGGCTGCTGTACAGCCGGGACGAGATCATTGAGTTCGCCGCGGTGGTGGTGGAGCAGGTGGACGGCGTGCCTAAGGTCATCCAGGAGTATGACGAGCTGGTGGCCCTGTCCCCCGGGGGCTTCGTGCCGCCGAAGATCCAGGAGCTGACGGGCATTTCCACCCAGGATCTGCGGGAAAAGGGCCTGCCCAAGACCCGGGTCTGCCGGGACATTGCGGAAATGATACGGGGCAATACCCTTTTGCTTGCTTACAACGCCCATTTTGATCTGAGCTTTCTCTTTTATTTCCTGCTGCGCCACGGAGATCCCGCCATTCTCAAGGGCAAGGACAAGCTGGATCTGCTGACCGTCTACCGGGACCGCCGCCCCTTCCCCCACAAGCTGTGCAACGCCATTGAGCAGTACGGCCTTGCCGGAAAGGTGGTCAACTCCCACCGGGCGGTGGACGATGTGATCGCTACCTTTGCCGTTATGGAAGAAATGGCAAAGGAAAAGGATGATTTAGAACATTATGTAAACCTATTCGGCTACATCCCCAAATTCGGCATTGACGGCAAGCCCATCGGCTCTGTTACTTATAAGCCGCAGCCTTATAATCCCAGAAAACCGTTATATGAATTATAATCCTGTAGAGGAGGCATTTCCATGGTCAACAAAACCGCATATGAATTAGGTGCCAACCGGTCCTGCATCCGGGACTTATTTGAATACGGCCGTCAGCGGGCAGCTGTGGTGGGGGAGGAGAATGTCTACGACTATTCCCTGGGCAACCCCTCCATCCCTTCGCCCAAGGAGGTGGACGAGACCATCCGGCAGGTGCTGGCGGATACCGACTCCCTGCTGGTTCACGGCTACACCTCCGCTGTGGGCGACTACGCCACCCGGAAGGCCATTGCTGACGACCTGAATGAACGCTACAACGCGGGGGCCTCCCCGGAGGAATTCTTCATCGGCTGCGGCGCGGCTCCCGAACTGGTGGCTGTGCTGCGGGCTCTGGCAGTGCCCGGCGGGGATGTGGTAGCCATCGCCCCCTATTTTCCGGAGTACAAGCCCTTCGCGGAAAACGCGGGACTGGCCTTCAAGGTGGTGCCCCCGGATGTGCCCTCCTTCCAGATCAATTTTGAGGAGCTGGAAAAGGCCATCAGCCACAAGACCCAGGCCATTATTCTGAACTCTCCCAACAATCCCTCCGGCGTGGTCTACACGAAGGAGACGCTCCAAAAGCTTGCCTACCTGCTCCAGGACAAGGTAATGGACTGCGGACACCCCATTTACATCATCTCTGACGAGCCCTACCGGGAGCTGGCCTATGGGGTGGAAGTGCCCTTTGTACCCAATATTTATTCCGATACCATCGTTTGCTACTCCTATTCCAAGTCCCTGTCCCTCCCCGGCGAGCGGATCGGCTATGTGTATGTGCCTCAGATGCTGTCAGACCGCAAGCGGGTCTATGCCGCCATCGCGGGTGCTGCCCGGGCGGCGGGGCATGTGTGCGCGCCATCTCTGTGGCAGAAGGTCATTGCCCGGTGCGCCCATCTGCGGCCTGATTTGGAGGCCTACGACCGGAACCGGAAGCTGCTGTACGAGAGCCTCACCGCCATGGGCTACGAAATGGCGAAGCCCGACGGTGCCTTCTACCTGTTCATCAAGGCCCCCGGCGGGGACGCCAACCTGTTCTCGGAATACGCCAAGGCGAAAGACCTGCTGGTGGTCCCCGGCGACGGCTTCGGCTGCCCCGGCTACTTCAGAATCTGCTACTGCGTCAGCTATGACATGATAAAGCGGAGTTTGCCCATTTTCGAGGAGCTTATCAAGGAATAACGCACCAGAACAACTGAACAGAAATGCCCGCAGCCGGTTTGGCTGCGGGCGTTGTCGTATTTAGCAGTAGAAATCGCGGATCTTCTTGGCGCGGCTGGGGTGTCTGAGCTTGCGGATGGCCTTGTTTTCGATCTGGCGGATTCGCTCGCGGGTCACGCCGAAGATCTGGCCCACCTCCTCCAGGGTGTGGGTGCGGCCGTCGTACATGCCGAAGCGCATACGCAGCACGTCCGCTTCCCGCTCGGTCAGGGTGTCCAGGATCTCCTTCAGGGCTTCTGCCAGCAGGGCGTTGGAGGTAGCGTCGGCGGGGCCGGGGGTGCGCTCGTCCTCCACGAAGGAGCCGATAGAGGTATCCTCTTCATCACCCACGGGAGTGTCCAGGGACAGGGTATCGGCGGCGGTACGGTTGGCCTCGATGATTTTCTCCACAGGCAGGCCCAGCTCGGCGGCGATCTCCTCCACGGTGGGCTCACGGCCCAGCTCCTGCACCAGCTTCCGGTTGCAGCGGGTAGCCTTGTTGATGACCTCCACCATGTGCACCGGGACGCGGATGGTCCGGGCCTGGTCGGCGATGGCGCGGGTGATGGCCTGCCGGATCCACCAGGTGGCGTAAGTAGAGAATTTGTTGCCCTTGGTCCAGTCGAACTTGTCCACAGCCCGGATCAGGCCGGTGTTGCCCTCCTGGATCAGGTCCAGAATGTGCAGGCCGCGGCCGGAGTACTTCTTGGCGATGGAGACCACCAGACGCAGGTTTGCTTCCGTCAGCTTGTTCTTGGCGTTCTGGTCTCCCTCCGCCACGCGCTTGGCAAGCTCCACTTCCTCCTCGGCGGACAGCAGCTTCACCTGGCCGATCTCCTTCAGGTACATGCGGACGGGGTCGTCCAGGCTGTATTCGGCAGCCAGATCAACGGGGTCCACCAGATCCTCTTCATCCAGGCCGCTCAGATCGATGTCGTCGCCGCCCAGGTCGTCGTCACCCAGGTCCAGCTCCAGCTCGGCGGTAACGATCTGGATGTTCATGGCCTCGAAGCGGTCATAAATTTCCTCAATTTTTTCGGGTGTCAGCTGCATTTTTTCCAGCTGGGCATTCAGATCGGCAGCGCGGATCATGCCGTCCTTCTTGCCTTGGGCGATCAGTGCCTGCAGCGCGGCCTGAACGTCTTCCAGATTGGCATTCTTGGGAGCCTTTTTCGGTGTGCTCATGGATATCCCCTCTTTTATATATAAAAAATCGTAATTTTCTCGTGCCGTTAGACTATACCGCGTTTTTTCTCTTTTGACAAGGGTGTTTTGCAAGATTTTTTTGAAAAATCCTTTCTTTCGAGGAAATTTTCTTTCCTTACCCTCAGTTTTCCCCCAATTTTTCAAAAACATACGGTTTACTTTTCGCACAAAATTCGGTATAATTGGGAAAATGAATGATTATGCCCTGCACACAACGTATCCACTGCAGGGGAGGGTGTTGACCCTCCCGCCAAAAATCCGAAAGGGAGATAACATTTTATCGCCTGCGGCGATGTGATTTTGCCTGAAGGCAAAATTACCGGGAGGGCGGTGCGTCGCGCAGCGAATCAAAATATCTATGATTGCCGGGGGCAATCATACAATAATTTAACATGACCCTCCCCTACGAATCCTTTTATGAGGTGTACCGTATGACCGAACTTTCCAAGATCCGAAATTTTTCCATTATCGCCCACATTGACCATGGCAAGTCCACCCTGGCGGACCGGCTGCTGGAGGAGTGCGATGCCATCGACCAGCGCATCCGGGCCGAGCAGATGCTGGACTCCATGGAGCTGGAGAAGGAGCGGGGCATCACCATCAAGGCCACCGCCGCCACCCTGACCTACACCGCCGACGACGGGGAAACCTACGCCCTGAATCTCATCGACACCCCCGGCCATGTGGACTTTAACTACGAGGTCTCCCGTTCTCTCGCCGCCTGCGAGGGTGCCATTCTGGTAGTGGACGCCTCCCAGGGCGTGGAGGCCCAGACCCTGGCAAACACCTACCTCGCCATCGACGCGGGGCTGGAAGTGCTGCCCGTCATCAATAAGATCGACCTGCCCTCCGCCCGTCCTGCCGAAGTGAAAGCAGAGGTGGAGGACATCATCGGCATTCCTGCCGAGGATTCCCCGGAAATCTCCGCCAAGAACGGCATCAACATCCATTCCGTGCTGGAAATGATCGTCCGGGACGTACCCGCCCCCACCGGGGACCGGAACGCCCCCCTGCAGGCCCTGATTTTTGACAGCCAGTATGACAGCTACCGGGGCGTTATCGTCTACACCCGCATCAAGCAGGGCACCGTGAAGCCCGGAATGGACATCAAAATGATGGCCACGGGAGCCACCTACAAGGTCGTGGAAGTGGGCAACATGAGCCCAACCGGTCTGATTCCCCGGGACGCTCTGGGGGCCGGCGAGGTGGGCTACATCACCGCCTCCATCAAGACCGTTGCCGATACCCAGGTGGGCGACACCATCACCGGCCTGGAGAATCCCGCCTCGGAGCCCCTGCCCGGCTACCGTCCCGTGCAGCCCATGGTGTTCTCCGGCGTGTACCCCGCCGACGGCGCGAAATATCAGGATTTGAGAGAAGCTCTGGAAAAACTGAAGCTGAACGACGCTTCCATGTCCTATGAGCTGGAAAGCTCCATCGCCCTGGGCTTCGGCTTCCGCTGCGGATTCTTAGGGTTGCTGCACATGGAGATCATCCAGGAGCGTCTCGAAAGAGAGTATAATCTCGATCTGATCACCACCGCCCCCAACGTTGTCTATCGGGTGACAAAAACCAGCGGCGAGACCATGATGGTCTACACCCCCCTGGACTACCCCGACCCCATGGAAATTCAGCTGGCGGAGGAGCCCTTCGCCAAGGTAAACCTGATTGCGCCCCAGGAGTATGTGGGCAATATCATGGAGCTGTGCCAGCAGCGGCGGGGCGAGTTCAAGGACATGGTGTATCTGGATGCCAACCGTGTGGAGCTCCACTACGAAATGCCTCTGAACGAGATCATCTACGACTTCTTCGACGCCCTGAAATCCCGCACCCGGGGCTATGGCTCCCTGGACTATGAGCTGATCGGCTACCGTCCTTCCAAGCTGGTGAAGCTGGATATCCTGCTCAACGGCGACATCGTGGACGCGCTGAGCTTCATCCTCTTCGCGGACAACGCCTATCCCCGTGCCCGGAAGATCTGCGAAAAGCTGAAGGAGAACATCCCGAGAGCCCAGTTTGAGATCCCCATCCAGGCGGCCATCGGCGGCAAAATCATTGCCCGGGAAACCATCAAGGCCCTGCGCAAGGATGTCCTCGCCAAGTGCTACGGCGGCGACATCACCCGAAAGAAGAAGCTGCTGGAAAAGCAGAAGGAAGGCAAAAAGCGGATGCGTACCTTCGGCACCGTATCCGTCCCCAGCGAAGCCTTTATGGCAGTATTGAAGCTGGACGAAGACTAAGCTTCGCAATTGAAAATTGAAGGTTGAAAATGGAAAATTGTGTCTATTTTCAACTTTCAATTTTAAATTTTCAATTATACCATACCGGAGGTATCTCCATGCCTATATTAACGAAACGACTGAATAAGACCTCTCTTGGCCTGTACATTCATGTGCCCTTCTGCCGGAGTAAGTGCCAGTATTGCGACTTCTACTCTCTGGCCTGCAAGGATGACAAGCTGATGGACGGCTATCTGGATGCCGTCTGCGCCCACATCAAGGAGGCCGGTGCCCTGGCCCCCGGCTATAAGGTGGACACCATCTACTTCGGCGGCGGCACCCCCAGCTTCTTTGGGGCCGACGGTCTTGCCATCATCCTGACCACCATCCGCCGGAATTTCGACGTGGACAACAACGCCGAGATCACCTTTGAATGCAATCCCGACTCCGTTTCCGACAAGCTGCTCCACCGGCTCCGGGCCGAGGGCTTCAACCGGGTGAGCCTGGGCATTCAGACGGATGACGACGAAATCCTCAAAAAGCTGGGCCGCCCCCACACCTACGCCCAGGCCGTCACCGCCTACCAGCGCATCCGCAAGGCGGGCTTCCGTAACGTAAGCGTTGACCTGATGTACGGCCTGCCGGGTCAGACGCTCCGCACCTGGCAGGAGACGCTGGATAATGTCTTAAAGCTCCTGCCCGAGCACATCAGCTGCTATGGCCTGAAAGTCGAGGAGGGCACGCCCCTGTGGGACTACAAGGAAGCGGCGAACCTGCCCGACGACGACCTGCAGGCGGATATGTACCTTGCCGCCGTGGAGCTGCTGCGGTCCCGGGGCTACCGGCAGTACGAGATTTCCAACTTCTGCCGCAAGGGCCAGTATTCCCGCCACAATATGAAATACTGGACTGGCGGGGAATACCTGGGCTTCGGCCCCAGTGCCAGCTCCGACTTTGCCGGCAAGCGGTTCACCCTGACCCGGGACATCCAGACCTACATCCAGGGCATCCGGGACGGCGGCGAGGTCATGGAGGACGTGCAGGAGATCCCCCTGCGGGAGCGGGCGGGCGAATACCTGATGCTCCGCCTGCGCACCCAGCAGGGCATCGCCGCCGACGAATACGAGCGGCTGTTCCTGCTGCCCTTCCAGCCCCTGGTGAAGGTTCTGGCAAACCACCGCAGCCTGGGCTATGTGGGTGTCAACGACCAGGGCCGCTGGTACCTGACCCCCAAGGGCTACCTGATCTCCAACACCATCATCTCCGACCTCCTGATGGCCCAGGACGAATCCGAGCCCATAAGAAGACTTTTTTAAAAAAACAAAAAGCACCCGCAAGGGTGCTTTTTGTATTTGGTGCGGATAGTGGGACTCGAACCCACACGCCGGGGGCATAGGAACCTAAGGGTGATGTCACCTCAGTGAAGGTTTTTACTTTGCAAAAGCACAAGCTCACAACCGTTTCCGCTGAATTCATCGTGCTTCCTTTAGAACACATCAAGTTGAAAAATCGCTGTTCTTATGTGCAGTATGCAAGGTTGTCGAGAGAAACTATAATTTCTGTTGTCAGTTGTGTTGTTTTTTGCTATAATACCACTATGTATTCTATGGGGAGTGATTACGCAATGGCGATTTTCAAAACTGTCAATGATTTGCAAACATCTATCCAAACCGCTCTTACTGGCTGGACAACAAGCCAAAACAGTGCGATCATCGAACCACAAAATGGTCTGAGTATTCCCGCTAGATCTTTTCTGGTGTTGAACAGCCCAAGCGGAGAAACCATCGTCGTCTCCCTGATCAATACCACCTTGACAGGTAGCGACCGTGCAAAGCCGCAGATTAGAATATTCACGGAGAAAGCTATTCGGGCATATCAATATGCAAAAGCACATGGATACCGCTATTTCTTTCTGGTGTATTGTGCTACCTCTGCAGCAGATTTGAAGTTTGCGGCAGGCATCGACCCGTCTCAGTATGTGGTTTCCATTGAAAGCAAGTTGACAAGCCAGACGGGAGGAAGACTGGATATCCGTAGCATGTATGACTTGTTGGCAACAAAAAGTGGCGAGGCTTTTTTCCGTGTAACACCGGATTTGCACAACTGTCCAGCGCTTACACAAGGAGCCTTTATCCGCATCTGTGATAGCAGTAGTCATGCAGATTTGAATGGCTTGAAAGACTATATCCAGTACTTTGATTCTCGTCCCTACATGTCTGATTCCGCAACCGGAACAAGAGTTGTTTACAACCCCTCTGCTCTTTATACACCTGACACTTCTCCGTTGAGCATGCCATGGAACCTGCTTGTGCATGGTGCCCCCGGAACAGGTAAGAGCCATTTCCTGGACGAACAGATTGAAAACTATGCCAAATCCGGTACTGCAACAGAATATAAACGGGTAACTTTTTATGAAGATTACTCCTATGGACAGTTTGTTGGGCAGTATATGCCTCTTCCGGAAGAGGACTCGGTTCAGCAGGTTACCGCAACGATTCCCGGCGGCGATGTGTCCGGAACAATTGTTGGAGAGCATATTACATATCGCTTTGCTCCCGGCCCTTTTGCTGAGTTACTTGCCAAAAGTTATGCAGCAAAGCTCAATAATGATTCAACCAAGTTTATTTTAGTAATTGAAGAGCTGAATCGTGCTAACGCTGCCAGTGTTTTTGGTGATGTTTTTCAATTGCTCGATCGAAAGAAAGGCAATAGCATTTATAAAATAACGCCTCAAAGAGAATTTGCGCAATATCTACATACTGCCGTGAGCAGCATACTTAAGCCAGGCGTTGATACTCCTCCTGAGGATGCCTTTGCAGAAATCCAGATCCCGGATAATCTTTACATTTGGGCAACTATGAACAGTGCCGACCAAGGTGTTTTCCCTCTGGATTCTGCATTCAAACGGCGTTGGTCGTATATCTATCGTGATATTTATGAGGTAGATCCCAGTTGTGCATTCAGGCCTCGCATTTGCTTGCCCACATATAATAGCGGAAGCAGCAAGGTTGAAGCTGTGGATTATGACTGGAATCTTTTCCGTACTGCTATCAACCATTCTATCATCAACGCAGGCTTCGCAGAAGACCGTTGTATTGGCTATTGGTACTTTAGCGAAGAAGAATTGCAAGCGATCGAAGCTTATACAAAAGCCACTGTGGAAAATAAAAACGGTCTGTCCGCTAATAACTTAACTGCTATGCCAAATCCCCTGGTAGATAAGTTGTATGCATATTTGCTGCAGGATGTTTTCCGGAACACGCCGTCCAGTTTCTTCCATGATAATTTTAGTAATTTGTCAAAAATTCGTCAGCAGCTCAAGACCTTGGATAATGGCGGTGTGGAAGTTATTTGCAATCTTCCCAATACCGCATATGTCCCTAATCCGAGCACACCTTAACCGGTGCAACTGGTAAGCAATCATGAAAAACACAGAAATAATTTTCATCAGGGAGTTAACTCCTCGTGATAAATTGCCGCCCGAATTGGATGAGGGTATCAAAAGCATTCTGCTTGAGCAGGATTTTTTTGACAAGGGTGTTTTTTCCTTTGTTGGCATTTATTATTGTCTCCCTTATGAGAAAATCATTGTTGGTGTTCCTAAATATAGGAATCTACCAAGTACAGCGGAGGAAAAACGCACGTTGCTGGACGAAATTGGTCTAATTTGTCGTGTTGCAGAGCAAGCCAATCTTCCTTCCAGCCCAAGGCAGGATGATCAATTCCAATCATCCAAGCTTCGGGGTACGCCGCACCATTCTAATCCCTTTGAACTTGCTATCTTTCTCTTGAGGGACTATGCTGAAAACGGTCTTTATCAGGAGCGGACTACGAAAAGGCGAAATGATGGTATTGGTACGCGCAGTTGGGGTAAGACATTGCGACATACAATGCCGATTTTTGATAGGGAACCGTTGTATTTGCGTCCGATATCCATTCAACATAAACGCGCAAATTCATCGATCATTACACCCTTGCATGCTCATGCAGTCAAATTGTGTGCCCGTTTGCTCCAACCGCTACAGTTATTTGCAAATGTTCAACTACCAGAAGATATCCAACCATTACCAACAAATGTAGATTATTCTCAATATATCCCAATACTCAACGAAAAGCATACACAGACCTTTTCTGATCGTGAACTTCGGCTTTTGAGAGGATTACGTGCTTGGTGTGGACAGACACCTCATAATCAAACAAGATTTGGGGTAACGAACTTTGAAGACATCTGGGAATATGCAACAGGCAGATATTTTGGCAATATAGCTGAAACAAAGTCAGGACCACCACATTATTACCTATCCTCTGAAAAAGATCCATACTCCGGTGTCGGAGACGCAATTCCAGATATTTTATATGTTGCCAATGATAGCGGCAAAAAGTGTTTGGCCATCTTCGATGCCAAATACTATACCCCTCGTTGGAAACCGGGCTTTGTGTTAGGAGCACCTGCTAATTCAGATGTTGCAAAGCAGATTCAGTATTATCATAGCCTTAAGCATAGGTATCCAGATCCCACTATTCAGTTTTGTAATGCTTTCTTATTGCCCGAAGCGATTGGTAATACCCTGTATCGCTATTGGGGCTATGCAATAGAAAACGATGAACAAAATGACGAGATTATGAAAATGTTGTCTTGTCCGGCTACAAAACCCGATGCATCTGATGTGGTGCTGTTGTATGGGGTAGATCCGGTACAGCTTTGGAAGGCATGCATACAAGGACACCACTTGTCTCAAGAAAAGCTGTTTGAGGATTTTGTTGAGAAATTTCAGGCGGTGCAGCTTGAGAAAAAAGGTAAATAAAAATAGGGTAACGGAAGTGACTATCCGTTACCCTATTTTTGATGTTTGATAACACGTGCTTGATTAATAGTTCTTTACGATAATATGTGTGGCAGCAGATTGAAAACGATTACGGATATTCACTGAGTAACGCTTCTCGTAACGACCGGCAATATAAGGACCATAAAGCTCTTCCGTAAGCGGAGTCAGTCCAATGACCATCAGCGCCGGGCACGCCAAGTTTCTAAAATCTTCAGCGAGTTGCCGATGTGCATCCTCGCCAAATCCGCTCATCATATCAATGTTTCCATAGTCATTAAATACACAGTCATACGGAGGATCCAGGAACATAAAATCAGTGGGTCCTGCCATTTCAAAAAGGTTACGATAATCTGCGCAAAGAATTGTTGCTTTCTGTAGAAGCTTGCTATGCTCCTCGGATATTAAAGCTGTATTAAAGTTACGATATCTGCCAAATGGAACATTATATTCGCCGCTCTTATTGAAACGAAGCATTCCAGAATAGGCTGTTTTATTGATAAAATAATACAGAACACCGTCTAGGTACGCCCGGGTTGGATGATTGAATTCCTCTCTCAATCGGTAATAGAGTTCTTCGTTTTTGTTCGGGCAACGTTCTGAAGGGTGTAGCTTTTTAAGTGCTTCATAGGCAGCTTGATTGGCTTCATACTCCTTCTGAAGAGCTGTTAATTGTTCACGCATTGCGGGATATTGATCCCGGAGTTGCGTGTAAAAGGTGATTAATCTGCTGTTTACATCGCCGATGACCGCCTGTTCGGGTTCCAGATGAAAGAAAACGGAGCCACCACCAAGGAATGGTTCAAAATACCGGTCAAAGTGAGGAGGTACTTCATTTATAAACTCAGGTATTTCACGTTGTTTACCACCACGGTATTTCAACACTGGGTTCATGGTTGACCTCCTTTTCAAGCATTCTATTGCCCATACAAAATCAAACATAATATAACATAATGCAAGAATAAAAACAAGAATTAGTTTTTCAATCTATCTAAAGCCAAAAACATAGTTAACATCAACTATCCGGTCTACCAAAGACCGGATAGTAATTTCTATATCGCAATCATTCTTGAAGCTCCATCATGAGATGTGAACCATATAACAAGCCGTCAAGAAAAGCCTTGCGCTCATATGCGCAGCATAGACGACAGCAGAGGTTGAACACGGCATTATTGTCTTCCAAGGGCAGGGTATGCAGAAATTCCTCCAGTTCCTTAAAACCGTCACCGATTTCAGCAGGATCGCTCTCGTGGGATTCACCATAGGCTTGGTAGAGCTGATCCAAGACGGTTTCGCAATCGCTATCGCCGAGAACGAGAGGATGGGTCTGTAAATATGCATTCAAGCGGCAGGCAATATCGTTCATTTCGCCACCTCCTGTGTCAGCAGAACACCCAGGCGGATCCCTTCGATAAAACCAGCCTTCTCGTGATCTCGGCAGAGCTTACAGACCGGATAGACGATGTTATCCATCTCCCGGAGCGGCATCCCATTCATCTGCTGGTAAAGTTCGTTGAAGTCAGCACGGATCTGTTCATTGTCGTAGGGATTGTTCTCATTATGGCATTCGTAGAGCATAGTCAGGACGGACTCGCCATCTCCAAAGTTCGGCGGATGCTCTGCAATATGCCGTTTCAAGGTTTCCAAGTATTTTTCCATTGCTATCACCTCCAAAAGTTTTGGTGATAGTACCTTGGGTTGCGGAAATTTGCAACTGTCAGATGTGTCAAATTTTCAAACGCTGTAATCAAAGATAGCGGCGTTATTGCAATCCTTTCGTGGCGGTAATCTTCGTATCCACATATGCCCGGCGCCAGAGGTGCAGGTCACTGCCGTGGTAAACTTCCTTTGCGTGGCGGACTGCGGCATCCCGTGCCTTATAGACGCCATCAATGGTCAGCTCCAAGCGGAGCGCCAGTTCTGCCTTGATCATTTTCTGATAACCATAGATTCCGTAGAAATGTCCCAGGATGAAACGGTCCCGCTTTCCAAGCTGATCGAAAATCTCCGGCAGTTTCTCTAGCCAGATTTTGGTCATAACGATGTACTCCACGGACTCCGTGGAGTTTTTCTGTTCCAGGATACCGCCGATGTTTATGTAATTATCCGCCGTCGGTTCCTCTTGCTCCTTTATCAGATCATCAACGGACAGATGCCGTTTGTTAAACTCCAAATACATTGCCACATCTGCCATACTAATTTTCAAGACACGAGCGATCTCTGCGGGTGGGGTTCCGTGATCGTAGTACATGAGCCGCACCTGGCGCACATACTTCATCGTCTGTCGGGTCACTGCCACAGCATCCACATTTTTCTCAAGCCAGCGGTGCATGGCACCTTTGATGAACGGATAGGCATAGGTAGTAAACTTGCCCAGGGTTTCATCATACTTTCCGCTGGATATGACCTCACTAAAGGCAAGGACACCCTCGCTTACCAAGTCCTCCAAAATGTTCTGTGAGTACTGGGTGGCATTCAAACAGTTAAAAGCTTTGGCACTGTTTCTTGCGATATCCCAGATTAGATCCATATTCTGCTCGTAAAGCTGCACCAGCGCATCTTCGGCGTTGTCCGGGTCTGCGGTGTAAATCCGCATCAGTTCTTCGTTGGTCATGTCCTCACCTCCTGGAATCAGTATAGCACAGAAACAGTCCTAAATAATGTACTTTTTGTCAACGGCGCGCTGAAATTGTAAAACGGTTAGGATTTCTTCGGCCTGCCAACCTGTCCATTTTCTCTCTGGATGCCGCAGAGCGCGCATAGATTCTCCGTCGCCAGAGAAGCATCAAATTCTTCAAAGCTGATATTTGGATCTTGCCGTGCGTCAAAATGCAGATCTAGTGCCAGCGCATACAGCCTGTCCCGTTCTTCTTTTGTGAGTTTCTTCCGGGAAACATCTTTATTCAGTCGCTGGTAACAGCGGAACAATGCCTGCTTCATAGGATCGTCCTTGGCGGCTTCCTTCAATCCGGTCTGACGATAGCCGAGCTGGGCACAGGTAAATTCCGGATACTGGGGATTAGGTTTGTCGCAGTATTTTGTGTGATATCCTTTGGTCAGCAGGAAATACCGTCCGCAATATTCACACCGGCGAACCACATAGCCTGTACTCAATGCCTTGTAAAAATCCATCTTGAGCAATGTTTGCAGCTGGGTAGCTTCGTAGTATTCAAAAATTTGATAGGTATCTTCTTCGCCATTCACCGGCCGGGGAACAAAGCGAAGCATCACAGGATCGGCAACACTGTAAAACCCGGTGCCTTCAATCGGATTGGCAATCATCTTCATGGCAGCTCTGGGATCGTTGAGATAGTCATACAGTGCCGCAGCATAATTCTCTGGGTTCAATTTCTTCAGGGCAGAAAGATAATACCGAATGAAGAAGCGAATCGTCTGATTGAAGGAAGCAAGGTCATCCAGAATGCTGCGATAAGTAGAACAGTATCGCTCGTAAGCCATCCATTTGTAATCCAGATCACCTACATCGTATGGTTCCTCATCTTCCCAATCATCAAAGCAGTCAAGTTGTCCGAATTGGAGTTCATATAGCATAGTGCTTGCTTCTTTTAACAGGCATGGCTCCTGCTTGACACACCGGAACAGGGGATATGCACAGAGCATTCCGTATAGCGCCAGCATCTCGTCATTGGCGGCTTCCCAGTGCTCCAGCGCCTTTGTGCTGCGGTACCGCTCCATTTTTTCTTCTGCCCGTAACAGAATTTCCTTCATGCCTCGATATTCTTCCGGTGAGATATTCAGAATGTCTGCGGTCAGTTCACCTAGGGTATATGTGAATTCGTTCAGCACGATGGTCTTTTTGCCAACATAAAACATGATAGAACCGTACAAACAGCTCACCTTCAAATCTGTCATTGGAATAGTTTGAATATGTCTATGACAAATATATCCTATCAGATTTTTTACCATAATACAAGTAGAAGCCGCTGACGCAAAAGAAATTTCGTCGGCGGCATTCGCATATTTCGGCGATCCGCAATATAGATCCTGCTCCCACTTTTTCGGTGGGAGCTATTTTTATGTCAGGAGTGATGCCTATGATTGTAATTATCCGCTGATCGAATCCAAAATTAAAACAAGAAATGAGGTGAAAAGAAAATGTCAAATGAGGAAAACAAGTTGCAAATCAGAAAACTGTCCGAGGTGGAATTGCAGGAAGTGCGCTGGCTTTGGTATCCCTATATCCCCTACGGAAAGATCACAATTATTCAGGGTGACCCCGGCGAGGGCAAGACCACCCTCGCTCTGCGGTTGGCAGCAGCCTGCTCTACCGGACAGACACTCCCCGGGATGGAAATCGCTGAGCCATTCAATGTGATCTATCAGACAGCAGAGGATGGCCTAGGTGACACCATCAAGCCCCGGCTGATGGAAGCCGGTGCCAACCAGGACCGGGTGCTGAACATCGCAGAGGAAACAAATTCTCTCACACTGTTGGACGAACGAATTGAAGCGGCTATCGTGCAAACCGGTGCCAAGCTGATGATCCTGGACCCCATCCAGGGTTACCTTGGCGGCAAGGTCGATATGAATCGTGCCAACGAAATCCGCACGGTACTGAAAAATGTTGCGGCGGTGGCAGAGAGAACCGGCTGCGCCATCGTGCTGGTCGGTCACCTGAATAAGGCTACCGGTGCCAACAGCACCTACCGTGGTCTTGGTTCTATTGACTTCCGTGCGGCGGCAAGAAGTGTCCTGCTGGTCGGTAGAATGAAGAAAGAACCTTATGTCCGTGTCATTGTCCACGATAAATCTTCCCTCGCCCCGGAAGGAAAGTCCATTGCTTTTAGTCTGGGTGATGAGAACGGATTCCGCTGGCTGGATGGCTACGATGACATCACCGCAGACGAATTGCTCTGCGGATTCAATGCGGAAACCAAGACAGCTGCCGCCGAAGAATTGATCCGGGATTTGCTTTCTGACGGCGAGAAAGTACCTTGTGAAACCATCTTCTCCATGGCGGCATCCAGAGGAATTTCACAGAGAACAGTGAATCAAGCCAAGAAGAATATCCCGGAAATCGTCACCACAAAGCCCAGCAAGAAATGGTTTTGGCAGATCCCCAAATGAAGATTGCAACATTGCAATTTGTCCTTTCTGCATTGTAAATCCCTGCAAGGTTGCAGGAAAGGAAGGTGACCATGGGAGTCATTTGCATTGTTGCATTGTTAATTCAGTGCCGCCTGTGAGTGCGGTGTTGCCCCTGTGTGCCACTTTCTGCGGAAAGTGGAGCAAGTACCCCTTATCGGCAGGGAAAGCCACCGTGGGGGCGATTTCGGAGAATGTACGGTTTTTCCCTGCGGGGGCGGAATTTTACTCCCTTTAGGGAGTAGCCAGCATCGCGTTCGGCTAGTCGCCGACCGCAGGAAAACCGGGCGGAAGCCCGGGCCCACTTAATATTTTTATCAAGATTGGAGGAATGCAATGAAAAACAAGAAACTCAGCATCCGTATTTCCGAAGCGGATTGGCAGAAGTTCCATGAGAAAGCGGAGCAGGCAAATATGACCCTGACCGAATATATCACGGTCTGCTGTCTCGGAAAACAGATCGTCGTCATCGACGGTCTGGACGAGGTCATCCGTCAGCAAAAAGCTATCGGACGGAACCTCAACCAGCTCACCACCTTGGCGAACATGGGTAAGGTGAAAACTGTATATCTCAATGAGCTCACCGATGCGTATGCGCAGGTGGGCTCTTTGCTTTCTGACATTCTGAAAGCAAGGCGGTGGAAGTAATGGCTATCGTCCATTTCGTAAAAAGTAAACGCACGCAAACCGTTGGTGGTCTCAACGCAGTCATCAACTACTGCTGTAAGGATGCCAAGGTGAATTACCAAGGAAGACCGTTGATCTCCGGCATCAACTGTGTGCCCCAGTGCGCCTTGCAGGAATTTATGAACACCAAGCGTCTGCACCACAGCACTCAGGGACGGATGTACTACCACATGGTCCAGTCCTTCCGCCCCGATGATCCGGTTACCCCAGAGCAGGCACATGAGATCGCCTTGAAGTTGGCGGAACAGATCCCTGGCTTTGAAATCGTTGTGGCAACCCATACCGACCGGGATCACATCCACTCTCACTTCGTAATCAACTCCGTAAGCTGCGACACCGGCCTCAAGTACCACAGCAATAGAGATTCTCTGGAACAGCTTTGGAAAGCATCGGACGAGCTGTGTATGCAGTACGGTCTTTCTGTTGTGAAACCCAAGAAGAAACAGCAGCAGGAACGAACCATGTCTGACCGGGAATACCGCGCCTACGCAAAGGGCGATAGCTGGAAATTGAATCTGGAGATCACCGTTGACGAGTGCATGACTCTGGCCCGTGACCGAGAGCATTTCATTCGTCTAATGGAATATAGCGGTTACGAAGTACGCTGGGAGGACACCCGGAAGTATATCACCTACACCACCCCGGACGGTCACAAGTGCCGGGACAGTAAATTAAACGGATTAAAGTATCATAAGGAGGTAATGGAATATGAGTTTAGAATCCGGCAAGAAATCTGCCGCCGAAATGCGGGCGGCGCAGCGAGAGATGATCTCGAAAGCGGAAGCGGTGCAGCCCACCGTCGCAGTCATGGAATCGAACTGGAAGGCAATGATCGACTCGCAGAAAGCGCAGGTAGACACGCTGGGGAAGATCCTGGAGAAGCTGGGCACTCTGACCACAGAAGAACGGCTGCTGGCGCAGTTGGAAATGCAGCTCCGGCTCCTGCGGGAAGATGGGCAGGCCAGCCGGGAAGCCATGGAGCAGTACCGGCAGACGCTGATGCGGGAAGCGCAGAACACTACCAGCTCGATGGAGAGTACGATGAAATCTCTGGAGCGACAGGTTGGGAAGATGAACGAGGAATTTGGGAGAGCCATCTTGCAGGAGCAGGAACGGATGAAGAATACTTCGAAGAAGCTGTTCTGGATTTCCATGATCCCCAACCTGATCTTGGTGGTCTGGGAACTGACGCGGCATATCTGGCTGCTGGGCTGACCAACATCATTGATGACCGTCCTGTGGAGGACAGCACCACGAAGCACTACCGCCCGGAGCGGAAGAAGCACCACGGTCAGTCCATGGGCGGAATGTAAACTACACACCCAGGGCGGCAGAGAAATCTGCCGCCCGCAATTTTTATGGAGGTAATGCCTATCGCAAAGAGGAATCCCATTGTAAGCGTCACATTTTCTTATGTGGGGAAGGACTCGGATTTCGAGACCTTCCTAAAAACCATTGTCCGGGATTACCTGGCGGTGGATGATCCTGCGGCAGCACCGGAAACGGATTTTGTCCAAAAGGTAGAATCTGATGTCGCATAATACATTCCCGCTAGCTATTCCAAAAACTATGTGCTATGGTGTGTGCTGCGAATGCACACACCACAGCAGAAAGGAGTAAATTTATGAGAGTATGGCTTTACTACCGCCTGTCTCGTGACGAAGATGAAGAACTCAATTCTCTGTTGAACCAAAGAAGTATTATCGAAAGCTATGCTCTCAGCCATGGGCATACAATTGTAGGTGAGTCTTGTGACGATAATATTTCAGGTATGCACTTCGACCGTGACGGCATTGAGCAGTTGACGGAAGCAGTGGATGCTGGACTGATCGATGCGGTCATCGTCAAAGACCTTTCCCGGCTTGGGCGGCACCGCACCCAGACTGCCCTGTACATCGATTATCTGCGGAAGAACCATGTGCGGGTGCTGTCCGCAACGGAAAACATCGATACCTTCAACGAAGCAGACGATCTGGTCATCGGCTTCAAAGGATTGATGAATGACTTCTATGCCAGAGATGGCAGCCGCCGTGTGACTACAGGCTACCGGCAGAAGCAGAAAGCTGGTATCGTCATCACCCCTCCCTTTGGCTACTTCAAAGATAAGAACACAAATCAGGTGGAAATCGTTCCCGAAGCTGCGGAAACGATCCACCTGATTTTTGCGTCTTACTTAAGTGGCATGGGGCTGAAAGCCATCGCCCGGATGCTCAACGAAGAAAAGCGAAAAACACCGGCCCAAATGCAGATGACACTGCTGGGCAAGCGAATGCCGGAGCGATTGGAAACCGAGATTAAGAAGAAGTACCTCTGGGATGGCACTATGGTCGGTCGCCTGCTGAAAGATGAAGCCTACACCGGAACCCTCATCTGCCACAAGAGTGAGCGGAACAAGATCAACAAGACCTTCCGCTTCACTGATGCCACAGAGCAGTTCCGGCATGAAAATTACCTGCCACCCATCATCACCCGTGAGATGTGGGAGCAGGTTCAGGAGCTAATGAATATGAGAAAGAAAGATAATGTCCGCGCCGGAGAAGGGCAGACCATTCACCGCTACAGCGGCTTGATAGCCTGCGGCGACTGCGGTCGCGCCTTTACAGGCAAAACCATTAAAAGTAAAAACAAATCCAGAGTTGAATATTGGTGCAGTACCTATCTGCGCTACGGCAAGGAATACTGCGGCTCCCATGCTCTCCGGGAAGAATATCTGGATGAGCTAATCCGTGCGGAGCTGATTGCTACCAAATCGCAGTACCAGCAGATGTGGGATGCCATGCAGGACACCATCGACCGCTGGACACCCAAAGCAACCAACACCCTGTCGCAGCTCAAGAAACTGCGTCAGCAGATCGAAGCAACGGAAGAAGAAATGGAGGACATCCTGATGGAACGGATTCGTGACAAAACCAATGCCCAGCGGTATGACCGCATGATTGCTAAGCGGGAGGAGCAGATTGCCCAGGCGAAGAAGAAAATTGCGGAGTTGGAAAACCTGGGTCAGACCATCCGCTCCCGGCAGGCGAAGTTGAAAAAGGATATCAGCCTCATCGATCAGATTCTGCAAGATGGGCAGATGACGGAAGCGCACCTGCGGCTGCTGATTGAAAAGATCTTCGTCTACGAAACCGAGGGTGGTCTGCATCTGGATATTAAGGTCAAGGCACCCTTCCAGAATCATACGGACACCTATGAAAACGGCGAGCTGACCAACAGCGAACTGGAAGAAATCATCAAGGCGGGGTGAACAGATGCGGGTATGGTTATATGGCAGACTTTCCAACGATGACGATGTGATGATGAATTCCCTTGAAAACCAGTTGGAGATTGTCCGGGAGTATGCCCGGAAGAAAGGACATCGGATCGTTGGGGAGTCCTACGATGACAACGTCAGCGGTATGCGGTTCGACCGCAAGGGACTGAATCAGGTAACCCAGGCAATGGATGCCGGGAAGATCGATGTGGTTATTGTGAAAGACCTCTCCCGGCTGGGGCGGCATCAGATGCAGACTGCCCTGTTTATCGACTATCTGCGGCAATGCGGTGTGGCTGTGATTTCTGTCACCGAGGGACTGAACACTATGGTGGATGAGGATGAACTGATTATTGGTGTCAAGCAGATCATGAATGACTACTATGCTAAGGACATCGGCAATAAGATCCGCCACGGTTACCGGGAGAAGCAAAAAGAAGGGCTGGTAGTCAAACCGCCCTTCGGCTACTGGAAAGACCGCAACACCGGCCGCATCCGGCTTCACCCGGAAGCATCGGTGACGGTCCAGATCATCTACGGACTGTACTGCGAAGGTTTGGGGCAGAAAGAGATCACCCGCAGGCTCAATGCCATGCAGCGGAGAACACCTCAACAGCTCCACGATGAACGGTGCGGCAAGGCAAACGGAAAAGTGTACCGCTGGACATACCAAAGTGTGAAGAACATACTGGCAGAGGAAAGTTACACCGGTCTGTTGGTGAATCACCGAACCGAAACCCATGGGCAAACCGTCACCCCGGTGCCAGAGGACGAGCAGTACCGCCATGAGAACTTCTATCCGGTGATCATTGACCGGGTAGAATGGGAGCAGGTGCAGGCACTGCTGAAAGCCAATGCAAAACCCTACCGTGGCAACACCACATCCCACCGCTATGCTGGGCTTCTTACCTGTGGTGACTGCGGCAGCACCTTTGTACCGAGAATTCGGTGCTGGAACGGCAGCCGCCGGGTGGAATATCTCTGCAAGAGCTATATGCACCACGGCAAGGATTTCTGCCCATCCCACCGCATCCGGGAATCCAAATTGGATGCCAGGGTACAGCAGTACACAGAAGAACTGCGGAGTCAGTGGGCAGCAGAACAGGCAGATCTGCGGCGGCTCCACCGGCTATGGGAAATGAAGCGACCGGCAATCCAAGCACATATTGCAGAACTGTACGATGAAATCCAGCGGCTGGAGCGATAAGGTACAATAAGTTGCGCAAATTGAAAACAGCAAAAAAATAGACACGGCTTGCCGGTCTCTGGTAGAATGAAGTTGCGACACACACATTCTGAAAGGAGACAGCAAACCATGTCCAACAACATTGTACAATTCAAC
>JAFTXW010000005.1 GCA_017461445.1 Oscillospiraceae bacterium
TGGCGAGGATGGCGATGACCACAATCAGCTCGACCAGGGTGAAGCCGCCGTTCTTCTTTGTAAATTTCATATTTATCCTCCTTGTATTCGGGCGTTTTGCCCTGTTTTTACCCCAATATTCAAACTTTTTTAACAATCCAAACACCTATTTCTGCGATAGAACGCCAAAACCCGCTGCAGCGCAGCGGGTTTTTAGAATCTGACGGCGGAGGCTGACGGCGAATAGAAATTTTTGAGCTTCAAAAACACGGTGCTTTTTCTGACACAAATCCACATCTGGTAGTGACATTTTGGCTTCAATGTGCTATAATACTTTTAACTATGTCTGCAAGAATCGACATAAGAATTTAGGTTTGCGAGGAAATGTACATGAAGATCAAAGACGGATTCCTGCTGCGGAAGGTGGCGGGGCAGATGGTGGTTCTGCCTACCGGGGACGAACTGGACCTGAACATGATGATCACCCTGAACGACACCGGCGCGTTCCTTTGGGAGCGGCTGCAGGCGGAGACGAACGAGGATGCCCTGGTGGCGGCTCTGCTGGGAGAGTATGATGTGGACGAGACCACCGCGCGGCGGTGCGTCCGGGATTTTGTAAAGAAGCTGGATGACAATGAGTTCCTTGCCTGAGCGCATCATCCTGGAGGACGAGCTGCTGCCCCTGCTCCGGGAGCGGCTGGCTGCGGGGCAGACCATCCGGTATTTGCCCTTCCGGGGTGTCAGCATGCTGCCCATGCTGCGGCAGGGGAAGGACGCGGTGGAGCTGGCTCCGTTGCCTGAACGGCTGAGCAAGTATGATCTGCCCGTTTACCAATACCCCAGCGGGAAGGTGGTCATGCACCGGGTGGTGGACGTGAAGGACGACCACTACGTCTGCCTTGGGGACAACACCTATGAATATGAGCACATTTGCCCGGAACAGCTGATCGGGGTGGTCAGTGCCTTCAAGCGGGGCGAGAAGCGGATCAACGTGGACGCGCCGGGCTACCGGCTGTACTGCCGGGTGTGGGTGGCGATATTTCCCCTGCGGAAATTGCTCAAGCGCGCCAAAGGCTGGCTGCGGAGGCATTGGAAATGAAGAAACGCCCCTTGATTTGGATAATGAAGCAGATCCGCAGGCGTGTGCCGGCGATCCTGGTGATGACCGCCGCCCAGGTGGGCCACGCGCTGTTCTCTGTGTTTTTCGCCCTGGGCACCCGGGGCGTGATCGACAGCGCGGAGGCGGGGGATCCCCAGGCGTTTTTGCAGGCCTGCGGAAAACAGGCGGGGATCATTGCCGGTATTCTGATCTGCCTGACGGTGCTGCGGCACCTGCGGGACCGGCTCCGGGCCGATCTGGAACGGGATTGGAAAAAGCGTCTGCTCCACGGTCTGCTCCACGGCGATTATGCCGCCGTTTCCGGCTACCACAGCGCGGAGCTCCTGAACCGGCTGAACAATGATGTGAACAAGGTCAACGAGGGCGTACTGAATATTCTGCCCAGCTTCGCTGCCATGGCTACCCGTCTGGTGGCTGCCGTGCTGGTGCTGGGCGTTATGGACGCGAAGTTTACGGCTCTGATCGCCTTACTGGGCGGCGTGGTGGTGTTTGCCACGGCTCTGATGCGGCGGAAACTGAAGGAGCTGAACAAACAGGTCAGCGAGCACGACGGAAAAGTTTCCGGTTTCTTACAGGAAACTATGGAAAAGCTACTGATGGTGCAGACCATGGATGTGTCTGACGAGGTGGAGAGCCGGGCGGAGGTTCTGCTGTCCGACCGCTATGCCATCCAGCGCAAGCGGAAGAATGTTTCCCTGCTGACCAATACGGGTGTCAGCCTCATGTCTTATGGTGCGGGGTTCCTGGCCCTGGGCTGGTGCGCATGGCGGATGCTGAACGGACAGATGACCTTTGGCTTCCTGACGGCGGTGACCCAGTTGGTGAACCAGCTGCAGACGCCCTTTGTGAATCTCTCCGGTGTGCTTCCTCAGTATGTGGCTATGCTGGCTTCGGCGGAACGGCTCATGGAGCTGGAAGCCATCCAGGGCGAGCCTGCCCCTGCGGGGGAGGAGCCGGAAAGCATGTACCGGCGGATGGACGCCATCTGCGCCGAAAATCTAAGCTTTTCCTACGACCGCGATCGGGTGTTGGAAAAGGTGTCCTTCTCTCTGCCCAAGGGGGCCTTCGCGGTAATCACCGGGCCTTCCGGCATCGGCAAGAGCACCCTCTTAAAGCTGCTGCTGGGAGTATTTCGCCCGGAAGACGGCAGGCTGTGCCTGCGGGGGGACGGATGTGATATTACCCTGGATCGGAGCACCCGGCGGCTGTTTGCCTATGTGCCCCAGGGGAACCTGCTGCTCAGCGGCACCCTGCGGGAGAATCTGACCATCGTGTCGCCCCAGGCAAGCGCGGCGGAAATTCAGCAGGCGGTACATATCAGCTGCATGGACGAGTTCCTGCCCCAGCTGCCCCTGGGACTGGATACGCCCCTGGGCGAAAGCGGCGCGGGCCTCTCCGAGGGCCAGGCCCAGCGGCTGGCCATTGCCCGGGCGGTACTGGGCGGCGCGCCCGTGCTGCTGCTGGACGAATGCACCTCTGCCTTGGATGCGGAGACTGAGCAGAAGGTTTTGCGGCGCATTCGTGCCCTGCCGGGAAGGACTTGTATCGCCGTCACCCACCGCCCCGCAGCCCTGGCCCTGGCGGACTGGCAGCTGGAAGTTGAGCCGGGCACCATCCGCTGCAGCAAGCTGGCCCATACGGGCGGCGGGGTGTGAAGGAATGCAAAAAACGGGTCTCCGAATGGAGACCCGTTGTGCAAAAAATTAAGTTTATAGGGCAAATGTGAAAAAAGTATTAAGTTCCCGTAAAAAAAGCATTAAGTATTTGGTTTTCCGACTGTTTTGGCTGTGTTGCTGTTGCAAAGAAAGGCAAAATGTGTTAAAATACTCCGAAAAGCCCGGGGGCTCGCAGAGAGCGGCGTGCCGGACATACAAAATTCCGGTGGGAAGTTGCTCCCAGAAGGAGAACGCAGATGAATGCAGTGGAAATAAAAGAATCGGTGCCAAGCCGTGTGGCAACGCTGGAACGGGATACTGTCCTGCATGATGCCAGGGGGTACTGGATGCTCAGGCGGGTACAGGATGTGCTCCTGTCTGCTGCGGCATTGCTGGTGCTGTGGCCCTTTATGCTGGTGGTGGCCCTTATCATCGTGCTGGACAGTCCCGGGGCGGGGCCGATCTTTGCCCAGACCCGTATCGGCCGGGACGGCAAGCCCTTTACCTTCTATAAATTCCGCTCCATGTGTCCCGACGCAGAGGAAAAGCTGGAAGAATTGCTGAAGCACAACGAGATGGAGGGGCCGGTCTTCAAGATTAAGGACGATCCCCGGATCACCCGGGTGGGAAAATTCATCCGCAAGACCAGCATTGACGAGCTGCCCCAGCTTTGGAACGTGCTGCGGGGGGAAATGAGCATCGTGGGCCCCCGTCCCGGTATCCCCCGGGAGGTGGAGCAGTACGACGAATACGCCAAGCAGCGTCTTTTGGTCACCCCCGGCCTTACCTGCTTCTGGCAGATCCAGCCTAACCGCAACAGCCTGACCTTCGACGAGTGGGTGGAGCTGGATGTCAAATACATAAAAGAGCGCAGCTTTCGGACGGATTGGAAGATCATTTTCAAGACCTTTGGGGCTGTGTTGGGGATGAATGGGGAATAGAATTGAGAATTTCGATGTTCGGTCAAAAGCGTATCCCTTCCCGGGAGGGGGGCGTGGAGATCGTGGTGGAAGAATTGAGCACCCGGATGGTGGGGCTGGGCCATGAAGTGGTCTGCTACAACCGGGGCGGGCACCATGTCAGCGGTGCGGAGTTTGATGCGGAAGCGCGGGAAACGCTGAACGGCGTTCGGGTGAAAACGGTTCCTACGATCGATAAAAAAGGGCTGGCGGCGGTGACCTCCAGCTTCTTTGCGGCGATCCGTACGGCGTTCAGCAATGCCGACGTGGTGCATATCCACGCGGAGGGGCCGGCGTTTATGAGCTGGCTGCCGAAGCTGTTTGGCAAAAAGGTGATCGTGACAGTTCATGGCCTGGACTGGCAGCGGGAAAAGTGGAAGCGTGGATTTGGCGCGAAATATATCCACATGGGTGAAAAAATGGCAGTCCGTTTTGCGGACGAGATCATCGTGCTAAGCCGGAATGTGCAGGAATATTTCAAAGAAACCTATGGCCGGGAAACGGTTTATATTCCCAATGGTGTCAGTGTGCCTGAAAGGGCAGAGGCAGATTTAATTTTACGGCAATTCGGTCTGGAAAAGGACGGATATCTTCTGTTTCTGGGACGGCTGGTGCCGGAAAAGGGTGTTCATTATCTGATCCAAGCCTTTAAAAATGTAAAGACAGATAAAAAACTGGTCATTGCCGGCGGAAGCTCAGACTCGGAGGAATATGCCGCCCAGCTGAAGGCCATGGCAGCAGGGGACGAGAGGATCCTGTTTACCGGCTTTGTTCAGGGACAGGTGCTGGAGGAGCTGTACAGCAACGCTTATGTTTATGTGCTTCCGTCCGATGTGGAGGGGATGCCCCTGAGCCTGCTGGAGGCTATGAGCTATGGAGACTGCTGCGTGGTGTCGGATATCCCGGAATGTGCGGAAGTGGTGGAGGAATATGCCGCCCTGTTTGAAAAAGGAAACATTCTTGCCCTTGGAAATCTGCTGCAAATCTTGTGCGATGATTCCCGGCGGGTAAGTGAATATAAAAAGAACGCCCAGGTGTACATCTGCGGGAAGTACAGCTGGGACGATGTGACAAAGAAAACCTTGGAGCTGTATCAATGAAGATTTTGATGGTGAATAAGTTTCTGTATCCCAAGGGCGGGGCAGAGACGTATGTGTTTAAACTGGGCGCCCAGCTGGAGGCAGAGGGCCATGAGGTGCAGTATTTCGGCATGGAGCACGAAGGCCGCATCGTCGGCAACCGGGTGAATGCCTATACCGGCAGCATGGATTTTCACGGCGGCTCCAAGCTGGCGAAGCTGACCTATCCCATTAAAACCATCTATTCCTCCGAAGCGCGAAAGAAGATCCGCCTGGTGCTGGATGACTTCCGGCCCGACGTGTGCCACCTGAACAATTTCAACTACCAGCTGACCCCCAGCATCATTCTGGAAATCAGAAAGTGGGAACGCCAGACGGGGCATAAATGCAAGGTCCTCTATACAGCCCACGACGGCCAGCTGGTCTGCCCCAACCACATGATGAAGAACCCAAACACCAACGCCATTTGCGAAAAATGCCTGGGCGGTCATTTCTGGAACTGCACCAGGGGAAGATGCATCCATGGTTCCCTGGCGAAAAGCGTCATCGGCTCTCTGGAGGGCTATTTCTGGAAGTGGATGGGTGTCTATAAGCAGATCGATACCATCATCTGCCCCTCCCGCTTTATGAAAACCAAGCTGGACACCGACCCGGTCCTGGCGGAGCGGACGGTGGTGCTGCACAACTTCGTGGACAAGGTGGAGCGGAAAGAGGTTGAAAAGAAGGACTATGTCCTGTACTTCGGCCGCTACTCCCAGGAAAAGGGCATCGCCACCCTGGTTCAGGCAGCGAAGGAACTGCCGGAGATCCCCTTCATCTTCGCCGGCTCCGGCCCCTTGGCACACCTGCTGGAGGGCGTTCCCAATATCAAAAACGTAGGCTTCCAGACAGGCAAAGCCCTGGAAACCTTGATCCGGGAGGCGCGTTTTGTGGTTTGTCCCTCTGAGTGCTATGAAGCTTTTGGCCTTACTGTAGCGGAATCAATTTCGTTTGGCACCCCGGTTTTAGGAGCTGGAATTGGCGGGATATTGGAATTAATTCGGGCTGGAGAGACTGGGGAATTGTATGAGAGTGGAAATATTCAAGAGTTAGTGCGTAGTATTTCAAAGCTCTGGAATGATAACAATCAGTTGCTTCATCTTTATTCAAACTGTAATAGTAACGAATTTAAAGTTATTTCATGGTATCAAGAGGAAATAGCGAGTATGTATGGATTTACAACATAAGCTTATGTGAGCACAGAATCGGATTGTTGGTGGAGAAGCAATATGAGGTTGAGAGTAAAACTTTTTGATATCTTTATTTTTTTGATTACTCTACTAAAAAGTTTAGGTGCCCGAGCAGAAGACCCGGTATATGTAATCGCATTTATCATCGGATGTTTTTCGATACTGATAAAAATGTTGCGTGAGCAATTTACTAGACATGAGCTTATTTCCGTGATTTTTATAATTATTGTTGGAACTGCTGATTTTATTTTGGGTAATGCTACAACCGTCCTCTTTACTGCGATTGCAATCTGCGGTACGAAGAATATAGATAAATCGCATGTTGTTCGAATTGTGTTCTGGACAAGATTGATAGCATTTTTCGCTTTGATTTCCTTGTCTGCCTTTGGAATTATCGAAAATGAGGTGGTTCAAGTTTATCGAAATGATGTGGCGATTAACCGCTATATGTTGGGTCATGATCATCCTAATATGGCACATATGTCATTTGCGATTATTGTAGTATTGATGCTCTATTTGTATGGAGAAAAAATGAGACTACTACATTATTGCGCATTATTAATCTGCAATTTGGTGCTATATAAATTTACATATTCAAGAACAGGGGTTTTGCTTATATTAGTAAGTATTCTTTTTGATGCTGGGGTAAAAAATTTTCAGATACAAAAATTGTCGATGCGTCTACTTAAGAATTTGTATATATGGGAATTTGTTCTCACTTTATTTGTTGCGCTAGCCTACGGTAGAATTGAGTTGTTGGATGGGCTTAATAAAATGCTGACTGGAAGAGTGTGGTATATGCATACTCTGCTTACGAACTTTGCGCCTCCAATTTTTGGAAGCATGGAATATAATCAATACGTCAATATTGACAATGGGTATATATCTTTGCTATATCAGGGCGGCATACTAGCATTTGTTTGGTTTTCGTATTATGTTATAACGCTGATGAAAAAACTGTATGTTGAAAATCGCGTTCGAGATTTTTTCCTAGTAATTAATTTTATCGTATATAGTTTTACAGAGAGCTTTTTCCCTGCGATATCCATAAATATATCTTTGCTTTTTTTAGGAGAAGTAATTTTTCAAATAAAGCCAAAGAAATATATGCCACAGTATGTAAATAAGAAAGTATTTTGAAGCGGAGATACTCCAAGTAGTTCGGATTTCTGCTGTTTAATTTGTATATTAGAAGAGAGTGTGCAATATGTCCCCAAAACTAAACGGCACCGTAATCGTAACCTATCGTTGCAATGCCCGGTGCAATATGTGCAATCGATACAAGGCGCCTTCCCGGCCGGAGGAGGAGATCTCCCTTGAGACGATTCGCAAGCTGCCCCCGATGTATTTTACCAACATCACCGGCGGCGAGCCCTTTATCCGTACCGATCTGAAGGAGATCGTCCGGGAGCTGTACAAGAAGAGCGACCGGATCGTCATCTCTACCAACGGCTTCTTTACGGATCGGATCGTGGACCTGTGCAGGGAGTTCCCCAATGTGGGCATCCGCATCTCCATCGAGGGCCTGGAGCAGACCAACAATGAGATTCGGGGTCTGGAGGATGGCTTCAACCGGGGCTACACCACCCTGAAAAACCTGCGGGAAATGGGCATGAAGGACGTGGGCTTCGGCATGACCGTTCAGGACCGAAATGCCCCCGACCTGGTGCCCCTGTACCAGATCTCCAACGAGATGGGTATGGAGTTTGCCACCGCATCCCTGCACAACAGCTTCTATTTCGTGGAATCCAAAAACATCATCCACGACCGTCCCATGGTGGCCCAGAACTTCGAGAATCTGGTCAACAAGCTGCTGAAATCCAACAGCCCCAAGAAGTGGATGCGAGCCTATTTCAACCACGGCCTGATCAATTACATTTACGGCCAGAAGCGGCTGCTGCCCTGCGACATGAGCTTCGACACCTTCTTCATCGATCCCTACGGCGACGTGATGCCCTGCAACGGCACCAAGGACAAGGAGGTCATGGGCAACCTGAACGACCAGACTTGGGACGAGCTGTGGAACAGCCCGGAAGCCGAAGCTGTCCGCAAAAAGGTCCGCTGTTGCGACCGTAACTGCTGGATGATCGGCTCCGTGTCCCCCGCCATGCACAAATACATCTGGGTGCCCGGCATCTGGGTGGTCTGGCATAAATTCAAGGCCCTGATTATGAAGAAGCCTTATTCCATGTATGAGAATAAGATCGTAAGAGACTACCGGGATGGGAAGGTTACGAAGGCGGAACTGGATCGGTGTTCGACGTGCAATCTGTGCGGTGTGACGAATGACGGATTGTCTGATGCTTCCAGAGAGCAGTTGAAGCATAAAACCGGAGAGGAAATCGTGGATGCCGATATTGCGGCGCAAATAGATGTAAGCGTATGAAGAAAGTCCTGTACATTTCCAATATCGAATCCCCTTATCGAGTCCGTTTTTTTAACGAGCTGTCACAATACTGCGATTTGACGGTTTTATTTGAACGGGAGAAATCCTCTAACAGAAACGCAGAATGGTCTAAAAGTGAGAGCAATAAAGCACATATCAAATTTTTGCATGGCATCAATATTGGTGGGGAGAATGCTTTTTCACTGGGAATTCTGAAAGAAATTTTCTCAGGATATGACGAAATCATTGTGGGCTGTTTCAATTCTCCTGTTCAGATGATGGCGATTTTGGTAATGCGGCTGTTCCGTATTCCGTATATGGTCAATGTGGATGGGGAGACCTTCCTGAGAGGGAATAGCTTGAAAACAAAGTTGAAAAAGTTCTTTCTGAAAGGTGCTAAGAAATATCTTGTGGCAGGTGAAAAATCTGCGGAATCCATTAGGACGGCGCTCGGGGATAAGGATATTGTTCCGTATTATTTTAGCTCGCTGTCTGACGAAGAAGTGCGAGCAAATGCTGTAAGTTCAAGTAATCAGGTACGGAACAAAACGATTTTGGTTGTTGCGCAGTATTTGCACTGCAAAGGAAATGATGTAGCCTTGGATGCTGCACGCATGGACACAACATTGCGCTATAAATTTGTTGGAATGGGTGCTAAAACAGAACAGTTTTTGCACGATTACCAAGGCAGGATACCGGATAATGTTGAAATTATTCCATTCCTGCAAAAACAAGAGCTGGAAGAGGAATACAAGCGATGCGCCATGCTGGTTCTGCCATCCCGGCAGGAATGCTGGGGCCTTGTGATCAACGAGGCGGCATCTTTTGGTATGCCTATTGTGTCTACATGGGGCAGCGGTGCGGCAGTGGAGTTTTTGGTGGATGAATATCCGCAGTATCTGGCGGAGCCGGGGGATGCGGAGGATCTTCTTGAGTGTATCCATGTAATGCAAAACAGTGAAGTTATATCCGAGTATAGTATGTTTTTGCAGAACAAATCGGGAGAATATTGTATTGAGCGCAGTGTTCAAAAGCATATTGAAGCACTAGCTTGATGTAGAGGGAAAACGTATGGAAAAGATAGATTTTGTTGTTACATGGGTAGATGGGAATGATGCAGAGTGGCAGGTAGAGCGATCCAGATTTCTGTCTGATGAAGGACATGATGCGAACGCAATTAATCGTTTTCGAGATTGGAACCTGATGAAATACTGGTTTCGGGGAATTGAAAAGTTCGCTCCTTGGGTCAATAATATATATTTTGTGACGTGGGGGCACTATCCAGAATGGCTGAACACGGAGCATCAAAAGCTTAAAATGATTAAGCACGAGATGTATATCCCTAAAGAATATTTGCCGACATTCAATTCAAATGTAATAGAGCTGTTTCTTCATAATATTCCAGGATTGAGCGAACAATTTGTACTGTTTAATGATGACACTTTCCTAACAGACAGAGTAAAGAACATGGATTTTTTTCAGCATGGATTGCCTCTTGAGACAGTTCGGCTGGGAATGGTAGAGTCTGAGGATGTACGGGCAGTTTTTCCGCATACGGTGTTAAATAACACAGCTATCATTAATAAGCATTTCGCAAAAAGAGAAGTTCTTAAAAAATACTGGAAAAAGTTCTTCGCTATAAAATACGGTGCAGATATTCTTCGTAATTTTCTGTTGATGCCGTTTAAGTTTTTTTCTGCATTTTATGATACCCACCTTCCTGCGTCTCATCTGAAAAGTACATTTTACGAAGTCTGGGAGAAGGAACCTGAAATTCTGCAAGAGTGCGGAACCCACCGTTTCCGCACACGGGAAGATGTTACCCACTGGCTGATGAAAAACTGGCGGTTCTGCAAAGGTGAGTTTGTTCCCCGCAGCAACAAGTGGGGGAGATGCTTTGAAATTGGCCAGGATGATGATATGATCAGTGCTATAAAAAAACAAAAGTACAAGGCAATTTGCATTAACGACAGCGATCCGAATTTGGACTTTGAAAAGTATCAGAAAGAACTGATAGAAGCGTTTGAAACCATTCTACCGGAAAAGTCCAGTTTCGAAAAGTAGACGAAAAAAAGCGAGGTTCTTCTGTGTGGGTGCTGGAATGAAAGTTGGTATTGTGACACAGTATGCCTATGATAACATGGGCAATAAATTGCAAAATTATGCGTTACAGCGTAAGTTAGCAGAATATGCGGATTCTGTGTGTACAATAAAAAACAGACCTAAAGCCAGAGGTATAATGGGAGCTATAAAGCAAAATGCACTTGCGGCGGATTCGATGTTACTTCACAGATTGTGCGGGAGATACAGAAAAAGTGAAATATTAAAATTTCACAAGAAATATATTGCGGATAGTTCCGCATATTACTGTACAAGTCAAAATTACCACGGGCTGAAAACTTTTGATACTTGCGAATTATATTGTGCGGGAAGTGATCAGGTTTGGAAGCCCGGTTCGGGTCGCACAGGTGTTTTTCACTACCTAGGCTTTGCTCCCACAGAGCGCACCTTCTCCTACGCAGCTAGCTTTGGTGTTGACAGAATCCCGGAGGAGTATCAGGATGCAGTCCGCAAGGGGCTGAATCACATCAAGTATATCTCCGTCCGGGAGGATGCGGGTAAGCGGATCGTGGAGGAATTGACTGGACGTACCGATGTACAGGTCTTAGTCGACCCTACTATGCTGCTGACCACCCAGGAATGGGACGAAGTGGTATCCAAGCCAAAGAAGAAGCTGCCGGAAAAGTATCTGCTGACTTATTTCCTTGGCTCCATTTCGAAGGAACGTAGACAGGCCATCCAAGAAAAAGCAGCGGAGCTGGGCTGTGAGATCATCGAAACAATGGACCCGGATAGTCCGTTCTATGCCATCGGCCCAGGTGAATTTGTCTGGCTGATCAAGCATGCGGCTTTGGTCTGCACCGATTCCTTCCACGGAAGCGTATTTTCCTTCCTGTACGGCCGCCCGCTGGCAATTTTTGACCGGAAGGGCTCCGGGGAGGACATGAGCAGCAGACTGCGGACACTTGCCTCCAAATTCCACTTGGAGGACTGCATGGTGAATGGGGAGAAGCTTCCCCAGCTTTCGCCGGTTCCAGACTATTCTGCGGGCTATGTGGCCCTGGAGGAAGAACGGGCGAAGTCCAAAGCATTTTTAGACATGGTATTCCAAGAAGCCGAAAGGGCTGGATTATGCAAATAGACCAAAGAAAAGCAGGCATCCTGCTTAACTACATCAGCGAAGCCATCAAGATTCTGACGGCACTGATCTATACCCCCGTCATGCTGCGGCTGCTGGGGCAAAGTGAATATGGGCTTTATCAGCTGGTCAGCTCGACGGTCTCTTATCTGAGCCTGCTGAGCTTGGGGTTTGGTAGTGCTTATGTGCGCTATCATTCCCGATATCAGGTAAAAAATGACCGGGAGGGGATCGCAAGGCTGAATGGAATGTTCCTGCTGGTATTTAGTACTATGTCAGCGGTATGCCTGATCTGCGGCGGAGTGATGACGGCAAACGCGCAGCTCGTTTTTGGCAGTGGATTAACTGCTGCGGAGCTGGCGAAGGCGCAAAAGCTGATGCTGATCCTGATCGTGAGCATGGCGATCACCTTCCCCAACAGCGTATTTTCCTGCTATGTGACCGCTCATGAGGAATTTGTTTTTCAGAAGCTCCTGAATGTAGTGCAGAGCCTTCTGAATCCCTTCCTGACGCTGCCGCTGTTGCTGCTGGGGTATGGCTCCGTGGCGGTGGTGGCAGTGTCTGCCCTGCTGACGGCGGCATCCTTCGTGGCCAATATCTGGTTCTGCGTAAAGCGACTGAATATGCGGGTATCCTTCCGGGGACTGCAATTCTCCCTGCTGAGGGAACTGTGGGGGTTTACCTTCTTTATTTTCTTAAACGAGATCATCAATCAGATTAACTGGAGTGTAGATAAATTTCTCCTGGGCCGCATGACGGGAACCGCTGCTGTTGCAGTCTATGGTATCGGAGGGCAGATCAATTCCCTCTATATCCAGATGTCAACGGCAGTGTCTAATGTATTTGTCCCGAGAGTCAACCGTATTGTGGCGGAATCCAACGACAATACGGAGCTGACCCGGCTGATGACGAAGGTTGGCAGGGTGCAATTTTTGATCCTTGCGCTGATTGTAACTGGCTTTACCTTCTTTGGACAGCCCTTTATCCGGCTTTGGGCAGGAGAAGGCTATGAGGAGGCCTACTGGGTAGCCCTTTTGCTGATAATTCCCGTCTCTGTACCCTTGATTCAGAACCTGGGGATCGAGATTCAAAGAGCTAAAAATATGCACCGTGCCAGATCGGTGGTATATGCCTGTCTTGCGGCGGGTAATGTGGCGGTCAGTATCATCTTGATCCCGCGGTGGGGCTGTATTGGCGCTGCGGCGGGAACAGCCATTGCTATGATTTTGGGCAATGGGCTGTTTATGAACTGGTATTACCATAAAAAAATTGGATTGAACATGATCGATTTCTGGAAGGAAATCATCTCTTTCCTTCCTGCGCTTTTCCTGGTGTGCCTGTTTGGCGCAATTTATGGACATTGTGGGAAAATTAATGGGTGGCTGTCCTTGATGGCGTCAGCGGCCTTGTATACTGCGGTGTATGCTGCAGTTATGTGGCTTTTGGGCCTGAACAAGTATGAAAGACGGCTTGTTGGAAAACTGCTCTCAAAACTTCCGGGAGTGAAGAAGGAAATATGAGTCAACTTACGCAAAAAGAAGCATGCTGCGGTTGCGGTGCCTGCGCGCAGGTCTGTGTCAAAAACTGTATCACCATGAAAGCGGACGAGGAAGGCTTTCGTTATCCATCTGTGGATATGCAACAGTGTGTCAACTGTGGCCTGTGTGAACGGGTGTGTCCTATTTTAAATAAACCGGAAACGGAAGCTCCCTCTCAGGTAAGTGCTTATGCGGCCTATACAAATGAGGAAGCTATCCGCGAGGCCAGTTCTTCCGGCGGCATTTTTACGCTGCTGGCAGAAGCCGTCCTGTCCCGGCAGGGCGTGGTTTTCGGTGCGGCCTTTGACGAGAAATTTGATGTTCATCATGTGATGGTGGACCGGCTGGAAGACCTGTGGCGGCTGCGGGGCAGTAAGTATGTCCAAAGCCGGATCGGGGACACCTATCGGCAGGCGAAGGAGCAGCTGGAGTCGGGCCGACCGGTACTGTTTTCCGGTGTGGCCTGCCAAATTGCGGGGTTAAAGAACTTCCTGGGAAAGAATTACAGCAAACTGTACACTGTGGACGTGCTATGCCACGGTGTCCCGTCTCCCAGAGCGTGGAATAAATACAAACAGGCACAGGAAACTGCTGTTGACAGTGAAATTCAGTCCATTTTTTTTAGAAGCAAAGTAGCTGGCTGGAAAAAGTTTTCCATGGTATTGGAGTTCCAGAATGGGGGGCAATACTGCGAACTTCTTTCCGAGGATGCCTTTATGAAGTGGTTCCTGAGAGATATCTGCTTACGGCCCTCCTGTCACAGCTGTCGCTTCAAAAGCTTGCCTTACCCGGCGGATATCACTTTGGGTGATGCTTGGGGAATTGACAGGCTGATGCCGGATATGGACGACGACCGGGGCACATCCGTTGTGCTGGTAAACACGGAAAAGGGAAGTACACTATGGGCGAAAATCCAGGATCGGATGGTAGTCCGACAAGGGGATGTGGAACAACTGCTCGCTCCGAATGGTGCGGCTAAGAAATCGGTGAAAGCCCATCCGAAACGAAAAGCGTTCTTTACTGCAATGAACAACGGTGCGACGGCAGACCAGCTGACACGGATGGTACGGGTACCTCTGGTGCGAAGGGTACTTTCCTTTGGTAAACGGTGTGTAAAGAAGATTCTGAAAATATAACGAATTACTTGCGAATTTTTGCTCCATGTAGTATAATGATTCAAATTATTGACTTGTGGCGGCTTTGTTGAGAAGGGGCTGCTGCGATGGAGGGTCCAAATGGACGAAAAGACGATAAACAACAACGACGAAATAGAGATCGACCTTTCGCGGCTGATTGGGGCGGTGGTGAATAAGGCCTGGTTGGTGGGGCTGGTTGCTGTGGCTTGTGCTGTGGTGACGTTTTTGGGGACGTTTTTCTTCATTTCCCCCAAGTATCAGTCCACGGCTATGTTCTATGTCAACAACAACTCCCTGTCCCTGGGTGAGGCTTCGCTGAGCATCACCTCCTCAGATATTTCCGCATCCCGTGGTCTGGTCAAGTCCTATATCGTCATTCTCAAGACCCGGGAATCGCTCAACGATGTGATCGATTATGCCGGGGTGGATCGTACTTACGCGGAGCTGAAGAGCATGATCTCCGCGGAGGCGGTGGATTCTACGGAAATTTTTCAGGTGGTGGTCACCAGTGAAGATCCCGCGGAGGCGGAGAAGATCGCGGACGCTATTGCCTACATCCTGCCCAAGCGGATCTCCAGCATCATTGAGGGAACCTCCGCCAAGGTGGTGGATTCTGCGGTGCTGCCTGTGAAGCCCAGCTCTCCCAGCTACACCAAAAACACCATGCTGGGCTTTGCGATCGGTCTGGCCCTGATGGCGGCCATCATTGTTCTGCGGGAGCTGATGGACATCACCATCCGCACCGAGGACGACATCGCCCAGAGCTGTAAGCATCCCGTTCTGGCGGCTGTGCCCGATATGGAGCTCCACTCCAAGGGCGGCTACTACTATGGCTATGGCAGCAGCAAGAAGGGCCGCGCCAAGTCCGGTTCCCGTAAGGGACAGGTGGAGCTTGTGGGCGGCAACATCAGCTTCGTGGCCGCGGAGGCCTACAAGCTGCTGCGTACCAAGCTGCAGTTCTCCTTTGCGGATGAGGGCAGCTGCCGTGTCATTGGCGTTTCCAGTGCCCTGACCAGCGAAGGCAAGAGCCTTTCTGCCGTTAATCTGGCCTACTCCATGTCCCAGCTGGGCAAGCGGGTGCTGCTGGTTGACTGCGATATGCGCCGTCCTTCCCTGTCCGAGAAGCTGCCCATCAGCAAGGCCCCTGGTCTTTCCGACTTCCTGACGGGTCAGACCGCTGCGGACAACCTGATCCAGCTGTGCGGCATCAAGGAGGACGAGCGTGCGTTCCACGCCATCTCCTCCGGCCACATTCCCCCCAACCCCATGGAGCTGCTCAGCTCCAGCAGAATGGAGCGGATGCTGGCACGTCTGCGCAACAGCTACGATTACATCATTCTGGACCTGCCCCCTGTTGGCGAGGTCAGTGACGCACTGACGGTCACCAAGCTGACTGACGGCATGCTGGTGGTGGTTCGCCAGAACCACTGCGACCGGATCGCTCTGAACGCTGCTATCCGGCAGTTTGAATTCGTGGATGCCAAGATTCTGGGCATTGTGTTCAACTGCATTTCCGACGAACGGGGCGGCTACAGCAAGCGGTACTATAAGAAATACTTTAAGAAGAACGACGGCTACGAAAAGGCTGCTGCCCGGGCAAATTCCCAGTCCCGGGTTCGTGTGGAAAAGTAAATCATGGTCAGCGTGACGGATTTTCACAGCCACGTCCTGCCGGGCATCGACGACGGCAGCGGTTCAGTGGAGGAATCCATCGCCATGCTGCGGCTGGAAGCGGAGCAGGGGATCCGTCGTGTGATTGCCACTCCCCACTTCTATGCCCAGTATGAGACCCCGGAGGAATTCCTGCGTAAGCGGAATCGAGCGGAAGCCCGGCTGCGCAAAGCCATAGAGGGCTGCGAGGGCCTGCCAAAGCTGGGAGTCGGCGCGGAGGTGTATTTTTTCCGGGGCATGAGCCAATCGGACTTTCTGCCCTGGTTGACAATCCGCGGAAAACGTTGTATTCTAATAGAAATGCCCCCCGCCCCCTGGACGGAGGATGTTTACCGGGAGCTGGCGGCCATCCGGGAGCGGCAGGGCCTGATCCCTATCATCGCCCACATTGACCGCTACATCGCGCCCCTGCGCACCTATGGCATCCCCCGGAAGCTGGCGGAGCTGCCGGTGCTGGTGCAGGCCAATGCGGGATTCTTTCTGGAAAAATCCACGGCGGGCATGGCGATTCGGATGCTGAAGGCGGATCAGATCCACCTTCTGGGCTCCGACTGCCACAATATGACTTCCCGCACGCCGAACCTGCAGGCTGCGATGGACTGCATCCGGGAGAAGCTGGGAGATGCCCCCCTGCGGAGGATCCGCAGATATGAACGCCAAATCCTTGGGGATCAGGGCGATCCCCGACATGTAAGAATGGAGTGAGGATATGAGAAAACTGATTTGTCTGCTCACTGCGCTGCTGGTATGCGTCAGCCTGGCCTGCCCTGCCTTTGCTGCTGGGGATACCTTTGTGCCCAGCATCAGCTACAAGGACGGCCCCGAAATCGAGGATGCCGAAATGAATGGCGAGGATGTGGAGGACTGTCTGGTGGTCTCCTCCATTACCGATGCCAAGAACAAGTCCACCGATATCTATCAGGAGGATCGTGACCTGCTGCTGGAGGTCTACGACAAGTTGGATGATGGCTCCATGAAGCTGCCCCTGGAGAATGACGAGTACGTCATCCGGGAACTGGTGGATGTGAGCTTTGAGAAGAGCGGCTGTGTCGAGCCTGCGCACGGCCACCAGGAGTGGCTGGCCCAGGAGAGCAATACCGTCACCATCAAGTTTGACCTGGGTGTAGCGAAGGCCACCGATGTGGTCGTGATGGTCTATGTGAACGGTGAGTGGACGCCTGTGGAGAGTGTGGAAAACAACGGCGATGGCACCGTTACCTGTGTCTTCGAGGACATCTGCCCCGTGGCCTTCTGCGTGGAGGCGGATTCGGTGGATTCCACACCCCAGACCGGCGATGCCATGAACCAGAACCTGATCCTGTGGATTGTGCTGATGGCGGTCTCTCTGGCAGCCATCGTGATCCTGGTGGTGTCCCGCCGGAAGCAGGCCCGGTAATAAGGAAACGCGGCAGATAGGGTGAATACAATGAAAAAGCATAAACACGGAAAGGATCTTGTGTTTCTTGCGGTCATCCTGATTCTGGTGCTTGTGATGCTGTACAGTGGGCTCCAGATTTTGGAGTCCACTGTTTTGCGTACAGGCACGGAAACGGCAGGGAACGCGGTATCCAAGACCATTACCCGGGACGGAGTGGATTACTTCCCCCGGCAGGATATCACCGTAGTGCTGGTGATGGGTATCGACCAGTATGGCCAGGTGGCAGACAGCGAGACCTACAGCAATCAGGGTGCGTCGGATATGAATATGCTGCTGATCTTTGATGAAGCCAATGAGACCTGCAGCGTGCTCCACCTGAACCGTGACACCATGGTGGAAATGCCCGTGCTGGGCATTGGCGGGCGGAAGGCTGGGACCTATTACGGCCAGCTGGCTCTGTCCCATACCTACGGCACCGGCCTGGCGGACAGCTGCGAGAATACCCGGGAAACCATTTCGGGTCTCCTGTACGGCATCCGTATCGACTACTACGTTGCCATGAACATGGATGCCATTGCCATCCTCAATGACGCGGTGGGCGGCGTGACGGTGAACGTAACCGACGATTTCTCCCAGGTGGATCCCACCATTGGCAAGGGACAGGTGACCCTTATGGGCCAGCAGGCCATTAACTTCGTCCGCACCCGTAAGGACGTGGGCGACCAGCTGAATCTGTCCCGTATCGAGCGACATAAGGAATACATCGACAGCTTTGTGGAAGCCTTCCGGGCCAGGCAGGAGCAGGAGACGGAGTTCATCATGACCGCCTACGAGGAAGTGGCCCCCTATCTGGTGACCGATTGTTCCGCCAACGCCATCAGCGGCATGGTGGAACGTTATGGGGAGTATCAGGTGGCTGAGGTGGTCAGCCCTGACGGCGAGAACGTCATGGGCGAGGAATACTTTGAATTTTATCTGGACGAGGAAAAGCTGGACGCGCTGATCCTGCGGCTTTTCTACGCGCCAAAGCATTAACAGGGAGCACCATGTTCCCTGTTTTTCCGGCGGAGGAACGAACATGAACGCAACACAACGGGGGATCGTGACCCTCCTGAAAAGTTCCGTCACGGGGGAGAGCCTGGCTCTGCCGGAGGGCTTCGATCTGGAGGAGGCCTATCCCATGATCCGGCGGCACCATATGGCTACCATGGCCTATGAGGGGGCCAGAAACTGCGGCATTTCTACCGGGCATCCGGTAATGCAGAAGCTGTTCCAAAGCTACTGCAAAGCCTACTTAGTCAGCGAGGGGCAGATGGAGGCCTTCGGCCGCATCTGTGCTGCCTTTGACGCAAACGGCATCGACTACATGCCCTTGAAGGGCTGCCGCATGAAGCTCCGCTATCCTAAACCGGAGCTGCGGATGATGGGAGACGCGGATATTTTGATCCGGCTGGAACAGTACGACAGGATCATTCCCATTATGGAGGGGCTGGGCTTCCAGGCCAAATCCGAATCGGATCACGAGCTGGTCTGGACCAGTGACAAGCTGTATGTGGAGCTGCATAAGCGGCTGATCCCCTCCTACAACAAGAATTTTCACGGCTATTTCGGCGACGGCTGGCAGCTGGCGAAGGAAAAAGAGGGAACCCGGTATTCCATGACGGCGGAGGACGAGTGGATCTATTTGTTCACCCACTTTGCCAAGCACTACCGGGACGGCGGCATCGGCTGCCGCCATGTGGTGGATCTGTGGGTCTATCTCCGAACTAACCCCGGCTTGGACGAAACCTTTGTCCGGGCAGAGCTGAAAAAGCTGCAGCTGCTGGAATTCTACCAGAATATCCGTCAGCTGCTGGAGGTTTGGTTTGCGGATGCACCCGCAGATGAAAAGATGGAGATCATGACCAATTTCGTATTCGACAGCGGAAGCTGGGGAGTAGCAGAGTCTAGAGCAGTGGCCCAAGCTGTACGTGGCACAAAGCTTTCTTCAGTTCGAATAAGTGGGAAAATGGCCTTTCTTTTACAGAATATGTTTCCCAGTGTGGAGACCTTACGTGGGAAATATAGGGTGTTGAAAAAAGCACCATGGCTCCTGCCTGTTGTATGGCTAGTGCGTCCTTTCTATAAGCTGTTATTTGAACGGAAGAGCCTGCTGGATAAAAAGAAGAGTCTGGATAAAATTGATCAAAAAGAAGTGGATGCGCGGCAACAGATGCTCAACTATGTGGGTCTGGACTGTAATTTTTGAAGGGGAGAGAATGTATGAAACGAATGATGATCCTGTTGATTTTTGTGGGACTGCTGCTCTGCGGATGCGGGGGGAAGAAGCCTGTGGAGACTACGGCAGAAACCACGATGGAAACGACGCTGCCGGAAACTACCGGGGCGGTGACGGAGCCGACGGAAACTGAGACTGTACCCGAGCCCACCGAAACAGCGGAGGAGACGACGGAGCCTGCCGAAGCCACCATGGAAACAGCAGAGACTGAGCCGACGGAGACGGTGCCGCCTACCACGGAAGCCCCGGAGACGAAGCCTGCTGAGACTACGTCCCCCGCGACCGAAGCACCCGCGACGGAGCCGCCTGCGGAAGAATCCGACCGGGACGACGAACTGCCCATTGGGTAATTTAGGCAGATTATACAAGCTGGAAACGTTTGATTTGTGAGAGAAAACGAATTGCAAATTGCTCGTTGATGTACTATAATACATATGACAGATTGGGAACCCCGCAAAGGAAGGAGAAACGAAAATGAAGAAATTTGAAGCCCCCGAGATGGAGATCAAGACCTTCCACGTGGAGGATGTGATCACGACTTCCGGCATTGCCAAACTGAGCCTGCGGGATGACGAGGCAGGCGTGAGTTGGTACACTGACAATTAAGCTTAAAAATCCCCCTCCTAGGTTGGAGGGGGATTTTTACGGGCAAAATGCCCAAGCTGGAAACGTTTATTTTGTGAAATAACCCAGGTTGCGCAATGATGGATGTTGGATTATAATAAAAATTGGAAGTTTATAGGAAGCCCGCAGGGACGCGGATAATCTTCTGTAAATTGAACCGGGAGGTTTGAAAAGAATGAAACACGGAACATTAAGAAAAGTGCTGAGCTTGATCATGGCAATTGCCATGGTCCTGACGTTGCTGCCTGTGGGAGCACTGGCGGCAGATGCTCCGACTGCGCTGTATCTGGTGCCCAATTCCAATTGGAAAGCAGATAATGCACGGTTTGCGATGACCCTCGCTACTGAAGGCTGGGCTAGCCAAGTGTGGGTCGATATGACTGATGCAGACGGTGACGGGTACTACGAGGGTGTAATTCCCGATGATGGTAATGATTATACTATTGTCATTTTCTGTAGAATGAATCCTGATACAACAGAAAACAGCTGGGATAACAAGTGGAACCAAACTGCTGATTTGACGGTTCCCGCGGATGAAGCGAACTGCTATACTGTTGCAGATGGAGCATGGGACAAAGGTGACGGTACATGGTCCACCTATACCCCCACCACTGATGATGGCGAAGAAGGCGTAGAGTCCGATACAGAGGACAGTGCTATTACCGTGTACTTCCGCAATGACTGGCTGTGGCCTGAGGTCTATGTGCATTATTGGAAGTCTGCCGATGAAACGCAGACTACTGAGTGGCCCGGCGTAAAGATGACCTTTGTGGAGACCATTACTGAGGGGGATGTCTATTCTACTGAAATTCCCACTTGGGCCGACACAATCATCTTCAATGGCCTTGAGAATGGGAATGCAAGCAACAGACAGCAGACTCCCAATGTGACTGGGTTTGCTGATGGCAGTGCTTACTATATCCATTGGGACGGAGAGAACAAGTGCAGTACCTTCACATACACTCCCTCCACTGGTGATGGCGGTGACAGCGGCGAGGCTGCGGAGCCTGTTGAGCCTGTGACCACTGTGACCATCCACTACCGCAACACAGGTGTGTGGAACGATGTTAACTACCATGCTTGGATCGAGAACGGTGATAATGATACCGGGCTGACCACTTGGCCCGGCACCAAGCTGACTGAGAATGCGGAGCATAAAAACTGGTATACGGTCACTTTGTCTGATTTGAATGCGGCAAATGGCATTGGTATCCTCTTTAATAGCGGCAGCGGCAGCCAGACCGGTGATATTATGATCACTGCAAACGGCGAATATTGGTATGATGGTGAGCTACTGACTGAGGCTCCCGATACCTGGGCAGATGGCACGGTTAAGACCGTGTCCTACGCGGCCACCCTCCATTTTGCCAATGCCTTTAACTGGGGCAGTGTTTATCTGTATACCTGGACTGAATCCGGAGCGTACCCCACCGGAGCCTGGGCAGGTACTGCGGCTGGCCTGGATGCGGATGGCTTCTATTCCCTGAACTTTACCTATGAGGCCCCCGAGGGTCAGGGGCTGAACTTCATTTTCAGCGGCGGCGGTCAGACCGCTGACCTGAAGCTGGACGCATCTGCCTTCACCAAGGGTGAGGATGGTGTTTACAGGGCTGAAAAGTGGGTCGTACCTACTACTACCTATGATGATAACGGCACCACGAAGTATTACGCGGATATCGTGGATGCACCCGGGGCGATTGCAATCAGCCCTGTTGTGAATGGAACCTCCGTTACCTTTGAGTATAAGAATGAGGATGCTACTTCCGTTCAGGTGTTCGGTACGATGGGCATGGCGGAAGGTGCAACAGACTGGGTCGGCTACGCTATGACCAAGAATGAGTATGGCGTGTGGAGCGTTACGCTGAACGATGTTGCTTATGGTATCCATCAGTATAAATTTGTTGTGGATGGTACATGGATCATCGATCCCATCAACAACTGGATCATTACAGAGAACAGTGGAAATCAGAACTCCGCATTCCTGATCAGTAACCCCGAAAGCGATACCAACACCGTCAAAATCAATGTTCACTACGATGCTCCCAGCACTGAATGGAATGTCTGTGCCTGGGGTGCCGATGGTCTGAAACCTCAGTATGACTTTACGGACGGTGTGACCACCATCACCTTGAATGGCCGTGCATCCCAGTATGTCTGCTTCAAGGTTCGCAAGAGCATCGAAGGCAATGATTGGGCGGAGCAGAGCGGTGAGATCCGGGTAGACCTGGCCAACATCGTCTCCGGCACCATCGATGTTTATGTTGGCAGCGACTTCTCCGTCAGCCAGAGCCTGAATGATGATGTGGTTACCACCAACAAGGTCTCCTCTGTGGAACTAGATTACGATAAGAATACCATCGCCATCCATACCACCAAGACAGTAAATAATCCTGAGACTGCTTTCAGCATTTATAAGAATGGCGAGATTGCGAATATTATCCAATCCATCACCGCCAGCGGCAGCACCTATACCCTGACGCTGACGGAAACGCTGGATCTTGTGACGCTGTATCAGTACACCGTCCGCTTCTCTGGGCAGGTGAAGTTTGCTGACTACGACTACAAGATCGGCATCAACACCGTTTACGCTTCTGCCAAGTTCGGCGATGACTTTACCTATGAGGGCGATGACCTGGGCGCAACCTGGTCTGAGGACTCCACCACTTTCCGTGTGTGGGCTCCCACTGCGGCAGAGGTGAAAATCAACCTGTACGCTTCCGGCACCGCTGGTACCGACGATCTGAGCAAGCAGGTTGAAATGACTGCCTCTGATAACGGCACCTGGGTCGCGACTGTTGAGGGTGACCTGAACAAAACCTACTACACCTACTCCGTCACCCGTGATGGCGAGACCGTGGAGGCCGTGGACCCCTACGCCCGGACCACCGGTGTCAACGGCAAGCGCGGCATGGTCATTGACCTGGATTCCACCGATCCCGAGGATTGGGCCAACGATACCGATCCCAACCCGCTGAAATCCTACACCGATGCCATCATCTACGAGCTGCACGTCCGCGACTTCTCCATCGACGACAGCTCCGGTGTCAAGGACGAATGGCAGGGCAAGTTCCTGGCCCTGACTGAGACCGGTACCACCTCTACTGACGGAACTACCGTTACCGGTCTGGACTATCTGAAGAATCTGGGTATCACCCATCTGCACCTACTGCCCGTCTATGATTATGCTTCCGTGGACGAGACTACCTGCAGCACCTTCAACTGGGGCTATGATCCTCTGAACTACAACGTCCCCGAAGGCTCCTACTCCACCGATCCCCACAATGGCGAGGTTCGTGTGGAAGAATTCAAGGAAATGGTCAGCACCCTCCACGACAACGATATCAGCGTCATCATGGACGTGGTTTATAACCATGTGTACGATGCCGGTGCCTTCAGCATGAACCAGATCGTTCCCGGCTACTTCTCCCGCCAGAATGCCGACGGCAGCTACTCCAACGGCTCCGGCTGCGGCAACGATACCGCCTCCGAGCGGGAAATGGTCCGCAAGTACATCGTGGATTCCGTGAACTACTGGGCGGACGAGTACCATGTGGATGGCTTCCGCTTCGACCTGGTCGGCCTGCTGGATGCGACCACCATCAATGAGATCGTGGACACCGTCCATGTGAACCATCCCGGCGCGCTGTTCTATGGCGAAGGCTGGACCCTGGGCACCGCCGTTGAACCCGGAAACACTATGGCTACCCAGGCAAATTCCTCCGCAACGCCTGAGTTCGCCTACTTCTCCGATACCATGCGCAACCTGCTGGGCGGACAGAACGGCACCAGTCTGGGCTTTGTTTCCGGTCTGACAGGCCAGGAGGAGGCTGTTGCCAATAACTTCATGGCAAGACCCTGGTGGACCTCCAATCCCACCCAGATCATCCAGTACGCTTCCTGCCATGATAACTATACCCTGGTGGATAAGCTGATCCTGTCCACTGGCAGGAGCGAGATCGATGATGAAGTCATCAAGATGAACAACCTGGCGGCGGCCATCTACATGACCTCCCAGGGTATCCCCTTCATCCACGCCGGTGAGGAATTCCTCCGCGAAAAGCTGGAAGAGGACGGCGGACGCTGCGAGAACAGCTATAACGCGCCTGATTCTGTTAACAAGATCGTTTGGAGCAAACTGGAGGACGAAACCAACGCCAAGAACTCTGCCTACTACAAGGGCCTGATCGAGTTCCGTAAGGCACACCCCGCACTGCGGTTTGCTACCACTGCGGAAGTGACTGCAAATGTTAAGTATGAGTGGGTTACTTACGAGGTTGTTAAGTTCATCATTGATGGCAAATCCCTGGCGAATGAGACTGCGGAAACCATCGTTGTGATTTTCAATGCTACCAAGAGCACTCAGAACGTTACTCTGCCTTCCGGTGAGTGGACGGTCAATATCAACGGTACGGGTGCAGGTACAGCATCCTTGGGCACTGTCACTGGCAGCGTCAGTGTGGACGGCATCTCCGCTATGGTGCTGACGCAGGACAAGAAGCCTATCGAGTTCCAGGGCACTAACATCAAGCTGGAAGAAACACTGAAGATGTTCTTCTATCTGAATCTGTCCGACCTTATCGAGGGTGAGCAGTATTACGCTGTGGTTACTCGAGATTCTGCCAACGATGAAGAGGATTCCACGGAAACCATCTCCATCGATAAGTGGGAGGAATACGAGACGGATCAGATCCGTATTCCTTATACCGGCCTGCCTGCAAGAGCTATGACAGATGCCCTGACGGTTACCACCTATGCAGAGGATGGAACCAAGGTCAGCGAAGTGAGAGAAGACAGCATTCAGGCGTATGCAATGCGTATGTTGAAAAAGGAAGAAGCCAAGGATGCGGGTGAGCAGAGCGAGAATCTGAAGACTGTCCTGGTGGATATGCTGAACTATGGTGCAGAGGCACAGAATTACTTCGGCTATAATGAATCTGATCTTGCAAATGCCAAGCTGAGCGACACACAGAAGGACTATGCATCCAAAACCGCAGGATTCCCCGAAAACAGTGAAGTGACCGGAGCAAGCGAGAATTACAAGGGCACCACCATTTCTCTGAAAAATGAGCTGATGATGACGCTGTATTTCGAGAACCTTACCGATATAGGCTATGCTGAAATTACCTATACGACCCACGGCGGCAGCGAGATTTCTGAGAAGCTTACTTACGATGGCTCGGAAACGGATGCATTCTATGAACCCAATGAAACGATGATAGGTGTGGATATCATGGGCATTGCGGCTGCCGATGGTATGCAGTCCATCACCTGCAAGGTGTACAACAAAGAGGGTAAGGAAATTGCTACAGCTACCGACAGCATTGCCAACTACCTGTCCCGTATGCAGGATCAGGACGATGTCTATGCTGCTGTTATGAAATTTGTGTCTTCCGCCTACGCATACTTTGAAAATCCGAATAAATAATCCTTGAAATTACCCGGGCCCCTTTTGGGGCCCGGGATTTCCTTTCTGGAGAATATCGCCGCAACAGGAAAATCGTTGTGGAAATAGGGCCAGGGGTGTGGTATAATGGGGGCGTGTGGGGATATACACAAAAGGCGGCCCGGCTTTTTGGCGGGCTTTCCGGTTATTTCATAAAATCCGACTTTCTTAATATCCCCGGGCTATAATGAAAGAAAGTACCCCATTATCCCCCAAAGCACGCGGGTTCTCTGGCCTGCGGGAAACATTGTACAGGAGGTTTTACTTATGGCGAAACGAATCACGAGCGCGCTGCTGGTGCTGGCACTGGCACTGTCCCTGCTGGGCGGCATCCCGGTGGGCACGGCCCGGGCGGCAGAGCCCCAGCTGGGCGAGAATGAGACCGAACGGGACGAGCTGACCAGTGTTGTCGCCCAGGGAAAGCTGGAAAATATCACCTGGATGCTGGAAAGCGATGGAAAGCTGACCATCTCCGGCGAGGGCGATATGCCCCACTGCCAGCTGGAGACCGATGTGCCCTGGCTGGAATATTCTGACCAGATCACCTCCGCCGTGATCGAAAAGGGCATCACCACAGTGGGTATCTTCTGCTTCTACCAGTGCCTGAAGCTGGAATCCGTTTCCATTCCCGAGGGCGTGACCAGCATCGGGAATCATGCCTTTGAGTGGTGCCGGAAGCTGAAAGAGGTCATTCTGCCCGATTCCGTGAAGAGCATCGGTCTTATGGCCTTCTATAACTGCGACGGCATGGAAACCCTGGAGCTGGGCGGCGTGGAGATGATCGCCAACGATGCCTTCAATATGTGCCGCAGCCTGACGGAGGTCACCTTCCCGGCGACCCTGACGGAGATGAAAAACTACAGCTTTGCTTGCTGCGATAGCCTGACTACCATTACCTTTGAAGGTGATGCCCCCACCTTCAGCGGCCAGCCCTTCTCCGGCACCGGCAGCTTCCCCAATGAGACCGTGACGGCCTACTATCCCGGAGACAACGCAACCTGGACTTCCGATGTGATGACCGACCTGGGCGGCGACATCGACTGGAAGACCACCGGCGGCGAGACAGTTGAACCCGAGCCCGAGACCATCGGCGGCAACTGCGGCAAGGAGATCACCAACCTGACCTGGACCCTGGATGAGGCCACCGGGACGCTGACCGTTTCCGGCACCGGCGAGATGCAGGGGGTCAGCAGTTGGGTCTACACCCCCTGGGCAGAGTACGCCGACCAGATCAAGACGGTTGTTCTGGAGGAAGGCGTGGTATCTGTGGGCTCTTCCATGTTCGGCGGCCTGACGGAGCTGGAAGGTATCTCCTTCCCCAGCACCCTGCGGTGGATACAGGATGCGGCCTTTGAAATGACCACCAGCCTGAAATCCGTGACCTTCCCCGAAACGTTGGAGAGCATAGGCAGCCACGCCTTCTGGGGCTCCGGCCTGACGGAAGTGACCGTTCCCGAAAATACCAAGGTGTATGCCAAGGCTTTTGCCGAGTGCCAAAGCCTGACCAAAGTCACGCTGGAAGCGGGCTTCGAGGGTGGCGAAGAGGTGTTTGCCTATTGCCCCGGCCTGACGGATGTGACGGTGAAGGAGGGTGTCACCGCCCTGTCTGCCTCCATGTTCGCAAACTGCACCGGGCTGGAATCCGTCGTGATCCCCGGTACGGTGGAGCAGCTGGGCTGGGGCGTGTTTGACTACTGCACGGCTCTGTCTGATGTGACATTGGAGGATGGCGTGAAGGTCATTGGCCCCTGGGTCTTCCGGGGCTGCACCGCGCTGACGGAAATTGAGATCCCGGGCTCCGTGGAGACTATGGAGCAGGCAGTGTTTAACTACTGCGAGAATCTGGAGGAGATCCGCTTCCTGGGCGGCGCGCCGGACATCGATGATTCCGCGTTTAGCACGTTGAAGGTCACGGCCTATTATCCCAGCGGTGTGGAAAGCTGGAATGACGATACCCTCAAATACTACGGCAGTGTCCTGATCGACTGGGTGCCCTATGGCCACACTTGTCAGTATACTCCCGAGACCGTTGCCCCTACCTGCACGGAGTTGGGCTATACCAAGTACAGCTGCACCTGCGGCGATGTCTATTTGGAGGACTATGTTGAGGCCCTGGGCCATGACTACGAGAGCGGCGAATGCACCCGCTGCGGCGACGCGGACCCCAATTGGGTGAATCCCGATGCCAACTCCGGCGTGACCCGCCTTGCGGGCACCGACCGTTTCGATACCGCCTTCCTGGTGGCTGACCAGATGAAGGAGAACCTGGGTATTGAAAAGTTTGAGGCGGTCATCGTAGCCTCCGGCACCAACTTTGCCGATGCCCTCTCCGGCAGCTATCTGGCAGCGGTGAAGAACGCACCCATCCTGCTGAGCTTCAATGCCAAGTATAACCAGATAGTCAAGGACTACATCCGGGAGAACCTGGCCGAGGGCGGCACCGTTTACATTCTGGGCGGCCCCAGCGCAGTGCCTGCCACCATGGAGACCGGCATGGAAGGCTTCGTGGTGAAGCGTCTGGCGGGTGAGGACCGTTTCGGCACCAACCTGGCGATCTTGGCAGAAGCCGGTGTGGGTGATAAGCCCGTGCTGGTCTGCACCGGCGTCAGCTTCGCTGACAGCCTGTCCGCCTCCGCCTCCAAGCTGCCCATCCTGCTGGTGTACAAGAACCTGACCGATGGCCAGAGGGGCTTCCTGGACAGCCTGAACGGCAACCAGCTGTACATCATCGGCGGTGAATCTGCCGTGGATATGACCATGCAGGAGCAGATCGAGACCTTCGGCCCCACCGGGCGCATCGGCGGCGGCAACCGCTTCGAGACCTCCGTGCTGATTGCGGAAATGTTCTTCGACAGCCCTAAGGCTGCAGTGCTGGCTTACGCCTGGAACTATCCCGACGGCCTGTGCGGCGGTGCCCTGGCGGCTACCATGGACGCGCCCCTGATCCTGACCATGACCAAGTTTGAATCCGCCGCCGCGGACTACATCCACGGCGAAAACATCACCACCGGCACCGTCCTTGGCGGCACCGGCCTGATTTCCGAAAAGTCCGTCCAGACGATCTTCCCCGAGCCCGAGCAGAAACCGGGGAACGATAACAAATACGAAGACGAGCTTCCTATCGGGTAAATAGCACACCGGGCTGCGGAAAACCGCAGCCCGGATTTTTACGGGATTTGGGATATCTATTTCTGTCGGAGTATGCTATACTTTAGAAAAGAAGCGCGGAAGCCGCGCTGAGCAAGGAGTTTTTCTATGGATCGTGAACAGGAATATCTGCTAAAGCTTTTGGGAGCTTTCCTCCGCCGGGAGGTCCCGGAGGTTTGGCAGGAGCTGGACTGGAAGAAGCTGATGGGGCAGGCGTATATCCACAATATTTCCGGCATTCTGGGCTATATGGCCATGACATACCCCATCTGCCCGGATGGGGAGACTAATGCCGCCCTGCGCAGGATGTGTCTGGATACCATCATGCGGTATGCCAATCAGGGGGCGATGGTGGAGGAGCTCAGCCGGCTGCTGGCCCAAAAGGGGATCGACCATATTCTGATGAAAGGCTTCATCCTGCGGGAGTATTATCCGGTGCCCGAACTGCGCACCTTCGGTGACATCGACATCGTGATCCGTCCCGGTGACCGGGCAAAATGCGACAGCCTGATGCGGGAGCAGGGCTTCCAGGCAAAGGCAGACTGGGAGCCTGTATTCAGCTACATCCGCCCCGGTGAATACTATGAGATCCACACGGAGATCATGGAGGTGGATGTGTCGGACAAGGCGGACTACCGGGGCTATTTCCGGGAAATGTGGGTCCACGCGGTGCCTATGGGGGAATGCCGCTATCAGTTTGAGCCGGAATTTCACTTCCTGTATATGATGACCCACATCGCGAAGCATGTCACAGGCTCCGGCGCGGGCATTCGGATGTATCTGGATGTGGCAGCCTTCCTGCGGCATTTCGGCGGGGAGCTGGACTGGGACTATGTCCGGCAGGAGCTGAAAACGCTGGTACTTGCGGACTTTGCCAATGTAGTGCTGACCCTGGTGCGGGACTGCTTTGGGGTGGAAAGCCCCATCCCGCTGAAGCCGGTGAAGGAAGAAACTTTGGCGGATTTCCTGGAATTTACCATGAACGGCGGTATTTTTGGCCGGGTGGGCCGGGACAGCGGTATCAATTCCCTGAAAAACCAAAGCCGCGCGGAAGGGGAGACCTCCCGGGTATCTACCCTCACCCGACGGTTGTTCCCCTCCGCCAAGTCCATCGAGACCCGCTATACCTACCTCCAGGACAAGCCTTGGCTGCTGCCTGCGGCCTGGGTACACAGGCTGATAAAAACCCGCGCCAGCTGGAACCAGCACACCCAGGAGGCCCGAAATATTTTGTCCGCCGACAAAGACACCGTACAAAAAATCAACCGCCTGTACAGGGAGATCGGCCTGTGACGGGAAGAGAATAATCGAGGCCCGCAGTTCATCTGAACTGCGGGCCTGCTTTATGGGAAATTAGTTGCCTTTGGAAAAAATAGTTCTGACGGAATCATCAGAGATCAGGCTGTCGCCGCCCAGGACGGTTCCCATGCCGATGCCGTGAGAGTTGATATAGTCAGCAGCAGCGGATTCGTACTTGGTCATGGTCAGGATCAGGGGGGCGTTGCTGGTGGAGGCCAGTATGCCGCCGCAGAGACCGTCGGGATAGTTCCATGCGTAGGCCAGAACAGCGGACTCAGGATTCTCGAAGAAGGTCTCCGCGATCAGCACAGAGGTTTCGAAGCGGTTGTTGCCGCCGATACGCTCCACCTCGCCGTACTTCTCCAGCTGCATCTCCAGATTGGAATCCACAGCGGTCTTTCCGCCGATGATGTACAGCTTGTTGCCGTCCAGGCCGTCCAGGAACGCCTTCTGCTCGTCGGTCAGGTTCTTCCAAACCAGCAGGATGGGCAGGCCGGAAGCGGAGGCGGACAGGCTGTCAGCGAATTCAAGGCCGGTGCAGACCAGGATATCCTTGCCCTCGACACCCGCTTCTGCCAGAATCGCCAGGTTGGTGCCGAAGCGGTCATCACCGTTCAGACGCTTCACAGTAAAGGCATCCAGACCTTCCTCGAAGTCAGCAGGCACAGCGGTCTCGCCGCCCAGGATATAAACGGTGCCGCCGGCGTTCAGATTGTTCAGGATGTATTCCTTTACGGTGTCGTTGACCTCCTCGGTGGTGTAGGACAGCAGAATGGGGGCGTTCTTGACGGAAGCCAGATAGCTGCCTGCCAGAGCGTCGGCGAAGTTGGCACCGCTGGCTACGACCACCGCATCAAACTTCTCAATGCCCAGGTTCTTCTTCATCTGGTCAGCGATCACCAGTGCAGTGTCGAACCGGTTCTCACCTGCCAGACGGCCCACATTCTCTTCGTCCTCAGGCTCAGAGGGAGTCGTCTCTTCGGGAGTGGTCTCCTCGGGAACGGTCTCCTCAGGCTCGGTGGGCAGAGGATCAGGCTCGGTCTCATTTTCGCCGTAACCCGCGTCGATCAGGATCTTCTCAATGTCCTCCACAGTCAAAGGCTCGAAGGTGGCGTTGGGATCGTCACAGATCTTCAGGTCGGTGACGGAGAGTGTGCCTGTACTGACGGAAATAGTGACCGTGTAGGTATAGTTCGTGCCAATGGGATTGTCTAACTCGTAATACATATCCACACTTGTGGATATGTCCGCGCCATTCTTCACCTGCTTGACCTTCACGGTAATATTCTTGTTAGCGTCTACGTTGACACTGTAAGTAATGATTGTCTGATCAGCATCGGTAACGCTGAACGTGGTCTGTCCTTGACTAGCGGCTGTAACAGTTATTGCAGTTTGCTCAGTGTTGAGTTCTGCGGATGCAATGCTACTATCCATACCAGTTGTACTCAGGCTAGCTCCAATTTCAATCGGAATCTGAACACTGCCGCTGGCTTGCGGGTAACTATACTCATAGGACAACGAATATTTTGCATCTTTCTTCGGTGCCTTCAAACCAATCTGCATTGCGCGGTTAGTGGTTACCTTAAAGGTCAGAGACTGATTGGCATACAGGAACAGTTCATTCTTGGGGCCGTTGTCCAGTAGGTCCTCAACGATGGAGATTGTTTCTGTTGTCTCGGAGCCTTCCTCATTTTCAGTAGAGCCAGTATCGGCTGTTTCCGTGGACTCTGATTCGAGTTCACCATAAGGATCATACAATACCACTAACGAGAAAACATCTGTCCCTGTAGCTGCAGCCCGAGCTGCTGCGTCATTGTAAACCTGCTGTGCAATCTTTGTTACATCGCTGCCATATTTACTGCTTGTCACGTCATTTACATTCAGTGCAAGCAACGTAATATCTCTCAGCTGATAGAATGCAGGCTCATCTTCCAAATCGGAGGTAAAGATCGTGCTATCTTCAATGGTATTGATGATACGGACACCGTCGAGGTAGATGGGTTTTTCATCGTGGGTCTTGACGATGGTGACCTCATAGGTGCCCCACTCCAAATCCTTGACGGAAACGATAGGCAGGGAATCAAAGTTGTCAGTCTGGCCCTCAGTTGCAGACGTTCCACCGATCCCCACCACGGTGTCGATCATAAACAACTTACTTACCGTTTCCAGAACACCGGTACCCTTATTCCTGACAGAAACATAGCCGGTGCCCTCTGTGCAGTCGGCGTACAGCTCAAAGCCGGTGCCGGTAAAGGTGAAGGTTGTAGTTGCACCAAGAGAAGAGGTTTCGGCGTAGGACTTTGTAACTTCACCATTGCTGGTATCGCCATCATAGATAGGATCGAAGCCGTAATTATGCACATGGGTGCCCAGGTTTTCGGTGGTTTGGGTTACGGTTTCCGTAGCTTTGCTTCCCGTAGATGTCCAGGTTCCGGAATAATTGTTCACTGTATTGCCTTCATCATCTGTAGACTGGGTGAACATAAAGCCCTCTTCGTAGTACACAGAGGTCGCGGGATACACGCGGAAACCGTTTACAAGGTCACCGTTGCTGTTATACAGGATAACCGCATCTTCACCCTGCAGAATGGAGGTGGGGGTGTAGGTCAACGTGCTCGTATCCTTATCAATGGTCACGGTACCGTAGGTACTGCTGGTCTTAGTCACGTCAACATTGGCGAAACCATATTTGCCCTTGATGTCTGTTATGGAGAAGGGCTGACCGAAATCAATAACGAAGATACCGGGATAAGCACCAATAACGTGGATATCCGCTTTTGCGTCAGTGGTTGCAGACGCAGTCGCATTGGAGTACGTGGATTTGTAGGTAAAGTTCATCTTTACCGTATTCGTAATAGTTTGCTCATCTCTATCTGCAGGAAGATCTTCGTTCCGAATCCTATAAACAACGTAGAACTCCGCAGTACGCTCGCCTGCAGCGATTTCAGCATCCGTCCAGGCTGCATTCAACTGGACCGTAATATCCTGTGTCGTCAGCTGTTTGGCTTCATCGACAATAATACCATCGTACACACTGCCGTCGTTATTATGATCGCCATTATTGTCTCCATCGGTTGCATCAAGTTCCTTGGTATAGAAGTAGGCACCGGGAAGAACATTATCTATCAGCTCAGACGCAGAGTACGTAAGCAAAGAATACCTTGTTTCCTTACCATTATCATCTAAAGCCCATTCGGTAGGTGCTTCTTGCGTCACAGTGATGGTAAAGTAAACATACTCATCAACGGTTGCAATCATTTCCTTACCAGCATAATAGCGGAATTCAGCAGCCTTCATGGTCACAGGCAGAACGCCATTCAACGTTTTTTCTACTTCAGGCAGCTTCTCGGAAATAAATGTCATGGACGAAACCATTTTGGGAACACCATCGTGATCCCAACGTGTCATGCTCATTGCGCCATCACAGTTATACGTACTGCTGATTGAATTCTCCAGAACACTATTCAAAGAAGCTTCCCAGTCCGCTTCAGCATCCTTAGCGACATTATTTTCACCAGCGATATTATTATACGCCTGCGAACCAACATAGTACGTTACATCACCAACCGTTTCGTTGCCCAGGTCAGTACCATTCTTCAGGGGATAATACTCCGAAATGGATCCGGTAGAACCCATGCCTATGAGGGCGTATCCATCCTCCGGTGTTGCTGTCCATATACATGCAAATGCAGAATTTTGCGGACGCTCCAGATAAATCACTTGGCCCTGGGTTACAGGCACCATGGAGTAGATGGGGGCTGCCTTACTATAGCTGCTGATGAACATGGTGTAGTACGGCTTGGTATTATCAACAGTTTCAATATAGTAGAACAACGGAACAGGCGTATCGTTATTTCCTATCAAGGATGCCTTTACCTCAACAGGGATCGTGATGGATTCCTTTACATTGCCCTTGTAGACCGTAGCCGTGACAGTGGTAGTACCCGCTGCCACGCCGGTAACATTGCCGTTTGCGTCTACGGATGCAATGGTGCTATCCGCGACGGACCACTCCACCTTGTCATAACCTGTGATATCCACGCCCAGATGGAAGGTTGCCCTCTCGGAAATGGTCAGAGAGGTGATCTTCTTTCCAGCCATATTCAGGTCAGAGCGATATGTTGCATTGTCGTTGTCATCGGAATAGGTATCTACACCAACGATGTTATTGAAATCCGCGATGTCGCCAGCAGTGGCATCCGCTGCATCCAGAACAGTGATGTTGTAAGTGACATTGCCAACCGTAGCGGTGGTAGTACCCTTGGCTACGCCGGTAAAGGTGACGGCGGTGGAGCTGGATTCTTCAGTAGAAACAATTTCATAGATTGTCCACCAGCTACCGTTATCGGTGCTCGCATAGCTCCAGCCTGCCGCTGTAGTTGCCGTACCTGTATAGTCATTCAAGCCATACCAGCCTTGCTGGTCATTAATCAGCCAGGAATTTTCGCCTCCATAGTTGCCATAGTCCAACTGTAATGTTACTGCACTATTCGAAAGGCTGGCAGTCTCGTAGCCTACATTCAGATAACCGCCATCGGTACCATAGCAAACTGTATATTCTTTGTCAGTGCCTGTACTTACAATTGTCCAGAGATTCGTATTTTCAACCGTTGCCGTTCCATCCAGCAGAAGGCCAGGGCTTTTTGGTGTATTCGTAAGGGTTTTTCCTGCTCTGTTGTTGTAAAGCAGGTACTGCTCACCAGATTCGATTTCGGTAACTGCGTTCAGTACTTTACCTACGGGAGTGGTATTACCCACAACCGCCATGGTAGCAATGCCGGTATTGTTGCCAGTACCTTCGGAATAGTCGTACCCATCAATGGTCACGGTCTTACTCTGGCCTACATAAAGCGTAACATCCACCGTTGTTGTGTCCACTGCCATGCCGGAGATAGTCACATCAGAGAAGTGGGGAGCGGTGCCAACAAAGTAGCCATCCTGCAGGACAACGGCAAACTCGGTTCCGTCTACATGGCCGACAAACTTATTGCAGCCGTTAAAGACAGTCTCATCATAGGGAATCTTCACCTCAGCCGCACCAGCATAGTTTTCTTCACTGGTGACATCGTCGATCATAATGCTGTAGGTAACAGCAGCCGTGTAGCCCTCCGCAGGAGTGGAGTTTTCTGCCTTGGAGACAGTAATACCTTCCAGAACAGGCTGGGACACCGTGATGGTAACATTTGTATTGGTGTCAGTCAGGGTGTACTTGCCAGCCTCAGAAATAGTTGCATCGGGAGCAATGGTAGACATGCTCAGCTTTGTATAGGTAATGTGGGAAGCTGTGCCTGTATGGTTTCCAGCACTGTAGCTAATACAATCATCTTCATACAGCAGGCCAATGGAACCATCCGAGAGCTCTGCCATGTTGGAATATGCAAAGAAATTGTTGTTTACCTGGTAAGACTTAAGCAGCGTCATAGCATTCTTGTCATCCAGAGTAAAAACATAGATTTTACCGTTAAAACGGCCACCCCAAGTGCCGCCATCGGCGTAAGAAGGGCAACAAACCAATACAGCTTCTTTCCCATCAATTAGCTTCGAATAGTGCAGAGAGGAAACCATGCATGTAGAGAAATTGGCAACACCAGTATCCACCAAGTTGCCTGCAGTATAGCCGCTATCGGTCTTGGTGAAATCTACATAGGCGATGGTATTGTTTCCAGTACGCTTAACAAAGGCACGGATGGTGCCGTCATTCAGTTCAATGATAGAACTTTCATTGCCGGCTGCGCTGGTCTGTACGCGGTTCCAACCATCGGTAGTATTACCCCAGATTAGGTAAATGTTGGAGCCATCATAGGCGGTAAAGGCAATATCTTTATCCTGTGTCACCAGACCAGAGCCGGGGCCCAGAACCATCCAGGCGGTGCCCTCGGGCTTCACATTCAGCAGGGTGGGGTCAGACCAGGTCACGCCATCGGTGGAGGTGGTCATGCAAATATAGCTGGTTGCACGCACCTGGAAAGGAGAATCAGAGAAGAACAGGTTGGTTACGTACTCATCATTCAGATACAGGTCATACCAGCCCTTAACAGTATAGCCGGACTGTTCCGCACCAGCCGTGTTGTAGATTTTACCATCCTTCAGATAATAGCCATAGGTAGAACGGCTATCCTTACTCAGCAGCAGATTGCCGTTGTTGTCAAAACCAATGCCAGTATCATCAAAAACGTTGCTCGTGCTGGAAGAACTGATAGAATAGCCTGCGGGATACATATCCGCAAACAGGTACAGCTTAGTGCCGTCTGTGACGATCACAGGATCCATCAGAGTGGAGGAATCTTTATTCCAGACATTGCCATTATCACCCAGATAACCGGCAAAGGTGTAATTCCAGGTATTACCGTCCGCAGAACGGGATACCACCAGATCCATACCGCCGCCGTCCTTCTCATAGTCCCAGCGGGCATCGGCGGTAGCAATCAAGGTACCCTTAAAGTTCACCAGGCCGGGAATACGGTAATTTTTGCTGACACTGGTATCAAAAGGTTCACCAGTGACGGTACCGTCAGCGGGTTTGGTAGGTTTTGTAGCATAGGTTGTCCCCGTGTCAGCGGCTTCGGATGTGTCGCCTGTCAGGCCGAAGTCCGACATATCTATGGAGCTGAAGCCGCCGGTGCTCTCTGCCGCAAAGACGGTGACCGGAACTGCGCCCAGCATCATGCACAGTACCAGGAACATCGCCAGGGTTTTCTTGAGCATGTTCATATTCGTTACCTCCTCGGTAATAATTTACGGTTTTCTATATCCATTGCCTTTCGGCAACTTTTCACGGTTTGTCAGAGGAAAGTGTTTCCCGGGCGATCCGGCACATTTCCCGGGTCGTTCGGCACATGTAGGTAGGGATCCCCGCACTGCTGCCCGTCTCCGCGTAGGAGATAGCCGCGCAGGGATGGCAGACCTTCAGATTGGAGCACTTGTCGCAGACGCCCGACAGACGCAGGGCCGCGGAGGCCTCTGCCAGACTTGCCCAGGCCTCCCCGAAGGGCAGCTTTGTGATATCCACCTTCGGTTCCGGCATCATGCCGCAGGGCATCAGCCAGCCGTCCCAGCTGATCCAGAAGGAGGCCTTACCCGCACGGCAGCGGATCTTGCCGTCGATGGGATCGATGCAGCCCTCGTCCAGTCCCGGCGGGTCGATATAGCCCGACAGAATGGAGTGCAGATAGGCTTCATAGGCCTTCGGCCCCCGGTCTCGTTCCAAAAAGCGGAGCATATATTTTGCGCATTCCTCCGGGGTGAACCGCTCGTTTTCACCAAAACGGGTGGGGTCCCGCCGCACCGGTGGGAACATATAGGTAGCCACCGAAACAATGGTGTTCCGGGCCTTGGCGTAGTCGATGATCCAGTCCAGGTCTGCCGCATTCTGGGGTGTCAGGGAGCAGTTCAGCTTCACCGTGATCCCTGCGTCCAGCAGACCCCGGATGGCATTGTCTACCTTTGTAAAGACACCGCTTGCGCCGCAGAGATTTTGGTAAGTCTCGTCGCTGGCACCATAGAGGGTGATATTGATGCGCAGGGGCGGCTTTTGACGAAAATGGGCGATGGCCGCTTCGGCGATCAAGGAGCCGTTGGTATTAATGGAGATCAGGAAACCCATATCGATCAGTTCGTCATAGAGCGTCCAGAAATCCGGCCACAGCAGCGGCTCACCACCGGTCAGCAGCAGGTATAGCATGCCCGCCTCCCGGGCTTCCCGGGCGATCCGCCGCCAGTCGTTCAGCGTCAGGATCGGGCGGGGGCTTTCCCGCACCTCCTGTTGGGTCTTGCGCACATAGCACATCCGGCAGGAGAAGTTGCAGACGGGAGACAGTTCGAAGGTGCCGCTCAGGGGGACACGCAGATGGCTGGCCTTATTATAAAGGTAGTCCGTCAGTGCCCTGCCGGGTATCATATTAGGGGTATTCATAGGCAGAGCTCCTTTCGCAGCTTCTTTTCCAGGTAGTCCACAGCCTGTTCATCGGGGGTACAGCCGAATTCATAGACAGGAACGGCGGCAATCAGATCCATAGCCAAATCGCAGGCCCTTGTCACAAATTCCTCGTCCCAGGTGTTCACCGTCAGGCCGGACCAGACAGCCCGGAAGGCCTCCGACGCGGTCAGCCGCCGCAGGCTGCATTCCTTCGCCTGGCGCAGCATCACGATGGCCGTCACCGGGCAGCAGTCGTTCACATAAACCCGGGAGGAACCGGCATAGGGGGAACCCCAGGCATACCAGCTTCTGTCCCTTTTCTCCAAAATCGGACGGTCGCCATTGATCTGCCGGGCATCCCGGTACCTGCACCACAATTCCGCCTGGGTAGACTTGCCAATCCCGGACTTTCCAGAGAACAGGATACCGCCCAAAGGTGTCTCCACGCAGGCTGCATGCAGGCACAGCCGATCCCTCTGGATAAGCAATCTCTCAAAGCCAATGTGGAAAAAGCTGTTTTGAAGTTCGGAGACGCAGTGAGCCCCGGAGGGAAGGTAGTCTACATGGATGATGCCGTCGGAAGTACTGTAGGAGACTGCGTAGGGTGTGGACGTCTCTGGTGCATCATAGAAGAATTTACAATAGTTATCTTGACTATCCAAGCAGACGCTGTACGTTAAATCCCTGTAAAACACCTGCTTAGGCATTGACGGCAGATAATCCACACAGCGGAAGCATATCTGTACAATTGCTGTCTCGCTCTTTGTCAGGAAAGGCCAAAAAGCGTCCCCTACAGGCATAACGTGATCAGTTACTAACTGCATCCCAAGGCGGGAGATGGATAAGTAGCAGTTATGTGGCATCAGGAAACGAATGTTGTTCTTTCGCCGTTCGGCGGCATGTAGCAATAATCCTCAATATCTTTTTGCTCACATCCGCCATTATCACCATCAATGATTCTCCACGGAAGCCCACGGGTTAAATAACCGCAAGCATTCCTATCCGTACCATTTGTCACATCCAAATCGTACGTACACGCCGCAACATGCTGCGACAGTTCATACCGCTCATAAAAAAGCTCAGGTTTTACATACTTTTTCATAGTCTCTACCTCTCTCGTTCAAATTCATTGACCGCGATGCGAACCACTTCCGCCATGCCCAGGATGCAATCCACGGCATCGACGGTGGTGCTTTCGCCTGCGGGTAAGTCGTTTACGGTGTACCGATATGCGATGCCGCCGAAATAGTCCTCCCCAAAGGGGCAGCGGCAATAAACAACGATTTCCTCAAGGGTCGCGTCTGTGTTGTTGGTCAGGGTGATCTGGAGCCCATTGACCTCAGCAGTTACCTTGTCTGCCGCATCGGCCTCACTGTTAAACGCGGCCTCACATGCCGCATCTATGCAGACAGCATCCGCCGCGATAGACTGGTTCTCCACGGAGAAGGCCATCACACTCTTTCCGGCAGGAAGCTCCGTTACGGTAAACCCCAGCTCCGTACCATCTGCCAGCTTCACGGTGATATGCGCTTCGGTCAAATATTCTTCTGAAACATTCCGCAGCAGAATGGATGCGATGTTCTTGCCTTCCACATTGTCGGAATCAGGATTAAAACCGTCGAACTGGAACAAGCTTTCCAATGTCAGCTTTCCCTCCGCCAGGGAAATAGGAAATTCCAGCGCGGGCGCAGTGGAAAGGGGGGATTCCTGGGCGGTAGTCTCCGCCGACTGGGGTTCCGTTTGCCGGGAGGCCGTAGATGCAGCCGTTTCCTCTTTCGGTTCTTTCTCCGCCACCTGCGGCAAAACAAACAGTACAATGCCTGCCACTACAATGACAAGAAGCACCGCCACAGCCGCAAGCAGCCCCACCGGCTGCTTCTTTTTTTGTTCAAACTTGCCCATGGTCAGTCCACCACAAGCATGTTCAGCTCCTGCATCTGATCCAGAAATGCGTCCGTATCTTCGGCAGCAACAGCCTCAGACACTTCATATTCCGCCATCAGCGCAGCGATCAGATCCTCACGGGTGCAGCCCTCTTGCAGTTTTTTATAAAGCAGGCCGCCGCTTTCGGACAGGGCGACCAAGCCTTTTACGGAGATTGCCGCCTCCCGCACAGGAATCAGCAGATGTTCGTCTGCAATTTTTCGTAAAATGAACTGATCACTGGTCTTCATAATACTCCTTTACGGTTTGTGGAATACCGTAATTTATAGCCTTTCTTATGATATAGATAACTTTTTTGAGAGATATATTTTTGCAGAGTGCTATACTCTGAAAAAAATATACATTTTCACGCCTAAAATTTTAGCACAAACAAACTTGGAATTCAATAGGCAATGCTCTTCTTAATAGAAATTATAGATTTCTATTAAGAAGTAGTATGAAAACTGGAAATATGGCCAACAGCGGGAAAAGGCCCGCTGTTTGGGCTTGTTGACGGTTTTCAGATAGACATTAAGTTATGGAAATTCTGGAATACTTTGCGTATTGTGGGATTTTCATAATCTTTGTCGATGGCTTCCTTCCGTTTGGCGAGCTTCAGGCTCCTCTCGAAGCAGCTGCGCAGCATCCCAATCTCGTCCATGCAGCAGCTTATGGCCTGCTTTTTGGTGCACACCCGTGTCTGAGCCCCAGCCCACGCGGGCTTGGGGTTGGTGGTGTTCAGGATGGCATCCACCTGCATGTTGGCAATATCGTTTGCACCCATTATGCCACAGGAAAACGGTCATTCCCATATAAAGCACACTTTTTCTCATAAAATCGTATTAAAAACGATTTACAACCCCTGTTTTCTTTGGTAGAATATTGTCGAATCCTGTCGAAGATGGGAGCGAAAGAGAGTGCACGAGAGGGGTGCAATAGGTAATGAATGAAGAACAGTGCAGGCAGATTCAGGAGCTGTATTTGGAGATGCAGCCGAAGCTGCTGTCCTATGCCCGGGTCAGACTGAACAGCATGGATCAGGCGGAGGAAGCGATCCAGGAGACCTTCCGCATCGCCTGCGGCAAGCCGGAGCAGCTGCTGGAAAGCGGAAACCCACCCGGATGGCTGATGAATACCCTGAAATATGTGATCCTGGACACGATGCGCCAGCAGGAATCCGGCAGGCAGCTGCTGTCTAAGTACCTGTTGGCTATGAGCACGGCGATCACCTTCACGGAGGATAAGATCAGCCTGGATGTGCTGTATGAGAATATCGCGGACCGGGAGGAGTTCACCCTCATCAAGGAAATGGCTGTGGACGGAAGAAGCCATCAGGAGATGGCCGCTGCCCGGGGGATCTCCGTGGATGCCTGCAAGAAGCGGGTGCAGCGTGCCAAGGAAACGCTGAAATCAAAGCTGAAATTATAAGTCACCTTATGACGGTCAGATTGCATATATAGGTGAAAGGAGGAAAAACAGGATGTCCAATCATCAGTCCCGCGACTTTTCCAGATATGACTCCATGACGTCGGAGGAGCTGGAAGAAATCCTGCGGGCGGACATTGACGCCCCTGAGGGCACCGAATCGGATACCGAAATGCTGTTTTATGTAATGGAGGTGCTTGCTGATCGAAGAAGAAATAGCGCAAACCCCGGCAAAACCCCGGAAGAAGCATGGAAATCCTTTGTTCAAAATTATCTCCCCAGTGTTGAGGGCGAATCCGCTGTTTCCGAAGCAAAGGAAAAGCCGAAGGCAAGCCCCCCACGCTGGCTCCGCCGCCTGACTGCAGCAGCCGCCGCTGTCGCCATCGTCCTCGGTTGTACCGTGACCGCCTCCGCTCTGGGCTTTGATGTCCTTGACGTGATCGTAAAGTGGACGAAAGAGACGTTTCAGTTTGGTACCTCCAACCAAGTGAACATGGCCGAGCCCATTCCGAATGATTCGCTGGAATATGCGTCTTTGCAGGAGGCTTTGGAAATGAACAGTATTACTACAGAGTTAGCTCCAATACAATTTCCCGTCGGAAGTAAATTGGTGGATATAAAGGTAGTAGAATCTCCGATTCAAAAAGTATTTACAGCCCGATATTTATCTGAGAATGGCGAAATAAAGATTCAGATAAAAGGCTATATAGAGGGTGATCCAGAGAAAATTGAGCAAAGTGGAACGCTAGAAGAAACATATATGGTTGAAAATATTGAATACTATATTTTCAAAAACAACGATTTACGGCAAGCGGTTTGGATTAATGGTAACTATGAATGCATCATTTCTGGTGCTCTATCGATAGATGAATTGAAGGCTATGATTGATTCTGTTTGAAAGGAATAGCATGAAACATAGAAATATATTATGGCGGATAACTGCGTTTTTGTTAGTTTTTGTATTACTATCCCCGGTATCTGCAAGTGCGGCTGTGGCAGACCCGATTGAACCTTATGCAAGTAATTATCTTACCTCCTACAATGCATATGTGTATTGTGCGAGTAGCAGCCAAATACAGGTTTGGTTTAGTGTAACCGGAACAACTATTATGGATGAACTAGGAACACTTTCTATCAAGCTATTTGAATCTGCAGACAATTCTACATGGACACATGTAAAAACGTTCGACCACACTGTGTACTCCAACATGCTTTATGAGGACGACTATTTCTACATGGACCACGTCACCTACTACAACGGCAAGGCGGGCTATTGGTACAAGGCCTATGTCTGCATCTGGGCCGGTCGGGAAGGTGACGGCGATACCCGCTACTTCTGGACCAGTGCCAAGCAGGCACCTACCCCGTAATATCTCCCTCTAACGCCCAGCCGTTTCCGGCTGGGCGTTTTATGAAATGACCTCTGTACGTCATCGGCGGCACCGGTGCGGTCAGCAAGAGCATGGAGAATCAGGTGGCCGCCTATGGCGACACCACCCGCATCGGTGGCAATAACCGCTTCGAGACCTCTGTACTGATCGCAGAAACCTTCTTCGAGAATCCTAAGTCTGCTGTCCTGGCCTACGCCTGGAACTACCCCGACGGCCTCTGCGGCGGCGCACTGGCATCCACAATGGACGCACCCCTGATCCTGACCATGACGAACTACGAAACCCAGGCGGCGGGGTATGTCCAAAATCATGGCCTTTCCAAGGGCACTATCCTTGGCGGCACCGGGCTGATCGCTGACGATTCCGTAAGAACTATTTTCGGCATGAAAGCGGACGAAGCAATTCCCACAAAATAACACATAACACAGCAGGAGCATCCCCGGCGGTTTTGCCGATGGGATGCTCCTGTTTTGTCAAAAGACAACCACCGGCTATTGCCGGTGGCCACAAAAGAGTTCTACTTATGGGAAGAAAAAGAGACCTCCAATGATAGAGTGGTAAGAAGGTTCGCCAACCGCTTACAACAAAATCAAAGGAGGCCAGCCTAAAGGAATTTACGGACCCGTTTACGGGTGAGCCAGTAAGCAAGGGCAAGTAAAAGCCGCCCCGGAAGGGGGCAGCCTCGCGGTTGGCGAATCTTTCATACGCCTTAAGGCGTGGCCGTATTAGGCCCTTATAGGGCCTGTGCAAGCCACCGGCTTAGCCGGTGGTCTTGACTTTATAGGGAGAACATAAATTTACAGATATTACGATTTTCGCCCTGGTAGGGGCCGGCACCCTCAAATTCTTTGATGAAGCCGCAGTGCTCCATAACCTTCACGGAACCCCGGTTTTCCGCAAGGCAGATACCGGCGATTTGGGTAATCCCCAGCTTTGGCATGATGACAGGAAGAAATGCTTTGACCGCTTCGGTGGCATAGCCATGCTTGGTGTAATTGCCGCCGATGTGGTAGCCTACTTCCCATGTGCCGTCATCAAAGGGGACGGCCTGCACATAGCCGATATAAGTGCCGTCCTTCAGCAGCACCGGGTACACCAGAGGGCCTTCACCGTTTGCGTAGACACCCATCAGGAATTCTACCGTATCCGCCGCTTCTTCCACGGTTTCAAATACTTCATCGGGGACAAACCGGCGGTTGTCCTCGTCCAGAGAATTCAGGTGGACAGCCTCGGCCATATCCATGGTGAATTCGGTAATAATCAGTCTTTCGGTTTCAATCCTCATAATCAATCATCCTTTTGATATTCTAAAATGTCTCCGGCTTCGCAATCCAGGGCCTCGCAGATTGCCGCAAGGGTGGTAAACCGGACAGCGGTAACTTTGTTGTTTTTAATTTTGGACAGGTTGACATTGGAAATGCCCACGCGCTCGGCAAGCTCGTTCAGGGACATTTTCCGCTCCACCATCATCCGATCCAGTCGCAGAACGATCTTTCCCATGGCGGACACCCCTTACAGAAGCCCGTCCACATCTTTTTCCAGCTCCGCACCATACACAAAGAACTGGGTCAGGCACAGAACAATGATCCCCATGAAAATACCACCCATGTCGATGCTGACCTCTGCCGTTTCCACGCCGGTTACCAGACGGACAATGATGCTCATAATAAATCCAACCACAGGAACAGCAATGGCAAAAATACCGATTTCCTTCATCATCCGGATAGTATCCTTCTGGAAAGGCGTGGCGTTTTCGGACTTCTTAAAGATCAGATTCAGGTTGCGGAATACCATTGCCATCAGGGCCAGGATCAGACATGCGCCGATGCCGAACACAAAGAAAGTGGTCATATCCACATTGCCGTTCGTAACAGGGGCATTCACTTCAAACCCATATACGGTAAGATTCGCTCCGCAGCATTCCTTGGCATCAAATCCTACGAAATACCCCACCCACTGCGGTGCCGCCAGGGCGCAGACTGTAGCGGCAGCCATCAAGCTGGTGCCGACCCAGTGGAATACCTCCAGGATTTTGGTGATGATTTTTCCAATTCTATTGATATGTTTCATAATGCTTACCTCCTATAGTTATTTTGATGATGAAAGCATATCATGGAAGTTAATGTTTGTCAATGGGTTTTTAATGTTGCACGTTAAAAAAGATTCGTTTCGTATTAAATAGCTCTTGATATTTAAAATTCAATTTGCTATCATAACAGCACAAACCGGAACGGAGGCAAGAACATGATGGATCAAATACTGTATCCAATGATACTCAAGAGGAAATCCTTCCATCTCTTTCGCGATGCTCAGAGCATAGAGTCCTCTGACCTGCAAAGGATAAAAGAAATGTACAAAACCGTCCAGCCACTGATCCCTGATATCAAGACGGATATTCAAATCGTCCCGGCGAATCAGACCACCTGTAAGCGAGGGCAGGAATACTGTATCCTGTTATACAGCGAGAAGAAGGAGAATTATCTGCAAAACATCGGTTATATCGGTGAGCAATTGGAACTTCTTCTGGCATCCGTGAATATCGGTGCGCTGTGGTTCGGAATTGGTAAGGTCGAGGAGCAGATATACAACGGCCTGGATTTTGTCATTATGATTGCAATTGCAAAGATGTCCCCGGACAAGTTCCGCAGGGATATGTTCAAGAGCAAAAGAAAGCCTTTGGACGAAATCTGGCTTGGGGAACACTATCGGAGCATTGGAAATATCGTTCGGTTTGCGCCAAGTGCCTGCAATACCCAGCCTTGGGTTGTGGAGGCAAAACAAGATTCCCTGTCTGTTTACAGATACAAGAAGCCCGGAAAGCGGGGCATCATGCCAGCCGCCATGGTGACGCACTATAACAGGATCGATATCGGAATTTTTCTGCTGTTTCTGGAAGTTTGCCTGGAGCATGAGGGAACCTCCTTTGAACGAACGCTGTTTGCGGACACAGGCGACGAAGAAAAGACCTTGATTGCAAAGTATCAGCTTCACTGCGGGATTATATCACAAAACCGTCAGGCAGTGCCCTTCTAGTATTAGGGCCGCTGAGTTGAATGACTCAGCGGCCTTAGCGGTGTTATATCCTTTTGTGGGAAACGGAGCTCCCAAACAATTTATGCGTAAGTTTTGATTATACAGGAGGCAATTTCTTTTTTAGATACACAGCGATCCATTGCCTGGTGTTCAATATGATGGTGCGCTTCTGCTTCTGTCATTTTAAGCTGCTCAATCAGAATCCATTTTGCCCGATTGACCAGGCGGATTTCTTCCATCTTTTCTTCAATCGTGCTTGCCTTGCTTTCAAGTCTGCGCATACGCTCCCGGGCAGAGGCCATCCAGTGCAGTCCCTGCAGCAGGCTTTGGGTCGGCATGGGCTTTTGCAGCGTGAAGACTCCGTGAGGGGTTACTTTTGCGTCGATCTCTTCATAGCTGTCGGAGCCCAGCAGGAGCAGGACAACGGCTCCTGAGCGGTTGGAGATATCGATGGCAAAACGGGTTCCGTAGTCGTCGGGTAATGGCGCGTTGATAATGACAAAGTCGTAGCTTCTTGCGAGCATCTCTCTGCGGGCAGCTGCGATATTGGTCACAAAACATACAGGATAATAGTCGGAGTACGGGAGCATAGGTGCTAACGCGTCATTGAATTTTGACACAGAGGAAACCACAAGAACGCTGTATGTTTGTTCGCTGAATACCATGATGCTCCCTCCTTTCTGCTGATTTTGGCTTGGATTATCGTTCGCAGAAATATTCGATCAGGGACTGGGGCAGATGTGCCTGAACAAAATCGCTGGAAAGCGCGGTCTTTGCGGCAGCATTCCGGTTCAGCGGCAGGGTTTCCAGTCCCCATAGATCTTTTGGAGATGCGGTATAGAGGTTGACGTTGGATTTTTCCGGGGGGGCGATGTTGTTCTGGATGCCGTCAAGGCCTGCCCAGATCAGCAATGCAAAAGCAAGATAAGGATTGGCGGTGCAGTCAGGGCTGCGCAGCTCGAACCGGCGGTATTCCCCATCTGCCGCGGGGACACGGATCAGCTGGGAGCGGTTATCGCTGGACCAGGAGATATACTTGGGGGCCTTGTTGGCACCGAGCCGCTGGTAGGACGGTTCTGTGGGATTCAGGAACAGCGTCATCTCGGGAATGTGCTTTAAAATGCCGCCCATGGTGCGGTGCATGACGGAATCATCGCCGCCCTTGACAGAAATATTGATATGGAATCCGCTGCCGGGCTTGCCGGAAATAGGCTTGGGAGAAAAATCGGCGTGCAGGCCGTTTCGGGCCGCGATGGTCTTTACAACCGTGCAGAAGGTCACGGCGTTATCCGCGGCACTGAGGGCATCGGAATAACGGAAATCGATCTCGTTCTGCCCGGGACCCTCTTCGTGGTGGGAGGATTCCGGCTGGATGCCCATGCGCTCCAGTGCCAGACAAACCTCCCGGCGGACATTCTCACATTTATCCTCCGGAGCGACATCCATGTAGGAGGCCTGGTCGTAGGGGATCGTGGTGGGCTCACCGCTTTCGTCCAGCTTGAACAGGTAAAATTCCAGCTCTGAACCAAAGGAGAAGGAATGACCGGCCTTGGCAGCATCAGCGATGGCCTGCTTCAGGATGGAACGGGTGTCATGGGCAAAGGGGGTACCGTCCAGATGGGAAATGGAGCAGAGCATCCGCACCACCCGGCCATGTTCAGGACGCCAGGGAAGCACTGTAATGGTGGCAGGATCGGGGTGCAGGAACAGGTCGGAGTGCACCTCATCGCCGAAACCGGCAATGGCGGATGCGTCAATGGCGATCCCGTACTTGAACGCCCGCTCCAGCTCATGGGGCATGATGGAGATGTTTTTCGGCGTTCCATGGACATCGCAGAAGGCCAGCCGGATGAATTTCACATCTTCTTCCTGGATATACTGCATGACTTCCTGAGGGGTGTACTTCATATCGGTTCCTGCTTTCTATCACTAATTTGCAACATACATCTGGTTGTACGGGTTGGCACTGTCAGGGGTAATGACGGAGAGGGGACGTCCAGAAGGATATTCGTATCCAGTCCAAAACAGGCACAGTATTCGGCCAGAATGGGGCGCAGCTCCTTGGAAGCATTGCCCCAGGCAGTTTTCGATTCTGCTGCTTTCTATGCGGAGCGCATTGTTCAGGGCGGCATAATCCATTTTCCGCGCGTTTATCACCATTGTTATATCACTGTTGTCTTTCCGTTTCTACCTTTTTATACTGATGAGACGTGATTTTATTCTAAAAAATCACAAAATCGGCAATGCCGCAAGGCGGTGCCCTTCTTGTTAGAAATTAAAGATTTCTATCAAGAAGCAGTATTATTCTCCCGCGTGGGAAATTCCGAGAATTTCCAGCTCTTTTCTATGCAATCCGATGCCACCTGGACAACAGTGTTGGGAACATACGTAGAGATTCTTGTAGAGGCTGCCCTTGCCTGTGTTATAGTATATGCCAAGATCGGTGGCGGCCCGCCGCAAAAAAACAAAGGCGTTCCTCGGCAGGGATATAGTATCCCTCTCCATGAACGCCTTTGCTCATGGATGGTATTATATTCCATATTTGCGTATTTGTCAATGTGCACTATTGCGAAAAACTTTTTTGTGCACTATGAGCACTTCATGCTGAAAGAGATCATGGAGCAGCCCCGGGCGGTGAAGGCAACAATGGCATCCCGAATAAAGGTGAATGAAAGTGTACTGTATGCGGTGTATCTGATCCGTCGTGGGTAGAGCCTACGGAGCCTGAGGAAACCGAACCCGAGGAGACCGAGCCCGAAGTGACCGAACCTGAGGAGACGGAGCCTGAACCTACCGAGCCCGAGAAGGGAGAAGTTATTCTTCTGGCGGCTGTATTGGCCTATGCCTGGAATTTCCCGGATGGCCTCTGCGGCGGGCCTTTGGCAGCGGCGATGGACACGCCCCTGATCCTGACCATGACGGGTTACGAAAGTCAGGCGGAGGAGTATGTCCAAAGTTTCGGCTTGACCAAAGGAATTATCCTGGGCGGGACGGGGCTAATTTCGGATGCTTCTGTTCGGGAGATTTTTGGCCTGGGGACGGATGTGGAAATATCCCTGAAATAATGCAGCAGGCCCGCCGGGCGCGGGCCTGCTGTGTTTTTTTCGATGGGAAAAGAGTTGCATAACGTGGGGAAAGCTGGTAAAATGGATCCAGATGAAAAAATCCTGAAAGGATGGAGAAAAACATGAAATTTGCAAAACGGGGCACGTTCTTGGCTTTGGTGTTGGCGGTGCTTCTGCTGTGCCTGCCGCTGACGGCCCGGGCAGAGACCAGCGACACCGGCAGTGCCGGCGATGCCGTTACCTGGACGCTGGACAGCACGGGTACACTGACGATTTCCGGCAGCGGCGAAATGACCAGCGCCCCCTGGATCACGGACTACCGGACAGTTATCAAGAAGGTGGTCATTGAGGAGGGCGTGACCAATGTTTATGGCGGTGCCTTTGAAAACTGTACCAGTTTGGCAGAGGTCTCCATACCCGGCAGTGTGACAAGGATTGGCAGCAGTGCGTTCGATGATTGCGCGGCACTGGAAACAGTAAACCTGCCTGAGGGTGTAAAAGAAATCGGAAGCTGGGCTTTCTATGGCTGTGGGATCACTGACCTTACGATTCCCACAACAGTGGAAATTTTGGAATGGTACAGCATTAAAACAACAGTAGAAAATCTGCATATTTCTGATTTGGCCCACTGGATTTCTTTGGATATTTATAGCTCCCAAATCACTTACCACAATGTGTATCTGAATGGCGAACTGGTGACAGATCTGGTGGTACCTGACAGCATTACCAGCATTCCTGTCAGTGCGTTCAATGATTGGGACACGCTGGAAACGGTGACAATCCCCGAGAGCGTGACCTCCATCGGCCAGTCTGCATTTTACGGCTGTGACAATTTGCGGGAAGTAAATCTTCCCAACAGCCTTACCTCCATCACCAGTAATGTGTTTGGCTATTGTCCCAGCCTGACGAGCCTGACGCTGCCTGCAAGCGTGCTGGTGGTGAACTCCAACGCGTTCTATAGCAGTGAATGGAACTACACCAGCCCTCTGGCGGAGGTGCGGTTTATGGGCAACGCTCCCCTGATCGCTGCGGATGCGTTTACAGGTGTGACGGCAACGGTGTACTACTCCGCCAACAATGCCAGCTGGACGGAGGATATCTTCCAGGACTACGGCGGCACCATTACCTGGGTGGCCGATGATACCATCCCCGGCAGCACTGCCGGCAGCGAAGTGGTCACGGTGGACAGCGGCAATTGCGGCGACAAGGCAAGCTGGACTTTGGACAGTGCGGGTACTGTGACCATCTCTGGCAGCGGCGAAATGACTAGCAACCCCTGGATCACAGACTACCGGACGGTCATTAAGAAGGTGGTCATTGAAGAGGGCGTGACCAATGTTTATGGCGGTGCCTTTGAAAACTGTACCAGTTTGGCAGAGGTCTCCATACCCGGCAGTGTGACAAGGATTGGCAGCAGTGCGTTCGATGATTGCGCGGCACTGGAAACGGTAAACCTGCCTGAGGGTGTAAAGGAAATCGGAAGCTGGGCTTTCTATGGCTGTGGGATCACTGACCTTACGATTCCCACAACAGTGGAAATTTTGGAATGGTATAGCATTAAAACAACAGTAGAAAATCTGCATATTTCTGATTTGGCCCACTGGATTTCTTTGGATATTTATAGCTCCCAAATCACTTACCACAATGTGTATCTGAATGGCGAACTGGTGACAGACCTGGTGGTACCTGACAGCATTACCAGCATTCCTGTCAGTGCGTTCAATGATTGGGATACGCTGGAAACGGTGACGATCCCCGAGAGCGTGACCTCCATCGGCCAGTCTGCATTCTACGGCTGTGACAATTTGCGGGAAATAAATCTTCCCAACAGCCTTACCTCCATCACCAGTAATGTGTTTGGCTATTGTCCCAGCCTGACGAGCCTGACGTTGCCTGCAAGCGTTCTGGTGGTGAACTCCAACGCGTTCTATAGCAGTGAATGGAACTACACCAGCCCTCTGGCGGAGGTGCGGTTTATGGGCAACGCCCCTCTGATTGCTGCGGATGCGTTTACAGGTGTGACGGCGACGGTGTACTACTCCGCCAACAATGCCAGCTGGACAGAGGATTACTTCCAGAACTACGGCGGAACTATCACTTGGCTGCCGGACAGTGAGATCCCGGATGCCGGCGGCGTGCCGGAGGTCTACATCATTGCCAGCGGTACCTGCGGCGGCAATGTGTACTGGCAGTTGGACAGCACCGGCAAAATGCTGATCGGCACGAATCCCTCCCTAGCCAGATCCGCAAGCTATGACATGGACGACTACGCCAGCCCCGAGGAGACCCCCTGGGCTGCCTACAGCGAGCAGATCAAGCAGGTAGTTGTGGAATCCACTGTCACCAGCGTGGGCGAAAATGCCTTCGCGGATTGCGGCAATCTGGTGGAAGTTACCATCGGCGAGGGCGTACAGGATGTGGGTGCCAGTGCCTTCTCCGGCTGCGAGAGCCTGATGCAGGTCAGCTTCCAGGGTAGTGCGCCCGCTCTTGGCGAAAACAGCTTCGCCGAGGTCAATGCCACCATCAGCTATCCCGCCGGGGACGAAAGCTGGAGCGAGGAGATCTTCGACGGCACCGGCGGCACGGTGGAGCTTCAGCCTGTGGAAACGGAGGAGCATGTCCACAGCTATGCGGAGGAGATCACAGAGCCCAGCTGCACAGAGGATGGCTACACCACCTATACCTGCGCCGAGTGCGGCGAGAGCTATCAGGACAACTTCGTTCCCGCGGTGGGGCACAGCTGGGTGGATGGATATTGTGAAAACTGCGGCGAGGCAGATCCTGACTGGGTAGAGCCTACGGAACCGGAATGGACAGAGCCTGAGGAGCCGACTGTGCCTGAAACAGAGCCCCCGACGGAGCCCACCGTTCCGGAAACTGAGCCCCCCGAAACCACCGAGCCGGAATGCGCCCACATATATGACGCGGACGAATGGGTCTATGACGGCGACTACCACTGGCATGAATGCGAATGCGGCCAGGTGTTCGAGCATGCATCCCACAACTTTGTGGATGCACTCACCATGGTCACGCCCCCTACCTGTACCGAAGAGGGGTATACCACTTACTGCTGTGAGGACTGCGGTTTCTGCTATACGGACAACCGCACGGAGCCTGCCCACAGCTGGGATGAGGGCGAGGTGCTTCAGGAGGCTACCGAGACCGTCCTGGGCATCATGCGCTATACCTGCACTGCCTGCGGTGAGGAAAAGACCGAGGTCATTCCCGTGAAGGAGCCAGAGCCCACCGAACCTGAGCCCACGGAGCCTGAGGAAGAGGCGGAGATTTACCGTTTGGCGGGCGGCAACCGGTTTGACACGGCGTTCAAGGTCGCGGATCAGATGAAGGTGGAGCTGGGTGTGGAGAAGTTCGATGCGATCATCGTAGCCTCCGGCAGTAATTTTGCGGATGCTCTGGGCGGCAGTTATCTGTCCGCTGTGAAGAACGCGCCCATCCTGCTGAGCTATCCGGGTACCTATGACTTGCTGGCGAAGAATTACATCATTGCCAATCTGAATCCGGGTGGCACGGTGTATATCCTGGGTGGCACCAGCGCGGTGCCTGCGTCCATGGAGGACGGGCTCGGCGGCTTCAAGGTGAAGCGTCTGGCTGGCGACGACCGTTTCGGCACCAACCTGGCCATTCTGCAGGAAGCAGGCGTTGCGGGCAAGGACATCCTGGTCTGCACAGGCATCAGCTTCGCCGACAGCCTTTCCGCTTCCGCTTCTGAACTGCCCATCCTGCTGGTGTGGAAGAATCTGTCCGAGGCACAGAAGGGCTTCCTGAGCAATTTGAACGGAAATAAGCTGTATGTCATCGGCGGCACCGGCGCGGTCAGCAAGAGCATGGAGAATCAGGTGGCCACCTACGGCGAGGTCACCAGAATCGGCGGCGGGAACCGGTTTGAGACTTCTGTGCTGATCGCGGAGGAGTTCTTTGACAGTCCAGAATCTGCGGTGCTGGCCTATGGTTTGAATTTCCCCGACGGTCTCTGCGGCGGTGGCCTGGCGGCTGCGTTGGGCGCGCCGTTGATCCTGACCATGGATAAGTTTGAGGCGGAAGCTGCGGACTATGTCCAGGCAAAGAACATTGCCAACGGCTATGTGCTGGGCAGCAGTGGGCTGGTTTCCGACAAGGCTGTTCGGACGATCTTTGCACTGGAAGCAGATGCAGAGATATCTCAGAAATAATAACATTCCCCAACGCCCAGCCGGAATAGGCTGGGCGTTTCCATGTTGACAGAAGCTGGGGAGGGATAATATAATTATTGGGAAAGAAATATGAAAGCTGGAGGAAGTTATGAGAAAAAGAGTAATCTCCCTGCTGCTGGCTCTCGTGCTGCTCCTGCCGATGGTGCCCGTTGGAGCGCAGGCGGCAGAGAAAGACGAATTAAAAAAGTCTATTACGGAGCAGTATGACGCTTACGCTGCATCCATTGCCCAGCCCAATGCCGACGAGGCAGCCATCAGGCAGCTGCTGAACCATTCCATCGACTATCCGGGGCAGACACTGGTCATGGATGAAAGCGACCCGCTCACAGCATCGATATTTCAGTCTGCCCTGTTTCGGAATTTTATGATCAAGACGCTGGATGCGGCTGTGAACAAGAGCATCGATGAAAATGCGGATAAGCTTTTGATAGGCAGCGAGGGCATTGGCTGGCACGACTACACACTGCGCTATCAAGGAAATTACTATGAATACAATGAATCGCAGACCCATAAAGACGACATTCTTAAGGGCAATCTGTTTCCCTCTACCGTATTCGAAGGAACTTCCAATGCTCACGACAAAGCCATGATCCTTGTCGTTGGCGGTATGACCTGCCGCATACATCGCTAATTGCCGAAACCTTCTTTGAGAAGCCTGATTCCGCTGTGCTGGCCTATGCCTGGAATTACCCGGATGGATTGTGTGGCGGGGCGTTGGCTTCTACGATGGATGCACCTTTGATCCTGACCATGACGGGTTACGAAAGTCAGGCGGGGGAGTATGTCCAAAGCCATGGCATTTCCAAAGGTACTATTTTGGGCGGTGTGGGATTGATTTCGGATGATTCTGTCTGCGCCATCTATGCGATCCATACCCTGCGGGATATGGCCATGGTCTACCATAACGCCACCAACTTCGGCTATCAGAAGGTGGAATACACCCAGGAGGATCTGGAAGACTGGTACGAGGTTATCTGGGCAGGCTGACAGGAGGAACTGAACCGGGATGTGGACGGCGGCGGGACGGTGGATACCGTGTCCCTGGGCTTTATCCCCATATCTGGACGGTGAGCACCGGGAATAAGCTGGGCGGCGCAGACTGCCCCGCCGGCCTGTGCATAGGTGCAAACGCGGATTACCCCAACATGTTCGTGGCCTCCATGATCGGCCGGGGCTGGTATGCCGACAAGCTGGTGGCAGTGAATTCCCCTGCCATTGACTATGCCACCCAGAACGGTGTTGCTTTGGCCCAGCCTACCACAAAGGCGGAGCTTTACCACACCGACAATGTTCACTATCTCCAGGTGGCCTACAACGCTATGGGTGCGGATATTGTCGAAAATCTGCTGGATTACCTGCGGGGTACCGACGAGACGGTTACCTTCCGGCTGATGCGCACCAACGGAAATGAGGAGATCCCCGATTCTGTTACTCTGACCGATGGGCAGGAGCTGATGGTGATCCCTCTGGTGGAGCCGATCACTACCGATGATCTGACCTTCGAGCTCAGCGGCACGGGCGCCCTGACCATTAAGCGGGGGGGATACTAACCCATAACAGAAAAGGAGCATCCCCGGCGGTTTTGCCGATGGGATGCTCCTGTTTTTTGTGCCCTTCCGCGAATGCCTGTGGGATATTGTTATTTTTACCAAAAACCTACCCATCTTTTTGGGAGCGGCTTTGTAAAAATGACACCCGCTTAAAAAACACCCCATTCTTTGGGAAACCCCGCGATGCTAAAATATTCCCAGAACCCCCGGAAGAGGGAAAAATGAAAGGAGAAAATACTATGAAAAAACTGATTTGCCTGCTCCTGGCTATGGTCATGGTTCTGTCTCTGGTTGCCTGCGGCTCCAACGACACCGGCAAGACCCCTGCCAACGACAATAAGGAGCCCGTTGCAAGCGACAACAACAATGAACAGACCGCAGAGAAGATCGTTGTCTGGACCCTGGCCAACGACCTGAAGCAGTTTGCGGAGAAGTACAAGGAAGACACCGGCCGTGAGGTCGAGGTCGTCGTGTTCGACTCTGCCGACTACGCCACCAAGATCATGCAGACCCTGGGTGCCCAGAGCAAGGATCTGGACATCTTCGTGGGCGAGCCCCAGATGCTGCCCAACTTCTTCGAGGCCGGCTTTGCCGCTGACCTGAGCAAGCTGGAAAGCGATGTTGCCGAAAAGCTGGTTGGCTATACCTACCAGGCCGGCCAGGATGTGGACGGCACCCTGCGCGCCGTTTCCTATCAGGCCTGCCCCGGCTCCGTCATCTACCGCCGCGACCTGGCCATCGAGGTCTTCGGCACTGACGATCCCGCTGCCATCGGCGAGAAGTTCGCCACCTTCAATGCCATCGCTGAGACCGCGGCTGAGCTGGATGCCGCTGGCTACAAGATCTTCGGCGATACCGGCGCACTGCGTTGGTTCTCCACCAACTCCAACCCCTGGGTCAATGAGAACAACGAGATTATCGTTGACCAGGACCGTCTGGACTACTTCGATGCCGCTGTTGAGCTGTATCAGAAGAACTACGTTGCCCACGCTTCCGAGTGGTCTGCTCCCTGGTACTCCTCCATGGCCGGCCCCCTGCCCGTGCTGACCCCCGATACCAACGTTTGGGATCTGACCGGCGACGGCCTGGCAGAGGACATTGCCAACGGTGCCGAGACTACCCAGGTCTTCTCCTACGTCATGCCCTCCTGGGGTGCTCTGATCATCCGTGACAACGCTGCTGACAACAAGGGCAAGTTCGGTATCTGCTCCGGCGCGTCCAGCTTCTTCGGCGGCGGCACCTTCCTGGCTGTCAACGAGTTCTCCGACAAGAAGGACGCAGCCATTGACTTCATCGAGTACTGCACCCTGAATAACGACACCGCCCAGTGGTGGCTGGAGACCTCCAACGGCGACGTGGTCTCCAACAAGGAAGTCCTGGCTGCCAACGCCGACTACCAGAACGAGTCCTTCGGCAACCAGAACACCTATGGCTTCTATCTGGAAGAGATGGAAAACATCGACTACAGCCTGATCACCGGCTATGATGATGCCTGCAAGGAAGCTTTCGGCGCAGCCATCGTGTCCGTCCAGAAGGGCGAGACCACTAAGGAAGAGGCTCTGAAGGAGTTCTACACCGTGGTTACCACCCAGTTCCCCGAGCTGGTCATCCCCGCTGACGCACCCATCAACTGATCCTTCATCCGCAGGGCGGAGCGGAATCCGCTCCGCCCTGCATCACGTTTTGCCCCCGGTTTCAGGCCAGGGCAACAGACTATCTTTCAGAAAGGCGGGTATTCCCATGGCAATCAAGACCCGACGGCCCGCAGGGGAAAAGCTGAAGAGCAGAAACAGCAATTTGAAGAATGTGAATAACTATGGCTACCTGTTCTGTCTGCCCTTTGTGATCGCGTTCGTTGTATTCAATATCTATCCGGTATTCCGCACCTTCCAGATGAGCCTGATGAATTACAAGGGCTTCGGCAAGGAGACCTTCATCGGCTTCCAGAATTATATCCGCGCGTTCAAGGATGTCCTGTTCCGGGAATCCTTTGTCAATACGCTGAAAATGTGGGGCCTGAACATTGTCCTCCAGCTGGGACTGGCACTGCTTCTGACCATCATTTTCAACGACATCAAGTACCGTATGCGGGGACTGAGCATCTTCCGCGCCATCTTCTATCTGCCCAATCTGATCGCCTGTACTTCCGTTGCTTTCCTGTTCAAGACGCTGCTTGACTGGAAGTATGGCAGCTTCAATCAGGTGCTGATGGATCTGGGCATCATCTCCGAGCAGATCAACTGGCTGAAGGGCGAGGCCGGAACGGCCCAGGCCGTTGTGGGCGTTGTAGGTGCCTGGATGTGGTTCGGCAACAGCTTTATCATGCTGATGGCGGGCGTGCAGGGTATCAACGCTTCCTATTTTGAGGCGGCCTATATTGACGGTGCCAACCGCTGGCAGGTGTTCTCCAAGATCACTATGCCGCTACTGCGGCCCATTATGCTGTATGTGGCAGTCACCAGCCTGATTGGCGGCCTGCAGCTGTTTGATATTCCCTATCTGATCTCCGGCACCACCGGCGATCCCGGCAGATCGCTGGTCACCGCGGTCTTCTACCTGTATAATACGGCCTTTAAGAACAATCAGATGGGCTATGCGGCGGCACTTGCCTTTGTGCTGTTCCTGATCATCTCCGTATTCTGCGGTATCGCCTTCAAGCTCATGAACCGGAAGGAGGATGACTGATATGACACTGGCAAAGGTAAAGCATAAGAGTGTCAAGAGCCTGCTGTACCTCTTTCTGATCCTGCTGTCCACCGTTTGCTTCGCGCCCTTCTGGATGATGATCATCAATGCCACCCGCAGCGGCAATGAGATCATGACAGGCTTCTCCATGCTGCCCGGTTCCAGCCTGACAACCAACTGGGAAGTGGTTGCCCGCAATGTGGATCTGGGCAGGGGCTTCGTGAACAGCCTGTTCATCGCCATCTGCAATACGGCCCTGGTCTCCTACTTCTCCGCCCTGACGGCCTACGGCTTGGCCTTCTATAAGTTCCGGGGCAATAAGGTGATCTTCACCGCACTGCTGATCTTTATGATGGTGCCCTCTCAGCTGAGTATGCTGGGCTTCTACGACCTGTGCAATAAGATGCACCTGATCGACAGCTACTGGCCTCTGATCCTGCCCAGCATCGCAAGTCCCTCTACGGTGTTCTTCCTGCGGCAGTATATTCTGTCTGTCATGCCCCGGTCGGTGCTGGAAGCACCCCGGATCGACGGCGCGGGCGAGCTGGCCATCTTCCACCGCATTGCCCTGCCCATCATGGCTCCCGGTATTGCCACCATGGCCATCGGTGCCTTCATCGGCAGCTGGAACAGCTATCTGCTGCCCATGCTGATCATCAACACGCCCGCGAAGCGGACGCTGCCGGTCATGGTGGCGGAGCTGAACGCGGTGCGGGACATCACCACCAACCTGGGTGCGTCCTATCTGGCGGTCGCCATCTCGGTGGTTCCCATCATGATCGCGTTCTGCTTCTTCTCGAAGTACATCATCAGCGGCATTTCCGCCGGCAGTGTAAAAGAATAACGTGCAAATCCACGCAAAATGTGCTATGCTAAGAATAGAACATAGAGGAGGCTTTCTTATGAAACGTTTCTTATCTGTTGCTCTGTGTCTGGCATTGCTTTTCCTCCTCGCCGGGTGTGAACAGCACCCGGCTGAGGTTGTTTCTGAGGGCGGGACAGATCCCGCCGCGCAAAACACAGACACGGTGAGGCTTGACTGGTATATCAATTACAACTGGTACAATACGGCCTGGGGCGGCAATGCCGTCAGCGAGGCGGTCACCGCAAAAACCGGTGTGGACATCCGCTTCATCTCCCCCGATGGCAATGAGTCTGTCACCCTGAACGCCCTGATTGCCGGAGACAAGCTGCCGGACCTGGTGACCCTTGGCTGGTGGGAACCGCAGCTCAACGAGATCATCCAGGGAGACATGGCCTACGCGCTGAATGAGCTGGCGGACGCATATGACGCCTATTTCTGGGAGGTAGCCAAGGAGGATCTGCTGAACTGGTATACCCAGAGTGACGGCAATGTGTATTGCTATCCCAATTCTGCCTACGCGCCCAGCGATTATGATGGGGAAAGTCCCATTGCGTCCAACCAGACCTTCCTGGTGCGCAAGGATATTTATGAGGCCCTGGGCTGCCCCGATATGACTACCCCTGAAGGCTTTGCCGACGCGGTGCGGGAAGCTGCCAGACAGTTTCCCGCTGTGGACGGCCAGCCCCTGATCCCCATCGGTGCCCACGAGTTTACGGAGCGGGGCTGCGATTCCTTCGATAAATTTCTTCAGAATTTCCTGGCAATCCCCTATGAAAAGGACGGAAAAGCCTACGACCGGAATACGGATCCGGAGTACAAGCGTTGGCTGCTGATGTTCCGGCAATTGGGGGAAGAGGGCCTGCTCAGCAACGATATTTTCATTGACAAGCGTGCCCAGATGGAAGAGAAAATCGCCGCGGGACGCTACTTCTGTATGCTCTACCAGCGTACCGATATGGCGGAGCAGCAGCGGATCCTCGCGGCCAATGATCCCAACAGTATTTACATCGCGGTGGACGGCCCCCGGAATGCCAACGGAGATCCCCATACCCTGCCCGGATCGGGCATCAACGGCTGGACGGTCACTCTGATCTCCAAAAACTGCGCCGACCCGGAGCGTGCCATCCGGCTGATGAGCTTTCTGATGAGCGAGGAAGGGCAGAAGCTGATATGCCTGGGCATTGAGGGCGAGCACTACACCATGGAGAATGGCCGGGCGGTGCTGACACCGGAAACCCAGCGGCTGATGAATGAGGATTATCAGGGCTATGTGGAGCAGGTCGGTGCCAACGACAGCTACTGGATGCTGCAGGACAATCTGATGCAGTCCCAGTGGAAGCCCCTGGATGAACCGGAGCTGCTGCAGATGGAGCAGTGGACCTATCCCTACGTCTGTTACACCGGGCAGTATGATACCAATTTCGTGCTGGGAAGCCCGGCGGATACGGCGGAAAAGAAGATCAGTGCCATTCACGGCCAGATGCTGCCGCGGCTTTTGCTTGCCCCCACGGAGGAGGCCTTCGAGCAGCTGTGGCAGGAATATGTGACGGCCCGGGAGGAAAACGGACTGGCCATTACGCTGGAGGATCGGACAAACCAGATGATTGCGGCGAAGGAAAAGCTGGGACTGGAGTGAAGATATGATAAAGTGGTTTCGCGGCGCAAAGCTGTCACAGCAGCTTTCCATCATTGCCTGCCTGTGCGTTCTGATCCCCACGCTGTTCCTGGCGTACAGCATGTTTACCTCCCTGCAAAGCACAGCCATCAGCACCCGGCAGCAGGAGGCCCGGTTCCGCTGCGACCAGATGGCTGCCCAGGCGGGGCAGATGGCAGAGGTGTGCAACATGTCCACCCAGGTGTTTCTGAATACCCCCGATCTGGTGGAGCATCTGGTCAAGCTGAAAAAGGAGCAGCCCATCGATTCCCTGTCGCTTGTGGAATTCTTCCGGGAGGACATTGCAAGCCTGGAAAAGATCGTCCTCAGCAACCCAAACCTGTATCAGATCCGGGTATATGCCCAGGCGGAGAACATCAACGAAATGATGCCCATTTTGTACAGTGCCCGGCGCATGGAACGGATGCCCTGGACCGGGGCGGAAAAGCTTTCCGGCAGCTGGTATCTGGATTTTGACGACCGGCTGTTTGACGACTATCCCGTTACCCACCATGTTATGAGCTTGGTGACCGATATCACCACCTCGGAAGACGGGCGGGTGGGCGTTGTGGAGGTATCCGCCCGGATGGACGAGATGCTGCCCGAGCTGTTTTCCGGCGATGACAAGAATTTTTCCGTACTGCTGGATGAATCGGGCAATGTGACTGCGGGCATCTGCCCGATAGACGAAGCTGCGCTCAGGGAGCTGTCCTTTACGGAAGCGGAGGATATCTGCCGCCTGAACGGTACCCGTGTGCTGGTAAATCAGGTGTGGCTGAAGGATTTTGGCTGCCGGTATGTGCAGATCACCAGCCTGGCGGATCTGGATGCCATGGCCATGTCCCAGACGGCTTCGCTGGCGGTCACGCTGGTGGTGGTGTTCGTGATTCTGGCAGTTGCCGCCTCCTGGATGACCCGGCAGCTGCTGCGGGGCTTCTACGGCACCTTTGACGGCATTCGTGCCTTTGCCAACGGGGACATTGACGCAACCGTTACCGTGACAGGTGAGGGAGAGGTGGCGGATTTTGCCCGGGAAGCCCAGGGCCTGCTGGATAAGATCCGCCATCTGATGCATGACAATCTGGAACGGGAAATGCAGGCGCGCAATTCCGAGATCCGGGCTTTGCAAAACCAGATCAATGCCCATTTTATCTACAATGTACTGGAAGCCATTAAAATGATGGCGGAAATTGATGAACGGTACGACATTGCCGACGCGGTTACCAGTCTCGGAAAGCTCCTGCGCTACAGCATGAAGTGGGAGAGCGGCAATGTACGGCTGAAACGGGAACTGGATTATATCGAAAACTATATTGCCCTGATGAACCTGCGCTTTGACTATGTGATCCGCCTGGATATGGATATCCCCGGGGAGCTGATGGACCAGCGGCTGCCGAAGGTCAGTTTGCAGCCCATTGTGGAAAACGCGGTGGTCCATGGGGCGGCGGTTCTGGCAGCGGATACGACCGTTTCCGTACGGGGCCAGATTCAGCGGGAGCAAAACCGCTATACCATCCGCATCACGGATGAGGGCAAGGGAATGGATATGGAGGCTCTGGAGCATCTGCGCCGCCAGATCAGCGGCGAGGAGCCGACACCTTCCTCCTCCGGCAACGGCATCGGCCTGCATAACGTTCAGGAGCGGATCATCCGTTCCTTTGGCCCGGACTTTGGCCTGCAGGTAAGCTCTCAGCCGGGACAGGGCACCACTGTCACAGTGACACTCCCATTTCATGAGAAGAAGGACGGTGAGAACAAGTGAATACGATCCTGATCGCGGAGGATGAAAAGTTTATCCGCATGGGACTGAAAACCATGACCCAGCGTTCCGGGATCCCTGTGGGGGAGATTTTGGAGGCCAGAGACGGAGAGGAAGCCCTGGCACTGCTGCAAAGGCATGCGGTGGATCTGCTCATCACCGATATTCGGATGCCCAAAATGGACGGCATCGCCCTGGTGGAGCAGCTGCACACCCTGGCCCACCCGCCTATGGTTCTGGCAGTCAGCGGATACGAGGATTTCAGCTATGCGGTGGCGATGCTGCGCGGCGGTGTTTCGGATTATCTGCTGAAGCCAGTGGAGCGGCAGAAATTCTGCGAAGCACTGGAAAAGCTGGAAGCAAAGTATCAGGAGCACCGCAAGGCTGTTTCCCGCAGCCGCCAGCAGTATCTGCATGCCCTTCGGCTTCTGATGCTGGAGCCCTCCGCGGACAGCCGGGAATCCGAAGATCTGATAAGCCGGTATGAAAGCACCTTCTTTCAGGGGGCTTATGTGGGTATCTGCGGCGGTGCATACGCCGGGGAGCTGCCGGAGGATGTTCTCTGTCTGCGGACAGAAGGAGACTGTGTGCTCTACCTGGCGGAAGAACAGGCACAGGATATCATCGCCGGCCTGCTGGGCCCGGTTGCCGGCTGCAGCGCGCCCCATCGGGGGCTTGCCCGACTGAGGGCCTGCTATCTGGAAGCCTACCGCTGCTGGCAGCGTTCCTTCTTTACGGAAACGCTGTGCAAAAGCGCGCCTGCTGTGAAGAATACATCTGCCACCGTGTCGGCGGAACAGCTTCTGAGGCTGGTCAGCCTGTCCCGGGACAAGGAGATCATGCGCCTGCTGGGGGTACAGGCCCGGATGGCGGCTCAGGGAGATCTGGAGCCGGAGGCCTTTGCGCAGCTGTGCACCGAGTTTATCCGGGGACTTTACGGGCCGTATAAGAACCTGATCGATCCGGCGGATGATCCGGTCCGCTTTGCCCAGGTGTGGGATTTCGAATGCGCGCGGGAATATCTGGAAACGCTTTCCGGCTGGCTGGGGAGCTTCTGCTGCAGGATCACCCAGGAATTCGCGGACTATGAAAACAAGCAGAAGATTCGGCAGGCCGTCCAGTATATTCAGGATAATTTCCGCAGTCCGCTGAATATGGCTGTGGTCAGCAACCATGTTTCCATGAACTATTCGCTGTTCAGCCTCCTGTTCAAACAGTACACGGGGACGAATTTTGTCAGTTATCTGCAGAATCTGCGTGTGGAGGAAACGAAGCGGCTGCTTACCGCTACGGACTGGCGGGTGGGCGAGATCGGCCGCCGGGCAGGCTTCGCGGACGAAAAGCACTTCCTGAAGGTGTTTAAAAACGCAACAGGTTTGTCGCCGTCCGAGTATCGGAGATCCCAGATCCTCCGGGGGCCTGCGGGAAGTGAAAAGTGAGCTTACAGGCCGCTGCCGGGGGATCCGGCAGCGGCTTTTGCCTGCCGCAAAAAAATCACACCGAAATGAGAAAACACCCGTTTTTTTGAATGGCAGGATTCGATACAATAAAGGCAGAAACACGGAAAGGCGGCGATATTATGGAACCTTTGAAGCTGTTAAACGGGCAGGGGGATTTTGTTCTCCGAAATGCCCAGAAACATCCGGAAGTCTGCTTCCCGCTGGTCAACGAGGGCGGGATGATTTCCAGCGTGACCCCCATGCTGGCGGGCGACTGCAAGACGGGGCAGAACACCTATCTGCTGGCTCCGGCCAGCAGTGAGACCCTCCACGAAAGCCGTGCCGGCAGAAATTTCTGGGTACGGATCGAGGGGCAGGAGCCCTGGTCCGCTGTGGGCCAGAGCGCGCCCCAGCAGGCCGCGCGGTTTACCGGCCGGGAGGAGGAAGCCGTTCTGACAGGTGGACTTCTGTGGCAGCAGGTTGCGAGAACCCATCCAGAAACCGGCCTTCTGGCGGAGACCCTCAGCTTTGTCCCCGCGGGCTGGAACCGGGTGGAGATCATGCAGGTGCGGCTGCACAATGGGGGCAGCGGGACGCAGAAGGTGACCCCCATCGCAGCCATTCCCATGTATGGCCGTTCCGCCGATAATATCCGGGATCACCGCCATGTGACCAGCCTGCTGCACCGGGTGCGGCTTCGGAAGCACGGCATCGATCTGCATCCGACGCTGACCTTTGACGAACGGGGCCATAAGCCCGGAACCGTGACCTACCGGGTCTGGGCCGGCGACGAAACCGGCGGGCCGCCTGAAAGCTTTGTGCCGCTGGTGCGGGACTTTGTGGGACAGGGCAGCTACGACTGGCCTCAGGCGGTGGTAAGCCCCGAAACGGTTTCCCGGATGAAAGCGGGGGATACGGCCCAGGGCAGCGAGGTTGTGGCGGCACTGTATTTCGCGCCTGTGGAGCTGAAGCCCGGGGAATCCCGTCGTTATCAGATCGTGCTGACAGTGGATGACGACCCCGCACCCTATCTGACACCGGAAGCGGTGGCGGAAGCGTTGGCCCACACCAAGGCCTTCTGGCAGTCCGCCGCGTCCATGTCGTTCCGTACCCAAAACCACCACTTCGACGCATGGACAAGATGGGTGGGTATCCAGCCGTTACTGCGGCGGATCTGCGGATGCAGCTTCCTGCCCCACCATGATTATGGCCGCGGCGGCCGGGGGTGGCGGGATCTGTGGCAGGACAGCCTTGCCCTGCTGCTGACTGACCCGGAACAGACCCGGCAGGACCTGCTGCGCTATTTTGCGGGTGTCCGTACCGATGGCACCAACGCCACCATCATCGGCTCCAAACCCGGCGAATTCAAGGCAGACCGGAATAACATTTCCCGGGTCTGGATGGATCACGGCTTTTGGCCCCTGCTGACGGTGGAGCAGTATTTAAATGAAACGGGGGATGATGACTTCCTTCTGGAGGAGCAGCCTTATTTCCGGGATACCTTACCTCACCGGGGGGAGGGAACGCCCCTGGCACAGCCCGGAGCCGCCAAAACCGGCACGGTGCTGGAGCACTTGCTGATCCAGACGGTCACGGCGTTTTTTGATGTGGGCGAGCATGGCCATATACGTTTGCGGGGCGCGGACTGGAACGACGGCCTGGATATGGCCCGGGAGCGGGGCGAAAGCGTTGCCTTTACCGCGGCCTATGCGGGCAATTTGGATACGCTGGCAGCCCGGATCGCGCATCTGGGCGCGGAATCCGTTGCGGTGGCGGCACCCCTGGCCGCGCTGTTGGATGCTCCCTGGGGAGATTTCCAGGAAATGTATCAGACCCTTCTGGCCTACTGCCGGGAGATGGAGGAGAACACCCGGACCGTCTTTGTTCCTTCGTCGGAATTGTCCCGGAAGCTGCGTGCCATGGGCGCGTACCTGCGGGAGCATATCCGTAGCACCGAATGGGTTGGCGACGGGGCCGACCTGCATTGGTTCAACAGCTATTACGACAATTCCGGCCGTCAGGTGGAGGGCCTGTTCGGGGACGCAGTGCGGATGATGCTGACCGGGCAGGTATTCACCCTCCTCTCCGGGACGGCAGACGACAGGCAGGCACGGCAGATCATCCGGGCGGCGGACTGGTATCTGTGCGATCCCAGCCGGGGCGGCTACTGCCTGAATACGGACTTCCATGAGGTCAAGCTGGATATGGGCCGGATGTTCGGCTTCAGCTACGGCAGCAAGGAAAATGGGGCAGTGTTCTGCCATATGGCGGTGATGTATGCTTACGCCCTCTATTCCCGGGGCTTCGCGGAGGAGGGCTGGCGTGTGCTGGAATACCTGTACAACCAGAGCGTGGATTTTGCCCGGAGCAGGGTATTACCCGGCATCCCGGAGTATTTCGACGAGCGGGGACAGGGAATGTACCCTTACCTGACAGGCTCCGGCAGCTGGCTGCTGCTGACCCTTCAGACGCAGGTCTTCGGCGTTCACGGCAGGAACGGCGACCTGATGCTGGAACCCAAGCTGCTCCCCTGCCATTTCAGTCCCGAGGGCGCGGCGGAGATACACTGCACCAGCGCGGGGCGGGAACTTCTGGTTCGCTATCATAATCCCCAGGGACTTAACTGGGGGGAATACCGGATCGGAAAGGTCACCTGCGGGGAATGCGGCTGGGAAGGAACCGGCGGCTCCATTGTGATCCCCCGGGAGGAACTGCCCGGTGCAGGGATTGTGATCCTGGATGTGGCCCTCGGGGCGCACCAATAAGGAGGATATACCGATGTTTGACGAGAATCATCGTTTTATATTGAAGGATTACCAGAGCATGCCCCCCTTTTCCAGCTTCCTGCCCGGCATCGCGGGGCCTATGGGCGTGCCGGTCTGGTGCTACTATAATAACCGGGGTCAGGCGGTGTGCAGCTTCGGTGCCCGGGATAAGGATCATGCCATTATGGAATTTGATTCCGCCCACGCGTCCTATCAGAATGTGAGCCGTACGGGATTTCGTACCTTCTGTAAGGTAAACGGCGAATACCGGGAGCTGTTCACCGAAAAATGTGACATGCACATCGGCATGAGCGAGGTGGAGATCCGAAGCCGCGGGGGAAGCCTGGAAGCTTCGGTGGTGTATTTCGGTGTCCCCGGGGAGCGGACCGCGGCATTGGCCCGGGTACTGACGGTGAAAAATGCTGGGGAAGCTGCCGCAGAACTGGAATTGCTGGACGGTGTGCCCGCACTGGTGCCCTACGGCGTCAGCCAGGACAGCCTGAAAAATATGTCCAATCTGGCGAAGGCCTGGATGCAGGTGGAGGATATGGAAGAAGGCCGGGCCTATTTCCGGGTTCGGGCCTCCATGGCGGATACGGCCTGCGTCACCAAGGTAGAAGGCGGCAATTTCTGCCTTGCGTGGAATGACAGCGGAACGCGGCTGAAGCCCATCGTGCAGCCCTCCGTGATTTTTGGGGAGGACACTGCCTTTGCCGCCGCCGGGAATTTCAGAAATAAACCGCTGGCGGAGCTTTGCGGGATTCGGCAGGTGACGCAGAATCTGTTCCCCTGCTGCTTCCTGCCCCATGGCAGAACATTGCGGCCCGGAGAAGAAATGACCATTTACAGCATTTATGGTCAGGCTGAGGACAAAACCCGGGTGGCCGCGCTGGCAGGCCGGGTGGAGCCTCTGTCCTGGTTCGCCGGAAAGCGGCAGGAGGCGGCGGAGCTGGTGGAGTCCCTTTGCTTCGCCGTGGCGGCAAAGACAGCCGACCCGGTTTTCGATGCCTATGCCAGACAGACGTATCTTGATAATCTGCTCCGTGGGGGCGTGCCCACTTTCTTCCGGCACGACGGGAAAAGCGTGCCCTATTACCTCTATTCCCGGAAGCACGGCGACCCGGAGCGGGAATACAACTATTTCTCCCTGGGCCGGGAGTATTACGCCCAGGGCAACGGCAATTTCCGGGATGTGAATCAGAACCGCCGCTGTGATGTGCTGTTTGCTCCGGAGGTGGGGGCGGAGAATATCCACACCTTCTTCGACCTGATCCAGACCGACGGCTACAATCCCCTGGTGGTGACGCCCAGCACCTATACCCTGCCACAGGAGGCCCAGGCGGAATTCATTGCCCGGTACCCCCAGGGAGCGGAGCTGCTGAGCGGTTCCTTCACGCCGGGCCAGGTAGCCATGGCGGCGGAGGACTGGGGAATGGCTCCCCGGGAAGCACAGGCTTTCACGGCAGAGGTGGTCTGCGCGGCCTGCAGCGAGCCCAACGCCACCTTTTCGGAAGGTTACTGGTGCGACCACTGGACATACAATCTGGATCTGATCGAAAGCTATCTGGCGGTTTATCCCGAAAGAAAAGAGCAGCTGCTGTTCGGTGACCGCCGCTACCGCTGGTATGAGACAAGGGTACTGGTGAATCCCCGGGCGAAGCGGTATGAAATGACGAAAAACGGCCTGCGGCAGTACCACGCCCTGGATGAGACCGCCAAAGAAACCAACCGCAAGTGGATGTGCCATGCGGACGGCACCCAGGCAGAAAGCAGCCTGGTGGAAAAACTGATTCTGCTGGGCACCATCAAGACCGCAACACTGGATCCTGCCGGTATGGGCGTGGAGATGGAGGGCGGCAAGCCAGGCTGGTACGATGCCCTGAACGGCCTACCCGGCCTGCTGGGTTCTTCCTTGGCGGAAAGTTGCGAGCTGGCCCGGCTGCTGGATTTCACAGCCCGGGCACTGGAAAACCGGGAGGGTACGGTGGAGCTGTATACGGAGGTCGCCGGCCTGCTGGCAGGCGTGGATACCATCCTGACCACCCAGGCTGATCCCTATGTCCGCTGGGACAGACTGAATTTCCTGAAGGAAGCCTACCGCAGCGATACGGTGCGGGGCTTCCGGGGCGCGAGGCAGAAGCTGTCCTGCGCTGCCGTGGCGGCAGTCTTGCGGCGGATGGAGGAAACCGTTCTGTCGGGTATCCGGCGGGCAACCGATGAAAACGGCGGCCTGATCCCTACATATCTTACCTTTTCCGCGCTCCGTGTCACGGATACCCCGGAGGGCCCCATGCCCACCGAATTCCGGGCGGAGGCACTGCCCCTGTTCCTGGAGGGCCCGGTGCGGTATCTCAAGCTGGATCTGGGCGGGGAAGAAAAGTGGGAGCTGGCAAAAAAGGTGCGCGCCAGCGGCCTGTATGACCGAAAGCTGAAAATGTACAAGGTCAATGACAGCCTTGAAAATGTGAGCTTTGAAGCGGGCCGGGCCAAGGCCTTTACCCCCGGCTGGCTGGAAAACGAATCCATCTGGCTTCATATGGAGTATAAATATCTGCTGGAACTGCTGAAAAGCGGGCTGTATGGGGAGTTTGCCGAAGCCTTCCGGGACGCGGCAGTACCCTTCCTGGATCCGCAGAGCTATGGCAGAAGCCCCCTGGAGAATGTATCCTTTATCGCGTCCTCCGCCAACCCCGACCCGGCTACCCACGGCAGAGGGTACGTTGCCCGGCTTTCCGGCTCTACCGCGGAATTTCTGCATATGTGGCAGCTGATGTTCTTCGGCCCCAGGCCCTTCCGGGTGGAAGCGGGGGAGCTGTGTCTGGAATTTACGCCGTTTATCCCGGAATACCTGATGCCCGCGGACGGGATCGTGGAAACCACCTTCCTGGGCAGTATCCCGGTACGCTATCAGGCGGAAGGATGCCGGGAGCTGCGCCCCGGCGTGACGGAAGCCGCTGGCTATGCTTTGACGGATTCCGATGGCAATACTGTGACCGTTCCGGGAAAGCTGCTGCGGGGCGAATATGCCCTGGCAGTCCGGGGCGGGCAGGTTTCCGCAATCCACGTTACAATGAAATGAGGAGCGACTGATGAAAGCAACAGTAACCGTTACGAATCTGGAAAAGAATATTTACTGGAAGTCCTTTGCGGTTTGCGCCGGAAGCGCGGACTGTATGCACCAGGTCAGTGTGTATCCCACTGTGGAGCGGCAGAGCTTCCAGGGCTTTGGCGGTGCCTTTACGGAGGCGGCCGCGTATGCGTATCAGCAGCTGCCGGAAAACAAACGCCGGACGTTTATGGAAGCGTATTTTGGCCGGGACGGCCTGCGCTACGATGTGGGCCGAACCCACATCAACAGCTGCGACTTCGCGCTCGGAAATTACGCCTGTATGGAAAGCTCGGAGGACGAGGTTTTTCACACGGAGCGGGATGAACAGTACCTGCTTCCTATGATCCGGGATGCGGAGGCTGCGGCGGGACAGGCCATTGGTCTGCTGCTCAGCCCCTGGAGCCCTCCCGCGTTTATGAAGACCAACGGCGACATGAACCACGGCGGAAAGCTCAGGGAGGAATACAGAGAACTATGGGCCTCCTGTATGGCAAAGTATGTTGCCTTCTACCGGGCCCGGGGCTGTGATGTGCGGATGGTCTCCATCCAGAACGAGCCCGCGGCTGTCCAGACCTGGGATTCCTGCATCTTTTCCGGCAGAGAGGAAGGCGAATTTGCCCCCATCCTGCGCAGAGCGTTGGATGAAGCGGGATGTGCCGATGTGCAGATCCTGGCGTGGGATCACAACAAGGACATGTTTGTATACCGGGCGGAGGAGACCCTGTCCGTGCCCGGGGCAGAGGAGGCGGTGGCAGGGTTTGCCCTCCACTGGTACACCGGCGACCATTTTGATTCCATCCGTTTTGTCAGGGAACGCTGGGCGGGTAAGCCCATTTGGTTCACGGAAGGCTGCGTGGAATACAGCCGCTTCGACGGAATGACCCACCTGCAGAAGGCGGAGATGTACGCCCATGATATCATCGGCAATCTGAACGCGGGCATTTCCGGCAGCATCGACTGGAATCTGCTGCTGGACGCCAAGGGCGGCCCCAATCATGTGGGCAATTTCTGCGAAGCACCCATTATGCTGAGCGAGGATGGCACTGATTTTGAAGTCATGAGCGAGTATTACTACATCGGCCATTTCAGCCGCCATATCCAGCCGGGGGCGGTCTGCTTGGGTTCCTCCGTGTATGCGGCGGAGGTGGAAGCCGTGGTATTCCGAAATCCGGACGGCGAGAGGGTGGCAGTCCTCCTGAACCGCTCCGGGGAAGCCCGGCCCGTCAGCCTGACCGAAAATGCCGCGGAGGGCATCAATTTTGTCCTGGAACCCCATACCATTGCAACGGTGCAGTGGAATGAATAAGAAAGGTGGAAAGCCCGGTGGGAGTGATATGCTCCCGCCGGGCTTGCGCTCTTGACGGCCCCGGAAAAATGCCGTAATACTATTTTCAAATAAAAACATTAACATATTTTGCTGTAATGTGGTATGATATACCTGGGTGATGACAATGGCACAGATGTACAAGTTTAGCGAAAAAGAAATTGAAGAGATCGCGCAGGCTCGCAGAGAGAATAAA
>JAFTXW010000048.1 GCA_017461445.1 Oscillospiraceae bacterium
AAACCTGCTAAATAAATTCAAGAGGCAAATTGCGGCGTAAAGCCGCTTTTTTTGTGGCCAAATTCAAGGGGATAGCAGGCCTTTACGCGGGCGTAGTAGATGCGCAGAAATTTGTTCATCCCCGCTACCTTGGCCACCTTTTTGTGTTTGCCTTCCTGTTCTTTTTTCAGCATGTACTGGTAGATGGGACTTTCCTCGCAGCGCACACGCTTGAGGCTCTGCATCACCTCATAGCAGGTTTTGCGCAAAAGGGAGGAACCGCGCTTGGAAATGTGCCGGGTGTTGGCGGCAAAGGAGCCGGACTGGAACTCCGGCGAATCAATGCCCGCATAGGCCACCAGGGCGCTGGGGGAATGGAAGCGGCGGATGTCGCCGATCTCGGCGATCAGGCGGGGAGCCAGCACATCGCCCACGCCTTCCATGGAGCGCACAATGCCGTATTCCGGCAGCTGCTGGGCAAGCTCCTGCATGGCCTGGAGAATGGCGGCGGCATCCTGGGTGATCTCCCGCAGGGAATGCAGGGCGCGTTCCATCAGCAGGCGGGTGCAGCAGCTATTGGCGGGCAAGGAAGGAATGGCCTGCAGCGCCGTTTCGTAAATGGAGATGGCTTTGTGCTCGCTGTAGTAATAGCCATGCTTGCGCGCCCAGCGGTGGTAGTGGTTCAGAAAGGCTTTCTGGCTCATGCAGGTAATGTTGTCATAATGCCAGTACTGGGCAACAAAGTCCAGCAGCTTGTCCTTGCCGGCGGTACCGGTGTGGTTGCTCTCCAGCAAGGAGGAAATGCCGGGCATGGTGCGCTCCAGCAGGCAGGAAAGGTTCTGCTTGCAGCTGATTTTCACCGTCACATAGTGCATATACTGGCGCCCCAGCAGGCGCAGCTCGTCGTAGATATGCTGGGAAGGGGTAAAGTCCTCCAGGGAGAACCACTTTTCCAGGCCAAAGGAGGCGATTTTCATGGCGTCCCGCCTGTCGTTTTTGCCCCGCCGGATGGACTGGGCAGAGAACTTCTTCATCACCAGGGGGTTCACCACGCAGACAAAGAAGCCTGCCTCCTTCAGGCGCATCAGCACGGGCAGATGGTAGATGCCGGTGGCCTCCATCACCACCCGCACCTCTGCTTCCTGCGAAAGGTCGGCAATGAAATCGCACAGCGCATCCAGATCCTCGTCGGTGTGCTGCAAGTCGAAGGGCTCGCGAAGAATTTCGCCGCCATGGCGGCGAACACAAACGGTGCTTTTGCCCTTGGAAACGTCCATGCCAATACTGATCATGCTTCATTCCTCCTGTTGTACAAGGTCGATATCCGGGTGTCTGCCTGCCCATTGTCATTCACTTTGGTGCGTTACACGGATGCAGCCCACAGGGCGGTTCCAACCTGCTGAATCGAATGGTCACGTTGCAATAGGCAAAGCTGGCTGACAGTTTTTTATTCGGGTGCTTACAAGTCCCTAAAGAGGCCACGCCACACCACGGCTATCCCTATTGTAACGGATGATGGGCGGATATGTGCAGACATATCCGCTTTTAATGTACCAA
>JAFTXW010000006.1 GCA_017461445.1 Oscillospiraceae bacterium
CTTCCGTAACGAGGTCTTTGCAAACTTGAATAAAGTCATGGACCGACTCTGCGATACGATCTGTACACTGACTAACCACACCATTTCCAGCATCACGGGCAGAGAGTGGATTCTTAAATGTTTTAATTAGAAATCAGTATCAAATACCACGACAGCGGCATCGTCTCCGAGGTCGCCATCGCCCTCCTCCCCTTCGGCGTAGACACAGGCGATACGCTGAAATTTGAGAATTACGAATTTACGCAAGTATGATAAAATCCGCTGACCACAAACGGTCAGCGGATTTTCCTTATTTCTTCTTTTCGTTTTGCAGCTTCTTTTTCAGCTGCTCCCGCATTTTCTGTAGACGGATGCGCTCTTTCCGCTCCTTATTCTGCTGGAAGCTGGATTTGATCTGCGGGGGACGGCATTCCAGCTTTTCGGCTGGAATATTCCGCTGAGCCAGACGCTTGTCCGTAAACTCCCGGGCCAAGGTGTAGAGCACAGAGGCCAGAGGGATCATCAGCAGCATACCGCCAACACCCATGATCTCGCCGCCCACGGTGACCGCCACCAGCACCCACATACCGGGCAGGCCGATGGAGGTACCCACCACTCTGGGATAAATCAGGTTGTTTTCCAGCTGCTGCAGTACCAGGAACATGGCAATGAAGGTCAGAGCCTGGAAGGGGTCATTCACCAGAATGAAGAAGGCACCCACGATACAGCCCACAAACGCACCCACCACAGGAATCAGGGCTGTCACCGCAATGACCACGCTGACCAGGGGAATGTAAGGCATCTTAAAAATAGCCATAGCCACAGCAAACAGGCAGCCCAGGATGCAGGCCTCCAGGCACTGGCCGGAGATGAAATTGGAGAAAGTGCTGTTGGTCAGCTGAAAAATTCGAATGGTCTCGTCTGCCGCCTTTTCCGGCACGAAGGAGTAGAGGATCCGCCGCCCCTGCCGGGCCAGAATGTCCTTGCGGCTCAGGCAGTAGAGCGCGAATACGATGGAAATAACCGTGTTCACGACCGCATCCGTCACATTGCCGATGACACTGAAGGCACTGCCCATAACGGAGGTAATGCCCTCTCCGATGACCGTCAGGGCCTTCTGCAGCAGGCTGGGCCAATCGATCTTTTCCAAATCGGTAGTCTCATAGACCCAATTTTTGATTTCCGGATTGGCCTCCATGAATTCCATCAGCTTTGCGCCTGTCCGCTCCACAAAAGCAGGGATGCGCTCCTTCAGGGAGTCCACCGTCAAACCGATCTGGGGAACCAGCAGCTCCACCACAAACATAATGACCAGGACCATCACAAGGATGGTCAGGATAATGGCCAGTCCCCGGCGCAGTCCCTCTTTTTTAATCCCTTCCAGCTGTCCCTCAATGGCACGCATGGGCACATTGAAGATAAACGCGATGGCCGCGCCTGCCACGAAGGGCGAAAACAAGCCCCAAATGGAACTCAGCAGTGCTGTAACCCGCTCCGTATCCAGCAGAAGCCAGGCCAAAACCACACATCCGCCTGCCACAAAAAACAAATTACGCAGCAATTTCTTATCGATATGCACTCCGCATACCCCCTTTTATGCTAGTATAACGCACTGTTCCAGAAAAATCCAGTGAACGAGTTGTAAACATTACCGGCATAAACCGCGAAGATCCCGGCACAGCTCCTCCACGTTTTCCGGTCTTGTGGCCCAGCTGGTGCAGAACCGGACTGCCCGGTGACTTTCGTCCACCCGTTCCTGCTCGCAGAAGACATATTTCTTCGCCAGCTCCGCCAGAATCCCGTCTGGCAGGATGGGGAACAGCTGGTTGGTGATGCCGGGCACCAGCATGGGAACACCCAGTTCCGCCAGAGTATCCCGGATCTGATCCGCCAGCCTGTCAGCCTTTTCCGCGATTTGGAAGTACAGCCCATCCTCCATCAGCGCGTCGAACTGAACCCCCAGCAGCCGGCCCTTTGCCAGCATACCGCCGTGCTGCTTGATGAGATAACGAAAATCCTCCGCTAAGGCGGGATTACCGATCACCACCGCCTCGCCGAACAGCGCACCCACCTTGGTTCCGCCGATGTAAAATACGTCGCACAGCCGGGCGATGTCCGCCAAGGTCACATCATTCCCCTTTGCCGCCAGACCGTAGCCCAGCCGGGCCCCATCCAGGAACAGATACAGCCCCAGCCCATGGCAAGTGTCCGCCAAGGCGGTCAGCTCCTCTTTGGTGTACAGGGTACCCAGCTCCGTGGGATTCGAAATGTACACCAGCTTTGGCTGGACCATATGTTCAAAGCTGGCATCTGTCCGGTGGGCCTTCACCGCCTGGGCCACCTGCGTGGCAGTGATTTTACCATCAGCAGAGGGTACGGTCAGCACCTTGTGGCCGGTAGCCTCCACCGCGCCGGTCTCATGGGCATGGATATGGCCGCTGACGGCGCACAATGCCCCCTGATGGGGCCGCAGTGCCGCATCAATGACTGTCAGATTGGCCTGGGTGCCGCCCACCAAAAAGTGAACCGCCAGATCCTCCCGGCCGCAGAGCCTGCGGATTTTTTCCGCGGCCCCCTTGCAGTAGGCATCCTCCCCATAGCCAGGGGTCTGCTCCATATTGGTGCGGATCAGGGCATCCAAAATTTTCTCGTGACAGCCTTCGCTGTAGTCGTTGTTGAAATAAATCATATTATCCTCCCCGGTCAATGGTTTTCTTTATTTTATATCCAGATACCGTTACTGTCAAGAACGCATATCCCATCCCCCGAAGGCATAGACATACATAGAGCACACAGCATCGGAGGGGAGCACATGACAGACACCATCCAGAAGCGAGCCTGTGAACTGGCTGTGTACATGATTGAAACCGGTGCCACCGTCCGGGCCGCCGCCCGGAAATTCGGTATCTCCAAATCCACGGTACATAAGGATCTGTCCCAAAGACTGGAGCATTACGACGCGGCCCTTTATCAGCAGGTCCGCCAGGTGCTGGACCTGAACAAGCAGGAACGCCACATCCGGGGCGGCATGGCAACACGGAGGAAATATAAAGGCGATTGCTGAATGCAAAATGCAGAATGCGAAATGACAAACAATCATTTCGCATTCTGCTTTTTTATAGGTCGTCCGCGTCCTGCACCGGCTTTTCATCAGGCTCCTTCACAAGGCCTGTATAGCTGCCGAAGGGATCCGTGATAATGGTTTCTTCCTTCTTCATCCTTCCACCTCCTCTGCCAGCATTCCACCGAAAACGGAAATGATGATTGCCTTTTTCCGGAGAAGGTGGTAAACTCTAAGAAAAAGCGACAGGAGTAATACTATGTTTGACATCACCCTGATCACCATGGGCAAGCTGAAGGAAAAATTCTACATTTCCGCCGCCGAGGAATACAAAAAGCGGCTGGGGGGCTACTGTAAATTTACCCTTCTGGAGCTTCCGGAAGCCCGCCTTCCCGAAGACCCCTCCCCCGCCGAGATTTCCGCGGGACTGGAAAAGGAGGCAGAGCTGATTTTTTGCAAAATTCCAAAAGGAGCCTGGTTCTGCGTATTCACCCCCGAGGGAAAGGAGCTTTCCAGCGAGGGCTTCGCAGAGAAGCTGCGCACCGTGAAAAATTCCGGCAAATCCAGTGCCTGCTTCCTTATTGGCTCCTCCTTCGGTATGTCCCCCAGGGTCAAGGCTAAGGCGGATTTCAAGCTCTCCATGGGCCCCATGACCTTCCCCCACCACCTGGCCCGGATCATGGTTTTGGAACAGCTCTACCGGGCCGAAGCCATCCAGGCAGGGAGCAAATACCATAAGTAAATTGAAAATTATTATCCGCAGCCGAATCTTATATTTTCAACTTTCAATTTTCAACTGCATATAAAAGGAACGCAAATTTGCGTTCCTTTTTTATACGAAGTACCTTGACAGGTGAGGTACTTCGTGTTATTATAACACCACAAAGGAGGGGATATACATGTCCATTGCCGGTGATCTGATACGCGGACACACCGACGCCATCATTCTCGCCCGTCTGCTGCGGTCTGACAGCTACGGCTACGAGATCAACAAGACCATCTCCACCCTCTCCTCCGGGCGGTTCGAGCTGAAGGAAGCGACGCTGTACACCGCCTTCAAGCGTCTGGAGGAGCTGGGCTACATCGCGTCCTACTGGGGCGGCAGCGGCGCGGGGGCACGGCGGCGATATTACACCATCACCCCCGCCGGGCGGGAAGCCTGCCACCGTCTCCTGGGCGAATGGCAGGAAACCAAAGAGATCATGGATAAACTTCTTCAAGTGGAGGATAGATTATGAGAGAACAGCTGATCCAATATGTTTCGCTCCTTTTCGCGGGAGCGGAGGACTGCGAAGATATTAAGCAGGAGATTTTACAGAACACCCTGGACCGTTACGACGACCTGATCGCAGAGGGCAAGGCCCCCGAGGCCGCCTACCGCCTTGCCATCACCGGCATCGGGGATATCAATGAGATTCTGGGCACAAAGCCCCAGTCCATTGCCCCTGCATATGCCCCTGACAGCAAGGAGGAAAGCAGCGATACCCCCACAAAAAAATGGATGCGAGCCATAGCCGTGGGACTTTACATCATTTCTTTTCTGCCCTTGTTCATCCTGAGTGAAATGGGTATGGATACCATTGGCTTTTGTGGCACCCTGTCTATCATCGCTGTCGCAACGGTTCTAATGATCCTTGGCGCAAAGAAGGGCCCTGCCGAGCGCAAGGAAGTGCAAGCACCCCTCTCTCCCCAGCAGGAGCTGCGCAAAAGTGTCCACGATATGATCTGGACTGTGGGACTGGTTCTGTATTTTGTTCTCAGCTTTGTCACCATGGCCTGGCACACCACCTGGATCATGTTCCCCCTGATCCGCGCGGTGCAAAGTCTGGCAAAGGCAATTTTCGACCTGAAGGAGGCAAACGACAATGAAACGTAACGCCATCATCCGCATCGTCCTTTGGAGCATCGTCATCGCGCTGCTGCTGGGCATCATGGTCAGCGTCATCTGCGGCGGCTCCCTTTTCCGGGGCATATACTCCCTGCTGAACAATGTTACCGATACCGATGGCTCCGGCGGGGAGCTGACGCTGGAGCAGACACCCCTGCACATTCTCCCCAGCGAGGAAAGCCTGATCTTCGATCCCAAGGATGTGGAAGACCTGGAAATCGAATGGGCCGCAGGCTCCATCATCCTCCAGCCCGCCGATGTGGAGGAGATCACCATCACCGAATCCGATGTATCCGACGAAAAGTACGCCATGCGCTGGAAGCTGGTAAACCGGAAGCTCACCATCCAGTTCAGCGAAGATACCATCTTTGGCATCGGTATCACCGTCAATACGAAACTGACCAAGGATCTGTATATCCAGGTGCCCCGGGACTGGGTCTGCCGCAGCCTGGAGATCGACGCCGCCTCTGCCACCCTGGAGGTCTGCGACCTGACCATCGGCGAGGTAGAGCTGGACACCGCCAGCGGTGTCTGTCGGTTTGACAACTGCACCGTGGATTCCATCGACATGGACACCGCATCCGGGGATATCCGGTTCTCCGGCTCTCTCAATACCCTGGACTTTGACGGTGCCTCCGCAGGCATCTACGCCCAGCTGACCAACACCCCCAACCGCATGGATATCGATACCATGTCCGGCGATCTGGATCTGACCCTCCCCGCCGATACCGGCTTTATCGTCAGCCTGGACGCCATGAGCGGCGGCTTCTCCTCCGACTTTGAGACCACCACCAAAAACGGAAGCTACATCCACGGCGACGGCCGCTGCCGCATCAACGTAAGTGCCATGAGCGGCGACGTGATCATCCGCATGGGACAATAAGCACAAATGCCAGCCAAGGCTGGGAGGTATCCCCATGAAAAAAGTTCTTGCAATTCTTTTTATCGCTGTCAGCTTGCTGACATTTGCATCCTGCGAAAAAAACGAAAATTATCAAATTGACTTCACAATTCCGGCGGGAAATACCGACACCTTTGTTTTTTCAGAGCAGGACTTCTCCCCTGTAAAGAACACGATAACGCTGTCGTCGGATACTGAAGTTGTTCTGAAGCTTTCCAAAGTCAGGGGCGAAAATACCTATGAGTTGACAACAACGCTCACCCCGGAAACACCCTTTATACTGAACGTGGAAAAAGGAGCATCCTTCAAAATCGGTGTATACCTTCTTTCTCCTTCCGATGCCGATACTGCTGTTAACATCGAAATTGAGGGTGTAACACGCTATATCGAGTAACACAAAAGCAGCCGTATGGTCGATTTCATACGGCTGCTTCCCTGTTCACAAATCAAAATTCGCCACTGGCATACATCACCGCAGACAAGGCGCATAGTGGAGCCGTCTCGCAGCGCAGGATGCGCTTTCCCAGAGTGCAGACCTGCAAGCCCGCCTCCTGGGCCTGCTGCACTTCCTTCTCTTCCAGACCACCCTCAGGGCCCGTCAGCAGGCTGAGGGTCTTGTACTCCCCCGCTTCCAGTGCCATCCGCAAGGTGGTGGCTCGCTCGTTCTCATAGAACAAAATAGCCTTATCCGCCTGCACCGCCCGTTCCAGGGCTTCCTTATAGCTGCCAACCGTCAGCACCTGAGGGATGCGGCCCCGGCCGGACTGCTCCGCGGCGGAGGCCGCGATCTTCTGCCACCGCTCCAGCTTCTTTTTCAGGCTCTTTTCATCGGGCCGGGAAACACACCGCGCCGACGGGAACGCCACGATCTCATAGGCCCCCAGCTCCGTGGCCTTCTGGATCACATGCTCCAGCTTGTCCGCCTTGGGGAAGGCCATGTAGACGCTGACCTGTACCGCCGCTTCGGTCTCCGATTCCTGCCGCTTTTTTACCACCAGGCTGATCTGCCCGGGGCTCACATCGCTAACGGTGCAAAGACACTCCCGCCCCTGCCCGTCGCAGACCAGCACCTCTTCCCCGTTCTTCAGCCGAAGCACCTTGGCGTGCTGGGCATTCTCCCCGGTGAGCACCAGAAATTCCGGCATCAGCTCCTCCGGCTCTACAAAAAATCTCGTCATTGTTTTTATCCTCCACATTTTTTCTATAGTGTAGCAGAGAAAATCCCCAGTTTCAAGGGTTTTGCAGAAAAACTATTGACAAATTGAATTAGGAGGGTTATAATATTCAAGCTGTCCGCGAGAGTGTTGGAATGGTAGACAAGCACGTTTGAGGTGCGTGTGGTTACGCCGTGGGGGTTCGAGTCCCCTCTCTCGCACCATAATTGGACACCAATTTTGATACAACGAGTATCAAGATGGGTGTCCAATTTCTTTTTGAAAACCCTTGATTTACAAGGGTTTTTCCATACGATTTAACGAAACCGGGCTCTGTGGGGGTGTAAAATCATCCATTTAGAGCCCGGTTCTGTTTTGTCCAGCCATACCTTTTAACGAAAAGTCGGAGGTATGTCCATTTTTCGGACAGGTATGTGCATCTTTTAATTATTCCTATTATTAAACTTAGCCTAACTACTTTCCATGACTTTTAAGGAATAGTAGTTAGGCTATATGTTATTCTTCAGAGGGGCCTCTGTTCGCTTGGAGCTATATTTGGTTTCCTTGCGCCAGACTCCGGCTTCACCCTTCTCTACGTTGCTCCTGCGCTTCTTCTCCTCCTGGACAGCGTTGAACATCTCAGAGGAAATGATTGCGGGATGGTTGCCGCTGATCACATACTTATCATGGCTGCCATCCTTGTTCTGAATCCGGACATTCTTCTTGGTATAGGTTTTGAACACGACAGCATCGCCCATGTACTTTTCGTTACTGAGCATAGTGTCCAGACTGCGCTTGCACCACTTTGCCTTGCCGGTGGGTGACGGTATTTCCCTGCGCTCCAGTTCCCGCTGGATACCTACGATACTGGAACCGGACAGATACATATTAAATATATCCTGCACGACCGCTGCCTCTTCCTGGTCGATCAGCAGCTCACCGGCATCACCTTTCCTATAGCCATAGCAAGCCCGGTTGTACATACTGGAGGTGCCGTTCTCCAACTGTTTGACAATGGACCAATACTGGTTTTTACGTCTGCTGTCATTCTCTGCCTCTGCATAGGCAGACAGAATCGAGATCATCAGCTCGGAATCGCCGGAA
>JAFTXW010000049.1 GCA_017461445.1 Oscillospiraceae bacterium
AGGAGGTGAATCACCATAGCCGGACGCATTAAGGGTATTACCGTTGAAATCGGCGGTGATACTTCCAAACTATCCGATGCGCTGAAAAGCGTAAACAAGGAAATCAAGAATACCCAGTCCCAGCTGAAGGACGTGGAAAAGCTGCTGAAGCTGGACCCCGGCAACACCGAGCTTCTGGCTCAGAAGCAGCGCCTTCTGTCCGACGCGGTCAAAGAGACCAAGGAAAAGCTGGAGACTCTGAAAACCGCCGCCGAGCAGGCCAACACCGCCCTTGCCAACGGCGACATTTCCCAGGAGCAGTACGATGCCCTCCAGCGTGAAATCCTCGAAACCGAACAGGCTCTGGAACGGCTGGAGGAGCAGGCTGGGCAGTCTTCTACTGCGTTACAGCAAATTGCTGCTACAGGCACCAAGTTCCAGGAGGTCGGCGGCAAGATCGAAGGTGTGGGCAAAGCCATCATGCCTGTTTCCGCTGCGGTAACGGGCATTGGTGTCGCTGGACTGAAGGTCGCCACCGACTTTGAAAAGGCCATGTCCAGCGTCAAGGCCATCACCGGGGCAACCGGTGAGGAATTTGAGCTACTCCGTGAAAAGGCCATCGAACTGGGTGCTACCACATCTTTCTCCTCCGGTGAAGTCGCCGAGGCCATGACCGAAATGGGTAAGGCTGGCTGGTCTACCCAGCAGATCCTGGACGGCATGGGTGGCGTTCTGGACGCTACTGCCGCCTCCGGTGAAAGCCTGGGCTCTGTGGCTACCATCGTTGCTGACTCCATTACGGGCTTCGGTCTTGCGGCTTCTGACTCTGCCCGAGTGGCTGACCTGCTGACCCAGGCAGCGAACTCCGGTACCATCGGCATCACCGATCTGGGCGAGTCCTATAAATACATCGCGCCCCTGGCTCAGTCCATGGGGCTGTCCATTGAGGACGTGACCACCGCTATCTCCGCCATGTCCATGGCAGGCATCAAGGGTTCCCAGGCTGGTACCTCTCTGAGAACGGTGCTGACGAACATGGCAAAGCCCACGGATACCGTAGCTTCCGCTATGGATGCCCTGGGCATCTCCATCACCAACAGCGACGGTACATTTAAGTCCCTGGATCAGATCATCAACACCATGAGAACCTCGTTCTCTGGGCTGACGGATGACCAGAAAGCCTACTATGCCACCGCTCTGGCTGGCAAGGAAGGTATGTCCGGCTTGCTGTCCCTGCTGAATCTGACCCAAGCCGAGTATGATGAACTGGCCGCTTCCATGGACAACTGCACCGGAGTAGCCGGAGAGACCGCTGCCGTTATGCAGGATAACCTCCAAAGCAAGGTCGAGCAGCTGGGCGGTGCCCTGGAATCCCTGGCCATTAAGATGGCGGACTATGTCATTCCTTTTATCACAGCCCTTGTGGAAGGTCTGACTTCGCTGGTTGACGGTTTTACGAACCTGAACCCCTTTGTCCAGCAAGTGGTACTCATCATCGGCGGCATCGTCGCTGCCGCTGGACCCTTGCTGGTGATTGTGGGTAAGCTGATATCCTCGGTGGGTACGATTATGACGATCCTACCCAAGATTGGCCCAGCTGTCACCGCAGTCAAGACTGCCATCGGTGCCCTTAACACCGTCATGGCAGCCAACCCCATCATGCTGGTCATTGCAGCTATCGCAGCTCTTGTAGCTGCGTTTATTTATTTGTGGAACAACTGTGAGGGCTTCCGGGAGTTCTGGATCAATCTGTGGGAGCAGATTAAAGAGTTCGCCATTGCTGTGTGGGAAGGCCTGAAAACCTTCTTCTCCGCAGCCTGGGAGGCTATCAAGAGTACCGCTGTTACGATTTTCACCGCCATCAAGGATTTCTTTGTCAGTGCGTGGGAAGCCATCAAGAGCGTATTTACTGCCGCCTTTGACATCATCAAATCCCTATTTACAGCCTACTTTGAAATCTACAGAACCATCGTGGAAACGGTGTTCAACGCCATCAGGCTGGTCATCAGCACCGCCTGGGAGGCTATTAAGGGTGTATTCACAACCGTCCTGAACGTGATAAAGACCCTGGTCACCACCCATTTCAATGTGGTAAAAACCATCATTCAGACCGTGATGACCACCATCCAGACGGTCATCAGCACAGTGTGGACAGCGATCCAGACCGTTATCAGCACGGTCCTCACGGCCATCCAGACGATCTTCAGCACCATCTGGAATGCCATCAAGAGCATTGTGACCAGCGTGGTCAGCGCCATCAAGGCTTTCATCGTTGGTGACTTCGAGGCTGTACGGGCTTCCATCAGCGCTATCATGTCCAGGATCCAGTCCACCATCAGCACGGTCTGGAATACCATCAGCAGCACCGTCAGTACGGTGGTCACCACGATCAAAACCACGGTGCTGAATATCTTCCAGTCCATCAGGGACGGCATCAGCAATACCATCAACGGCATCTACAACACCATCAAGTCCGGCTTCGACCAGGCTGTCAGCTATGTGACTGGCCTTGCTTCTCAGGCTTACACCTGGGGCAAGGACATCATTGACGGCATTGTCAACGGCATTCGCAGTGCTATCGGCAGGGTCAAGGATGCGGTCAGCAATGTGGCCAGCACCATCCGATCCTATCTGCACTTCTCCGTTCCCGACGTTGGCCCCCTGACGGACTACGAAAGCTGGATGCCCGACTTCATGGCAGGTCTTGCCAAGGGCATCGAGCAGAGCAAGCATCTGGTGGAGAGAGCCGTGTCCGGCGTTGCCGGGGATATGGTCATCAGCCCCAAGATGGCTGCACTCCAGCTGGCTGGAGGCAGCACTGTGGAGGCTGGTTCGGTCAACACCACCGATGGTGCCGTCAGCACGCTGCTGTCTGACCTCCGTGACATGATCAGCAATCTCCCCGCAGGCGGCAACATTACTATTCCTGTGTATCTGGGTAACACCCTCCTTGACGAGGTCATTGTGGATGCCCAGAACCGACAGAACCTACGCTCCGGCGGCAGATAAGGAGGTGTGATCCGTGGCGTTTCATAACTACCTTGCCTTTAACGGCGAGACCTTACCGCATCCCGATTCCTACGATGTTTCCATGGATGATGTGGAAGCGGAATCCTCCGGTGAAACGGAAGCCGGAACCAAGCAGCGTGATGTGGTGCGCTCCGGCGTTCACACCATCGACGTTGCTTTTTCTGTTACGGCAGTCTGGCTCAAAAAGCTGACCGCATACAAACAGAAGCCCAAACTGGAAGTACGGTTCTTCGACCCGGAAACTGCGGATCTGAAGAGCGCGGAAATGTATATCGAAGGCTTCAAAGTGAGCCTGGCGAAGGACACCTCTTACAAGGGCTTGTGGACGGTGTCCTTTGCACTTAAAGAATTTTAAGAGAGGAGGATGCCCATGTACCCGGTATCGGATGCATTTAAGGCTGCGGTTGAGAGCAATACCCGAAAATATTACTGGCACGGAACGATTAGCACCGTTGGTGGTGCCGATTACCAATTCACCGACAAGGATATCGTTAAAGGCTCCGGCTACATTACCCGGCAATGCTGTGGCAACACCGAGATCGAGCTGGGTACGGTGTATTCCGCTGAGATGGGCATCACTCTGTTTTCGGATATCGACCGATATACCCTGGAAGATGCCGTTATTAAGCTGTATTTTACGCTGGTGCTGGCGGACGGCTCGGAAGAGACTATCCCCATGGGTGTTTTTGAGGTCACAGAAGCGAACCGCAAGATCAACTGCCTGGAAATAAAGGGCTACGACTATATGCTCCGCTTCGAGAAAAACTTCCACATCACCAACCCCAGCGGCAATGCCTATCATTATCTTTCCTATGCCTGCAAAAGCTGCGGTGTGGAGCTTGCTCAGACGGAAGCCGAGATCAAAGCACTGCCCAACGGCAACATGACCCTGGGCATCTATACAGATAATGACATCGAAACCTTCCGGGATCTCCTGTACTACACCGCCCAGGTGCTGGGCTGTTTTTGCCAGATCAACCGCGAGGGCAAGCTGGAACTGGTCTACTATGGGGACAAGCCACTCGCTGAGCTGCCAGTAAATCATCGATACTCCAGCAGCTACTCTGACTTCGTTACCAGATACACCGCTGTGTCCTCTACCAATATGCGGACGGAGGAAGCGGAGTATTATGCTTTGGCTACGGATGACGCGCTGACCTTAAATCTTGGAATCAATCCGTTGCTGCAGTTCGGTCTGAAAGCGACCCGCCAGAAGCTTCTGACAAACATTCTGAACTGTCTGGCTGTGGTCAATTATGTGCCGTTTGATTCCACCACCATTGGCAACCCGGCCTTTGACCCCGGCGATGTCATTTCCTGCACAGGTGGTCATGCTGACGGCAACAAACTCAGCTGTATCACCAGCATCACCTACAACATTGGCGGCAAGCACACCCTAAAGGGTGTCGGTAAGAACCCTCGCCTGGCCAGTGCAAAAAGCAAGAACGACAAGAATATCTCCGCGTTGCTCAGTTCCATGGAGGCATCCAAGACCGTTGTTTATAACTACATCAATGAAGTATCACTGACCATTGGTGACTCCGCCACGGAGATACTGGCTATGACCTTCACCACAAAAGAGGAAACCACGATCCATTTTCTGGCGGAGATCCTTTTGACCATCCATGCTGCGGATGTGTCCAGGACCGTAACAGGCTCTACCACCTATACCGATGCGGACGGCAACGAAGTGACTACGGATGCCAGCTTTACTTTTACCGATAAGGAGAAGCCGGAGCTGAAGGTAACTTACCAAATCAACAATGAGGTCATCGACTCCTTTTACCCCATCAACACCTGCGTTGATGGGCGATATATTCTGACCCTGTTTTTCCCGATCTCACAGGTCGTATCCAACAGCGAAAATACCTTTTCCGTTTTGCTGGAAATCAGTAACGGATCTGCTGGCATTGATGTGGGCCAGATCCGTGCCAACTTGAGTGGTCAGGGTCTGGTCGGTGTCAGCAACTGGAATGGTCGAATCACTGTCAATGAACGGATTCCCAGCGTCTCCACGGAATTCTTCGATGTTTCTGTTAAGGGCTTCCATGATGAGGTCGCTGTCACGCTGCCTGTTTTGAACCGTTTTGAGTTTACGACTTCGCTTCCCGCTGTGTCCTTTGAAATGGTGGATATCGGTATCGTCGGCTTTAATGAGCGTCTCTCCCTGGATGAGACCGTCAAGACATTTACTCTGGACAGCACTCATAAGGGCGATTACGATGCTAACTATCTCAAGATTTATTTTGGCACATACACGCGCATTACGAGCTACACCGTAGAATCGGAACAGGGTGAGATCAACAGCGGTTCTCTGGAGAAACTGGCCATCAACACCCAGCAATTTGACAGCATCAGCGGTATGGAGGTGACGGAATGCTGATCGACCGCAATCTATATCTGTGGGCGAAGTCAGCACCGCAGACCTTAATACCGGAAACTGGGGAGCAGAGTTGGGAATTCTCTGCTCCTCTTCTGATTTATCTCCTGGAAGGGGATGCTCTGGTGTCCGTATATGAAGATTCCGAGAAATCCAATTTGCTGTACGAAGGAAGTCTTCCCTGGGAGCCAGCGGAACCGATCTGCTGTGATGGACTGTATCTGGTTACGGATACCCTGTCCGAACTGACACTCATCTGTGAGACTGGTACCCGGAAAATCGATTTTTCGCCGTACATGAACACCAAATCCGGCATGACCGCTATCACCACTGCTTACAACGATGACAGTACCTACACCGCTTCTGGAATGAGTTCTTTCAAGTTCAACGGCACCGCTGCCGGAACACTTTATATTTCCAGCAACCACTGGGTCGGCTTCGGCACCAGTTCTGAGCAGCTGAAAGTCTGCCGAAGGGATGGATGTTCCACAGCAATCTATCGACAGACTGGTGCGTTTGCAGACGGTACCACATTCATCAAAATCCGCTTTGAGGGATATACCGTCTACAGCAGCCGTGTCACAGCAAACCGTCTTATCTTCGAGCTGTTCCTGCTGTCCAATAACGATATGTTCCTCAACATGGTACAGACTCCTACCAACAGCAGCTATACCGGAGTCTCGTCCCTGACGGCCAGCACTACCACCACACTGACTCTGCATGACGGCAGCGGTGGCGGCCCGGTGGTCAGCTTCTATCATTTGGATAACGCAGGCAAGACCTGGGATATTCGATATGAGGATTACCAGCAGCCCAACAACTACACGGAAGGATACCTGCTTCAATTGGAAGATGGGTATTACACCCTGACTGATGATGGGGCTGCGGTAGCTGTAGATGTAAGCAACCTTACTGCCGCCATGTTTATCAAGTATGGTTTTGATGCTATCCCCAGTGAGGAGCTGTTACTCACATTGCAGAATCCACAACTGCTCTACTGGCGTTCGGATGGTACCAGGACTCGGCTCCGGGCCAAAGTGACTGCGGAGCCTAAGCCCCAGACGATTCGTGCCACGGCAGATATGAGCCACCATTCCATTCTGGGCATCACGGAAATGACAGCACAGTACAGTGGCACCGTAAAGGTACGCTCTTCTGTGGATGGCGGTGTAACCTTTTCAGAGGAAGTCGATCTGGGAGATTACCTCAATACGGATCTGACAGTGCTGTGGGAAAGTGTCCAGGAAACACACCGCCTGGATTTAGAATTCATTCTTTACGCGGGTGCAACGCTGACCAGCTTCATCCTGCAGTATCTAAATTAAGGAGGCCCCCTATGCTTAAGGGAAAGACGATAATTGAGCTGACCGATGTCAACACCGGTGAAAAGGAGATCCACGAGGATGAGAATATGGTCACCAATGCCATGAGCAACATCTTCCAGTCGACCTTTGGACATCTGACAACGGAAGCTACTTTGCGCGGGTACATTCCCGCATATGCCACTCTGATGGGTGGTCTGCTGATGTTCGATCAGCCAATTGAGGAAGATCCCAATATTCTGTACGCACCCGCCGGAGTGTTGCAGACAGCCTGCGCTCGGTACGATACCACCAACACCAGCACCGGCACCCATCTTGGCACCTACAATGTCAACGAAAGCATTTATGACTCCGCCGACCGCATCATGAAGTTCGTATATGACTACGCAACCTCTCAGGGCAATGGCACCATCGCTTCTGTATGCCTTACCAGCCAGGAAGCAGGATACGGCCCCTACGGCGGTGATGAGCAATACGCTGTTTCCGTTGCCCGCCAGGTCCATGCTGTGCCGAAGTCCTGGCTTGTTGGCGGTAAGGATATGTATTCCGGCATCACGCTGGGCAGCTATTACCATCTGTTTCTGCTGGACCCCGAGAATGATGTGGGCTACTATTTTACCCTCACGAATTCCACGACTCTCTCTATCCAGAAGCGGCAGCTGGGCCTGAAAACCTTCTCTCTTTTCACCACGGCAATGCCCATTCTGGAGACTATTGAGCTGCCTACTTTGGAAAGAGCAATCGGAGCAAATACGACCTATTGTTTTGACCGGGACGATAATGCGCTGTACATTTTTTCCGCAACCTCTACAACTGTGGTTTCCAATGGTTCGTTCCTAATCACTAAAGTGGAAATGGATACGCTCGAAGTTACCCAGTATTCCATGACGAACACTACTGCCACCACCATGAACACCAGTGGACGGTACGCCTTTGTTCATCGCGGCATGGTCTATGTGCGCTCCAATGCCAGCAGTTATCGCTACTATAAGATGGAGCTGGGCAATTCTGCAAATGTTGTGCAAATGACAGGTAATTCCGGCAGTTACTTGCTCACCCCGATATTCGCTTCTCAGGGTAAGGTCTACTGGCAGTATGTCAATTCTGGTTCTTCTACTGTCACAAGCTATGCCTATACGACTGACGAAGAACTGAATGTCCTCACCAAATCCGGCAACAGCCGTTTTTACTATTACTCATATACATCCAAGACACGGTACATCCCTGCATTCACACCTGTACTCGGTCATGAGATGTTCTACTATTTGACGGCGGGCTCCTACAATCTGGGCATTTATTTCATGTCCCATTATCTGGCCACCATCAATAACCTCACGGAGCCGGTAGTGAAAACATCGGACAAGACCATGAAGGTAACCTACATCATCCAGGAGCAGTAACTGAAATCAGCGGCTATCCCTTTGCCGGGGATGGTCGCTTTTTCATATCAAAACGAAGGAGGAACAAGCTATGGATCTCACGACCCTTGCGGCAACGATCACGGCACTGGGCGTTGTGTTCGGTGC
>JAFTXW010000050.1 GCA_017461445.1 Oscillospiraceae bacterium
AGCCTTCTCCTCGGGAGCCTTATCGATGGAAGCGTAGTCCTCGAAATCAGCGTAGCCCTTCATGGACAGGTACTTGGTGATAGCTGCGGTCAGAGTGGTCTTGCCGTGGTCAACGTGGCCGATGGTGCCAATGTTAACGTGAGGCTTAGTTCTTTCAAACTTCTGCTTTGCCATTTGAAATATTCCTCCTGTAATAATTGTTAAAATAAATGAATAACAACTTAGGTTCGTGCGCTTCCGCACATCGTATACATCATACTACACAAATGGCGGAAACACAAGAAAAATTTTAAAAATTTTTCACCTAATTTGCGGTTCGGACGGGAGGGTCACCCCTCCGGTCCGTAAATTTTGATTAGTCGCGGCCGCGAGCCTTGATGATCTCGTCGGTCTTGGACTTGGGCAGCTCAGAGTTGTGGCTGGGCTCCATGGAGTAGTTGCCGCGGCCCTGAGTCTTGGAACGCAGGTCGGTAGCGTAGCCGAACATCTCAGCCAGAGGCACGTTAGCGTCCACCTGGACAGCACCGGTACGGGTGATCTGGCCCAGGATGTTACCACGGCGAGCAGTGATGTCACCGATAACGGTGCCCATGTACTCATCGGGAACAGTGACGGAAACCTTCATGATGGGCTCCAGGATAGCGGGGTTGGCCTTCCGGCAGGCTTCCTTGAACGCCATGGAACCGGCGATCTTAAATGCCATTTCGGAGGAGTCGACCTCGTGGTAGGAACCATCGAACAGGGTAACCTTCACGTCGACGACAGGATAGCCAGCCAGAACACCGGCCTCCATTGCGCCCTGAATACCGGCATCGACAGCGGGGATATATTCCTTGGGAACAGAACCGCCGACGACAGCGTTGATGAACTCGTAACCCTTGCCGGGCTCGTTGGGCTCGACGCGGATCTTGACGTGACCGTACTGGCCCTTACCGCCGGACTGACGGGCATACTTGGTGTCCTGCTCGACAGACTTGCGGATGGTCTCCTTGTAGGAAACCTGAGGTGCGCCGACGTTGGCCTCGACCTTGAACTCACGCAGCAGACGGTCAACGATGATCTCCAGATGGAGCTCGCCCATACCTGCGATGATGGTCTGACCGGTCTCCTTGTTGGTGTAGGTGCGGAAGGTGGGATCCTCTTCAGCCAGCTTGGCCAGAGCAATACCCATCTTCTCCTGACCAGCCTTGGTCTTGGGCTCAATGGCGACCTCGATAACAGGCTCGGGGAAGACCATGGACTCCAAAATAATGGGATGATCCTCGTCGCAGAAGGTGTCACCGGTGGTGGTGTTCTTGACACCGACGACAGCGGCGATGTCGCCGGCGTAGACCATGTCAATATCCTCACGGTGGTTGGAGTGCATCTGCAGGATACGGCCCATACGCTCCTTGGTGCCCTTGGTGCAGTTCAGGACGGAAGTGCCCTTCTCCAGGGTACCGGAGTACACACGGAAGTAGCACAGCTTACCAACATAGGGGTCGGTAGCGATCTTGAATGCCAGAGCGGAGAAGGGAGCCTCATCGGAAGCGGGACGGAAGTCCTCTTCCTCGGTCTCGGGGTTCACGCCCTTGATGCCCTTCTTATCCAGGGGGCTGGGCATGTAGTCAACAACTGCGTCCAGAACCTGCTGAACACCCTTGTTCTTATAGGAAGTGCCGCAAACCACGGGAACCATCTCGTTAGCGATGGTAGCCTTACGGATGACGGCCTTGATCATGTCAACGGGCACTTCTTCGCCTTCCAGATACATCATGGCGATGTCATCGTCGAAGGAAGAGACGGCATCCATCAGCTTCTCGCGGTACTCCTCGGCCAGATCCATCATGTCCTCAGGGATCTCCTCGGTACGGACATCCTTGCCCTTATCATCGTAGTAGATGTTGGCGGTCATGGTGATCAGGTCGATGTTGCCCTTGAAGAAAGCTTCAGAGCCGATGGGCAGCTGAATGGGCACTGCATTGCACTTCAGACGCTCGTCGATCATCTGCAGAACGCGGAAGAAGTCGGCACCCATGATGTCCATCTTGTTGACATAGATCATACGGGGGACCTTGTACTCGTCGGCCTGACGCCAAACGGTCTCGGTCTGGGGCTCAACACCACCCTTAGCGCACAGAACGGTCACAGCACCGTCCAGAACACGCAGGGAACGCTCGACCTCGACGGTGAAGTCGACGTGGCCGGGAGTGTCGATGATGTTCAGGCGGCAACCCTTCCAGAAACAGGTGGTAGCAGCGGAGGTGATGGTGATACCACGCTCCTGCTCCTGAGCCATCCAGTCCATGGTAGCGGAACCGTCATGGGTCTCACCGATCTTGTAGTTCTTACCGGTGTAGAACAGAATACGCTCGGTGGTAGTGGTCTTACCGGCATCGATGTGCGCCATGATGCCGAAATTTCTGGTATTTTCCAGAGAATACTGTCTAGGCATAAAGGTACTCCTTCATTACCAACGGAAATGGGCGAATGCCTTGTTGGCTTCGGCCATCTTGTGGACGTCCTCGCGCTTCTTCACGGATGCGCCGGTGTTGTTGGCGGCGTCCATGATCTCAGCAGCCAGCCGCTCCTTCATAGTGTTTTCGCTGCGGTTGCGGCTGTAGGTGGTGATCCAACGCAGACCCAGGGTCTGACGACGATCGGGGCGAACTTCGATGGGCACCTGGTAGGTTGCGCCACCGACACGGCGAGCCTTCAGCTCCACTGCGGGCATGATGTTTTCCATAGCCTGCTGGAAGACTTCCAGGCCGTTCTTGCCGGTCTTGTTCTCGACAATTTCAAATGCACCATAAACGACTTTCTGGGCAACACCCTTCTTGCCGTCCAGCATGATGCTGTTTACGAGCTTGGTAACCAGAACGGAGTTATAGTTAGGATCCGGGAGGACCTCTCTCTTGGGAACATTACCTCTTCTGGGCACTTTGCTTCCCTCCTTCATAATATAATGATTTCATCGGTACTCGAAAGTGAGTTTCTTTCGTTGTGCCTGGCCAGAGGTTTCATCTATATAAAACCACATGGCAAGGCCGTTTGCCTTGCGAAAGGGCAGGAAATAGTCAATGTTTTGGGTCAGGCCAAGAATTACTTCTTCTTGCCAGCCTTGGGACGCTTTGCACCGTACTTGGAGCGGGACTGCATCCGGCCATTAACGCCCTGGGTATCCAGAGTGCCGCGGATGATGTGGTAACGAACACCGGGCAGGTCCTTGACACGGCCGCCGCGGATCAGAACCACGGAGTGCTCCTGCAGGTTATGGCCAACACCGGGAATGTAAGCGGAAACTTCCATGCCGTTGGTCAGACGCACACGGGCGATCTTACGCAGAGCGGAGTTAGGCTTCTTGGGGGTGGTGGTACGGACAGCAGTGCAAACACCACGCTTCTGGGGGGAGGGCAGAGTAGTAGCCTTGTTCTCCAGAGTGTTCAGACCTCTCTGCAGAGCAGGAGCGGTGGACTTGTAGGTAGCCTGCTGACGGCCATTTCTAACGAGCTGATTAAAAGTAGGCATCAATTTTCTCCTTTCTTTTGTTCTCGCCTTTCGGCGGGTATATATTCTACGGAAGATTCCGGTAGAACCAAAGGTTCAATCGACGACGGCTGCCGCCGCTGCGCCCACTTCGATGCCGCAGGCGCGTCCCAGGTCGGACATGGTGCTGACCCAGGTGATCTGGATATTGCTGCGTGCGCACAGCTCCGCGATGGGCTCTGTGATGGCAGGATCGGCGTTTTCCGCCAGGAAAACGTACCTGGCGCGGCTGCTTACCAGAGCCTTTTTCAGCTGCTTGGTGCCCACAACGAACTTCCTTTTGGAAAGATCAGGCACATCGCCGCACTTCGGTATTATACTTATCTTTTCCTTATCCATACAAAAACATATTATACGCGTTTTTTCAAAAAAGTCAACAAAAAACTCAGAAAAAAATCTACAAATAAAACATTCTGAAGGGATTCGTTTATGTTATTTTGCCCTCACAATTGTTTATTATATCACTCCCCTGCCCTGGCCGTCAAGATTTTTTTGAGCTGGATCCGAATCAGCATAACTCCTAATTCCTAACTCCTCATTAAAAAACGCTCACCGTTCGGTGAGCGTTTTTCTAATAGAGCTTAGTTCAGCGCGCTTTCCATCATGTCCTCGGGCAGGCGGCACTCGGGGGTGGCACCGGGCTGGTAGTCCCGGTAGGCCATCAGGCCGGAGCCTGCGGGGATCAGCTTACCGATCAGCACGTTCTCCTTCAGGCCAACCAGGTGGTCCACCTTGCCCTTGATTGCGGCATCGGTCAGGACCTTGGTGGTCTCCTGGAAGGAAGCGGCGGACAGGAAGGACTCGGTAGCCAGAGCGGCCTTGGTGATACCCAGCAGCATTGCGCTGGCAGTAGCGGGCCGCAGCTCGGTCTCGCCTGCGTCGATGCGGGCCTGGACAGCGGCATTGGCATCCTCCAGCTCGAAGGTGTCGATGGTGCTGCCGGTCAGCAGGCTGGTGTCGCCGGGATCCTCGACCCGCACCTTACGCATCATCTGACGGATGATGACTTCGATGTGCTTGTCGTTGATCTCAACGCCCTGCTGGCGGTACACAGCCTGTACGGACTGGACCAGGTAATCCTGGACAGCCTCAACGCCGGAGATACGCAG
>JAFTXW010000051.1 GCA_017461445.1 Oscillospiraceae bacterium
GCCTGCTGATCAGGGTGAAGCTGTCCAGGCCAAGCGGGCAGCGTTCAGCCAGACCTACTTTGACAAGTACGCCCCCAAGCCTACTCACCCTGAAAGGCTGACCACCGGATTCTATCGCGTGCGTAAGACCTGGGCGGACAAAAAGTCCCAGCTGGGGGCTTACCGCATCCTTTCCAACGCAAAGGGCAAGGTGGACAAGAACCCCGGCTACTTTGTGTTCACGGAGGACGGCACCGCCATCTACCCCGTGGAAAGCAAGAAGAAGGAAAGCTACACCATCCACACCGTTGTCCCCGGAGACACCCTCTGGAAGATCTCTGAGCGGTATCTGGGTAAGGGCATCCGATACACGGAGATCCGTGAGCTGAACGGCCTGACCTCCAACATCATCTACCGTGGTATGAAATTGAAGATCCCCAACTAAGCAAGAAGCCTATCGAGAATTTTCTCTCGGTAGGCTTCTTTTTTTATGCTCTTTTTTTCCAAAACGGCTCCTTTATCCGCAGTGCTGAGTGAGGATACCGGCCTCAGACTGGAGGACCCACTATGACAAACTATGAAAAAGAGCAGATCAAGGCCCTGCGTCTGCAGGGGCATGGCTATGTAAAAATCGGGCAGATGCTCGGACTTTCCAATAACACCGTCCGTTCCTTCTGCCGACGCAACGGACTGGACGGAGATACCCCGAAGAACACCGTCTTTTGTCAGCACTGCGGAAAGCGCATCAAGGTTGTTCCCAAGCGGAAACCCAGAAAGTTCTGCTCGGATGCCTGCCGTACCGCCTGGTGGAACAGCCACCTGGACTGCGTTAACCGAAAGGCTGTTTATGACTTCACCTGCGCCTGCTGCGGGGAAGCCTTTACCGCCTATGGGAATCGAAACCGCAAGTATTGTTCCCACCGCTGCTACATTGCAGGGCGTTTCGGAAAGGGGTGTGCCACAAGTGAATGATGCCTATCGCGCCAAGCTGGAGCGGTATCTTGCCTCCATGCTCCAGGCAAAACGGATGCTTGAAATGGGGATTCTAACCCCGGAAGATTACGCTCATATTGATACAATTATTGCCAAAAAACACGGCATTTCTTCGTGTAGTTTATATCGCGGGATCGACTTGATATACGATGGCTTCAGAGGTAATATGTCACACTACAAGGAGGTGACGAAATGCCCAGAACAATAACCATCGTACAAAGACCACCAAAACTAACCCAGAAAAAGCGTGTTGCAGCCTATGCCCGTGTGTCCAGCGGCAAGGATGCCATGCTCCACTCGCTGTCTGCACAGGTCAGCTACTACAGCAGTCTGATTCAGAGCCACGAGGATTGGCTCTACGTCGGTGTCTATGCCGACGAGGCCAAGACCGGCACAAAGGATTCCAGAGAGGACTTCCAGCGGCTGGTTGCTGACTGTCATGCTGGTAAAATCGATATGGTGATCACCAAGTCCATCTCCCGCTTTGCGAGAAACACGGTTACACTTCTGAAAACCGTCCGTGAACTCAAAACGCTGGGGGTGGACGTTTATTTTGAGGAGCAGAACATCCACACCATGAGTGGTGACGGCGAGCTGATGATGACCATCCTGGCATCCTACGCCCAGGAGGAAAGCCGATCTGCCAGCGAGAACCAAAAATGGCGCATCCGGGCAAACTTCAAAGAGGGGTTGCCCTGGAACGGCACGGTGTTGGGGTATCGCATCGTGGACGGTGTCTATACACCGCTGGAGGATGAAGCAGCACTTGTTCAACTGATTTACTCTCTCTACATCAACGGCTGGGGTACTTACAAAATCGCCAAGTATCTCAACAAAGAGGGGTATCGAACACGACGCGGTAACGAGTGGTCCCAGCATTCCCTTCAGCGACTGCTGACCAATTATTCTTACACGGGCAATTTGATGCTGCAAACTACCTTTATCGAAGACCACATCACTAAGAAAGGGTGCATCAACCAGGGCCAGTTGCCTATGTACCATGCAGAGAACAGCCACGAGCCAATCATCCCCATGGCCGAGTTCCAAGAGGCACTGCAAGTCCGCAAAGAACGCGCCGAGATTTACCGCCATGAGGCTGACTACACTATCGTTTATCCCTTCCGGGGCAAGCTGCTGTGTATGGACTGTGGGAAGCATTATCGCCGCAAAATAGTGCGCAGAGGCCCCGTCTGGATCTGCGCCACTTACAACAGCAAGGGGAAAGCATTCTGCCCAACCTCAAAGGCAATCCCGGAGGAAACACTCATGGCAGTCACCGCCAGGGTACTTGGTACCGACAGCTTCGATGGTGACCTGTTTCGGGAGCGCGTTGAGCGGATCGAGGTTGGGACGGAAAACCGACTGACTTACGTCTTAACGGACGGTACCACGGTGGCTACCATTTGGCAGGATCGCTCCAGACGGGAAAGCTGGACGGCGGATAAGCGAGAGGCTGCAAGACAGGCCTCCATGAAGTATGAAATACCAGAAAGGGATTCCTATGGAAGATTCAAGAAAAGTAATTGCATACTGCCGTGTGGCAACGGTAGCACAGCTGATGCAGAATAAGGGAGGCAATCACAATGGCACAAGTTACAAGAAATGTTCGGGTCATCCCGGCTACGATTCATCCGCTCAGCCAGTTACCCATCGCCATGCAGCGCAGGCGTCGGGTGGCGGGTTACGCACGAGTCTCCACGGACAGCGATGAGCAGTTCACCAGCTACGAAGCCCAGGTAGACTACTACACCCGCTTCATTCAGTCCAAGCCTGAATGGGAGTTCGTGAAGGTCTACACTGACGAGGGCATCTCCGGTACTAACACCAAGCGGCGCGAGGGCTTTAAGGAAATGATTTCCGATGCACTGGCAGGCAAGATCGACCTGATCGTCACCAAGTCCGTCAGCCGATTTGCCCGAAATACCGTTGACAGTCTGGTGACCATCCGCAAGCTGAAGGAAAACGGTGTGGAGTGCTTTTTTGAGAAGGAGGGAATTTACACCTTCGACGGTAAGGGTGAGCTGCTCATTACCATCATGTCCAGCCTCGCCCAGGAGGAGAGCCGCAGCATTTCCGAGAACATCACCTGGGGTCAGCGAAAGCGATTCTCGGACGGTAAGGTAAGTATGCCCTACAAGCATTTCCTGGGCTACTGCAAAGGAGAGGACGGTCAACCCGCAATCGTTGAAGAGGAAGCTGCCGTTGTCCGACTGATTTACCGCCTGTTCCTGGAGGGCAAGACCCAGGCTGGCATTTGCAAGTATCTGGAGGGTCTTGGGATTCCGTCGCCTTCCGGGAAATCGAAATGGAGCAAGACCACGGTCACCAGCATCCTTACCAACGAGAAGTACAAGGGCGATGCACTCCTTCAGAAGTCTTTCACAGTGGACTTTCTGGAGAAGAAGATGAAGCCCAATGAGGGTGAAGTGCCTCAGTATTATGTGGAGCGCAGCCACCCCCACATCATCGAGCCAGACGAGTGGGATCATGTGCAGGCGGAGTTTGCAAGACGAAAGGCTCTTGGTAACACCTACAGCGGAAAAAGCACCCTGTCCGCCAAACTGGTCTGCGAGGACTGCGGCAGCTTCTACGGCTCCAAGGTCTGGCACTCCACAGATAAGTATCGCCGAACTATCTGGCGGTGTAATAACAAGTTCAGCAACGAGACGCATTGCTGCACCCCCACGCTGGACACCGAGACCGTTCAAGCACAGTTCATCACGGCCTACAACCGGCTCATGCGAGATCGCAGACTGCTTGTGGAAGACTGTGAGCTGATGCGAACCAGCTTGACCGACTTTGCCCTCCTGGACGCGCAAATCGAGAAAGCCGAAGAGGAGGCTAATGTGGTGGCAGAGTTGGTTAACGGACTGGTGCGTGAGAACGCCAGCACCGCCCAGTCGCAAGATGCCTACCTCAGAAAGTATGAGGCTCTGACCCAACGATATGAGGCGGCAAAGTCAGAATTGGAGCGGCTGCAAAAAGAACGTACCCTGCGGAGCCAGCAGGATAAAGCCATGGCACTGTTTATCCGTACCCTCAAGAAGCAACCGGAGGTACTGGATGCCTGGGACGATACCGTCTGGACGGTGATGGTGGAAAAAGCCATCGTTCACAGAGACGGCACCATCACCTTTGTGTTTTACAACGGCACAGAGATTGCGGTGGAGCGTCAAGCAGCATAACTAAACTAAAAGGAAAAGAGCGGAGGCGAGGATCATGTTTCCTCGTCTCCGCTCTATTTTACTGTTTATGCTTCATCCTTTTTTCTGCGATTCCAAAACACCAGGAAGAACAGTGCAATCAAGGACAGAACCAGAATACCTGCCCACAGGAAGATGTTGCTGTTGTCGCCGGTTTCGGGAATCCACTGGCTTGCACCGCAGCGGATACACTTGCCGTCCTCGTACTTGTGGCCAAGCTTGCTGCCCTTATCTGTACGGGTATCGGTTTCACCGCAGCCGTGGTCACACTTGGCGGTTTCGGTACCGTCCTTCTTACAGGTGGCATCATTATTGGATTCGTACTTGGTGAAGCTGTGTCCGGTGGGGTCTGTGTAGTCAGCCACATAGCTGTCACCGCAGGTACAGGTATAGGTGGTATAGCCCTTTTCGGTGCAGGTGGGGGCGGTCACGATCTTTTCATAGCTGTGCTCATGGGGCAGCTCACCCTCATACACGATGATAAAGTCGGAGAAATGGCTCACATCCCAGACAAGCTGTCCGTTTGCGTAGTGAGTATCCAGCTTCTCAGTGCTGCCGTCATCTGCCACATACCAGACAGAGAACTTATTGGCATCCAGCTCAGTGGGAACGGTGAACGGCACACTCAGAGTGGCCACACCGCCCTCGAAGTCAGAGATGCGTTTATTGGAAGCTACGCACAGCAAATAAGCTTCATAGCCGCCGTAGACATTCCAATCGGCAATGGCTGCATCCTGGGCTTCGTTCAGACGGGTCTCGCCCACGTTTTCCAGAACCAGCATGACCTCGTTACTCTCAGCCTGATCCACGATGGCTCTCATGGTCTGGTCGTCCAGCTTTACGGAGCCGGAGGGGAAGTCAATCTGCAAAGCTTCGGTGTCGTTGTGGGCTTCCTCAGCGGCTTCCACGATGTGTTCCACGGTGGTCACGGGCAGGATAACCTTGGTCACATCTTCGTCAAGGCCTGTCAGGTCGATCTCCACCACGCCGGTTTCTACATGGTCGCCCACAACATGGTCGATCTCTTCAAAGTCCATTTCCTCCAGC
>JAFTXW010000007.1 GCA_017461445.1 Oscillospiraceae bacterium
GAACGTGGTCAAGCTGTTTGACGAGGATTACTCCGTCTTCGGCCTGAGCTACCAGATCGAAGACTCCACCAAGCCCGAGGAACACATGGGCGACGAGAAGGACTGGGATTTCGCCACCGAGACCCTGAAGGCCGCTGTGGAGGAAATGGGCAAGAGCTATATCATCAACGAGGGCGACGGTGCCTTCTACGGCCCCAAGCTGGACTTCCATCTGGCCGACTCCTTGGGCAGAACCTGGCAGTGCGGCACCATCCAGCTGGATATGCAGCTGCCTGAGCGGTTTGAGCTGGAGTACGTTGGCGAGGACGGCCTGAAGCACCGCCCCGTTATGATCCACCGTGTTGTCCTGGGCTCCATCGAGCGGTTCATCGGTGTCATCACCGAGCACTTCGCCGGTGCCTTCCCCCTGTGGCTGTCCCCTGTCCAGGTGAAGGTGCTGCCCGTCACCGACCGTGCCCACGAGTACGCAAAGGGCCTGAACCAGCAGCTGCTGGACGCTGATATCCGCTCCGAGGTGGACTGCCGCAGCGAGAAGCTGGGCTACAAGATCCGCGAGGCCCAGATGCAGAAGATCCCATATATGCTGGTCGTCGGCGACCGGGACATGGAGAACGGCACCGTCTCCGTCCGTACCCGCACCGGCGAGGACCTGGGTGCCATGTCCATGGAAGCCTTCATGGCAAAGTGCCTGGACGAAATCAAGGCCAAGGCCAAGTAAGCGGCCAAAAGCTTAAGTTTTTCCTAATATACAAGCCGCCCCACCCGGGGCGGCTTGTTTTCTTCGGCGGATTGTGCTATGATACAGGTACTTGTATCGTTCTCCGTAGGGGAGGGTCATGACCCTCCCCTGGGCGCACAAATTACACTTTCCATCACAAGGAGCATCCCCATGAAAGCAAGTTTTCATCTCCTCCCCTGGCTGATCTGCGGCATTCTTGCCGCTCTGGCCTTTGTCTTGAAATTCATCCTCCCCGGCTACAGCTTTTCCGCGCTGGTTTGCTGCTGTCTTATGGGCATTATTGGCTTTTACGAAATCACCCGGACGCTGCTGCCCGTTTTCCCTGCCTGGATGCCCCTGCTGCGGAAGATATTCACCGTCTTCCTGATCCTGGGCCTGCTGGTGGTGGGCATTACCGAGTGCATTATCATCAAGGCCAGCTTCGGCAGTCCGAAGGAGCAGGTGGAATACTTGGTGGTGCTGGGTGCCAAGGTCCGCAACGACGGCCCCTCCGTTTCCCTGTGGGACCGGATCTACGCCGCCGCTGACTACATGGAGGAGCATCCCGACGTAATTGCCGTTGTATCCGGCGGTCAGGGCACCGACGAGCCCATGACCGAGGCTCAGGCCATGTATGACGAGCTGGTGAAGCTGGGTGTTGACCCGGAGCGTATCTGGCTGGAAGACAAGGCCACCTCCACCTGGGAGAACATGCACTTTACCCTGGACCTGATCGAAGAAAAAACCGGAGAGCGGCCCACGAAACTGGGCGTGCTCTCCAGCGAATATCATTTGTTCCGGGCCAGCCTCTTTGCCGACGCCTGCGGCGTGGACTTTGTGGGCATCCCCGCCCGGACATCCCGCTTCTCCCAGATGGCGAACCACTTCATGCGGGAAGTGGCCGGCGTCTGGCACTACATCCTGTTAGGAGGTCAATATGATTAACAAGATTTACGCAGACTACGCATGGGAGCAGGCCGCCGCGCTGCTTGCCATCGACTCCCCCTCCGGCTTCACCGCCAGGGCTTCCGCCTGGGTGAAGGAATCCTTTGAAAAGCTGGGCTATTCCGCCGCCATCACCACAAAAGGCGGCGTTCTGGTAGATCTGGGCGGCGAAGGGGACGGCCTGATGCTGGCCGCCCACGCCGACACACTGGGCGGCATGGTGGCCCAGATCAAGGGCGACGGCCGCCTGAAGCTGACCAACCTGGGCGGTATGCGCCCCGAAAACGCCGAGACCGAAAACGTCCGGGTCTACACCCGGGATGGCAAAGTGATTGAGGGTACCTGCCAGCTGTGCAACGCCTCCGTCCACGTCAACGGCGATTACAGCTCCGCCAAGCGCAGCTGGGATACGGTGGAGATCGTGCTGGACGAGGATGTGACTTCCGCCGCCGACACCCGGAAGCTGGGCATTGAGGTGGGCGATTTGGTCTGCTTCGACCCCCGCACCCGCCGCACCGCTTCCGGCTATCTGAAAAGCCGCTTCCTGGATGACAAGCTCAGCGTCGGCATCCTGCTGGGCCTTGCCAAATATCTGGCGGACAACGGCATCACCCCCACCCGGAAAACCTGGCTCCACATCACCGTCTACGAAGAAGTGGGCCACGGCTGCGCCGGTTCCCTGCCCGCCGGGGTCACCGAAGCCATCTCCGTGGACATGGGCTGCGTGGGCGATGGCCTGCAATGCACCGAAAAGCAGGTCAGCATCTGCGCCAAGGACTCCGGCGGTCCCTACAACTACGAGGTGGTGGGCAAGCTGATCGCTGCCGCGAAGAAAATGGAAGCCGACTACGCCGTGGACGTTTACCCCCACTACGGCAGCGACGTGGAAGCCGCCCTCAGCGCGGGTGCGGACATCCGCCACGGCCTCATCGGCCCCGGCGTTTACGCCAGCCACGGCTACGAGCGCAGCCACATCGAGGGCGTTTACAATACCTTGAAAGTCCTCTGCGGCTATCTGGAGGTGTAAAAAATGGCATGGGATCGTGAAAAGGAGAAAAAGGCAGGCAAGGCCATGACCATTGGCAGCAGCATTTTCGGCACGGTCTTTGCCATTTTCTGGTGCGTCATGGCGGCCTCCATGGGTGCCTGGTTCATGCTGATCTTCGGCATCCCCTTCGTGGGTATGATGGTCTACCGGCTGTACATCTGTATCCAATACAGCAAAGGGGACAATAACAAGGCTCCCCAAAAGGAAGCCGACCTCTGGGACCGCCCCGCGGCCCAGACCACCTACACCCAGCCCACCATTGACAGCAAATTCTGCCCCTACTGCGGTGCCCCCACCCAGGATGGCTTCGAATTCTGCCCCAAATGCGGCAGAAGACTGCCTTGAGTGGGCCAGGCCCGCAGCGAATGCGTAACGACAATTTATCTCTCCCCATAAAAACTCCCGGGCAGCTTAGGCTGCCCGGGAGCGTTTCTTTTATCGATGCAGTGCCTTGCGGATGACGGGGACGATGACCATTGCGATGCCGCCGCCAATCAGTGCCGTAACCAGCTGGGGCCAGCTGAAGGTGGCAGGCAGGGCGGTGAGCATGGGGGCCTTCATAACGCCGGAGGCCAGCAGACCTTCGGACAGCACGCCGCAGATCAGCAGCACCACGATGGCATACAGCGCGGCGAACTTGACCACGGCAGCCACCAGCCACGCGGTGACCCGCTTAGCAACGGAAGCATCCTTACCGGCGATCACATGCAGCAGCACCACAAACAGGGCGTTTCCCACCATGATGGCGGGGACGGTCAGGATCTGGGGTGCAATGCCCAGCAGGAAGGCCAGCACGGGGGAGATCAGGGCCACGGTAACGCCGCTCCACAGGCCGCCCACCAGAACGGACACCGCCAGCACAGCGTTAACGCAGGAGCCGGTGACGAACTGGCCGAAGCCCTTGGTCAGTGCCTGTAACGTGACCAGCAATGCCAGCATAATAGCAGTCTCAGTGATCCAGCGAATCTTCTTGTTCATAAAAAATACCTCTCTTTACTCAGTGCCGATGACACTGGAATATGCGGTCTTGACACTGATGCCGGACAGGCTGCCGATCTTTCCCGAAAGGGCGGAGATGGTATTCTGGGGTGCGTCCAGGGCGATGGCGATGATATTCACCTTACGCTTGCGGTAGGGGATGCCCATACGGCCGATGATAAATTCCCCATACTCATGCAGAATGGCGTTCAGCTTCTCCACCATTTCCCCGTTTTCCACGATAATGCTCATGACGGCTACCCTTGTTTCCATGCTGTTACCTCCATAAAAAACGCCGTACCCCAATCGGTACGGCAACGGAAGCAGGCCGCAGCTTTCTGCGGCTTAGAAACCATATTCGCACCTTTCACGCAGCAGCCAGGCCGCTTAATGTCAGGATCATGGCAACATCATACCACGCCGCCGGGCCAAAGTCCATGGGCAGAACGGCAAAATCTGCACGGTATTTTTTGTAAAAAATCCCCGGACTTTCGTCCGGGGAAACCGTTATGCTTTCCTGCTTTTCCGCAGGGCTCTGCGTTCACCCTTGGTCTTGAAGTGGTGCTCCAGACCCGGCAGCATCAGCAGGCACACCAGCGCGGCGGTGAAGCCGCCGTTGTACAGGCACATTCCGCCATGGAGTTGGGGGACGGTGGTCACCATGCAGAAGTGGATCATGGCTGCAACCATACCATACCGCCAGCCATACTTATCCGAAATGGGACTCAATCCGTTGGCATAGCACAGTCCTACAACGATGGACTGGGAATGGAGGAACTGGGTAAACTCACCCCCGCTCAACGGAGACAACAGCTGGAACAGCTTGGAGGCCATACCATAGCCCAGTGTGATGGGCCAGATGTTGCCCGGATGGGACCCGGCGTTGCAGGTCGCCAGCATACAGAAAATCACACCGAAGGTGACGCCGTTGAAGGGCGCGCCGATGTAATTGTAGTAAGCCAGAATGAAGAAGCCGTAAAGGCCTACATTCATCAGCATCACCGCATTGCCATAGGCGGCAGAGAAATTCACCACCGGCTCCGGGTCGGTGAACAGCTTCCAGTAATCCCGGGGCCTGCAGCCCATAGCAAAGGCGAAGATCACACACAGGGAAAACAGGAGGATGCAGAAGGTATTGACGATCCCGGGAGAAACCACCGACAGGTCAGATACCGCCTCCGGGATCTCCACACCCATAGCCTTATACAGAAACCCCTGCATCAGGAAGGCCGTCATGCCCACCGGCAGGGCGGCGGAATACAGGTCGAAGCCTTTGTGCACCTCGGGTGAATGGGCCAGGCCTGCCGGGATGAAGAAGCCCACCAGGATGCCCACGCCCAGTGCCAGCAGCACGCCCGTGAGGGTAAAGCCCATTACCTCCTGATTGGGGTAGCGGACCATCAGCTCAGAAATAAAGGGGGCAAGGCCGGTGGTGAACAGCATAGCGTTAGTGTTGTCGCCCAGCTTTTTCTTTTTCACGATGCAGTGGAGCACTACACCCAGAATGGTGGGCCACATGTTCAGCACATGGATGCCCCAGGAGCCGAAGCCGGTGGTCAGGATCGTCACCAGCGTAGCCGCATGGCCGGGCTTTTCCCCGGGGATGCAGTAAAGAGCGGTGCAGATCAGGCCCACAAGGCCCATGTTCAGAAAGGTTGCCGCGTACCCGCCGATGGAGAAGAAGCTGGTGGAGGCCTTGGTGGGGTTGCTGACGATCCGCCAAAGGCCGGGCAGCATCTGCCCCCGGTCCGGCATAAGGAATGCCGCAATTAGGAAACTCATGCTGAAAAAGGCGAAGAAAATCTTTAAAAAGGTGCGTTCCGAAAGGCTGTTCAATCGTTTCACGGCAGTCCCATCCTCTGTATCAGATGTTTCTATTAAAGCATAAATTTATAGAAATGTCCAGCAAAAACCGGGCGGCAGGGCCGCCCGGAAAAGGGTTATTTGGCTTTCATCGCCTTGCGCTCTTCCTTGGTCTTGCAGAACCGCTCCAGCTCGGGAACCAGGATCAGGCAGATCACCGCGGCGGTGAAGCCGCCGTTGTACAGGCAGAAGCCGCCGTGGAGATTGGGCACGGAAGTGACCAGCAGATAGTGCATCACCGCCGAAACCATCCCCCAGAACCAGCCGTACTTGCTGGTGATGGGGCTGAGGCCGTTGGCAAAGCACAGTCCCACAACGATGGCCTGGGCATTGACAGCCGTGGCAAAGCTGCCGCCCGCCAGCTGGGACAACCAGCCGAACACCACGGATGCTAGCACATAGCCCAGCATGATAGGCCACACGTTTCCGGGATGGGAACCGGAATTGCAGGTGCAGAGCATACAGAAAATGATGCCGAAGGTGATGCCGTTGAAGGTGGCACCGATCAGGTTATAGTAAGCCAGGATAAACAGGCCGTAAATGCCCACATTCATCAGGAACACAGGGGTGCCCAACTTGCTGGAAATGGAGCCCACATGCTCCGGGGCAGTGAGCAGTTCCCAGTAAGCCTTGGGCTTGCAGCCCATCGCCAGAGCGAATACTACGCATGCGCCGAAGACCACACAGCAGAACACATTGACAATGGTCTGGGAGGCCACCTGCAAGGTCTCCGCGCCGGGGGCGGCAGGCAGGGCGATGCCCATGGTCTTATACAGCGTGGCGTTCAGGAAGAAGGCAAAGAAGCACACGGGCACCGCGGCGGAATACAGGTCGAAGCCCTTGTGTACGTTGGGAGCATGGCCCAGGCCGGCGGGCAGCAGGAAGCCGATGAGGAAGCCCACCAGCAGGGTAACGCCCAGACCGGGCAGGTTGAAGCCCACCACCTCCGCATTGGGATAGCGAACCAGCAGGTCGCTGATCAGGGGCGCGATGCCGGTGGAGAACAGCATGGCGTTCACATTGGCACCGAACTTCTCCTTCTTCACCAGGCAGTAGACCGCCACACCCAGGAAGGTGGGCCAGACATTCAGCACGTGGATGCCCCAGGAGCTGAAGCCCACGGTCAGCAAGAAGGCCAGGGTGGACACATTGTTAGGGGTGCCCTTGCACACCACAAACAGTGCCAGAGCGATCAGACCCACCAGTCCCATGTTCAGGAAGGTGGCTGCATAGCCGCCCAAAGCGAAATAGTTGGTGGAGATCTTGCCGGGCTGGCTCAGGATCTGCCACAGGCCGGAGAACATCGTGCCCCGGTCAGGCATACACACCGCCGCAATCAGGAACGCGGCAGAAATGAAGGCAAAAAACAGCTTCAGAAATTCGCCTTCTGAAAGATTTTTAATTTTTTTCATAATGCACCTCGATGGATTTATTATCAGGATTATCATACCATGCGGAATGCCCAAAGTCCAGATAAAAGGCAAAACTGGGCAATCCAGCATAAAACTGAATTGCCCAGACGGTCGGCATTTACGCTCTTACACTCCCCTGCGGTGATCCGCAAATCCGTCAGTCATGTAAGAGGGGATTTATGAGTGTGGAGTTTGAAGGGTGGAGTTTGGTTATCTTCACTCTCCACTCTTTTTACACCTTTTCAGCAGCCTCCACAACGTGCTTCATCAGCACAGAGGTGGTAACGGCACCGACACCGCCGGGAACGGGGGTGATGGCCTCAACGATGGGCTCGACTTCGTCGAACACGCAGTCGCCGGACATGCCGCCCTTGCCCTTGGAGGTGATCTTCTCGGGATTCCAGTTCATGGAAACGTCGATGACGATCTGGCCGGGGCGGACGAAATCAGCGGTCAGGGAATTCAGAACACCGGCTGCGGTGACGATGATATCTGCGTTCTTGCAGATTTCAGCGGTGTTTACGGTACGGGTATGGCAGATGGTGACGGTGGCGTTCTTCGCCATCAGCATCATGGCTGCGGGCTTGCCGACCACCAGGGAGCGGCCGATGACAACGGCGTTCTTGCCCTTGCAGTCGATGCCGTAGTGATCCAGGATCTCCATGCAGGCGGCGGGGGTGCAGGGGGCGTAGCCCAGGTCCTGGCCCTCAAAGACACCGGCGTTGGACATGTGGGTCATGGAGTCCACATCCTTCTTGGGATCCAGACGGTTGCAGATCTCGTCCTGGTCAGCCTTCAGGTGCTTGGGCAGGGGACGGAACATCAGAACGCCGTGAACGGATGCGTCGGCATTGACCTGATCGATCACAGCCAGAACATCTTCCTTGGTAGCGTTTTCGGGCAGGATGTAATTCTTGACGGCAACGCCCACTTCCTCAGCCCGCTTGGTAGCACCCTTCTCGTAGCTCAGGTCAGAGGGGTTCTCGCCCAGACGAATGATACCCAGGGTAGGAACAACACCCTTCTCCCGCAGCGCGGCAGTACGGCCCTGCAGAGAAGCAACCAGTGCCTCGTTGACTTCCTTACCCAGCAATCTCTTTGCCATTGTTTTATTCCTCCAAAAGTTTATTAAGTCATTGTAGGGGAGGGGCATGACCCTCCCGGGCATCCGAAGGATGCCATTGTCCGTCAGGACAAAAAACGATGAATATTAACGACCTTACGGTCGTTGCGATGCTTCGCATCGCCGGGAGGGTCATGACCCTCCCCTACATTGTGTTTTATACGTTACTGACCGAAGCCAGCCTTGACGGTATTGAAGATCTCGTCGGCCATGGCGCAGTATTTGGTCAGCATACCATTGGCCTTGGCGTTCATCTCCTCGGCCACCTCGCGGTTCTTCAGGCTCTTGGTGTTGATAAACACATTCAGGGACGCGGCCTGCAGGGCGGCCTTGCAGCAGACGGCACCGCAGCCTGCGTCGGAAACAGCCAGACGGCTGCCCTTGGCGGCGAAAACAGCGATGTACTCAATGGCCTCGCAGCACAGCTCCATGATCTTCATGGGAGTGGAGCAGGCGATGATGGTGGCCTCCTCCATGACCTTGTCACGGTTGGGGTCGTCCTTGGGGATGCCGTAAGCCTTTGCCAGGGGCAGGAAGTTCACTTCGTCAGCCTCCACCTGGTTCAGCAGCTCGGTCTGCAGGGCATCGCACTTTGCCTTCAGGGCGATGATCTCGTCCTGCACATCGGCATACTTCTTCTTGCCCACGGTGAGGCTGCCAACCATGTTGCCCAGAGCGGTGCCAATGGCACCCACCAGAGCGGCAGCACCGCCGCCGCCAGGCGCGGGAGCGTCAGATGCCAGCACAGAAACAAACGTGCGGCAGGATTCCATAGTCATATCCATAGTTAGGGTACTCCTTTTTTGTTATTTGGATGTCGAGTTGACAATTAGAAATTGAAAGTTATGGTATCCGCTTCGCGGATGATTTAATTTATGCCGAAGGCACACCTTAATTTTCCACTGTCAACTTTCCACTTTCAACTTGAAAAGCACAGGCGGTTTCCCGCCTGTGCTTTCAGGGTCAGTAATTAGAACAGGCCGGAAACCTTGCCGGTCTCGGTGTCAACGTCAACACGGCGGTAAGCGGGGTCAGCAGCGGTGCCGGGCATCATGGAGATGGTACCAGCCATGGGGCACAGGAACTTTGCGCCGCCGTACTCCAGGATGTCGCGTACAGCCAGACGCCAGCCGGTGGGAACACCCTTCTTGGTGGGGTCGTCGGACAGGGACAGGTGGGTCTTGACCATCATGGTGCAGTAATCAGCGTACTTGGGATCGGACTCAAAACGCTTAGCCTTCTCCACAGCCAGAGGAGCCCAGTCGACGCCGTCAGCACCGTAGACTTCCTTGGCAATCAGCTCAACGCGCTGACGCAGGGGCATCTCCAGATCGTACAGGAACTTGACTTCCACGGGATCCTCGCAGGCCTCAACAACAGCGTTAGCCAGCTCCACAGCACCCTCGCCGCCGTAACGCCAGTGGTTGGACTCAGCGCAGCGGACACCCTTCTCGGCGCACAGCTTCTTCAGCAGAGCGATCTCAGCGTCGGTGTCGGTGTAGAAGCGGTTGATGCAGACCACGGGGTTGATGCCGGACTTCTTGATGGTGTTCACATGGTGGAACAGGTTGCAGGTACCCTTCTCCAGCAGTTCCAGGTTCTCCTCAGTGTACTCCTTGGGCAGGGGTGCGCCGGGGGTGACCTTGGGGCCGCCGCCGTGCATCTTCAGAGCGCGGACGGTTGCGACCAGAACGGAAACGTTGGGGGTCAGGCCGGACAGACGGGTCTTGACGTTCCAGAACTTCTCGAAGCCGATATCGGCAGCGAAGCCGGACTCGGTGACATGGTAGTCAAACAGCTTCAGAGCCAGACGGTCAGCGATAACGGAAGACTGGCCGATGGCGATGTTGGCGAAGGGGCCGGCGTGGATCAGAACGGGCTGATGCTCCACGGAGTAGCACATGGTGGGGTTGATGGTGTTACGCATCCAGGCGCACATTGCACCGGCAACATCCAGATCCTCACAGGTGACAGGCTCGCCGGACTTGGAGTAAGCCACAACGACCTTGCCGATACGCTCGCGCAGATCCTTCAGGTCGCGGGCAACAGCCAGGATAGCCATCAGCTCGGAGCCGACAGCGATGCCGAACTTGGATTCCATCATGAAGCCGTCCAGACGGCCGCCGATGCCGATGATGATGTTACGCAGGGACTGTGCGCAGAAGTCGATGACCCAGCCCATTTCCACACGCTTGGGGTCGATGTCCAGACGGCGCAGGCCCTTCTTTGCCAGCCACTCGTCGCTGTTGTTGCGCTCGTGCTGCATACGGGCGGTCAGAGCGACCATAGCCAGGTTATGTGCATTGACAATATCGTTGATATCGCCGGTCAGGCCCAGAGAGAACTCAGTCATGGGCATCAGCAGAGCGTTGCCGCCGCCTGCTGCGGTACCCTTAACGTTCATGGTGGGGCCGCCGGAGGGCTGACGCAGTGCGCCGCCGACGTTCTTGCCGATGTAGCCCAGGCCCTCGATCAGGCCCAGAGAGACGGTGGACTTGCCTTCGCCGAAGGGGGTGGGGGTGATTGCGGTGACCTCGATGAACTTGCCGTCGGGCTTGTCCTTCAGACGGTCCATGACCTTGATAAAGTCGATCTTGGGGGTCTTGCCGTAGGGGATGATCTCCTCGGGCAGCAGGCCCAGCTTCTCGCGGAAGTAATCCACAGAGGGCAGAGTCTTTTCTGCTTCCTCAGCGATCTGCCAGTCCTTGTAGACGGTGGGATCCAGAGTCACGCGGCCGGTCTCAGGATTTACATACTTGCCATCAACGAAATTGATTGCCATATTGCTTCCTCCTTAAGGAATGCTCCCGGGGCTTTAACCTACCCCCGAGAGGTATTTGAATTTTGGTGCCGTACTTTATACCCAAGCAACACCCGGCACCCATATCGATAAATGTTTATCGGTACAAGTGCATTGTAACACCGATTTTCTGATAAGTCAACAAAGAAAACCAGAATTTTTCTTTTTTGTGAAATACTCATAAAACAGATATGCCGCAACGCATTCTCATGCGTCGCGGCACAACATTTTTTCTGATTTTACCATGTAGGGCGGACATTTTTCCGTCCTCCGGGGATAAATGTCAAAAACAGTCTTTTCAGCCGCCGATGACGGTGACCTCGGCGTTTTCCCGGATCAGGGCCATGACCTTGGTGGTCAGAACGCTGCGAACCACGGCTGCCTCGAATTCCGCGTCGTAGTAGGGCTTCAGCTGCTCCAGGGTCATGTTGTTCTGGCGGCAGATGACGGCCACAGCCTGGCCGATCTCCTCCTTGGTGGCTTCCAGGCTCTCCAGGGACACGATCTGCTCGATGGCCGCCTGGATGCGGACATTCTGCCGGGCGGTGGGGACGGCGTCCTCCCGCAGCTTTTCCTCGGTGGTGTTCATAAACTGGCAGTACATTTCCAGGCTCAGGCCCTGCTGGCTCAGCTGGGCCCGGAGGTTCTGCATCTGCTCCTCCACAGCTTCAGCCACCTGCTTGTCGGAAACCTGGAAGGAAAGGGTCTCGGCAGCCTGGCGCAGCAGCCGGTCCTGCAGATCCATCTCGCCCCGCTCGTCGGTATAGGCCTGGAGGCTCTCGCCCAGCTTTTTGTGCATTTCGGCAATGGTTTCGCAGCCGCCTACCTCTTTGGCAAAGGTGTCGTCCAGCTCATAGGCGGACTTGATGCGGATCTGGTGGAGCTTGCAGCGGAATTCCGCCTTCTTGCCTGCCAGCTCGGGGGCGTGATAGGCCTCAGGGAAGGTAACGTGAACGGTCACTTCCTCACCGGGCACCTTGTCCACCAGCTGCTCCTCGAAGCCGGGGATGAACGCGCCGCTGCCCAGCACCAGGGTCTGCTTCTCGGCGGTGCCGCCGGGGAACTGGACGCCATCGCAGTAGCCCGCGTAGTCCAGCACCACCTCGTCACCCAGCTGGGTGGGGCGATCCTCCACCAGGGCGATCCGGGGCGTCTGCTGCTGCAGCCGCTGCATCTGGCGGTCGATCTCTTCGTTGGTAACGGTGTGCTTTTCCAATGTGGCCTTCAGGCCACGGTAAACAAAACTCATCTATGGGTCTCCTTTTTTGTGTTATAGGAAAAATCATAGCACTTTCCGGCAGAATTGTCAACTCGACGAAAGTATACAGTAGGGGAGGGTCTTGACCCTCCCGGTGATTTTGCAAGAAGGGCAAAATCACATCGCCGCAGGCGATCAATATATTTTATTTCCCTTCGGGAAATCCCAAAATCCTTACGGATTTTGGGCGGGAGGGTCAAGACCCTCCCCTACAATGGTGTCAGCAGACTGTAAAAATAACTGTCATCGGCTCCGTCTGTGCGGTGGTGATGGTGAGCTTCACCTCGCCGGGGGCACCAACAGTCTTGACATAGGTACCGGTCATACCGCCTTCGGCGGTGACTACCTCGGGGCCCACAAGCTCTGCGGGGCCTTCCAGGCTGAACTGCACCGGCAGCTGGGCATAGGGGGCCAGGTTGCCGTATTCGTCCAGAATACGGATACGCACCGCCGCCATATCATAGGTATCCCCCTCCCGCAGTTCGGTATGGCTGGGGGTCACCTCCAGGTGCAGCTTCGTGCCGGGGCAGCAGGTGACGGAAGCCACCACTTCTCCATTCTTTTCTGCATCCAGCCGCCACTGGGTGGCCTCGCCGCCCCAGTTGCCGATGTACTTGCCGTAGAGGGCGTAGGCATCCTCGTATTTCAGACCGTATTTCACCATGGCGTAGCCCATTTTTGCCATATCCGCCGGAGTCATTCCCCCAAGGCCCTTCTTCTGAATGGTCAGCAGGCAGTCCCGGATCAGATCCGCCTTCTTCTGGTCGAAGCCCTCCTGGGTCTCCAGCAGGCAGCCCACGGTGTCATCCAGCACCATGGGGCCGTGGGGCAGACCCTTCCAGTCACCATCCCGGAGGGTGGTGACAAAATGGCCGTTTTTATACAGGGAGACCACATCTGCATTGGTGAATACATGGATATCTCCGATCTGCCCGCCGGGGTAGTCGCCGATGTCCATGGAGGAACCAACGGCAAGCACGGTTCTTTCCTCCCCCTGGCTGGCATAGGCGTAAGCTGCCAGCTTGGGATTGCGGAAGGCATCCATAACGCCGTGGTAGCAGACCCGGTCGCCGGAGCCGAAATCCTTGTGGGTGGGATAGTCGAACATGCACCAGCCGAAGCAGCCCGCGTGGCCGCCGTCAGCCATGGCATCGTTTAAGACCCGGGCATGGCGCAGGGCATGCTCCTGCCGCTTCTGCCAGGGATCACAGGCCTTGGTGGGGAACATGTGGCCGTTGTGCTCGGAGATCAGCAGGGCCTTCTTCTCGTCAGGCGTGACGCTCCGCTTGGGCTTGCAGCCGGGGTTATTCCCGGTGTGGGAGAAGTCGTTGTAGGCGTAGACATCCTCCAAAAGGCTGCTCTTTTCCAGATAGCGCACACCGGAGGTGGGGCGGCTGGGGTCCAGCTCATGGGCCAGGGCGTTGGTTCGCTTATACAGCTCGTCGTCATCCTGGCTCTCGTTGACGCGGACGCCCCACAGGACGATGCTGGGATGGTTGCGGTACTGCATGACCATTTCCCGGACATTTTCCACCGCCTGCTCCTTCCACTGGTCGCCGCCCAGGTGCTGCCAGCCAGGGATCTCGGTGAACACCAGCAGGCCCAGACGGTCGCATTCGTCAATAAAATGCTGGCTCTGGGGATAGTGGGAGGTGCGGACAGCGTTGCAGCAAAGCTCCTCCTTCAGGATCCGGGCATCCTCCCGCTGTAACCGTTCGGGCACAGCGTAGCCCGCGTAGGGATAGCACTGGTGCCGGTTCAGGCCCCGGAGGAAGGTTTTCTCGCCGTTTAAGTAGAAGCCGTCAGCCTTGAACTGTGCGGTGCGGAAGCCCACCTTGTGTTCCTGCACATCCAGCACCTTGCCGATTTTCAGCAGGGACACCCGGCAGGTATAGAGAACGGGATGCTCCGGGCTCCAGGGCTTCACATCGGGGCAGTCGATGAGGATCACGCCCCCGGCGGTGAAGGCCTTGCGGATCAGGCGGTGCTCCCCTTTGAACAGCTCCACCATGACGATGCCGCCCTCTGCCCGCTCCAGGGTGGGTTTGATCCTGAGGGTATGCAGGTCGGGGGTGGTGATGTACAGGTCTTTGATATAGCTCTTTTCCCGCACGTCCAGCCAGACCTCCCGGTACAGGCCGCCGTAGGTCAGATAGTCGATCACGAAGCCGAAGGGCGGCACCTGGGGGTTTTCCGTGGTGTCCAGCTTCACCGCCAGCAGATTTTCTCCCTGGAAGGTCACCGCGTCGGTGATGTCCACCCGGAAGGCGGTGTAGCCCGTCCGGTGCTGGGCAATGGCCCTGCCATTCAAGTAGACGGTGGCGATGTGGGCCGCGCCGTCAAACTGCAAAAACAGCCGCTTTCCGGCATATTCCTCTCCGATGTCCAGCCTCCGCCGGTAGCCGCAGACCATCTGATAGGCGGTATGGTCGGCGTAGTGCTGGGGCAGCTCCTTCACCGTATGGGGCAGACGGACAATCTCGCCGCTTCCTTCCCCAGACGCAAATCCGTCGGTCCAAACCTCCGTAAATTCCCAATTATTGCAAAGACTCAGCATAATATGCCCTCCTTTGTCGGTTTTTCCCTATTATAACGCATCTACTCCACCCAGGCAAGGGGCTGCGGGATTTCTTAAGAAAAATTGCGGAAAAGGCACGCATCATACGACAAAAACCACCCCTGAAAATGGGGTGGTTTGGGTCAGTTTGTACGCACCGCAGCAACCACAAGGCGGCCGTTATCCTGGGAATACTCGCAGGTTGACAGGCAAATGAGCTTGTCGCCGTACTTTGGAGTGATATCCGTTTCGTAAAAGGCCAGTTCCTTGCATTTGGCCACAAATTCGTTAAATTCGGTTTCTGTTTGTGCGTTTTCCAACTGGTGGTAGGAAAAACCCTCTCCATAGGTAGCCGTGGTCTTGAAGACGGCGAAGATTTTGTACTCGTGATATTCGTACAGGGTATCGAACTGGATGGTATCATGGTTTTTCCAGAAGGCGGAGTCCAGATAGTTATGCAGTGCCGCGAACATGGTGCCGTCGGCCATGGTGTGGCCGTAGATGGTCACATTGTCGCTGGGGGCGAACACATCGCACTCCTCCCGGACGTAGATGCAGCCCCGGGCACTGGCATCCTTGGCAAAATTCCGTTTCAGATAATAATCCTGGGCATAGGGGGTCTGCATAACGGGGTAGTCGATCCTGGTGCCCTCGATCCTGATCCAGCCTACGGTGTCCGGGTTCTGGGCATAAAGCTCCGCGTAGCCCGGTAGCATTTCCGGCTGGGTGGTCTCGGCGGGCACGGTCTCCCCAGCGGGCTTCGTTTCCCGGGGGCGGGTGCTTTCCGCAGCCGCCTGGGCCTGCTGCACCAGCTGGGACAGCTCGTCAAATTGCTGCTCCTGCTGCCGTCCCTCCCAGAAATAGGAGCCCACATAGAAGCCGCTGCCGAAGAACACGCACAGCAGCAGGGCCAGCGTCACATAATAGGTAACCTTTTTCGTGGATCAGCCCTCCATGTAGTACATGCCCAGTGCGTCACGCATATCATAATAATTCTGCAGATTCCGCCAGCCGCTGCCGACGGTCAGGTGGGAATTGAACACAAGCTTGGTATCGGGCAGGGCTTCCGTCAGGTAGTTCAGAGCCTTGTAGCCCCGGCCCTTCCACCAGAGGTTTTTCAGCCAGGTCATCTGCCCGATGACCTCATAGTCGCCGTAAGTCAGGCCCAGGTTTAGATCCTCCAGGGCCGTGCACCCCAGCAGCGGCTCATAATTTCGGATGGCAGTCCAGTCCATCTCCAGGAACACCAGCTCCTTGCAGGTGCTCAGGGAACTGATATCGGTGACGGTGGTGTGGGCCAGGATCAGGTATTTCAGATGGGGCATATATTCCACCCATTCCAGATCCGTAAAGGTCATGTGGCCCAGGTCAACGGCGATCATATCCTCGCAGTAGCGCAGGTTGTACACATCGTCGTTGTGGAAATAATAGACATTGTGCTTGACGGGGATAAAGGAAGTCTCGTCAGTGCGGACAATGATGCCGCCGCAATCCACGGACCAGACTACCTTATACTCCTCCCGCATCTTTTCCCGGAAGGCGGCCATGGTCTCGTTATCGATGCCGCAGTCACACATAATGACCTGCTCCACATTGGGGAAGCTGCGAAGGGCATTCTCCACCGCTTCCAGGGTCACAGTTTTGCCGGAGAGATCCACCTCGGTAGTCTCCGGGGTGATGGTCAGGCCATAGAGCTCGCAGTCCCAGGTGAAGGAGATACCGGGGTACATCTCTGAAAGGGCCATCAGCGTTTCGGAAGAGGCCGCGGGATTCGACAGGTGGACGGTTTTGGCATTGGGCAGGTACTGCAGCAGCTCTGCGTCCTCCTCGTCCAGCCCACGGATGGTCAGGTCTTCGGTGGTCTCGTTGAAGCGGCTTTCGCCGATCTGCACATAGTAGCTTACCCGGCAGTCGGGGTGCCGCTCCTGCAGCTGCAGCAGCAGATCATAGTCATGGCAGCCCACGGCGTTGATCCGATCCAGCTGGGGCAGGTAGTCCAGCCGCTGAACATCCTCCTCCGTCAGGGATTTCAGGACGATGGTAGTGGTATCGGAGGGGTAGTATGTATTCTGGAAGGGCACGTTCCACAGGATATCGCATTCGGGCATTTCCTCCCGCAGGGCATCGAATTCCTCCACGGTCAGCTTTGTGCCCCGCAGGTCCAGAGATTCCACATCCTTGGCATAGTGGGTGCCCTCCACGGTCACATGGGTGGACTGATACCAGACCAGTGCCGCCACCGCAGCCAGCACAGCCACCGCCAGCAGTACCAGGATGATTTTTACCGGTTTCTTCATAAGCTTCTTCCTTCTGTCAAGAATTATCAGGTAAATTATATTATGATAAATATTCCAGCGGAAGTCAAGGGGATTTTCGGGGCGGAACACGGGGAGTATGCCCCTCACATCACCGCAAATCACTCTACCGCATACTGCTTCATTACGGACACAAAGGCAGACTGGTTCTGCTTTGAATAATTGGTGCTTGCAGCTGCCTTCAAGGAATTTTCGATTCCATATTCAAGAGCCAGCTGCTTGATGTTTTGTACCTTCAAACGCAAAGACCCGGCTTTGATCGCAGGCAGCTTCAAGGACAGCAGCCTGACAAAATCACTTAATGGCATGTTGCTTTTTTGTATCACATAGACTTTGAAAAACGCGTCACAGCAGAGGCCGTCCTCTTCAAAGGTCCAGCTATGTTTGGCAGACATTGTGTTACCTCCTGATTTCTTTTAGGGTCTATCTGACTATACCACAGAATCTTGCAGCTGTGTTATGATTTTTTGAAATCAGAAATCGCTTCTGACCGGCTACGATCAGAAGGAATTACAACATCCAGTGAAGTTTGCCGCAAAGCACACTTATACTACTTTATTAGAAATCTTTCATTTCTAATAAAAAGAGCACTGCCTGACGGCATTGCCGATAGGCGGTGTCGATTCCGTCTCATAATGATCTTCATATAAAAAAGGTTTTCATTGAGAATCAGTATAACAAATGGGGGCAGTTCAGTCCTTACCTCCGTTTGGTTTATACTGTTTCAGGGTTACTTTATATTCTGCCTGCCCATCTTATTGCCAATGTAGATCAGCAGCACAAAACTCAATATTCGTTTCATAGGCGGGACTCCCTACCGGAGGGTGGTGTTCAGACTGGCGGCACCGGCGGAGTAGTAGGTGTCCGGTTCATAGGCCATGATTTTCAAGGTGATAGGAGTTCCCGCTTTGGGGGCGTTGGTAAGCTCTACTGTCTGGACATATTCACCGGGGCGAATCAGACCGGTTTCTCCGAGGATATTTCCTTTTTCGTCCAGAACACGGACCTTCAGCCACACCTCGTTGCTTTCCGGGTTGGTCAGCCAGATGTCGCCGCTGGCATTCAGCTTGCCGCAGAGGGACACTTTGTAGACCTGGCAATCCAGTTCACTGTAGCCCAGTCCGTCGGGGACAGTGGGGGTTCCGACCACAGCCGCGCTGTCAAAGGGCGGCGGGGTAAATTCCCCGGCAGCTTGGGGCTGCTTCTGTCCTGTCAGGGCAAAGATCATCACAATGAGGGACAAAACACATATTGCAGCCGCCAGAATCAGCGGTGTATTTTTCTTTTTCATGGGATGCACTCCTCTCATGTGTACCCACCGTGTATCCGATGGGCACAAATCAGAGGTCAAGGCGGGACGGGTTGCCCCGCCTTGACGGAAAGAAAATTTACTCGATGGTCACAGTCACGCTACCAATCTTGGTACCGGCTGTGATGGCCTTTGCGGGCTGATTCTTCAGAGTCAGAGTGAAGGTCTTGGAAGCTTCGGCTGCCAGTTCGGCAGAAGCAGCATCGAAGGAACCTTCAATTTCAGTATAATCGGTCACGGCGGTATAGGCAACCTTAGCGGTGAAGGTGGTATCGCCGGTGTTGGTGACGGTGACAGTGCCTGCGCCATCGGAGCCGTCATTTGCCCAGCCGCTGCCGTCGGTGTAGGTAAAGGCCATGGAGCCCCAGCTGATGTTGGCGGAGGTGGTGGTGTGCTCGGTGGCTTTGAACTTGGTCCAGGTGCTGTCAGCCAGATCGAACTGGTTGTTGCCATCAGCTTCCAGGGGAATTTCCGTCTGGACGTCATCGGTTTCGTTAAGGAACTTTACCGTGTATGCCCACGCAGGGATAGCGGAAGTGGAGTAGACGCTGCTCTCACCCGGTACGATGGACAACTCGGCAGTACCCACCGGTTCTTCCCAGGAGTTATAGAAGATGGCGGTCACATTGGTCCAGGCGGAGATGCCGCCGTTATTGAAGTAGATGGTAGTCAGCTCGGTACCCTTTTTCAGATAGGTCAGGGTGTAGCCGGTTTCTTCTGCGCTTTCACCTGCGTTGGTATAGGTGATGGTGTGACGATTGCTGCCACTCAAGCCAGTACCGGTAAAGCTTACCGTAGCGGTGTTGGGCGTGGACGCGGTATCAATTTGGCAGTAAGGCAGAAGACCGCTCACAGCACCCACTTTATAGGAATACTCCTCCGTCAGATTTGCAAAGTTCTCGCCCTTGTAGATGACGGCAATGGTGTCGCTGTCGGTGAACTTGATGTCGCCGGGCTCGGGGACTTCCACGCCGTTGAGCATCACAGTCACGCCGGTGATCTTGGCGGTGGTGTCCTCACCGCCGGACACTGCGGCGATGGTGTAGACGGTGTAGAGTGTCAGGGTGGTGACGGCATTATTGCTGCTGTCCACAAAGGTGTAGTCCGCGGGCAGCTTGATGTTTTCGTCGCTGACGGCAAGGTCGCTGTCACTATAGTTGTAGACCTTGAGGCCGGTGACACTGCTGTAACCGCTCAGGTCCAGCGTGCCGCTCCAATAGGCAAAGTTGCCCAGAGTGCCGCTGCCGGTAAAGGTGCCGCCGGTAATGGTGGTTGTGCCGCTGACAGCTACATTGGCCCAGTTGCCGGAGTGGATGGTGCCGCCGCTGATGGTCAACGTGCCGCCGTTGTTGAAGATCGGATAGCTGTCGGCGGTGCTGGTGAAAGTGCCGCCGGTGATCGCAGCGGAGCTCCCGGAGTCGATGAGCAAAGCACAATCGCCGGAATAGCTGCCGCCGGTGATCAGGACCTCAGCGCCGGAACCCGGACTAATTGCGGCATAGTTCGCACCCCCGGTGGTCACAGCGCCGGTGGTGCAGGAATCGGCAAAGGTCACTTTCGTGCCGCTGTTTCGCACGTCAAAAGTGTAGCTGTCGCTGGTCACGGTCTGGCCGTTCAGGTCGATGGTGAACTCGCCGGAGGTGATCAAAAAGCTGCTTTCAGCAGTCACATCGCTCTGGAGCTGGATGTACTGGACGGTGCTGTCCGCCTCTGCCGCGGCGATGGCCTCCGCCAGGGTGCCGCTGCCGGTCAGGCTGTCCTTGGAAGCGCCCCACTTGGCCTCAGAAACCTCAGTGGTCTCGGCCTCCAGCGTGACGGTGATGACGTAGACGGTCTTGCCATCGATGGTTTCCGTGGTAACAGATGCGTGGCTGCTGGTGGTGCTGACTTCGCCCACGCCGTCGCCGTCAGTGTCGGTGACGGTCAGGGAAATGTCGGCGGGGGTCTGGTAGCCGGAGGGAGGGATCCAGTCGCTCAGCGTATAGTCGCCGGTCAAGAGATATTGGATCGAAGGAGTAACGTTGTCCACAGCAACGTTACTCAAGTAGCCCAACCAGGTGTCTGTGATCTCCGTGCCGCTGCTGTCAACGCCCTTCAGCATCACATCGAAAGAAACCTCGGCGGCCTCGGCCTCGGCCTTCTTGACCACCACGTCCCAGCCGGTGTCGGTCCAGGTCGTGCCGCCGTCGGTGGAGTACTGCAGGTCATAGGTGTCCACGTTTTCACCGGACGCTTCCATGTTCACTTGAATTTTGCCAATCGTCTCGTTGTATCTGCCGCCATGGAAACGGTAGTTCGTACCGGTTGCGGATACCTGATAGTCAGTACTAGTGGTAGGAATGGTGTCCAGATTCTCACCGGAGATATAGACGGCAAACATCACAGACTCTACATCCGCAGGGACGGTGACCGTATAGGTACTGTTGGTCTCGTCCACCGACACAGCACCCGGATAGTCTGCGTGTTCGCTGACGGTCACATCGTTGATGGTGATGGTGGGGGTGTAGCTGGCGGTGACGTCGCCCTTAGTCTGATCGGAGGTGTCGCCTGCGGAATCGTAGGTGGACCAGGTGCCGCTGCTGTAATCATACAGGTTATTGCCATCGGTGGGGATGGTCAGGTCATCGGTCTGGGAGCCGCCGCCGTTATTGAAGATGACGTTGATCGCAGCGGTGGAGACCTCGATGGAGTAGATATTGGTCTCACCCTCCACCTTGCTCATGGCAGTGCCGGGCCAACTGGTGAGGCATGCCGCAGCGGAAGCATCCCAGGCATAGGCATAGACCGAGGACCAACCTGCGGTGTTTTTGAAGTAGATGGTCTGGGTATCCTCCGCCGCCACAGCGGGCACGGCGAGGCTGAATACCATGGTCAGAGCCAGGAACAGGGAAATCAGTTTTTTCATAAGCTTTTCTCCTTTCGGAATTTCTCAGGCCCGAAGGGCCTCATGGCTCCCTTGTGTAAAGGGAGCTGTCAGCGAAGCTGACTGAGGGATTGACAACCCCTCCGCCCCTTCGGGGCACCTCCCCTTACACAGGGGAGGCTTTGGCCTTACTCGATGGTGACGGTGATCTCGCCGACCTTGACACCGGCTTCGGTGACGGTGCTGTTGGGGGTGCCGGAGATGGTCAGCTTGCCGGTGACGGAAGCTGCGCCGTCCACATCGCCTTCCACGCCTGCTGCCAGAGTAGCATTGCCGCCGGTGAGCGTTACATTCACGCCGGTGCCTGCCACAGGGGTAACGGACATCGCCACGTCAACTGCCACGTTGGAATGGTTGGTGACGGTGATGGCAGTCTCGGTCTTGTCCCAACCGCCGCTTACGTCGGTGTCGTAGGTGTGGGTGTCGGGGTTCCAGGTCTTCTCGGTGGTCTCGCTGTAGGTGAAGATCAGTTCACCCCACTGGATATCCACGTTGTAGATGGCTTCCTCGGTCTCGGTCTTTTCGTACTTGGCGGTGACATCCTGACTGCCGCCCAGCTCGGAAGCGAAGGCAGTAACGCTCAGGCTCAGCATCAGAGCCAGCGCAAGTACAGTGCTGATGATTTTTTTCATGGTTGATTTCTCCTTTCTTTCAAGCTTTTATCCTACCACGTTGATCGTGATGGGGATTTCGGTGTTAACCATGGCCTTTTCGCCGCTGGTCTGATCGTAGTAGAGGACAACGAACTTGCCCTCATAGCCGCCGGGTGACAGCTGCTTTTCCGCACCCTCCAGCAGATTCAGCAGTTTTACCTGCTGTCCCGGAACCAGAGTGCCGGACTGGATGATAACGGTATCCTGAATGGAGATCTGGATGACCATGTCCTGATTGGACTTGCCGGGGTTGGCGAAGTACAGGGATGCCACCTTGTCCGAAAGGTCAATGGTGACTTTGTTGGAATAGGTCAGGCTGACGGAGCTGCCGCCCTCCGGGGCATCCAGCTTTTCGCCGTCGTCATCGGGGATGGTCTCGGCGTGCTGCTCCATCTCCTGGGGTGCGTAGTCAGGAGCCAGCGCAGGCCCGGTGTCCCGGAAGAACAATGCCCAGATGGTGGTGCAGGACGTCAGAAGGGTGATCAGCAGAAGCAGCAGGATCAGAAGAAGCACATACTTTTTCTGCCGCTTTTCCTTTTCCTCAGCGTTGGTTTGTTTCTTGTCCATCTTGATTCACCTCCTTACTCAATGGTCAGCTTCACGCTGCCGATGGTGGTATTGCTTAGGGCCTCGCTGGGCTGGCCATCGAGACGGAGCCAGATTTTCTTGTTCGTTTCCGCATCGATAGCCACAGGGGCCGTGACGGTGCTTGTGCCGTCGAAGAAGCTGCCGGTAATGTCCGTGCGCTCCGTTTCATAGGTGTAGGTGACGGAAACAGCGGTGTTACCGGTGTTCTCCACCTGCACCCATGCGGTTTCGGGATTGTTCCAGCCGGTGCCATCGGTGTAGGTGAAGTTCAAACTGCCCCAGCTGATGTTCACGGAGATGATCTCATTGTCCACCGTTTTGGTGTCCGTATAGGTCACGCCGTTTTTGACAACGGTGGCGGAATAAACCGTCTGGGTACCATCGTCGGAAGTCTTTACCGACATGGCACAGGCAAGGCTTTCGGGAGTGGAGCAAATCTCGCAGGTAAAGACTGCCGTACAGCTTGTGTAGTCCGCGCTCCAGCCGAAGGTCGGCTCTGCGTAATGGTGCGCATTGGAAATGGAGCTGTCCGTGTTGGAGTATCCCGTTTCGGTATCACCGTTACAGTAGGTCACGGTCACTTGATAGACCTTCGCATCGGAGAATACGGGGACGGTCTGCACAGCTTGGCCGTTGTCGATGTTCTGGCCGAAAGGCTCGCCCAGCAGGTAAGCCACCTCGCCGCTGGCGAACTGCTCCGCGGTCTTGCCGCCGTCCTCGGTTTCGGTGTCGGACAGGTAGTAGCAGTTGGTAACGGTAGCTGTCCCATCCGTGATCGGGTTACTTCCGTTGACCTGGCCGATGTTATAGCAGTTGCTGATCGTTGCAGTGCCCGCACCGAGAATGCCGCCGACACCGGTTCCGTAGGTTGTGTAGCTTCTGCCTGCGTTATAGCAGTTGCGGATCACTGCGTCGACAGCGTAGCCAACCAAACCACCGACGGCACCTTCAGCGGCAAAGGAAGAATCCTCGATGCCCACATTCTGAATCGTTGCGCCGGAAACGCGGCCAAACAGGCCGATGCCGCTTCCGTATTGCTCGGAGCAAAGCAGTCCGGAGATCGTATGGTTTGCACCGTCGAAGGTGCCGGCGTATTCCTTGCCGGATATGCCGATTGGTGTCCACTTGCGGAAGCTGCCGATAGACTGGCTTTCCAGCACACCGGTGTTGACCACAATGTCGGCAGTCAAAACGGCGCTGATGGCTGTCTCACCGGAATTTACCTTCTCCGCGAACCAGTAAAGCTGTCCGGCGTTGGAGATCTCGTAAACGCCGCTTTCGTTCAGCACCGCGGGCTCATACGCATCACAGTTGGAGCAGAAGCCGTTGACATAGGTGTCATGGTTGGTGGTGTCCACTTCGCCGTATTCGCTATCGCAGACAGAGCAGTAAGCCTTGCTTGCGCAGGTAGCTGCCTTGTCGCCATCGGCGGTGGTGGAGTGATCCTCGGCTGCATTTTCCACATAACCGCATTCGGTGCAGACCTTCTTATGGGTGCCGTCGCCGTTGTCGCTGTAGGTAATGCTGTCCTCGGGATGGGTGCAGGTGGCATTGATTGTTCTATTGCCGCCGTTGACCTGCTGTGCGAACCAGTAGAGCTGACCTGCATTGCCGATCTCGTAACAGCCGTCGCCATCGGAGTCGGTGGCTGCCTGATATTCGCCGCAGCAGTCATAGAAGCCGTTGGTATAGGTGTCGACCGCGTGGTTGTCCGCATTCACTTCGCCGTAGGGGGTGCCGCACTTCTCACAAATCTGGCCGGCGATGCAGGTTGCAGTGCCGTCGCCGCCGGAGTGACCCTCAGGCTCGGGACCGTAGTCCGCACCGCAGGCAGTGCAGACCGCCTTTTCGGTGCAGGTGGTGGTGCCGCCGGAATGAACGTCGGTACTGAACCAGGTTCCGCACTTGGAGCAGACTTCATCATGCTTGGCTGCATCCGCGGTGTTGAGGACATGGGTAATTTCATGCGTGCACTTAGCCTTGACAGTCACATCACCGTCGGTGATTTCCGTTGCAGTATTGTCAACGCTGTCCAGTTGGTTGCCGTTCAGATAGTATGCAGCGCCCTCACCCAGAATGGCATTCAGGGTGGTGCCGTCCACGCAGATACCATAGGGGAAAGTGGGGCCGATACCGTTTTCGTCCGATACCAAAGAAACAGCAGCGCCGTCGCTGATTTTGATGTCATAATCTCCGCTGATGCTGCCGCCGCTGATGGTGACTTTGCTATTTCCCTCAGCTAACACACCGCTGTAGCCACCGCTGATTTCGCCGCCATTGATGGTCACAGTACTGTTCTCCTTGGCGTATATAACATCGGTGCCATCCATATAGCCACCCTCAATTGTGACCTTGGCATCATCCTCCAATTGGAAGACCGCACCGCCCTGATTGCTGATTGAGCCTCCTCCGGCAGTGTCTGTCAATGTTATCTGTCCCGATCCGGCAAGCCAGAATACAGGATCAAGATCAGCATCAATATAATTTCCGTTCAGGTCCAGAACAATGTTGGCAGTAATGTACTGAATGTCGCTCATCTCAAAACCGCTCTGAAGTGTCACCTCGCCGCCGTCGCTCAGGGCATTGATGGCTTCGCTCAGGGTGCCGGTTCCGGACTGTCCATTATTACTTACCCAGGAAACCTCCGCCTCGAAGACGGAAGCGGTATCCGTGCCGCCGCACTTGGTATAGTCAAAGCCGCAGATATCGCACCAGATGTTGGGTTCAGAACATTTCTCGGCGCAGTAGCACACTGCCGTTTCGGGAGCCACATACACCGGGCAGGTGGTGGCGTGGATCGCCGCATCATCTGTGCCGCAGTTGCAGACGGTCGCAGGCTCCGTTGCTTCCGTGGAAGGTTCGGTGGTTGCCTCGGTGGAGGGGGCGGTGATCTCGTCAGCGGTCAGAGCTTCGACGCACTCGGCACACTCATAGTGGCACTCGTGGGCTTCCACTGCTGCCACATAGCCGCAGGCATCGTCATGGCCGCCGTCCTTGTGGGAGCAGAGCAGCTTATAGCAGCTGTCAGCACTGTTCACCTTCACAACATGGGTATGGGTGCAGGGAGTACCCTCGGTGGCAGGAGCATAGCCGCAGTCCGTATGCTCGGTATGTCCGCAGGGCTGGCCCTCAACTGCTGCCACATAACCGCAGTCCCCGGAGTGGTCACATTCGGGATCGGTCTCGGCATTGGCGCAGGGGTTACCTGCCACGGCTTCTACATAGCCGCAGATTTCACCATGGACATGACCGCAGGGAACTTCTGCGGTTCCCTCAGACCAGCCGCAGTCGCCGTGGGTATGGTGGCAGTCCAGTTCCATGGTGATGCAGCCGTTGTCCACGGTGCATTCATGGGTGCAGCCCTGTTCGCATTCCGTGCCGCACTCATGCAGGCAGGTCCGGATGGCATAGCAGTCCTCGCTATGCGCATGGGTGCAGGGAGAACCTGCCACGGCTTCCGCATAGTGGCACTCTGCCGTATGCTCGGTGTGGTGGTCACATAGATTCCCTGATTCGGCATGAGCCGGTAATGGGACATAGGACAGCACCATAGTCAGTGCCAGCAGACCGCTTAGCCCTTTCTTGATTCTCTCATTCATTCTCATACGCGTTTCCTCCTTGGGGGGATATGGAAAGAGGAGCTCCTCCTCATCACTTTCAGCACGGGCATCCCGGGATAAGCCGATCCCAGGAAGGAGGGGTACCCCTCCTTATAGTTTGCCTAATTTTACACAATGCATTTTATTGCAAGTATTTCCAAAAAACAATGGGGCCTGCACGAATGGTATGAAATCCTGCGTGAATAGTTTTCCGAAGCAATTGACACTATCATTTTCTCCGGTTATGATTTATAATGTGGAATATTATAATAGGAGGTGACGCTATTGCGTGATAAACTCATACGGCACGGACCGCTGATCCTGGCTCTGATCCTTGCGGTTTTCTGCGCCGGTGTTCTCATGATATATGTGGAACCTATGGAGGATGTTTTTCTGGATCTATCCCTGATGAGTCTGGAGGATGGTATGGACCCCATCCCGGAAGAACCCGATACCAAGGGCTGGACTGTCTACACCCAGGAGGGCAGCACCCGAACAGAGCTGACCCCCAACGGTCTGGGCGGTTACACAGGTCTCGAATTGGGGCAGACCTTCTATTTTTCCCGTGTCATGGAGGAAGACCTGGACAGCCCCACCTTGCAGCTTGGCACCACGGAACGGCAGTTTTCCGTCTGGCTGGATGATACACTGATCTATACCGACTGTCCGGATCTGGACAACCGTATCGGCTATGTGCAGCTGCCCATGAGCGAGTGGCTCCGGGAGGACCCCATTACCATCAGCCTGCCCACCGACTACCGGGGCAAGACCCTGACCGTTGCCCAATCCTTCCCGGAATGGACGGAGACCGGCTCCGTAACCGCATGGCCCGCATCTGTCCGTCTTTACTGTGGGTATGCCTATGAAAGCGGCTTGATCTCCGAGACCTTCCGGACCGCACTTCTGGCGGCAGTTGCTTTCGCGCTGACCGTGAGCCTCCTTGCGGCCTTTGTCCGCAACCGGGATTGGAGTATTCTCTGCCTTGCTGTGGTTGCGTTCCTCTGGATGGGCCAGAAGCTCGCAGGAACCAGCTACTATTTCCGGTATTTTGCGGTCAATTCCAACTCGCTGAACGCCGTTATCCCGCTGGTTTCCTCCCTGGCACTGCTGGGCTATCTGACCCTCCAGGGCGGAACACGCCGGAAGCTCCTCTGTATTCCCGTAGGAGCCTTCGCCTTGTCCGTAATTGCCAATGCCATGGTCCTTGGCGTATACGCCACTGCCCCATTAGAACCCTTTCAGGGAGCAGCTCTGATCCTTTATCTGCCCCCGTGGTTTGCTTTTATCAGCCTGACGGTTCTGCTGGTGATGGGAACCATTTGGTGGAGAAAAGAAAATCGGTTCTACCGGATCTTTATTCCGTTGGCCTTTGCCGGGATCGCTGTTAGCTGGGTAACGCAGATCTTCCTGGAGAGCGCAGGCTTTGTCTGGCAGCAGATCACGGCAAACCTGCGCAACTACCAGATACACTATGTCTATACCCATACCCTTTCAGGTGTTACGATTGCTGCCCTTATTGCTGCTGTTGTGGAAGCAGTCAGAGCAGAACTGGACCGCCGTACAGAGCAGCATCTAATGCAGCAGCGGCAGGAGCTGACTATGTCCAGCTACGAAAACCTCCGCCGCCAGCATGAGGAAGTCATAATGCTGCGGCACGATATGCTCCGCCACTACCACACTTCTCCACGATATGGGCGGCGACGAAAAGCGGACGGCTTATCTCGCAGAGCTGATCGGTCAAAATCAGAAAATCCGCCCCATCGTCGAGAGCGGAAATGAAATGCTGGATATTATTCTGAATGGCAGACTGGGCACTGCTGTTGACGAAGGTATCCGTGTGGAGATCCCCCATATTACGGTGCCCTCGGAGCTGCCTCTTTCTGACCCTGACCTTTGTGCCTTAATCATGAATATCGTAGACAATGCGATTGCTGCCACATCCAAAGGGGAGTCCCCCTATATCATGCTGAAGATCCATGAGAAGCATGGGCAGCTTGGTATCACCTGTGAAAACAGCTTTGATCCCCAGCTTAAAGAAGCGGAAGCAAAAAAAGAAACCGTGCCGAAGCACGGTTTGGGTTTGAAGATCGTCCGGGGAATTGTTGCAAAGTATAAAGGCGCGATCATTGAGGAAAGAACCAATGACCACTTTATTGTTAAGATTGCGATTCCTCTGCTCTAATCGGTCACATAATCCACAAATTGCTGGTTGACTTCATTATAACGATACCGGCTGATGGGAACTCTCGCACCGGACTTCATCTGGAATTCATACTGACAGATATACTTGGTAAGCAACAGGTTAACTATGTACGCCCGGTGGCACAAAAGGAACATGGATTTGGGCAGCATTCCCTCCGCCTCGCTGAATTTAAGTCTGGTTTCCACTGTTTCATCGGAAAGTATGAAGCGTGTACCCCGATCATAGGCTTCCACATATTGAATATTGGAAAAAGAAGTCCTGTACTGACCCTTATCGGTTGGCAGCAGGATTTCTTTTTTTGTCAGTTTATCACAGCAGCACATCAGGGCTTCTTTTAATTCCTCTTTGTCCAGAGGTTTCACAAGATACCGCGATGCATCCACATGGTAGCCCCGTCTGCACAGTTCCTGACTGATGGAGATGAAGATGATCATGGAGTCATTGCCATGGTCGCGCAGAGTCTTAGCCAGGGACATACCATCCATTTCGTCCATAAGAATATCCAATAGAAGAAGGTTATATTTCTTTCCACTGCGGATATCGTCAAGCAGAGATTTTCCATCCGCATAGGCGGAAATGCTGTGGGGGACCTTGGCATTGATTAGAATATCCCTCGTCATGTCCGCGATCTGAAGGCGGTCTCCCTCGATGTCATCGACAACCGCGATTTTCAATTCCTTACCGGTCGGCATGATCTCCCCCCTCCTCTCCTGCATGGTCTTACTTTTTCAAAGCTCAATTATACACCTTTTGGCTGAAAAAGTCTATTGCAGTTTGGAGATTTATTTTTGTTTCAGATTTCTGTGTCAAACTTAGGAATAATGAAAAAGCGGACATACCTGGGGCCCAAAAGGACATACCTCCGACTTTTCGTTAAAAGGTATGGTAGCATAAAACAGAACCAGACTCTGAGGAAGTGATTTTACACCCCCACAGAGCCTGGTTTCGTTAAATTGTGTCGAAAAAACCTTGCAAATCAAGGCTTTTCAAAAAGAAATTGGACACCCACCTTGATACTCGTTGTATCAAAATTGGTGTCCAATTATGGTACACCGGAAGGGACTCGAACCCCCAACCCTCGGAACCGGAATCCGATGCTCTATCCATTGAGCCACCGGTGCATTTGCCTAGATATTATAGCAGGCTTTTCCCACTTTGTAAAGAGGAAATGGAAAAATATTTTTTCGTTCCTTTGGCCGCATCCGCCCGAAAGTGGTTGTTTTCTCGGGATTCCTGTGGTATAATTCCTAAAAGAATGCAAACTTTTCGCAAGTCAAGGAGGAGCTTTTATGCCCGCACCCCAGAATTTCCGCACCGCGTTCAACGGTTTCAACCGGGAGGACGTGGTTCGTTATCTTGAATACATCAACACCAAGCACACTGCCCAGGTGAATCAGCTGACCAGCGAGGCTGACTATCTGCGGGGCAAGCTGGAAAACCAGCCCTCCGCCGCGGCTCTGGAGGAGACCGTTGCCGCTCTGACTGCCGAGCGGGACGCGCTTCGCAGCCAGCTGGAAGAGGTGCAGGCCCGCTGTGACGCGCTGGAGGAGCAGCTGACTGCTCCCGTACAAGCGGAAACACCCGCAGAAGCCCCGGCCGCCTGCAAGCTGTCCGAGGAGCTGGAAGCCTACCGCCGGGCTGAGCGCACCGAGCGGATCGCCCAGGAGCGGGCCGCCCAGCTGTACCGCCAGGTCAACGGCGTGCTGGCCGATGCCACTGCCCGGGTGGATGCGGTGGCTGCCGAGGTGGGCACCGTGGCTGATCAGGTGATGCAGCAGGTGTACCAGCTGCAGACCGCTGTAACAAACAGCAAGCAGGCTCTGCAGGATGCCGCTGCCACCATGTACGCCATCCGGCCTGAAGATACCGACATTTGACCATCGGAGCGCATACGCCGTATGCGCTCCCTTTTTGCGAGGAAGATATGATCATCACAAAACCTGCTTATTTTGATTCCTTTCGCTGCATTGCAGCTGCCTGCCCCGACAGCTGCTGCAAGGAATGGGACGTTCAGGTGGACGAAGGTTCCGCCGCTTACTATCGCGCCCTTCCCGGCCCTCTGGGGGACCGGCTGCGGCAGGTGCTGCGCAGCGAGGACGGCGAGACTGTTATGACCATCGTGGACGGACGCTGCCCCATGTGGCGCAGCGATGGCCTGTGCCGCATCCAGGCGGAGTTGGGGGAGGGGGCCCTGTGCCATACCTGCCGGGAATTCCCCCGGCTGACCCACGACTATGGCGATTTTATCGAGCGGGGCCTGGAATTGAGCTGCCCCGAGGCCGCCCGGATCATCCTTTCCGCCCTTCCTATGCCGCCCGTGGTGGAGGAGCTTCCCGGCGGCGAGGGGGAGTACGACGGGGAGGCCATGGCTGTGCTGAAGGCCACCCGGGAGACCGCCCTGGGGATTTTGGCGGAAAACCGCCCCATGGGCCAGGTGCTTGCTCTGCTGCTGCTTTTTGGGTGCCAGGCCCAGTCGGAGCTGGACGGCGGAGAGCCCCAGCCCTTTGACCCGGAAACCGCCTTGGAAGGACTGGAAGACTTCGTCAAGCCCGGCGATCTTTCTGCCGTTGTGGAGATTTTCAACAGTCTCGAAATTCTGACACCCCAGTGGCAGCAGCGGCTTTACGCCCCTGCGAGTGGGGAGCTATCCCAGCTGTGCCGTCCTCTGGCCCGGTATCTCATCGAGCGGTATTGGCTTCAGGCTGTGTCCGACTACGACCTGTACTGCCGGGTGAAGTTCATTGTGGTGTCCTGTCTGCTGGTCAGCACCCTGGGCGGCGATTTCGTATCCACAGCCCAGCTGTATTCCAAGGAAATCGAGAACAACACGGACAACGTGGAAGCCCTCCTGGATGCCGCCTATACCCACCCCGCCCTGACGGATGATAAGCTGCTGGGACTGCTTCTGCAAATTAGGAGTTAGGAATAGGAATTGCTGCATAAATAATTCCTCACTCCTAACCCCTAATTCCTAATTATTCTTAATTCTCCGTTCACATTTCCTCTATTTACTTTTGGGCCGATCAATGGTATAATGCTAAGAAATTATGGAAGGGAGGCGGATTTATGCGCCGGTTTTTGGATGAATTAAAGGATTTTGGCAGAAAAGGCGATATGGTGCTGCTGGTTTTGTGCCTGATTACCGCGGGCTACGGCCTGGTGGTCATGGCAAGCGCGACCAACGCGGCAAAATTCGGCGACAGCAACCTCCGCTATATTATCATTCAGGCCGTTGCGATCCTGCTGGGTGTCCTGATGTACGCCATCCTCTCCTCCATCGATATTGAATTTTTGCAGGAGCACCGGGGGCTCATGGTGGCCTTCAATATTTTCCTGCTGCTGCTTTTGATCCCCTTCGGCGACGATAACGACACCGGTAACCGAAGCTGGCTGGAGATTCCTCTGGTTCCCGTTGCCATCCAGCCTGCGGAGATCTGCAAGATCACCTACATCCTGATCATGGGCTCGGTCATGTCGTCCCACCAGAACCGTATTTCCAGCATCCCCTCCATTATGCACATGGTGCTGCATCTGGGCATTCTGGCGGGCCTGAACATGGTGCTGTCCGAGGATCTGGGCGTTACCCTGATCTTTGTGTTTATCTTCATTGGCATGGCCTTTGCCGGCGGCGTCAGCCTGTGGTGGTTCGCCGGAGGCATTGGCCTGATCGCGGTACTGGCCCCCATTGCCTGGCCGCTGCTGGGCACCTACCAGCAGGAGCGAATACGGGTCATTTTCGATCCCGAATTCGATGCCCAGGGCATCGGTGCCCGGTTCCACTATAAGATCAACCTCCAGTCCCTCACCGGCGGCGGCCTGACGGGCCAGGGCCTGTTCAACGGCAACCGTACTCAGGGCGGCAACCTGTTCGCCCAGCACACGGACTACATCTTCTCCTCCGTGGGCGAGGAGCTGGGCTTCTTCGGCTGTGTGATCATTATGATCCTGGAGTTTGCCATCATCGCCCGGTGCATCTATGTGGGCATCAAGTGCCAGGACTATATGCGCCGCGTTATCTGCTTCGGTGCCGCATCCGCTCTGATCTTCCAGGTGATGATCAATGTGGGCATGTGTATCGGCGTCATGCCTGTTATCGGCCTGACCCTGCCGCTGATCAGCTACGGCGGCTCCTCCGTGGTCACCATCTTCGCCATGCTTGGCCTTGTGTCAGGTGCCCACGCCCGTCCACAAAGCCTGAGCCATGAGCGGTATGTACAGCCCTTCCGAAATTACCGATAATGCAAGACCCCCGGCCATCGGTCGGGGGTTACACTTGTACCCGGGATGACAAGTTTTCTTAAAAATGTGGAAAGCGCGAAGAAAAAAGGCTTGACTTTCCCTAAAAATATGCTATAATAGAATCCGTTACGAATGGAGGCATAGCTCAGCTGGTTAGAGCGCATGCTTCACACGCATGAGGTCACAGGTTCGAGTCCTGTTGTCTCCACCATTCATAGAGGATTTGTGTAACGGTAGCACACCGGACTCTGACTCCGTTTGCGGGGGTTCGAATCCCTCATCCTCTGCCAAAAAATACAGATACCCAAATGGGTATCTGTATTTTTTATTGCCGGGATAGGGATTTGAACCCCTCATCCATCCCACACAATCGCGGAGGTGATAAACCTATGATCTACCCCAACATGACCCCGGGTATCTTTCTCTCCCGGCCCAACCGTTTCATCGCCCATGTGGAGATCAGCGGGCAGGTGGAGACTGTTCATGTGAAGAACACCGGACGGTGCCGGGAGCTGCTGTCTGCCGGGGCGCGGGTCTGGTGCCAGCGGTCTGATAATCCCAACCGCAAGACCAAATACGATCTCATTACCGTCCGCAAGGGCGGCAGGCTGATCAATATGGATTCCCAGGCCCCCAACGCAGCGGCGAAGGAATGGCTGCTTTCGGGCGGCCTGGGGCCTGTGGAAAACCTCCGGGCGGAGACGGTACATGGGGATTCCCGGTTTGATTTTTCCTTTACCCTGGACGGGAAGCAATGCTTTCTGGAAGTAAAGGGCGTGACCCTGGAAACGGACGGTGTCTGCGCCTTCCCCGATGCCCCCACGGAGCGGGGCGCGAAGCACCTGCGGGGCCTGCAAAGGGCCGTGGAGGAGGGCTGCGGGGGCTATGTGCTGTTCGTCATCCAGATGTCGGACGTAAAATACCTCTACCCCAACGACACCACCGACCCCAATTTTGGAAGAGCCCTCCGGGAAGCGGCGGCGGGCGGCGTAAAGGTTCTCGCCGTGGACTGCCGCGTGACGGAGGATACCATGGTGATCGGGAAGGAAGTGCCTGTTGTGCTGTGATGCCGGGAAATTCCCGGTCATCCAAGATTACGGTGGAAAACCCGCTTTCTCTATGCTATAATACCCACAAAGACAGACAAAGGAGGCGCGCTTTATGCTGCCTGAGGCGTTTTTGACGCGAATGAGAGATCAGTTGGGGGACGAATATGAAGATTTTTTGCGCAGTTTGGAACGCCCCCGGGCGGTTGCCCTGCGGTTCAATCCCCTGAAAGGGGAGCGGCCCAGCCTGCCCTTCGTGGGGGAAACTGTCCCCTGGGAGCCTTTGGGGTATTATTATGACCCGGATTCCCGGCCCGGCCTGCACGTTTTTCACGAGGCGGGCGTATATTATTTACAGGAAGCCAGTGCCATGGCACCTGTTTCTCTGCTGGATCCCCAGCCCGGGGAGAAGGTCTGCGACCTCTGCGCCGCCCCCGGCGGCAAGACTACCCAGATCGCGGGCAGAATGAACGGGGAAGGTTTCCTGCTGTGCAACGAGATTAACCCAAAACGGGCGAAAATTCTGTCCCGGAACATCGAGCGGATGGCGGTGCCCAACGCCCTGGTGACCAACGAGCATCCCGAAACCCTGGCAAAGCGGTTCCCGGGCTTTTTTGACCGGGTGTTGGTGGATGCCCCTTGCTCCGGCGAGGGCATGTTCCGCAAGGAGGAGGCCGCCGTCACCGACTGGAGCCAGGAGACGGTGGAGATGTGCGCCCGCCGCCAGGCGGAAATTCTCCACAGTGCCGCGAAAATGGTCCGCCCCGGCGGGCGGCTGGTGTATTCTACCTGCACCTTTGCCCCGGAGGAGGATGAAGGCGCGGTGGCGGCGTTCCTGGATGCTCACCCGGAATTTGCGCCTGAGATCATCGATGCCCCCTGGTTCGTTTCTGTGGAAAACGGCGGACACCGGATGTGGCCCCATAAGCTGCTGGGGGAGGGCCATTTTGCTGCTGTTCTGCGGAAAAACGGGGGAGAAGAGGGGGATATCCCTCTTTCCAAGGGAGAAAAACTGCCGAAAGAATGGCAGGCCTTTGCTAAGGAGCTGGGCATCCGGCTTCCCGAGGGAAAGGCAGTTTTCTTCGGACAGAACCTGTTCTGGGCTCCCGCTGAGCTGCCGGACATTTCCCGGCTGAAGGTTCTGCGGCCCGGCCTGGAATTGGGAACGGTGAAAAAGGACCGCTTCGAGCCTGCCCACGCATTGGCCCTGTGGCTGAAAGGCTGCGAAAACGTGCAGGACTTCCCGGCGGATTCCGACGAAATGGCCCGGTACATCCACGGCGACGTGGTGCCCTCGGAGAAAAAAGGCTGGTGCCTGGTCACCGCCGGCGGCTACAGCATCGGCTGGGGCAAGGGTGATGGCAGGGTGCTGAAAAACCACTATCCCAAGGGACTGCGCAGATAAATTAGAAATCAGGAGTTAGGAATGGCAGAAAAACGGGAAGATGGGGATTTTGTACAAATTCCGCACGCCTCATTCCTAACTCCTAACCAGTATTTAATACTTTTTTAATACTTTACATAATCCGTTTTCCATGATATAATAAACCAACATAACTGCGACAAATCACAGCAAGGAGAGGATATTCCTTGGCCAGATATGAAATCAACGGCGGAAAGCCTCTGAACGGCACCGTCACCATCAGCGGCGCGAAGAACGCAGCCGTGGCGATCCTGCCTGCGGCTCTGCTGGTCAGCGGCAAGTGCCGGATCGAGAATGTGCCCAATATTTCCGATGTCCGGATCCTGATGAGCATTCTCCACAGGATGGGCGCAAAGATCACCTCCCCGGAAGCGCATGTGGTGGAGATCGACTGCTCCGAGGTTCAGTGCACCGAGCCGGATGCCACCCTCGTGAAGAAAATGCGCGCCAGCTATTATCTTATGGGCGCGCTGCTGGGCCGGTTTGGCAAGGCGCATGTGGCCCTGCCCGGCGGCTGTAATTTTGCCTCCCGCCCCATCGACCAGCACATCAAGGGCTTCTGGCTTCTGGGTGCCGAGGTGGACGAAACGGAAGAATATGTGGCACTGGAGCCCGGCGAAGAGGGCCTCCACGGCAGCCGCATCAACCTGGATATGGCCTCCGTAGGTGCTACCGTCAACATCATGCTGGCGGCGACCCTGCTCCCCGGCCAGACGGTCATTGAAAACGCGGCCAAGGAGCCCCACATCGTGGACCTGGCTAACTTCCTGAATACCATGGGAGCCCGGATCACCGGTGCGGGCACCGATACCATCAAGATCAAGGGGGTCAATTCCCTCCACGGCGGCACTTATGCCATCATCCCCGACCAGATCGAGGCGGGTACCTATCTCGCCGCCGTTACCGCTGTGGGCGGCAATGTGCTGGTGCAGAACGTGATCCCCAAGCACATGGAGTGCATCACCAGTAAGCTGCAGGAAATGGGCGCGAAGGTCATCAATTATGATGATTCCATCCGCATCATGCGCAGCGGCAAGCTGCGGCCCTCCACCGTCAAGACCCGGCCCTATCCCGGCTTCCCCACGGATATGCAGGCCCAGGTCTGTGTGTGCATGACCCTGGCAAACGGTACCAGCCGCCTGACCGAGAGCGTCTATGAGACCCGCTTCTTCGGCTACTGTGCGGAGCTGGAAAGCATGGGCGCGAACATCCAGATCAACGGCAAGACCGCCCTGGTGAAGGGCGTGGAGAAGCTCCACGGCAGCACCGTCTATGCCCACGATCTGCGGGCAGGCGCGGCCTTGGTCATTGCCGGCCTGGCAGCGGAAGGCATCACCCATGTGGAGCACATCCACTTTATTGAGCGTGGCTACGAAAAGCTGGTGGAAAAGCTCACAGAGCTGGGCGCGGACATCCGCCGCTCGGAGGGCTAACCGAATAACGAAACGGCTTCGGAATCGCTTCCGAAGCCGTTTTTCTGCATTATTTCAGGGTATAGCCGTTCTCGCTGACCTCCAGCGTGGTGCCGTAGTAGGCGGCCATGGCCTCCTCCAGGGCGATGGCGTCGGCCGCTGCGCCGGTCTCATAGCAGCTGTGCATCGCCAGCTGGGCCAGGCCGATATCCACAGTGGGTACGGCCACATGGTGCAGGGAGATGTTTCCCAAGGTAGAGCCGCCGGGAATGTCAGCCCGGTTACAGTAGGTCTGGACGTTCACGCCCGCCTTGGCGCAGACCTTGCGGAAAATTGCGGAGGAAAGGCCGTCGGTGCAGTAGCGCAGGGTGGCGTTGAATTTCAGCACCACGCCGCCGCCCAGGATGGGGGCGTTGGTGGGGTCTGCCAGCTCCGGATGGTTGGGGTGCAGGGCGTGACCGTTGTCGGCGGAGACCATGAAGGACTGGGCAAGCTGCTGCCGCAGATCCAGCCCCAGGGCCTCGCAGATGCGGCCCAGGGTATCGCTCAGCAGCGGGGAGGCCGCGCCCTGGACAGAGGAGGAGCCAACCTCCTCGCTGTCAAAGACGCACAGCACGGGGATGGAGCCGCTGTCCTTTGCGTTCAGGAAGCCTTGGGTGCAGCCCCAGGCGCATTCCAGGTCGTCCAGCGCGGCGGAGGACAGGTATTCGTTGTCGATGCCCCAGACCCGGGCCTTGTCCCGGACGTACAGGAACAGGTCGTGGCCCAGTACCTTGCCTCCTGCGGCCTCTTCCAGCAGGGCGGCGAACTTGCCCTTAGCATCCTTGCCGCCCAGCAGGGGGAGGGTATCCACAGCGGGGTTCCACTTGTAGCCCTCGTTTGCCTGGCGGTTCATGTGGATGGCGACGTTGGGCATCATCAGCAGATCCCGGTCAATGTCCACAAGGCGGCTTTCGATGCCCTCCTCCGTTTCCACCATGACCCGGCCCGCAACGGACAGGGGCCGGTCCAGCCAGGGGGCGATGAGCATCCCGCCGTAACGCTCCACAGCCAGCCGGGTGTAGGCTCCGCTGAGTTCGGCGTTTTCCTTCACCTTAAAGGTGGGCCGGTCGGAGTGGCTGGCACTCATCAGGAAGCCCTTGGGGGTACGCTCAGGCACACGGAAGGCCAGAACCGCCGTGCCGCCCCGGGCAACGTAATATTTCCCGCCTGGGACGATCTCCCACTTTTCGCTTTCCAAAAGCCGGGTATAGCCTGCGTTTTCCAGCGTTTTTACAAGATAATCCTGGGCGTGATAAACGCTGTGGGCAGCGTCCAAAAAGTCGCACAGGGCAGTGATACGGTTGTCCATTTTGTTTCCTCCTTTGGATGGGTCGCCCCTACGCAGTCAAAAAGTGATTACACCTCTACCAATTCGCAGAACAGGTCGATCTGATCGGCAATGGTCTGCAATGCGCCGCGCCAGAAGTTCTTGTCGGTCAGGTCAATGCCTGCTACCCTGGCGGTGTCCTCGGCGGTGGCGATGGGGGTGGTGTAGAGCAGCTTCTTGTACTTGGGCACGAAGGCGGCACCCTCCTTCTCGTACTGGGCGTACAGGCCACGGGCGAACAGGCCGCCGAAGGCGTAGGGGAAGTTGTAGAAGGTGGGGCCGTAGTAGTGGCTCTTGCAGACCCACATATAGGGGTGCAGGCAGTTGTGGTCCAGGCCGTCGCCGTAGCTCTGCTTCTGGGCCTCGGTCATGTAGGCGCAGAGGGTGTCGGCGTTCATGAACTTCTGCTCCCGGTTGTCAAAGACCTTCTTCTCGAAGCGGAAGCGGGAGTAGATGTCGCAGATGATCTGGGTGGCATCCTGCAGCTGGGACTCGATCAGGGCCAGCTTCTCGTCCTTGTCCGCGGCCTTGCCGATGGCGGAGGCCATGACCACGCACTCGTTGAAGGTAGAGGCGGTCTCGGCAACGGGCATGGAGTAGCCCTGATTCAGGGGGCGGTGATCCCGGATGCACTGGTTGTGGAAGGCATGGCCCAGCTCATGAGCCAGGGTCACCACGTCGGTGAACATGCCGTCAAAGTTGGTCAGGATGCGGCTCTCGCCGATGGACTTGACACCGGCGCAGAAGGCACCACCCCGCTTGCCGTCCCGGGGATAGAAGTCGATCCAGGCGTTGTCGAAGGCCTCGGCAACCATGTCGGCCAGTTCCTGGTCAAAGCCGGAGAACTGCTCTACCAGATAGTTTCTGGCATCCTCAGTGGTGAACTTGGTGCTGGCATTGCCCATGGGGGCGAACAGGTCGTACCAGGGCAGGCCGTTCTCGTGGCCCAGAGCCTTGGCCTTGGCCTTCAGGTACTGCCAGAACTTGGGGGAGTATTCGTCAATGGCGGCGAACATGGCATCGAGAGTTGCCTGCTCCATGTGGGAGAGCTTCAGGGTTTTTGCCAGGGGGGATTCGTAGCCCCGCAGCTGGCACTGGGAGATGGTCTCCAGCTTGATGGAGTTCAGGGCAAAAGCCACGGCATCCTTGATCCGGTCATAGCAGGCGATTTCGGCCTCAAAAGCGTCCTTACGCACCTGGGGATCGGGATCGTAGGCCAGATTGCGGATGGCGGACAGGTTGGTGGTGGTACCCCGGTAAGAAACGGGCACGGTGCTGGTCAGGTAGCCCTGCAGGTCGCTCCAGGCATCGCCGCCGGACATCTCCAGCTTGGCGGAGATCTCCTCACCCATGCCGGGCAGCAGGTGCAGGGCGCTCTCCTTCATGTTGGAGAACATATACTCGTAGTCCCGCAGGTTCTCGTCGCCCTTCACCAGCTCCATCAGGTCAGGGAGCTTTGCAGCCCAGCTGCGGAAGGCAGCCCGGGGGCCGGCGGTGCCGCTGACGATGCCCATGATCTGGCCCATGTAGGAGCCGGGCTCCGGGTCACGGCTGTGGGTGGACTGGCGCAGGTTGGCGTAGCCCGCCAGCTTGTTCACCAGCTGGACGGCGTTCTCCTCCAGAGCGATGCCCTGGCGCAGGCCCTCAATGGGCTCGATGGTGGCAAGGCCCTGGACGAAGGTGTTCATGCCGGCAACGGCTTCCTTCAATGTCGCCATGTCGGCGGCAAACTGGGGATCGTCAAAGCCCTTGTAAATGGGATCAAGGTTCCATACTTCGTTCATATTGGTTTTCCTCCTTCATACAGATAGGCTTATTTTACACCAGAATAGGCTGTCCGTCAACCGTGGATACTCATTTGCCGAACGGTGTCGAAATATTTAGAAAAAGTTGACATTTTTCGACAATCAATCGAAATATCGTCGATTTTGGCGAGCGATTGTTTTTGAATTTCCTTGAAAACCGTGGCGCATTATGCTATCATTTATTTGTCGCGGCGGCCCAGTTTGCCGCCAATGGGGAGACTTTTTTACATTGACAGGAGAGGAATGTATGGAACATGTAACGACCGTATTCATCGCCGACAGCGCAGAGGAATTCTGCGCCGGGCTGACAGCCGCGCTGCAGCGAGCCGACGGTTTTCAGGTAGTGGGAACAGCTTCGGATGGGGAGCAGGCCATCCGCATGATCGCCGAGCGGAAGCCGGACGTATTGGTATTGGATCTGATGCTCAGCAAGCAGGATGGCATCAGTGTTTTGAAGGCGATTGGAAATATGGAACGAAAGCCCGTGACCTTGGCTACCTCGGGCTTTGTGACGGAATATGTGGCCAGCGCGGCGGCGAACCTGGGGGTACGCTACCTGATGCTGAAGCCCTGTGATATGACGGCATTGGTGGAGCGGCTGGAGGAGATCCGGGGAGGGGAGAGCCTCCGGTATCCGGCCCCCCGCCGCAATGACAAGACCAGCATCGAATCCCTGGTCACAAATATCATCCACGAAATTGGCGTCCCCGCCCACATCAAGGGCTATCAGTACCTGCGGGAGGCCATCATCATTGCGGTGAACGATATGGATGTCATCAACGCTATTACGAAGGTATTGTACCCCCAGGTAGCAAAGACCTTCCAGACAACACCGAGCCGGGTGGAGCGGGCCATCCGCCATGCCATCGAAGTAGCCTGGGACAGAGGGGATCTGGATACTTTACAAAGATTTTTTGGCTATACAGTGTCAAATACCAAGGGAAAACCCACGAATTCCGAATTTATTGCGCTTATCGCAGACAAGCTCCAGCTTCAGCTGAAGAGTGCGGAAGTAGGGAATTTCTGATTGCGCCGCAACGGGTTTCCGTTTTTTCTTTTGGGTGACCAAACCTATGAATGCTATGAAAATATATATGAAAAATCAGCATTCAAACCGATAAATTGCTTTGTTTGAACCTATGAACACTCCTGATCTATTGGGTATTTCAGACCTATGAAGATCAGGGGTGTTTTACTATGATTTGTTTGGATTTTGATTGGCAGATCGATGAATTTATGGTTTATTGCCGTAGTGGCATACAAAAAATGCGAATCGAGGGTTAAAATAATCGAAAAAATCATAAATCCGCACCAATCTTGTCATCCCTGCTCGCTCGGGATGACTGGATCATGTTTTTTGTATTTAATAGTCTCTTAATACTCCTTTAATCCTCTTTTTATTGGACATTATGTTGGAAATGGGATATAATGGGTTTCTAAAGGCCCCATAGCCGACAAATGACTGTGTCCCCACGGGGATTAAAGGAGATTTTTTATGAAAAGAAGCGTTATATCCCTGCTGCTGGCTCTATGCATGGTACTATCTCTGCTTCCGGTGAACGTCCTTGCGGCAGAGGAGGTTGATGTGACACGTTTGGCCGGTGATGACCGGTTCCGGACAGCCATTCTGGCAGCGGATCAGATGAAGGCGGAGCTGGGTGTCGGCAGGTTCGACACCATCCTCGTGGCCTCCGGCACCAATTTTGCCGATGCCCTCTCCGGCAGCTATCTGGCGGCTGTGAAGCAGGCCCCCATTCTGCTGACTTGCACCGGGGAATTCCATGCCGGTCTGGCGGAAACCTGCAATGCTATGGTGGCGGAATACATACGGGGTAACCTGAACGACGGCGGCACCGTCTATATCCTGGGCGGCGAAAAGGCGGTGGAGACTGCCCTGGAGGAAGTCCTGCAGGGCTATACGGTGAAGCGGCTGGCAGGCAGCGACCGCTATGCCACCAACATTGCCATTCTGGAGGAAGCGGGTACCGGGGGCCAGAAGGTGCTGGTCTGCGACGGCGACGGCTTCGCCGACAGCCTTTCCGCCTCTGCCACCAGGCTGCCGATCCTGCTGGTGAACAGCGAACGGGGCATTTTTGATGTGCAGAAGCCCTTCCTGGAGCAATGCTCCGGCGATCTGTATATTATCGGCGGCACCGCTGCGGTGGATGAGCAGATGGAAGCCCAGTTGTCCACCTATGGTAAGACCACCCGTGTGGGCGGTGCTGACCGCTTTGAAACCTCTGTCGCCATCGCGGAGACCTTCTTCCAGTCTCCCGACACCGTGGCTTTGGCCTATGGCGGGAACTTCCCCGACGGCCTCTGCGGCGGCGCGCTGGCCTCCGCCATGGACGCACCCCTGATCCTGGCCATGGACGACTATGAGACCGCGGCAGCAGGCTATGTGCAGAAAAACGGCATCCGCAGCGGTGTCGTCCTGGGCGGCAGCGGTCTGATCGCGGATCAGACTGTGGAAAATATCTTTGGAAAACAAACCCCCGAGGAAACCGTCCCTGAGGAAACGATCCCTGAGGAAACCGTCCCTGAGGAAACCGTGCCTGAGGAGACTGTGCCTGAGGAAACCGTCCCTGAGGAAACCGTCCCTGAGGAGACTGTGCCTGAGGAAACCGTCCCTGAGGAAACGATCCCTGAGGAAACAGTTCCCGAGGAAACCGTCCCTGAGGAGACTATCCCTGAGGAAACAATTCCTGAGGAAACAGTCCCCGAGGAAACCACTCCCGAGGAAATCCCCTCCGGTGAGAATGTTGTGGATCTGACAGAAAAGCTGGATGCCCTCATGCACCAGAGCGCGGCGGAGCTGAAGAGTGTCCGGGTGAAATATGGCTATTATGTGGCGGCTGTGTATTACTATGAGAAGGTAAAGGACGGCGGCGACTGGGATATCAAGCTGACGGACGAATGGAAATTTGAAGAGGGAAAGACCTATGTCTACCAGGGCAGGGTAATGAGATGGGACGATCCCGGAAATATTCACTTCGGCTATGTGGGCGCGATCCTGTTCCCGGAGGAATTCGTGTGCTTCGGTGCCGGTATGAATAACATAACAAAATTTGGACTCTCAGCCGGCAGTATCGAATCCTACTATGATGATCCCCGGGATCAGGAAATGATGCGGTGGGGGTACCAGCTGTACAAGTCCGGGTACTGATCAGACACAGGAAGGCTGCTCCTTGGCCGCATCCTGCGGAGTGGACATAAGCTTCAATCTCTATGCAAACTGCATGGTGTTGATGATTTCCTGGCACGGGATATTTTCGTGCCCTCTGCGGTATAAGATGTGCTTGCATTTCTTTCCTCCATCGGCTATAATCCTCTTAGAATCATTAAATTTCAGGAGGAAAACCCCATGGAAAATGAAAACATAATCCCCGAGGAGGAGGTCAGCATTCTGACCCTGACCGATGAGAACGGCGTGGATGTGGAGTTCGAGTATCTGGACTGCATCGACTACGAGGGCAAGGAGTATCTGGTTCTGATGCCCGCCGAAGAGGATGCCGACGAGCTGGTCATTCTGGAAGTGGAGCCCGTGGACGAGGAGAACGAGAACTACCTGGCCGTAGAGGACGAGGCTACTCTGAACGCCGTCTACGAGATCTTCAAGGAGAAGTTCAAGGACGTTCTGACTTTCGAGGACTGATACTGTAACGCGAAATACCTGCTGCGGTTCCGCAGCAGGTATTTTTCTGCAATTGACATTCCTTTTGGGGTATGATATAAGAAATCCAAACAAATTCGGAGGAAAACACCATGAAAGAACAATTTTTGCGTACCGGGATGCTGCTGGGAAAGGACGCTGTGGAGCGGCTGAACCGGGCCCGGGTGGCGGTGTTCGGTATCGGCGGCGTAGGGGGTTATACGGTGGAGGCTCTGGCCCGCAGCGGCATCGGGCAGATCGATCTCATTGACAGCGACACCGTCAGCCTTTCCAACATCAACCGCCAGCTGCTGGCGACCCACTCTACCGTGGGGATGTTAAAGGTGGACGCGGCAAAGAAACGCATTCTGGACATCAATCCAAACGTGGTGGTGCGCATCTGGCCCGTGTTCTATACTCCCGACACGGCGGATCAGTTTGACTTTACCCAGTATGACTATATCGTGGATGCCATCGACACCGTTACGGGCAAGCTGGCCCTGGTGGAGCGGGCCTACGCCGCCGGGACCCCCATCATCTGCTGTATGGGCACCGGCAACAAGCTGGACGCGTCAGCCTTTCAGGTAGCGGACATCTCCAAGACCAGCATGTGCCCCCTGGCCCGGGTCATGCGCAAGGAGCTGGGCAAGCGGGGCATCAAGCACTTAAAAGTCGTCTATTCCCAGGAGGAGGCTCTGACCCCCACCGGCTGGGAGGAAGAAGCCGCCGCCCTGGGCAAACGCCAGATCCCCGGCAGCGTAGCCTTCGTCCCAGGAGCCGCAGGCCTGATTTTAGCGGGAGAGGTTATTAAAGATATTGCCCTTAGATAATGCAAAATGCAGAATGCACAGTGCAGAATTATGGGATCACCACAATTTTGCATTTCGCATTCTGCATTCTGCATTTTACTTCTGCTCTTCCCAGAAGGGCTCCGGCTTGGTGCAGTCCTTGCAGTTGCCCTCGCAGTTTCGGGGCTTGAACTGCAGCTCCTGGCTCTTGACGCTTACGGTGGTGCAGGCGGGGATGGAGTGGGTGATGAACACGTTGGAGCCGATGACACTGTCCCGTCCGATGACGGTGCCGCCGCCCAGGATGGACGCGCCTGCGTAGATGGTCACATTGTCCTCAATGGTGGGGTGCCGTTTTTTGCCCCGGAGGCTCTGGCCGCCCCGGGTCGTGAGAGCACCCAGAGTCACGCCCTGGTAGACCTTTACATGGTCACCGATGACGGTGGTCTCGCCAATGACGATGCCGGTACCGTGGTCGATGAAGAAATATTTGCCGATGGTGGCACCGGGGTTGATGTCGATGCCGGTAACGCTGTGGGCGTGCTCCGTCATGATCCGGGGCAGCATGGGCACACCCAGATCGTACAGAATGTGCGCCAGCCGGTAGACGGTGATGGCAAACAGGCCAGGGTAGCAGAAAATGATCTCATCCACGCTGAAAGCGGCAGGGTCACCCTCAAAGAAGGCCTCCACATCCGTCTGGGCCACGGCCCGGACACCGGGAATGGCCCGGAAGAATTGCAGGCTCAGCTCCTGGGCCTTCGCCTGGGCGGCTTCCTCCTCCAGTTGAGAGCGCAGGAGAATGGTGATCTGCTTGTTCAGGTTGTACATCACGTCCTCGATGAGCATGGACAGGTTGTGCCGGGCGTTATAAATGCGGTAGGATTTGTCCCGGGAGGAGCCGGGGTAGACGATCCGCAGGAGCTTGCCGATCATATCGATGACGATCTCCTTATCCGGGTGGCGGAAGGTGTCCATCCGGTCGATATCCCGTCCGGCCCGGTAATCCTCTAGAATGCTGTCTACGATGCCTTCGATTTCCAGTTCGATGGGGGTCATTTTCATTCCTCCTTTTTCAAAAGTTTAGCATAATAAAGTGTCGATGTCAATTGACAAGACGCAAAGCGGTTATTATAATCGTTGTAATATCATATGGTGAATCGTTGCGAAACGATCTGTTGTACAGTAGGGGAGGGTCTTGACCCTCCCGGTGATTTTGCCTTAAAAGGCAAAATCACATCGCCGTAGGCAATCATTATTTTATTTCCCTTCGGGAAATCCAAAATCCTGATGGATTTTGGGTGGGAGGGTCAAGACCCTCCCCTACAGTGAAATCTGCAAATAGGTACAACAAACCGCAATTTGCCAACATGGAGGGGTTTTATGTCTAACATTTACACATCCGTTTCCCAGCTGATCGGGCGGACACCTTTGCTGGAGCTGACGAATATTGAAAAGAAGGACGGCCTGGACGTCCGTATTCTGGCAAAGCTGGAGGGCTGCAACCCCGCGGGCTCCGCCAAGGACCGGGTGGCCCTGAGTATGATCGACGACGCGGAGGAGCGGGGTATCCTGAAGCCCGGCAGTGTCATCATTGAGCCCACCTCCGGTAATACGGGCATCGGTCTGTGCGCCGTGGCCGCGGCCCGGGGCTACCGCTGCATCATCGTTATGCCCGATTCCATGAGCGTGGAACGGCAGAAGCTGATGACTGCCTACGGTGCCCAGCTGGTGCTGACACCTGGCGCGCAGGGCATGGCCGGGGCCATCGCAAAGGCAGAGGAGCTGGTGGAGGAGACCCCCGGTGCGTTCTTGGCGGGCCAGTTCGTGAACCCTGCAAACCCTGCTGCCCACTACCGTACCACCGGCCCGGAGATCTGGGCGGATACCGACGGTCAGGTGGACATTTTCGTGGCGGGTATCGGCACCGGCGGCACCATCACAGGTACCGGAAGGTATCTGAAAGAAAAGAATCCAAATTTGAAGGTCGTTGGCGTGGAACCGGAGGATTCTCCGGTCCTGACCCAGGGACGCGGCGGCCCCCACGGCATCCAGGGCATCGGCGCGGGCTTTGTGCCTGAGATCCTGGATACCACAGTCTATGATGAAGTCCTTACCGCGCCCCTGGAAGGGGCTTACGCCGCCGGACGGCGGCTGGGCAGGGAAGAGGGTGTCCTGGCGGGCATCTCTGCGGGCGCGGCTCTGTGGGCTGCACTGGAGTTGGCAAAGCGGGAGGAAAACGCGGGCAAGACCATCGTGGTCCTGCTGCCCGATTCCGGCGAGCGGTATCTGTCCACTGCTATGTACGAATAAGGATAGCAGGGGAGGGGTAAGCAATGTGTCAAAATGCCCAATTTTTGGTGATGAAAACTGTAAGAACCCACCATTGCACCCCCTTGAAAAATGTGGTAAAATGCCTGTATCCAGGTGGATCATGCCTACTCCACTAATTTAGTCATGATACCACTAAAATAAAGGAGGATAAACCCGTCTGACTCACGGTGCGGCAGTGTGGAGACCTGTCGTAATGCCTCCGGGATTCCGCTTCCCGGTGTGCGAGAATACACGCGAAATTTAGGTGTATTTAGAGTCGAAAAACGTATGGCAAGCTTAACCCTGAAGAACATCAAGAAGGTCTATCCCTTCAACGGCGACGACGCAAAGAAGTCCAAGAAAAAGAAGAAGGACGACGAGCCCGAGAAGAAGAAGGTCAACCTGCAGATCACCGATGAAGGTGTTGTCGCTGTTCAGGAGTTCAACCTGGACATCGCTGATAAGGAATTCATCGTTCTGGTCGGCCCTTCCGGCTGCGGTAAGTCCACTACTCTGCGTATGATCGCCGGCCTGGAGGAGATCTCCGGCGGTGAGCTGTACATCGGCGACCGTCTGGTTAATGACGTGGCCCCCAAGGACCGCGACATCGCCATGGTCTTCCAGAACTACGCTCTGTACCCCCACATGACCGTCTATGATAACATCGCTTTCGCACTGAAGCTGCGTCACACCCCCAAGGACGAGATCGACCGCAAGGTTAAGGAAGCTGCTGAGATCCTGGACATCACCCAGTACCTGGGCCGTAAGCCCAAGGCTCTGTCCGGCGGCCAGCGTCAGCGTGTCGCCATTGGCCGTGCTATCGTTCGTGAGCCCAAGGTCCTGCTGATGGACGAGCCTCTGTCCAACCTGGATGCCAAGCTGCGTAACCAGATGCGTGCTGAGATCATCAAGCTGCGTCAGCGTATCAATACCACCTTCATCTACGTTACCCACGACCAGACCGAAGCTATGACCCTGGGCGACCGTATCGTTATCATGAAGGATGGCTTCATCCAGCAGATCGGCACTCCTCAGGAAGTGTTCAACCATCCCTACAACCTGTTCGTCGCTACCTTCATCGGCACTCCTCAGATGAACCTGTTCGAGAACGCCAAGCTGGTCAAGGAGAACGGCAAGTACGCCGTCAAGCTGGACAAGCTGACCGTCGAGCTGTCTGCTGAGAAGCAGGAGAAGCTGGCTAAGAACAACGTTCAGCCTCAGGATATCGTTCTGGGCGTCCGTCCCGAGCATATCACTCTGGAAGCTGGCCTGCCCGGCACCGTCGATGTGTCCGAGCTGATGGGCTCCACTGTCCACCTGCACGTCACCTCCATGGGCCGCGATGTGGTCATGGTCGTTTCCACCATGAACATGACCGGTGCCGAGGTCGCTGCTCTGGCCAACGGCAATGCTGTTCAGTACAACTTCCCCGGCCACTGCTGCCATGTCTTCTCCAAGGAGACCGGCATCAACCTGGAAGCCTGATTCCCCAATCGCCATACACCCCCAAAGCCCGGTGCGAAAGCACCGGGCTTTTTGTCGGCAAGGGCGGCAGTGCCCCAACAACGATTTACGCCCTCCTCAATGTTCCTTTGCCGAAAAACAGTTGTCTTTTTGCGAAAAACGAATTGACTTTTTATTCACAATAATTTAAAATATTCCCATCTTTTCGTTTTTGGAGGAATACTTATGCAAAGAGAGCATTTGGCCAGCCGGCTGGGCTTTATTCTCCTCAGCGCGGGCTGTGCCATTGGCGTGGGAAATGTTTGGAAATTCCCCTGGATGGCAGGCCAGTACGGCGGCGGTGCCTTCGTGGCGGTGTACCTGATCTTCCTGCTGATCCTGGGTGTGCCTGTGCTGACGATGGAGTTCGCTATGGGCCGCGCGGCTCAAAAGAGTCCCTTGAAAATGTACCAGGAGCTGAAGCCCGGCTCCAAATGGGGCTGGCATGGCTATGTGTGCCTTATCGGCAATGTGGTTCTGATGATGTTCTACACCACCGTCTGCGGCTGGATGCTGCAGTATTTTGTGGATACTGCCACCGGTGCTTTCGTGGGCATGGATTCCGGAACGATAAGCGCGGCTTTTGGGGGTATGCTCAGTGATCCTGTGAAAATGACCGTGTACATGGGTATCGTTGTGGTTTCCGGCTTTTCCATCATTTCCCTGGGTGTTCAGAAGGGTCTGGAGCGGGTCACCAAATGGATGATGCTGGCCCTGATCCTGATGATGTGGATCCTGGCTGCCAACAGCATGTTCCTGGATGGCGGCGAGGAGGGCCTGAAATTCTACCTGATCCCCTCCCTGGAGACCATGCAGGAAAAGGGCATCCTCAACGTGATCGTGGGTGCCATGAACCAGGCCTTCTTCACCCTGAGCCTGGGCATCGGTGCCATGGCCATTTTCGGCAGCTACATCGGCAAGGAGCACGCCCTCATGGGCGAGGCCGTCCGGGTCTGCCTGCTGGATACCATGGTGGCCCTGTGCGCCGGCCTGATCATTTTCCCCGCCTGCTTTGCCTACGGCGTGGATGTGAACAGCGGCCCGGCCCTGATTTTCGTTACATTGCCCAACGTGTTCAACAACATTCCCATGGGCCGGTTCTGGGGCAGCCTGTTCTTTATCTTTATGACCTTCGCAGCCTACTCCACAGTCCTGGCGGTGTTTGAGAACATCGTGTCCTGTGTCATTGAGATGACCGGCTGGAGCCGGAAGAAGGCCTGCCTGGTCTGCGGCATTGCCATCTTCCTGCTGAGCCTGCCCTGCGTGCTGGGCTACAACCTGTGGAGCAATGTCCGTCCCATTGCCGGTCACGACATTCTGGACAGCGAGGATTTCCTGGTCAGCAACATCCTGCTCCCCCTGGGCAGTCTGATCTTCATCATCTTCTGCACCACCCGCTACGGCTGGGGCTGGGAGAAATTCATGGCCGAAGCCAACGAGGGTACCGGCCTGAAGGTTGCCAAATGGATGCGGCCCTATGTGACCTATGTTGTTCCGGTCATCGTCAGCGTCATCTTCCTCTATGGCCTGTATGCCTTCTTTAATCCTTAATTGCAATGCCCCGAAAGCAACCCGCTTTTGGGGCATTTTTCCTTTGCAGGGCGGGGCATGACGCTGCCCTGCGGTACAATCGAAACCAATTTGTCAAGATTCACATGGAAACGGGAGAAAATGAGGAAATAATTGGCTTTCTGCGAATTGACGGAAAATCCGGCACCGTGTTATAATCATGGCGTAATGAAAGCAAACCCTTATGACTGACGGATAACGTGGAGCACCACATGGAGTAAGGGCATACCGTTCCTTGCCGACCGTCTGGGCTCACTTACCGTATTGTGGTGTAAGTGCGCCCTTTTTTGTTGTGCTGTCTCTGAAAACTCCCCCCAAAAAAGAGCTTGCGGAGATTGCCAATGCTTCTCATTTCAAGGAGGTAACACATTGAAAAAAGTCGGAATCGTTATGGGCAGCGACAGTGATCTGCCGATCCTGCGCAAGACCATGGATACCCTGGCATCCCTGGGCATTCCCTATGAGTGCCATGTATATTCCGCCCACCGCACCCCCGAGGAAGCTCGGGATTTTGCCGTATCCGCACGGGCAAACGGCTTCGGCGTCATCATCGCCGCTGCCGGTATGGCGGCCCATCTGGCCGGTGCCATTGCGGCAAATACCACCCTGCCTGTTATCGGCATTCCCTGCAAGTCCACCTGTCTCGACGGCATTGACGCGCTCCTTTCTACGGTTATGATGCCCTCCGGTATCCCTGTCGCTACCGTGGCTATCAATGGAGGCGTAAATGCCGCTTTGTTGTCTGCCCAGATCCTGGCTGTGGAAGATGCTGAACTGGCCGCAAAGCTGGACGCCAAGCGCGCCTCCGATGCTGCCAAGGTCCTGGAAAAAGACGCCGCATTGCAAAAAGAAATTCAAAATTAAAAATGTCGGCATTGCCGACACCATAATTTTCAACTTTCCACTTTCAATTTTCAACTATTTCAGAAAGAGGTAATTTACTATGGAAAACCTGAAGCTGCTGTACACCGGTAAGACCAAGAACGTTTATGCCCTGCCCAACGGCAACTGCCTGCTGAAGTTCAAGGATGACTGCACCGGCAAGGACGGCGTGTTTGATCCCGGCGAAAATTCCGTTGGCCTGACCATCGAGGGCGTGGGCGATGTAAACCTGCGCATGTCCATCTACTTCTTCGAGAAGATCAACGCCGCCGGCATCCGCACCCACTATGTTTCCGCCAACCTGGACGACACCACCATGGAAGTCCTGCCCGCCAAGGTCTTCGGCAAGGGCCTGGAGGTCATCTGCCGCTACAAGGCCGTTGGCTCCTTCTTCCGCCGCTACTCCGACTACATCGAGGAGGGCGCAGACCTGCCCGCTTATGTGGAGACCACCTTCAAGAACGATGCCAAGGGCGATCCCCTGGTCACCAAGGATGGCCTGGTGGATCTGGGTGTCATGACCGCTGAGCAGTACGACTCTCTGAAGGAGCAGACCCAGGCCATCACCAAGATCGTGGCTGACGACCTGAAGGCCAAGGGCCTGGATCTGTACGACATCAAGTTCGAGTTCGGTTACGATCCCGAGGGCAAGGTCATGCTGATCGACGAGATCGCTTCCGGCAACATGCGCGTCTACAAGGACGGCAAGTACATCGACCCCATGACCCTGAACGGCCTGTTCTTCGCTTAATTTCACAATGCTTTCAACGTAGGAGAGGGGCTTGCCCCTCCCCTGCGTTGCCATCTTTCAAGGAGGATTTCTTCTATGGGTGGTTTCTTCGGGGCAATTTCCCGCAAAAACTGTAAATACGACGTTTTCTTTGGCACGGACTACCATTCCCACCTGGGCACCAAGCGGGGCGGTCTCGCCTTCTGGGACAGTGAGAAGGGCTTCCAACGCCAGATTCACAATATCGAAAATACCCCCTTCCGCACCAAGTTCGAGGGGGATCTGAACAAAATGAGCGGCACCGTGGGCATCGGCTGCATCTCCGACACCGACCCCCAGCCCCTGCTGGTTCGCAGCCACCTGGGTATGTTCGCTATCTCCACTGTTGGCCTGATCAACAACGCCGAGGAGCTGGTGGAAAAGACCTTCTCCGGTCCCGGCAACCAGTTTATGGCCATGTCCTCCGGCAAGGTCAACAGCACCGAATTGACCGCGGCCCTCATTAACCGCTGCGACAATCTGGTGGACGGCATCCACTATGCCCAGTCCGCCATCGAAGGCTCCAGTACCATCCTTCTGCTGAACAAGGACAGCATTATTGCCGCCCGGGATCGTCTGGGCCGCCTGCCGGTGGTGGTCGGCAAGAGCGAGGAAGGCTGCTGCGTTTCCATGGAGTCCTTTGCCTGCCAGAAGCTGGGCTACCAGCCCTTCTATAACCTGGGCCCCGGCGAGATCGTAAAGATCACCGCCGACGGCGTGGAGCAGCTGGCGGCTCCCGGCGAGAAGATGCGCATCTGCGCCTTCCTGTGGAGCTACTACGGCTACCCCAACTCCAATTATGAGGGCATGAACGTGGAGGTCATGCGCTGCCGCAACGGCGAGATCATGGCCCGGGAGGAAGCCAAAAACGGCACCATGCCCGATGTGGACTTCGTGGCGGGCGTGCCCGATTCCGGTCTGCCCCATGCCATCGGCTATGCTAACCAGTCCCACAAGACCTTTGCCCGGCCCTTCGTCAAGTACACCCCCACCTGGGCCCGCTCCTTCATGCCCTCCAACCAGGAGATGCGCAATCTGGTGGCGGAAATGAAGCAGATCCCGGTACCGGAGCTGATCGAGGACAAGAAGCTGCTGCTGGTGGACGACTCCATCGTGCGCGGCACCCAGCTGCGGGAGACGGTGGATTTCCTGTACCGCAGCGGTGCGAAGGAAGTGCATATGCGCTCCGCCTGCCCGCCCATCATGTACAGCTGCAAATACCTGAACTTCTCCAGCTCCAATTCCCAGATGGAACTGCTGACCCGCAAGACCATTCAGAATTTGGAGGGTGCCATCGGCCAGCAGCATGTGGACGAGTATGCCGACGCCACCACCGAGCGGGGCCAGTCCATGCTGAAGGCCATCTGTCAGGAAATGGGCTTTGATTCCCTGGGCTACCAGACCCTGGACGGACTGCTGGAATCCATCGGCCTGGACCGGGATAAGGTCTGTACCTACTGCTGGACAGGCCAGGAATAAGCGGCGAGCCGCCGCAGGCAATACGTGCCAGAGCTGGGTGGTTATCGTTACACCATTGGGTACCGCTCGGTTCGTTACGTTGCAATTTGAATTATTTGCCGAAGGCAACACCTTAATTTTCAACTTTCAATTTTCAACAATAAGCGACAAAGGAGCTTACAAATGGATCACAAAAATTCCTATTCCGCCAGCTATGCCGCTGCCGGTGTGGACATCACTGCCGGTTACCGGGCGGTGGAGCTGATGAAGAAGCATGTGGCCCGGACCCGGAACGAGGGCTGCCTGGACGATGTGGGCGGCTTCGGCGGCTGCTTCGGTCTGCCGGTTAGCGGTATGGAGGAGCCTGTCCTGGTCTCCGGTACCGACGGCTGCGGCACCAAGGTGAAGCTTGCCATCCTGATGGACAAGCACGACACCATCGGCATCGATGCCGTTGCCATGTGCGTCAACGATATCATCTGTGTCGGCGCGAAGCCACTGTTCTTCCTGGACTATATCGCCTGCGGCAAGAATGTGCCCGAAAAGATTGCCCAAATCGTCAGCGGCGTAGCCGAGGGCTGTGTCCAGTCCGGTGCTGCCCTCATCGGCGGCGAGACTGCCGAGCATCCCGGCATGATGCCCGTGGAGGATTACGATCTGGCGGGCTTCGCCGTGGGTATCGTGGATAAGAAGAAGATTCTGGACAACAGCAAGATGGAAGCAGGCGACGTTGTCATTGCTCTGCCCTCCACCGGTATCCACAGCAACGGCTTCTCCCTGTGCCGCAAGGTCTTCGATATCGACAACAACAATCCCGAGCTGTACGTTCCCCGGGAGGAGCTGGGCGGCAAGACCATCGCGGAAAGCCTGCTGACTCCCACCCGCATCTATGTCAAGCCCGTTCTGGCCCTGCTGGAAAAGGTGCATGTGAAGGGCATCTCCCACATCACCGGAGGCGGCTTCTACGAAAACATTCCCCGCTCCATCCCCGACGGCCTCTGCGCCAAGATCGACAAGTCCGCCGTGAAGGTGCTGCCCATCTTTGATGTCATCGCTCAGTGGGGCAACATTCCCGAGCGGGACATGTACAACACCTACAACATGGGTGTCGGCATGAGCATCGTGGTTCCTGCTGCGGAAGTGGATACCGCACTGGAAGTGCTAAAGGCCAACGGTGAGGATGCCTATGTCATCGGTACCATCATTGAAAACGAAGAAAAGGTGATTCTGGAGTGAAAACCAAAATCGCAGTTCTGGTCTCCGGCGGCGGCACCAATTTGCAGGCATTGATCGATGCCCAGGGAACCGTCCTGAACAGCGGCGAAATCGCCCTGGTGGTGTCCAATGCAAAGGGGGCCTACGCCCTGGAGCGGGCGAAAAAAGCCGGCATCGCCACGGAAACGGTGCTGAAAAAGGAATGCGGCTCCCAGGCGGCTTTTGAAGAAAAGCTGAAAGAAGTCCTGACCGCTCACGGCATCGAACTGATCATCCTGGCAGGCTTTATGACCATCCTGACGGAGAACTTTACCTCCGCCTACCCAAGGCACATCCTGAATGTCCACCCCTCCCTGATCCCCAGCTTCTGCGGCGAGGGCTTCTACGGCCTGCGGGTCCATCAGGCGGCACTGGACTACGGCGTGAAGGTCACCGGCGCGACGGTGCATTTTGTTAACGAGATTCCTGACGGCGGCGAGATCATCGCCCAGAAGGCCGTCTATATCGAAGAAGGGGACACCCCCGAAATTTTGCAGCGCAGGGTTATGGAGCAGGCCGAATGGATCCTGCTCCCTCAAGCAGCGGAAAAAGTGTGTGCATCCTTACAGGAGGAAAAATAAATGAACGTCTACGAAACCAAGTCCATGGCGGAGCGTCTGGACGGCAATACCTATCCCGGCCGGGGCATCGTGCTGGGCATCACCCCCGACGGCAAAAAGGCTGTGGCTGCCTACTTCATCATGGGCCGCAGCGTCAATTCCCGCAACCGTGTCTTCATCCAGGAACCTGACGGCATCCGCACCGAAGCCCATGACCCCAGCCTGATGAAGGACCCCCATCTGATCATCTACCATCCCGTTCGCGAGATCGGTCAGGGCCTGATCGTCACCAACGGCGACCAGACTGACACCATCTGGGAGTACCTCGCCAAGGGCGAAAGCTGGGAAGCTGCCCTGCGTACCCGCCAGTTTGAGGACGACGGCCCCAACTGGACCCCCCGCATCTCCGGCCTGCAGGCCATCGACGGCAGCTACAAGATGTCCATCTTGAAGGCCGCCGATGCGGAAGGCTCCGCCTGTGCCCGGTTCTTCTGGGAGTACCCCGCCATTTCCGGCCTGGGCCACTTCCTGCATACCTACGTCTGTGACGGCAATCCTGTGATCCCCACCTTCCAGGGCGAACCCGAGCGGGTCACCATCCCCGCCGATATCGATGCCTTCACCGAAGAACTGTGGACCAACTTGAACGAGGCAAACAAGATCTCCTTGTTCGTCCGCTACACCGATCTGGAAACCCGGGAAACCGAGCAGCGGATCATCAATAAGCATTCTTAACGCCTGATTCCTATTTTTCGGAGGTTTTTCCAATGTACGAATTTGAACTCAAGTATGGCTGCAACCCTAACCAGAAGCCTTCCAAGATCTACATGCACGACGGCAGCGAGCTGCCCATCACCATTCTCAATGGCCGTCCCGGCTACATCAACTTCCTGGATGCCCTGAACTCCTGGCAGCTGGTGAAGGAACTGAAGGAAGCCACAGGCATGGCCTGCGCTACCTCCTTCAAGCACGTTTCCCCCACCTCCGCCGCTGTTGGTAAGGTTCTGCCCCTGGAGCTGAAGAAGGCCTGCTTTGTCGAAGATGTGGAAGGTCTGGACGAGAATCCCCTGGCCTGTGCCTATGTTCGTGCCCGCGGCGCGGATCGTCTGTGCTCCTTTGGCGACTGGGTGGCCCTCAGCGATGTCTGCGACGAGCTGACCGCCAAGCTGATCGCTCCCGAGGTTTCCGACGGTGTCATCGCTCCCGGTTATACCGAGGAGGCTCTGGCTGTCCTGAAGGCTAAGCGCAAAGGTGGCTACAATGTGGTTGCCATCGACCCCGATTTCGTTCCTGCCGAGCAGGAGACCAAGCAGGTCTTCGGCATCACCTTCCAGCAGGGCCGGAACAACTTCAAGATCGGCAACCACCTGCTGGAGAACATCGTGACCCAGAACAAGGAACTGCCCGAAAGCGCAAAGATCGACCTGATCGTTTCCCTGATTACCCTGAAGTACACCCAGTCCAACTCCGTCTGCTTTGCTTACGACGGCCAGGCCATCGGTGTCGGTGCTGGTCAGCAGAGCCGCGTCCACTGTGTCAGACTGGCTGGCGGCAAGGCGGATACCTGGTTCCTGCGTCAGCATCCCAAGACCCTGGCACTGCCCTTCCGCCCTGACCTGGGCCGCCCCGGCCGTGACAATGTCATCGACGGCTACATCAACGGCAACGAAGAAGATGTCTGCGCGGAGGGTATCTGGCAGAACTACTTCACCGTCCGTCCCGAGCCTTTGACCGCCGAAGAGAAGCGGGCATGGCTGGATTCCTGGGATGCCGTGGCCCTGGGCTCCGACGCTTTCTTCCCCTTCCCCGACTCTGTCAAGCGGGGTGCCGCTTCCGGTGTCAAGTACATCGCCGAGCCCGGCGGTTCCATCCGTGACGACCTGGTCATTGCGGAGTGCGACAAGAACGGCATGGTCATGGCCTTCACCGGCATGCGGCTGTTCCACCACTAAGCTTTTTTAGTTGAAAGTTGAAAATTGAAAATTGAAAGTTAAGGTATCGCTTCGCGATTATTTTCAATAAAATCCCCGAAGGGGATACCACAACTGTCCACTGTCCACTGTCAACTTTCAACTTCCCCCAAACAGGAGGTTACTATGAAATTACTCGTTGTTGGTGGTGGCGGCCGGGAGCATGCCATCATCAAAAGCCTGAAAAAGAATCCTTCCGTGGAAACCATTTACGCCCTGCCCGGCAACGGCGGCATTGCCGCTGACGCTACCTGCGTCGCCATCGGTGCGACGGATATTGAGAAAATCGTGGAATTTGCTGTGGGAAACGCCATTGATTACGCCGTGGTGGCTCCCGACGATCCTCTGGTCTTAGGCTGTGTGGATGCCCTGGAAGCCAAGGGCATTCCCTGCTTCGGCCCCCGTGCCAACGCTGCCATCATCGAGGGCAGCAAGGTCTTCTCCAAGAACCTGATGAAGAAGTACGGCATCCCCACCGCCGAATATGAGGTTTTCGAGGACATGGCTGCGGCCCTCAAGTATCTGGAAACCGCACCCATCCCCACCGTCATCAAGGCCGACGGTCTGGCACTGGGCAAGGGCGTCATCATCGCCCAGACCCGGGAGGAAGCCATGACCGCCGTCCGGGATATGATGGAGGGCGGCATCTTCGGCAAGTCCGGTTCCAGAGTTGTCATTGAGGAATTCCTCACCGGCCCCGAGGTCTCCGTGCTGGCCTTTACCGATGGCAATTGCGTCAAGCCCATGGTGTCCTCCATGGATCACAAGCGGGCAGGGGACAATGATATCGGCCTGAACACCGGCGGCATGGGCACCGTGGCTCCCAACCCCTACTATACCGCGGATGTGGCGGAGCGGTGCATGCAGGAGATTTTCCTCCCCACCATCGCCGCCATGAACGCCGAAGGCCGCACCTTCAAGGGCTGCCTGTACTTCGGCCTGATGCTCACCCCCAAGGACCCCAAGGTCATTGAATACAACTGCCGCTTCGGCGATCCCGAGACACAGGTGGTGCTGCCCCTGCTGGAAAGCGACCTGCTGACCATTATGCAGGCAACGACCAATGGCACCCTGGCGGAAACAGAAGTGAAATTTGCCGATAAGCATGCCTGCTGTGTCATTCTGGCCTCCTCCGGCTATCCCACCGCCTACAAGAAGGGCTACGAGATCACCATGACGTCGGAAGCCGCCGCAGCCACCTTTGTGGCAGGTGCCAAGCTGGATGGCGGCAAGCTGGTCACCTCCGGCGGACGTGTCACTGGTACTACTGCCATTGCCGATTCCCTGGAAGCCGCCATCAAAGAAGCCTACCGTCTCTCCGACGGCGTCCAATTTGAAAACGCCTACCGCCGCTCTGATATCGGCCAGCGGGCTTTGCAGGCGTTGAAGTAAAAGCACGCTATCGCGTAGGGGCGACCCTTGCGGTCGCCCGGGCATCCGAAGGATGCCATTGCCCGTTAGGGCAATCAAAAAATGTTCCGCCTTCGGCGTGTGATTTTGCCTGAAAGCAAAATCACCGGGCGACCGCAAGGGTCGCCCCTACGCGGGAGGTATCCCTCTTGCTAAGACAAACTATAAACTAGGAGGAACTCACCCCATGGTTTATCGCATTTTTGTAGAAAAAAAGGTAGGTCTGGACAATGAGGCCCGGGCACTGCTGAGCGATGCCCGGAATCTGCTGGGCATTGAAAATCTGGAAAACGTCCGGCTTTTCAACCGCTATGATGTGGAAAATATCACCGAAGAACTGTTCGGCTACGCGGTGAAAACCGTGTTCTCCGAGCCCCAGCTGGATACCGCCACCGCAGAGATCGATCTGCCCGGCGCGGCTGTGTTCGCTGTGGAGCCCCTGCCCGGTCAGTTTGATCAGCGGGCCGACTCTGCCGCCCAGTGCATCCAGATCATCTCCCAAGGTGACCGCCCCACCATCCGCAGTGCCAAGGTTTACGGCCTGTACGGTGCCCTGACCGATGCTGACCTGGCTGCCATCAAGAAACACGTGATCAACGCCGTGGAGAGCCGGGAAGCCGCTCTGGAAAAGCCCGAAACGCTGGCTGTGCAGTACGCCGCCCCTGAGACCGTTGCTACCGTCACCGGCTTTACCGCCATGGACGACAAGGCCCTCTCTGCGCTGCTGGACAGCCTGGGCCTTGCCATGGACTTAGACGACCTGAAATTCCTGCAAAACTACTTCCGTGACGAGGAAGGCCGGGATCCCACCATCACCGAAATTCGTGTGGTGGACACCTACTGGTCCGACCACTGCCGCCATACCACCTTCTCCACCCATCTGGATAATATCCGAATTGATGATATTGCCGTTCAGAAGGCTTATGAGCAGTACCTGGCTGCCCGTGTGGAGGTCTACGGCGAGGAGAAGGCCGCTGCCCGGCCCCAGACCCTGATGGACATTGCCACCATCGGTGCCAAGACCCTGAAAAAGCGGGGCCTGCTCCCCGAGCTGGACGAGAGCGAGGAGATCAACGCCTGCTCCATCCATGTGACGGCCACTGTCAACGGCGAGGATCAGGACTGGCTGCTGATGTTCAAGAACGAGACCCACAACCATCCCACCGAAATCGAGCCCTTCGGCGGCGCAGCCACCTGTATCGGCGGCTGTATCCGTGACCCCCTGTCCGGCCGTGCCTATGTCCACCAGGCCATGCGCGTCACCGGCGCAGGCGACCCCCGGAAGGCCCTGAAGGATACCCTCCCCGGCAAGCTGCCCCAGCGGAAGCTCTGCCAGACTGCCGCCGCAGGCTATTCCTCCTACGGCAACCAGATCGGCCTGGCTACCGGCCATGTTGCCGAGCTGTACCACGAGGGCTATGTTGCCAAGCGTCTGGAATGCGGCGCGGTGGTTGCTGCCGCTCCTGCCTACAATGTCCGTCGGGAGCGTCCCGCCCCCGGTGATGTGATCGTCCTGCTGGGCGGCCGTACTGGCCGTGACGGCATCGGCGGTGCTACCGGCTCCTCCAAGAGCCACAATATGAAGTCTCTCACCACCATGGCCTCCGAGGTTCAGAAGGGCAACGCCCCCGAGGAGCGGAAGATCCAGCGGCTGTTCCGCAACGCGGAGGTCACCCGGCTCATCAAGCGGTGCAACGACTTCGGCGCAGGCGGTGTGTCCGTCGCCATCGGCGAACTGGCTGACGGCCTGCGGATCGACCTGGATGCTGTCCGCAAAAAGTACGACGGCCTGGACGGCACCGAGCTGGCCATCTCCGAATCTCAGGAGCGTATGGCAGTCGTTGTTGCCGCCGAGGACGCGGACAAGTTCATCGCCTATGCCCAGGCGGAAAATCTGGAAGCCTACCGGGTGGCAGTGGTCACCGAGGAAGCCCGGATGGTCATGACCTGGAAGGGTAACACCATCGCCAACCTGAGCCGCGCTTTCCTGGATACCAACGGCGCGGTGAAGCACACCAGCGTCAATGTGAAGGATTCCGACCGCCCAATGGGTGTGATCGTGGAGAGCAGCCTGCGGGAAATCGCCTCTGACCTGAAATTCGCCTCCCAGCGGGGCCTTGTGGAGCGGTTCGATGCTACCATCGGCGCGGGCTCCCTGCTGATGCCCTTCGGCGGCAAGCTGCAGCGGACCCCCACCCAGGCAATGGCAGCGGTACTGCCCGTTCTGCCCGGTCAGACCACCGACCAGGGCAGCGTCATGGCCTGGGGCTGTGACCCCGACCTGCTCAGTGCCGCCCCCTACACCGGCGCAAAGGCCAGCGTTATTTCCTCTGTGGCAAAGATCGTTGCCGCAGGCGCGGACTATAAGAAGACCTACCTGACCCTCCAGGAGTTCTTTGAGAAGCTCCGCAATGAACCCGACCGCTGGGGCAAGCCTTTCCAGGCACTGCTGGGTGCCCTGGATGCCCAGCTGGGCCTGAACGCCGCTGCCATCGGCGGCAAGGATTCCATGTCCGGTACCTTCCTGGATAAGGACGTTCCCCCCACCCTGATTTCCTTCGCCATCGCCCCCATTAAGTCCGGCGAGGTCATCACCAACGAATTCAAGGAAGCGGGCCACCCCGTTTACAAGTTTGGCGGCTACAGCCTGGGTAACTACACCGGCTGGAAGCAGTGCTGGGAGCGGTTCCACGCCCTGTGCCAGGCCGGCAAGGTCAAGGCTGCTTGGGCTGTGGACGGCGGCGGTATCGCCGAGGCTGTTATGAAGATGTCCTTCGGCAACGGCATCGGCTTCAAGTCCAACCCCGACGCGGGTCTGCTTTACGGCCCCGGCTACGGCAATATCATCGCCGAGCTGACCGAGGAGATCGAGGGCTTTGAACTGATCGGCTGGACCACCGATGACGGCACCATCACCTATGGCAGCAGCGATTCCGCTTCCATTGAGGAGCTGTACGCCCTGAATACTGCCGTTCTGGAGGATGTGTACCCCACCAAGGCAGGCGTTCAGAAGCAGGAGATACCCACCTTCTCCTTCGAGGGCAAGGGCAATGCCGCTCCCGCTGTGAAGGTGGCAAAGCCCAAGGTGCTGATCCCCGTGTTCCCCGGCACCAACTGCGAGTACGACTCCGCCCGGGCGGTCATGCAGGCCGGAGCCGAGGCTGACATCCTGGTCATCCGTAACCTGACCGCCGACGATGTGGCCCGCAGCGTGGAGGAAGCCGCGAAGAAGATCGCGGACAGCCAGATGATTTTCATCCCCGGCGGCTTCTCCGGCGGCGACGAGCCTGACGGCTCCGCCAAGTTCATCACCGCCTTCTTCCGCAATCCTGCCATCAAGGAACAGGTGACCAAGCTGCTGGACGACCGGGATGGCCTGATGTGCGGCATCTGCAACGGCTTCCAGGCTCTCATTAAGCTGGGTCTGGTGCCCTACGGCAAGATCATCGACACCGATGAGACCTGCCCCACCCTGACCTTCAATACCATCTCCCGGCACCAGAGCCGCATCGTCCATACCCGCATCGCCTCCAATAAGTCCCCCTGGCTGAGCCTGATGAATGTGGGCGATATCGTGAATGTGCCCATTTCCCACGGCGAAGGCCGCTTCTTCGCAAGCGAGGAGCTGGCAATGCAGCTGGCCGCCAACGGTCAGATCGCCACCCAGTATGTGGATCTGAACGGCAAGCCCACCATGGACACCGCCTTCAACCCCAATGGCTCCCTGTTCGCCATCGAGGGCATCACCTCTCCCGATGGCCGTGTCATCGGCAAGATGGGCCACAGCGAGCGTATCGGCAAGGGACTGTACAGGAACGTCCCCGGCGAATACGATATCCGTATGTTCGAAGCTGCTGTCAAGTATTTTAAATAACGGTTTTGCCCCGAATGGCTGAATGCCATTCGGGGCATTGTCCTGTTTTTAGGGATATTATCGTTTAGCTGCGAGCTGCTTTCGGCAGTTGCGCTCGGTTTGTTGCCGTGGCAGTGCCGAACCGAGCGGTACCCAGGAGGAGTAACGTCGACTGCCCAGCCATGCACGCATTAGCTGCGGGCCTAGCCCGCCAAACGACAATTTATCTTCGTAGATGATTGACTTTTCGTACAATTTGTGAGAGAATATTTTGGTTAAATAATAGAAAACAAGAGAGGATTTTATCTATGATGCAATCCAGAACACATAACTGCGGCGAGCTGCGTCTGGGCGACGCGGGCAAGGCCGTTACCATCGTCGGCTGGATGGAGAACCTCCGTGAGGTGGGCTCCAACTTTGGCTTCCTGGTGCTCCGGGACTACTACGGCACCACCCAGGTGGTCATTGAGACCGAGGAAATGATGAAGGCTGTCAAGGGTCTGAACAAGGAAACCACCCTGTCCGTTTCCGGCACCGTCCGGGAGCGGGAGAGTAAGAACAGGAAGCTCCCCACCGGTGAGATCGAAGTGGTGCCCGAAAAGATCGAGGTGCTGGGCAAGTGCCGCCATAACCAGCTGCCCTTTGAGATCAACAAGTCCAAGGACGCTGATGAGAACACCCGCCTGAAGTACCGCTTCCTGGATCTGCGGAACCCCGCTGTCAAGTCTAACATCATCCTGCGCTGCCAGGTGGTGGCCGAGCTGCGCCGCCTGATGACCGAGAAGGGCTTCCTGGAGATCACTACCCCCATTTTGACCGCCTCCAGCCCCGAGGGTGCCCGTGACTACCTGGTTCCCGCCCGGAACCACCCCGGCAAGTTCTACGCCCTGCCCCAAGCTCCCCAGCAGTTCAAGCAGCTGCTGATGACCGCAGGCTTCGACAAGTATTTCCAGATCGCCCCCTGCTTCCGTGACGAGGATGCCCGCGCCGACCGTACCCCCGGCGAGTTCTACCAGCTGGATATGGAAATGGCCTTCGCCACCCAGGAGGACGTGCTGAGCACCCTGGAGGACGTGCTGGTGCCCGTGTTCGAAAAGTACGGCAAGTATAAGCGGGTCTCCCAGGTTCCCTTCCGCCACATCCCCTTCAACGAGGCCATGGAGCGTTACGGCTCCGACAAGCCCGACCTGCGTATCGACCTGGAGATCACCGACATCACCGCTGAGGTCCAGGGCTGCGGCTTTGGCCCCTTCGAGGGCAACACCGTCAAGGCTGTGGCTGTGGATAACTTCACCCAGGCCCGTAAGTGGATCGACAAGCTGCTGGTGGACGTGGAAGTTCAGACCGGCAACAAGGCCTGCTGGGTCAAGGTGGACGAGAACGGCAACCTGACCGGCGGCGTTTCTAAGTTCCTGGCTGACTATAAGGATGTGCTGACCGCAAAGCTGAACCTGAAGCCCGGCTCCTTCGTCTGCATGGCCGCCGGCAAGAAGGCTGCCGCCCAGAAGACCGCCGGTGTCATCCGTACCCTGCTGGGCAAGCGGGTTCCCGGCCACTTCGACGAGGAGCAGTACGCCATCTGCTGGATCGTGGACTTCCCCATGTACGAGATGGGCGAGGAATCCGGCCAGCTGGAGTTCTGCCACAACCCCTTCTCCATGCCCCAGGGTGGCATGCAGGCTTTGCTGGATGCCGAGGGCGACACCGAGAAACTGCTGGCCATCAACGCCAACCAGTATGACCTGGTCGTCAACGGCTACGAGTCCGCTTCCGGCGCTGTCCGGAACCACGATCCCGAGATCATGGTCAAGGCCTTCCAGATGGTTGGCCTGGGCGAAGAGGACGTGAAGGCCAAGTTCCCCGCCATGTACAACGCCTTTACCTACGGCGCGCCACCCCACGCAGGTGCCGCCCCCGGTGTTGACCGCCTGATCATGCTGCTGACCGGCGAGGAGAGCATCCGGGAGGTCATCACCTTCCCCATGAACAAGAACGCCCAGGACCTGATGATGGGCGCACCCACCGCCGTGGATCAGTCCCAGCTGGACACCGTCCACATCGCCCTGGTGGAAGAATAAGAGCTGCCAATACCGCGCCGGACACCCGGCGCGGTAATTTTGTACCTGTTTCCCGCGTAGGGGCGACCCTTGCGGTCGCCCAGTGATTTTGCAAAGCAAAATCACACCGCCGCAGGCGGTAAATGCCTTCCCCTTTGTGGAGGGTTTTGATGCGATGCTGCGCATCGCACTGGGCGACCGCAAGGGTCGCCCCTACGCGCAAAGTTTTCAAGAATCTGCAACCAAATCAAAATTTTGTCGAGTATACAGGTAGAAAGGAGGCTCCCTCATGGATGATGAACAGATCGTTTCCCTGTATTGGGCCCGCAGTGAGCAGGCCATCCGGGAAACGGAAACCAAATACGACCGCTACCTGACGAAAATTGCCTACAACATCCTCTCGGACTACGAGGACAGCCGGGAGAGTGTCAACGATACTTACCTTGCCGCCTGGAATTCCATGCCGCCCCACCGGCCCTCGGTGCTGTCCACCTATCTGGGCAAGTTGACCCGGCGGCTCTCCATCGACCTGTTCCGGCACAAAAACCGGGATAAGCGGAAGGCGTCGGAATATGCCCTTTCCCTCAGCGAACTGGGGGACAGCGTATCCGGCGGCAACACCACCGAGGACGCGGTGAATGTAAAGCTGCTGGCGGACGCCATTGGCATTTTCCTGCGGCTCCAGCCGGAGGAGGCCCGGAACCTCTTTATCGGGCGGTACTATTTTCTCGACCCCTTAAAAGAGGTGGCCGCCTATTGCGGCATGACGGAAAGCAAGGCCAAGACGGTGCTCTACCGCACCCGGCTGGCCCTGAAGGACTATCTCATAAAGGAGGGTTTTGACCTGTGAACGCTGAACTTTTGCACGATGCCCTGAACCTGCTGCCCGGCGACCTGATCGCACCTGTGGATGCCCTGCGCGCCGCCCCCCGGAAGCCGAAAAACGCCTGGCTCCGCTATGCCGCCCTGGCCGCCTGCTTTGCGCTGGTGCTGTGGTGCGGGATGCTGGCCTCGGTATTCTCTGCCGATTCCAGTGCGGAAAGCGCACCCCAGATGGAGGCAGACACGGAATATTCCCACATCAGCGGCTCCGGCAGCACAAATGGTGCCCCCGCCAAGGATAATTACGAAAAAGCCCCCACCGAATGCGACTGCGCCCCGGAGGTTGTGGAAGAAAGTATCCCCGCCAGCATAGAGATTGCCGACGAACCCTCCGCCACCGGCTACCCCAGCGGCCCGGAGAAATACTATGTGGGCGGCAGCGCGGGCTATGCCGTTACCTTCGGGCACAAGGAGGGCGTGGAGTATCCTCAGGTTACCGTCATCCGCTCCCGGCAGGAGCTGGATAATTACTATGACGCGTACCGGGACTACTATGATATGGATTCGCTGGAAGATGGCTGCACCCACTGGACGGAAAGCTTCTTTGCCGAGCATGACCTGCTGCTGATTCTGGTCATGGAAAATGACGGCTATGATTGCCCACAGGTGGGATATTTGAATGAGCAGGAGGACGGCAGCTGGGAGCTGACCTTCCCCGGAACCTGGGAGGTTGGCGAAGGGATCGACGCAGAGACCCCGTGGCATATCTATGTAGAGATCAAAAAAGGACTGATCGCCGAGGACGATACCATTACCTTGAAATTTGAGCCCAATGCAGTCCCCGAGGAAAGCTATGTGGAAGCAAGCACCATCCCCCTCGAACCCACCGGAGGAAAGTAAGCGTCTGCTCTACCGCGTAGGGTCGCCCCTACGTGAATCCTGCATTCAAAAGGAGGTATCCCCATGAAAAAACTGACCGCCATTCTTCTGTCTCTAACCCTTCTGCTCTGCGGCTGTGATTCCTCCGCAGCGGGTGCAACGAATCTTATGGAGGACGTTCCTGTCCGCATCGTCTGCCTGGCGAAGCATCCGGACCGGAGTACCGAGGTAACGGATTTTGCCGTCCGCCTGTTTCAAACCTGCCTGATCGATGAGAAAAACACCCTCATTTCCCCTCTGTCCGTCCTCTCCGCCCTGGGCATGACCGCCAACGGCGCGGACGGGGAGACCCTCTCTCAGATGGAGACCGTTCTCGGCTCCGACCGGGAGAAACTGAACTATTACCTCTACAGTCTCATGGACGGCCAGAGTGAACAGCTGAAGCTTGCTAACTCTATCTGGTTCCGGGACCATGACCTGACCGTGAAGGATGTTTTTCTGGAAACCAATGCCAATTACTATCAGGCGGATATGTTCCAGGCCCCCATGGACACCGCTACCCTCGATGCCATCAACCGCTGGGTGGAGGAGCACACCGACGGCATGATCCCCGAAATTCTGAAAAAACTGGACCCGGACACCGTCATGTGCCTCATCAACGCCCTGTCCTTTGATGCCAAATGGGAGGATGTCTACGAAAGCCACCAGGTTGGGGAGAGCACCTTCACTCTGGAAAATGGCATCCCCCTGACGGTGGAATACATGAAGTCCACGGAGCACGCCTACCTGGAGGACGAAAACGCCACGGGCTTCATTAAGTATTACGAGGGCCGAAACTACGCCTTCGTGGCCCTGCTCCCCAAAGAGGGAATGACCGTAGCCGAATACGCGGAAACCCTCACCGGCGAAGGACTGCAAGCTCTGCTGTCCAGCCCCCAGGACATCGTCACCTACGCGACCATGCCCAAGTTCGAGATGGAGTACGATGTAAACATGGCCTATTTCCTGCAGGATATGGGCATGATGGATGCCTTTAACGAGGATACGGCGGATTTCTCCCAACTGGGTACCTCCGAAAACGGCAATATCTACATCAGCAAGGTGATCCACAAGACCCGTATCTCCGTAGCGGAGGAGGGCACCAAAGCCGCTGCCATCACTGCGGTAATCGCGGCAGAGGGAGCCGCCGCTCCCATCGAGGACTACCGGAGGGTCACTCTGGACCGGCCCTTCGTGTATATGCTCATCGACTGCCGGGAAAACGTCCCCATTTTCATCGGCACCCTGATGGATCCCTGATACCCGGGCCAAAGAAAAAGCACCGTGGAGTTCCACGGTGCTTTTTTCGGACGATCAGTAGTTTTCGGCGTTGACTTCGAAGTAGCTCTGGGGATGCTCGCAGGTGGGGCACAGCTTGGGGGCCTTGGTGCCTACGATGATGTGGCCGCAGTTGCGGCATTCCCAAACCTTGACCTCGCTCTTCTCGAAGACCTGAGCGGTCTCCACATTCTGCAGCAGGGCGCGGTAACGCTCCTCGTGGTGCTTCTCAATGGCGGCTACCAGACGGAACTTGGCTGCCAGAGCCTTAAAGCCCTCTTCCTGGGCGGTCTTTGCGAAGCCGGCATACATGTCCGTCCACTCGTAATTCTCACCTTCTGCGGCGTCCAGCAGGTTCTCAGCGGTGGAGGGCATGCCGCCGTGCAGCTCCTTGAACCACATTTTGGCGTGCTCCTTCTCGTTCTCGGCGGTCTTCAGGAACAGGGCAGCGATCTGCTCGTAGCCTTCCTTCTTGGCCTTGGAAGCGTAGTAAGTATACTTATTTCTTGCCTGGGATTCGCCGGCAAAAGCGGCCTCCAGATTCTTTTCGGTCTGCGTACCGGCATACTTGTTAGCCATGGAAAATTCCTCCTGTTTTCTCGTCCGGCAGGCTGCCGGGTGATACCACTACTTTACCAGAGATTTACCAGGAAAGCAAGCACAGAAACAGAAAATCCGGCCTGCGTCAGAAGATTGGAAAAGAATGTCAGATTCCGGTTGATTCTTTAAATGGCTTGTGGTAAGATGCACGGAAGAGAGGATGGTGTTTTTTGTTGAAGAAAGCCTATTACCGCACCCTGTACGCCAGCTACATCGGCTATATAACCCAGGCCATCGTCAATAATCTGGCCCCGCTGCTGTTCGTGGTGTTCCAGAAGGAATTTGATCTGACCGTCACCCAGATCGGTTTTCTGGTGACCTTCAATTTTACCGTGCAGATATTGACCGACCTGGTCGCCGCCAAATACGCGGAGACCTGGGGCTATAAGCCCAGCATCATCGCCGCCCATGTGTTCGCGGCCGTCGGCCTGGTGGGTCTGGGGGTGTTCCCGAATCTGTTCGGAAATGCCTATGTGGGCCTGCTGGCTGCCATCACCATTTACGCCATCGGCGGCGGCCTGATCGAGGTGCTGGTGAGCCCCATCGTGGAAGCTCTGCCCCTGGACGGCAAATCCGCCGCCATGAGCCTGCTGCATTCCTTCTACTGCTGGGGCCACACCGCCGTGGTGCTGCTGTCCACCCTGTTCTTTATTCTGTGCGGCACGGATAACTGGCGGCTGCTTACCTGCCTGTGGGCCATCGTGCCGTTCCTCAATATCTTCCTATTTGCCAGCGCGCCCATCAAGGTGCTGGTGGAGGAAGGGGAGAGCCTGCCCATGAAGAAGCTGCTTTCCATGAAGCTGTTCTGGATTTTGTTCCTGCTGATGGTCTGCTCCGGCGCGTCGGAACAGGCCATGAGCCAGTGGTCCAGCTACTTCGCGGAGACAGGCCTGCAGGTCAGCAAGACCCTGGGCGATCTGCTGGGCCCCTGCCTGTTTGCGGTGCTTATGGGCCTGAGCCGGGTATTTTATGGAATTAAGGGAAATGAGATCCCTCTGAAGAAGTTCATCTCCGTCAGCGGCGTGGTGTGCATTTTCAGTTATCTGCTGGCAGTCTTTGCTCCGTTGCCGCTGCTGTCCCTGGTAGGCTGCGCAGTGTGCGGCCTGTCGGTGGGCATCATGTGGCCCGGCTGCTTCAGCCTGGCGGCGGAGCATTGTCCCCAGGGCGGCACCGCCATGTTTGCCCTGCTGGCCCTGGCCGGGGATATCGGCTGCGGTGGCGGTCCTTCGGTGGTAGGTCTGGTATCGGACGGCTTCGGCGGGGAGCTGAAGGCTGGCCTGTTGGCCGCCATCGCCTTCCCAATCCTGCTGATCTGGGGCATCCGGCAGCTGCGGAAAACATAAGCATCACCCCTGCGGGAAAACCCGCAGGGGTGTCGTTTATTCTTGCATATGCTTTCCGGCGGAAAAGCTGTAGGGCAGCAGCTCCGCCAGGGTACGGGCCTCATAGCCCTCCGGGGAGACCATGTAGATCAGGAAATCATCGGCGCAGAATTCCCGCATCACCTGGCGGCAGACACCGCAGGGCGGGAAGGACCCCGTGATGACCCCATCCTTGCCGCCGCAGACGGCAATGGAAACAAAATCCCGGTGACCGTCATACACCGCCTTGAAGAAGGCAGTCCGCTCGGCACAGTTGGTAGGGCCGTAGGCGGCGTTTTCAATGTTGCAGCCTTGGTATACGGTGCCGTCAGCGCACAGCAGTGCCGCCCCCACCTTGTACCCGGAATAGGGCACATAGGCATGCTCCATAGCCTCCTTCGCCAGTTCAATCAATTTTTCAGGTGTCATGGGTATCCTCCTTGTGCGAAATGAGGAATTAGGAGTTAGGAATGAGGAATGATATCCGCAATTCCTCACTCCTAATTCCTAACCTATCAGATGATTTCCTTCGCGAAGCTCTCACCCGGCGTGGCATACTCCACCCCCAGCAGGTCTGTCACGGTGGCGGCGATGTCGGCGAAGGTCGCCCGGGTACCCAGGTTCACGGGCTTCACCTTCTTGCCCATAATCACCAGCGGAACATATTCCCGGGTGTGGTCGGTAGTCTTGGTGTAGGCGGGGTCGCAGCCGTGGTCGGCGGTGACCATTACCAGATCGTCCTCGCCAAGCTTTTTCATGAAGCCACCCAGCCAGGTGTCGAACTCCGTCAGGGCACCCGCGTAGCCGTCGATATCCCGGCGGTGACCATAGACCATGTCAAAGTCCACCAGATTCACAAAGCACAGGCCGTGGAAATCCTTCGCCGCGTAGTCCATGGCGTGGTCCATGCCGTCAGCGTTGCTCTTGTTGTAGATGTATTCCGTGTCACCCTGTCCGGCGAAGATATCGTGGATCTTGCCCACGGCGATGGAGTCCAGCCCCGCGGCCTTGATGGCATCCATCATGGTGGGGACAGGGGGAAGGAGAGAGTAGTCATGGCGGTTGGATGTCCGCGTAAAGCCGGTTTCGGAGTTCCCCACAAAGGGGCGGGCGATGACCCGGCCCACGCCGTGCTTGCCCTGGAGAATTTCCCGGGCCTTGTGGCAGGCATCGTACAGCTCCTGGAGGGGAATATAATCCTCGTTGGCGGCTACCTGGAACACGGAATCGGCGGAGGTGTAGACGATCCACTTGCCGGTGTCGATCTGCTCCTGACCGAAGTCCCGAATGGCATCGGTGCCGGAGTAGGGGAGGTTGCACAGGCAGCCCCGGCCGGTGGCCTCTTCAAAGGGCTTCAAAACCTCCTCGGGGAAGCCCTTGGGGTAGGTGGGCATGGGCTCGGGGGATACGATGCCCGCAATCTCCCAGTGGCCGATGGTGGTGTCCTTGCCCATGGACTGCTCCGCCAAACGGGCTACCGCCCCGGTGGGCTTCTCCGCCTTGGGCAGATAGTCTACACCATCAATATGCCCGATGCCAGCGGCGATCAGGTTGGGGATGGAAAGCTTGCTGGACGTGGCACAGGAGCGCAGGGTATTGGAACCCACATCTCCAAAAGCCGCCGCATCCGGCAGCTCGCCAACGCCGCAGGAATCCAAAACAAATAAGAAAATGCGTTTCATAATGTTACCTCAAAAAGCGTCAAAATGTTTGGAGTTATGGTGCATCATTGTCGATATATGGGCGTTGCCCATTCGACATATTTGCTCCGCAAATTCGATATGCGGCTTTGCTGCTCGATATGATAGAAATCAATCTCGCGCCGCAGCGCATATCGTGTGCGTAGCACATATCGAACGCGCAGCGTATATCGAAAATTCCCCAAGGGATTTATATCGATTTACTTATTTTCCATGGCCACGGCCACATCCAATGCCACCTTCATCATCATGGTGAAGGAATTCTGCCGCTCCTCGCTGGTGGTCTCCACACCCTTGAGGACATGGTCGGAGATAGTGCAGATGCACAGGCCCCGTTTTCCGTACCGTGCGGCGTTCATATACAGGGCAGCGGCTTCCATCTCGAGAGCCATAACGCCCATCTTCTTCAGGCCGTAAACGCTGTCCAGCCCCTCGGGCACGCCCACATGGTCACCGTAGAACACATCGGAAGAATTAACGTTGCCCACGTGATACGTTGCGCCGTTGGCTTCGGCGGCCTTGACAGCTTCGCTCAGCAGCTCCCAACTGGCGATGGGGGCAAAGGTGCCGGGGAGGTGGAACTGGCTGGCCCAGTTGGAATCGGTGCAGGCACCCTGGGCAATGACCAGATCGTATAGGTTGATGTGCTCCTGAATGGAGCCTGCGGAGCCAACACGGATGATGTTCTCCACGCCGTAACCGTTAAACAGCTCGTGGGAGTAAATGCCGATGGCGGGCATGCCCATGCCGGAGGCCATGACGGAGACCTTCACGCCCTTGTAGGTGCCGGTATAGCCCTGCACGCCCCGGACGTTGTTTACGAGAACAGGATTCTCCAGGAAATTTTCAGCGATGAACTTACTGCGCAGAGGATCGCCGGGCATCAGAACGGTCTTGCCAAAATCACCGGGCTTGGCGGCGATGTGGGGAGTGGGAGTGTTCAGCATAGTTATTTCCTCCTAAAAAGATATTGTAGGGGAGGGTCTTGACCCTCCCGGCGATGCGAAGCATCGCAACGACCGTAAGGTCGTTAATGTTGATCGTTTATTGTCCTGACGGACAATGGCATTCTTCGGATGCCCGGGAGGGTCAAGACCCTCCCCTACAAGAAAAATCAGTAAGTTCCGTCGTTTTCCAGCCCCTTGGCGATTTTCACGATACGGCTGGTACCCAGTCTGGACGCACCCAGGGTGAGGAACTTCTCGGCATCCTCCAGGCTGGAAATGCCGCCTGCGGCCTTGATCTTCACATGGGGGGCAACGTGTTTTGCAAACAGCTCCACATCGGCAAATGTCGCACCGGCCTTACTGAAGCCCGTGGAGGTCTTGATGTAGTCTGCCCCGGAATCGGAAACGCACTTGCACAGCTGCACCTTTTCTTCGTCGGTCAGCAGACAGGTTTCGATGATGACCTTCAAGAGCTTTCCCTTGCAGGCGGCCTTAATAGCGGCAATCTCGGCGGTGATATCGTTCCACCGGCCCTCCTTGGCCCAGCCGATGTTGATGACCATATCCACCTCGTCCGCACCGTTGTCCACAGCATCGGAGGCCATGAAGCACTTTGCGGCGGTGGTAGCGTAGCCGTTGGGGAAGCCGATAACGGTGCAGATGGCTAAATTTTCCCCCACATATTCCTTCGCCTGCTTCACAAAAGACGCAGGAATACACACCGAAGCGGTATGATACTTCATGCTGTCGTCACAAATACCCTTGATTTCCGCCCAGGTAGCATCCTGCGCCAAAAGCGTATGGTCGCACTTGGCAAGAATATCAGAGAGATTCATAAAAAATACCTCCTAATTTTCAACTTTCAACTTCTCAATGCTGTCCGTGGAGTTTTATCTTCCGCCGTTCCCTTATGCCCTGGACATAGCAGCGGTGGCACATGGCGATGTAGCTGTCGTTGCCGCCCAGCACCACCTGGGCACCTTCGGTGACGATGTGACCCTCGCCGTCGATCCGGGCGTTAACGGTGGCCTTGGCACCGCAGTCGCAGATGGTCTTGATCTCCTGAATGGTGTCGGCTACCTCCATCAGCCGGCGGCTGCCGGGGAACAGGCGGGTCTGAAAATCGGTCCGCAGGCCGAAGCAGATGACGGGAATGCCGAAATCATTGACGATGGAGCGCAGCTGGTCGATCTGGGCTTCTGTCAGGAACTGGCACTCGTCCACGATGACCACATCGCAGCGGCCCTTCCGGGTATCCCGGAACAATCCGTAAACATCCAGCTCCGGGGCGATCACCTCCACCGTGGCGGCGAGACCAATGCGGCTGCGGAGGGTCTGCACGCCGTCCCGGATATCCGCGCTGGGCTTAATGAGCCATACGCTCATATCGTTTTCTTCGTAATTGTATTTGGTGATCAGAGCCTGGGCGGTCTTGCTGGAACCCATGGCACCGTATTTAAAATAAAGCTTTGCCATATCTCTTTCTACCTCCGTCTGTATCCTTCATTATATCGAAATCCGGACACGGATGCAACCTTTTTCTGTGGCGTTTCTGCAAGCTTCCCTTGCCAGGAGAAGAGATGTTTGCTATACTAAAAATATGAAACACCTGCAACCAACCCCAAAATTTGACGAGAGATAGTAATAGAAGAAACCACGGAAAAAAGGAGGAAACTTTATGAAAATCAGAAGTCTGGCATTGCTATTGGCACTGGTGATGCTCCTGCTGACCGGCTGCGGAAGCAATTCCGTAACCAGCGCGCCCATGGAGATGGAGTATGCGGAGGATATGGCGGAAACCACGAACGGCAGCGTGTCCCTGGCGGGCAGCGGCAGCACGACCGAATCCGCATCCCTGCCGGAGGGCCGCAAGTGGATCGTCACCGTGAACATGACCGCCGAAACGGAGGACATGGACGCGCTGCTGGAAGAGCTGAACCAGCGGATCGCCTCCCTGGGAGGCTATGTGGAGGATCAGCGGATCTACAACGGCAGCATTCATTCCAACCGCCGCTACCGCTATGCGGATCTGACCATCCGTGTCCCTGCAGAGGATGTGAATGCCTTTACCGAGGACGTAAAGAGCATTTCCAACATCGTTTCCAGCGAGGAAAACCGGGACGATGTGACCCTCAGCTATGTGGCTACCGAAAGCCGGGTAAACGCCCTGAAAGCGGAGGAGGCCCGCCTCCTGGAGCTGATGGAGCAGGCGGAGAATATGACCGACCTGCTGGAGATCGAGGAACGGCTGACGGAGGTGCGCTATGAGCTGGAACGCTATGCCTCCCAGCTGCGGACCTACGACAACCAGATCGACTATGCCACCATTTACTTAAACATCGAAGAGGTTCAGAAGCTGACCCCCGTAGAGGAGCCCACCACCTGGGAACGGATCACCGAGGGCTTTGGGGAAAGCGTTGAGAGCCTGCAGGAAGGCATCGTGAATACCTTTGTCTGGGTAGTGGTGAATTCTCCCTACCTTGGGGTATGGGCCGTGGTGATCCTGGCGGCGGTGCTGATCACAAAAACCATCCGGAAACGCAAAGCTGCAAAGAAAATACCGCCCAAGGAACCAGAAAATAAGACAGAATAACAGGAAAATGCCCCCGGCATCAGCCGGGGGCATCTTTGCGTTATCTCACATACTCAATGACCACGCGGCGGTTGGGTTCCACGCCGGTGGAGTGGGTGGTGATGTTGTCCATCTCCTGCAGGGCGGCATGGATCACATGACGCTCGTAGGCATTCATGGGCTCCAGGGTGGTGCGGCGGCGGGCCTTCAGCACCTGCTGGGCCTTCTTGCGGGCATAGCGGCGCAGGCTGTCCTCACGCTTCTCCCGGTAGCACTCGGCATCCACGTTGATGCGAATGTGGCCGTCCACGTCCCGGTTGACGGTGTAGTTGGCCAGATGCTGAATGGCATCCAGGGTGTCGCCCCGGCGGCCGATCAGGTAGCCCAGGTCGTCGCCCACCAGGTCAACCTTGTAAGTATTGGCGTCGGCCTTCCAGCAGTGGGGCACGGCCTTGGAATCCATGTGCTCCAGCAGTCCCTTGATGAAGACTTCGATCTTCTCCTCGGTGGAGCCGGGCTCTGCGGGGGTGTACTCCTTGGGTGCGGCGGGAGCCTTGGGGGCTTTGGACTCCTTGTGCTCCTTGGGGGCCTTGGGCTGCTTGGGAGCTTCGGGCTTCTTTTCTGCCTTGGGAGCCTTGGGCTTTTCGGGCTTGGGCTCTGCCTTCACGGGCTCAGCCTTGGGGGCTTCCGCCTTGGGAGCCTCAGGCTTGGGCTCGGGCTTCTTTACGGGCGCAGCGGCCTTGGGCTTGCTGCGGGAAGCGGAGCTGAGGGCCACCTTGGGAGCCTCAGGCACGGGATCGGGAGCTTCGTAGGTCACCTGCACCTTGGCGGGCTGGGCACCGAAGCCCAGGAAACCGGCCTTGGCCTGCTGCAGCACCTGGACGGAAACACTGTCCCGGTCCAGACCCAGCTGGCTCAGTGCGGCTTCAATGGCAAGATCAATGGTCTTGCCGCTGGTAATGATGGTCTTTTCCATTGCTTATTCCTCCGTAGAATTGGAAGCGTAGCGGTTGGGATCGTAGTTGCGGCCCTTGCAGTAGGGACGGCTGGGGATGCCGGACATGCAGTCGGCTTCCTCTTCCTCCACGATGCCCTTCTTGGCGGCATACTCCTTGGCGGCGGCAGCCTTGGCGGCCTCCTCCTCAGCGCGCTGCTTCTTTTGCATCTTCTTCTTGCTGGTGTTTTCGGTGATGCCGTCGGGATTGGCGGCACGGCGTTCGGCGCGGACGCGCTCCTTCTCGGCCTCAATGCGGTCCTGCTCCAGGGCCTTCTGCAGGCGGACGGCATCTTCCTCGTCATAGACCTTGCGGTAATGCTTGGTCATAATGGCGTCGCTGACCATGCTGTAGATACCGCCGATGAACCAGTAAAGGGACAGGCCGGCGGACACGGTGAAGCCAATCCACAGGGACATCAGGGGCATCATGAACATCATGGTCTTGTTGGTCTGGGCGGACTGGGAATTCTGAGCCACTTCCTTATCCTGGACGCCCTTCTCATTGGTGATGACGGAGTCGTTGCCCTTCTGGCTGACCCACATCTGCAGCACCTGGCTGCCTGCGGACAGCACGGGGATCAGGAAGGCACCGATGTGTGCCCAGTCCCATGCCCAGTTGGCACCAAAGATGTTGAACTCGGGGATCCGGCCCAGGTTGATACCCAGGAAATCGAAGTTGATACCGGCCAGGGTATCAGCACCGATGCCGGGGATAGCCGCGCTGATCTCAGCGGCATACTGGGGCAGAACGCTGGCGGCGACGACCTGCTCGTAGGCGGCGTTGGCACCGCTGAACAGATCGGGGTTGGCGGTTTTGATAACGTTGATGATCTCGGCGGTCATCTCGGCACTTTCGCCCAGCAGGTAGGTGATGGGCTCCCGGATGACAGTGAACAGGGGCAGCAGGATCAGCAGGGGCACAAAGCTCCACAGGCAGCCGCCCATACCCATGGACGCGCCCTCTTCCTGCTGCAGCTTCTGGATGGCCTCATTCTGCTTCTGCTGGTCGTTGGCGTACTTGCGCTGGATCTCCTGGATCTTGGGCTGCAGCCGGGACATCTTCATCATGCTCTTCTTGGACTTGGCACGGATGGGCAGCAGCACGGTCTGGACGATGAGCGCGAAAATGATCATGGCAACACCGTAGTTGCTGGTCAGGTCGTACAGAACACCCAGCAGCCAGCCAAAGGGTACGGTGACGATATCGGATAACTGGAATGCGAGAATCATGGACTTTCCTCCTTATGGAAGTCATGGTACGGGGTCGTACCAGTCATCCCTGTTGAAGGGATGACAGCGGGCCAGCCGCTTTAGAGCGAGCCAGCCGCCTTTCAGTGCCCCGTATTTTGTAATAGCTTCGTAGGCATAGCGGGAACAGGTGGGAGAAAACCGGCACCGTGCCGGAAATGCGGGAGAAATATTGCGCTGGTAAAAGCGAATCAGAGATAAAAGGAGTCTTTTCATAAGCTGTCTTTAATTCTGCATTTCCCGGAGCAGTCCTGCCTTTTTTGCAAGGGTGAGGTAGCTCTTGGTCAGTTTGTCGAAAGGAGCCTCCACGGCCTTGCTGCGGGCTACCACCACGATGTCCCAGCCGGGCTGGAACGCGTCCTCGTTGAGGCGGTAGACCTCCCGGATGCGGCGGCGGGTACGGTTGCGCACGTGGGCCTTGCCCAGCTTTTTGCTGACGGTAATGCCCACCCGGTTGCTGTCCGTCCGGTTCTTCCGGGCGTAGAGCACCAGAAGACCGTCGGCAAAGCCGCTGGTGTGGTACAGCCGCCGGAAAATGTGATTCAATTTCAGACTGCTGGAAAATTTCATAACATACTCCCTGTCTCAACGGAAAGGCGGCTATGCCGCATCCCTTCCCATCGGTTCAAATCAAGTTACGCGTAGGGGCGACCCTTGCGGTCGCCCGGCGATGCGGAACGCATCGCACCGCCGAAGGCGGAACATTTTTGGATTGCCCTAACGGGCAATGGCACTCTTCGAGTGCCCGGGCGACCGCAAGGGTCGCCCCTACGCGATGCTCAGTACCATAAGAACGCAGGCGGCTCTCATATTCGCCCCTTGATTTATGTTAGCCAATAAAAAGGGAGCGGGGCGAATGTTTCATTCACCCCGCTGTAGCTCCCGTTTCGCTTTTGCGCGATTATTCCGCTTGTGATTTCACCCACGGATCTGCACTCAGGCGGACAGAACCTTGCGGCCCTTTGCACGACGGCGGGCCAGAACCTTGCGGCCGTTGGAAGTAGCCATTCTCTGACGGAAACCGTGAACCTTGGAACGATGACGACGGCTGGGCTGGTAGGTACGCTTCATTTTCTTTACACCTCCTGTATTTTTTCATTTCATATGCTCGACAGCCGGATACGGCCGCAGCAACACATATTTTTTGACCATACATGGTCATGCTAAGCCATTATAACCGAAAAATCCGATCAGGTCAACAATTATTTCACTTTTTTCGGGAAAATCATTTATTGTAGTCCACGATCAGGTTGCCGCCCTTGTAGCTTCCGTCCAGCTTGCTCAGCACCCGCTCGTATTTGTCGGAGCCTTCCTCGTAGGGGGTGGGCTGGAAGTTGTTCTGGACGGGCAGGCTGCTGCAGGATACGGGGATGATGGTCAGCTCGCCGAGAGAAACGGTTCCGTCGGTGTCCCGGATGACCTCCTGCTGCAAAATGGCGGAATCCAGATCCTGAGGCCAGTGATTGCCGCCAAAGACGAAGTTGCCCAGGGAATAGTAGATGATGCCGCCGTTGTACTCCTCGATCTTCTGCAGAACGTGGGGATGGTGGCCGTAGACGATGTCCGCACCCGCGTCGATGGCGGCATAGGCCATTTCCGTCTGGGTGCCGGAAGCACGGTAGCTGCCCTCCTCGCCCCAGTGGGCGGACACGATCACGATCTCCGCGCCTTTGTTCCGCAGATCTTTGATCTCTGCTTCCATGTCCTTCTTGTCCTGGGAGAAGGCCAGGGCGTAGAAGCCCACGGTCAGGCCGCTTTCGGTGGTCAGCAGCATGGAGCCGTCCTTTTCCACATAGGGCACGTTGGCCTCTTTCAGGGTTTCCAGGGTGGAATCGTAGCCCGCCTGGAGGTAGTCCATGGTGTGGTTGTTGGCAAAGGAGACGGCCTCGATGGAGTTCTGGGTAATGACATTCACATAGCGGGTAGGTGCCCGGAAGGTGAACAGGGCTCCGGAACTGGCACCGCCCTCATAGAGGGTGCTTTCCAGATTGATCACCGTCAGGTCATCGTTTTCAATGTAGTCCATGACGTTTTTAAAGGGATAGCTGTAATCCTCACCGATGTACCAGAGGATGCTGTACATCACATTCATCTGCTTGGGCGCGCTGCCGATGGTGCAGTCGCCCAGGAAGGTCAGGGTGAAGGTCTCGGGACCGGGCTCCGTAGCAGTTTCTGTGGAAGGTTCGGTGACAGGCTCCGTTTCCGCTTCCGTCGGTTCCGTGGAGGGCTCTGTGGCGGCCGTGGTGGGGGGCAGGGTGGTGGGTTCCTCCGTGACGGCGGTGGTCCCGGTGGGCGCGGTGGTCTGGAGGGTCTGGGGCGGTTCCGAAGGCTCCGATGCGCCGGGGATCAGACCGGGCAGGAAGGTCACGCCGATATACACAAGCTCTCCCGCTAAAATCAGCAGCAGGATCGCCAGAATGATCTTCAGGGCTTTCATCATGGCCCTCCTTTCTAAAATAAATGCAGAGTGCAGAATGCAAAATGCAGAATGGAAATACCGGGGGATGGGCGAAAATCATTGTGCATTCTGCATTTTTATTTAGCCGTTCTCCTGTGCCCGCTTCTTCATCAGGTTACGCATACGGATGCCGTGATCCAGCTCCCGCTTGCGGATGCGCAGGCTCTTGGGGGTGCATTCCAGCAGCTCGTCGTCAGCAAGGAATTCCAGGCACTGCTCCAGAGACAGGATCTTGGGGGGCACCAGGCGGATGGCATCGTCGGAACCGGCGGCCCGCATGTTGGTCAGCTGCTTACGCTTGCAGACGTTGACGGTCATATCCTCATTTCGGCTGCAAATGCCAACGACCATGCCTGCGTAGACGGGGGTACCCGCGCCGATAAACAGCGCGCCCCGCTCCTGAGCCGCGCCCAGGCCGTAGGCCACGGCTTCGCCGCTTTCGTGGGCAATCAGAGAGCCGGTCAGGCGGCGTTCGATCTCGCCCTTCATGGGGGCGTAGGAATCCAGCACGGAGGACATGATGCCCTCGCCCCGGGTGTCGGTCAGGAACTCGCTGCGGTAGCCGAAAAGACCGCGGGAGGGAACCATAAATTCCAGGCGGTAGCGGCTGCCCATGGGGGTCATGCCCAGCAGGTCACCCTTGCGGCGGCCCATCTTCTCAATGACCGCGCCCATGCACTCCTCGGGCACGTCGGCAACCATTCTTTCAATAGGCTCGCAGAGCTTGCCGTCGATGACTTTGGTCAGCACGCGGGGGGTGGAAACGGAGAACTCGTAGCCCTCCCGGCGCATGGTCTCCATCAGAATGGACAGGTGCATTTCGCCACGGCCTGCCACGTTGAAGGAATCGGTGCCCTGCTCGGTGACATGGAGGGAAACGTCCTTCAACAGCTCTTTTTCCAGCCGGTCCCGCAGGTTCCGGGAGGTGACATACTTGCCCTCCTTGCCCGCGAAGGGGGAATCGTTGACGGCAAAGGTCATTTCAATGGTGGGGTCGGAAATCTTCACGAAGGGCAGGGGCTCTACGCAGTCGGGGGCGCAGAGGGTGCGGCCGATGGTGATGTCCGCCATGCCGGAAAGGGCCACGATCTCACCGGCCTTTGCCTCCTGGATGGGATTCTTGCCCAGACCGTCGAACTCGTACAGGGCAACCACTTTGCCCTTGTGCTTGAGCTCGGGATCATGGAAGTCGCAGATGGTGACCTCCTGGTTGACCTTGATGGAGCCCCGCTCCACACGGCCCACAGCGATGCGGCCCACATAGTCGTTGTAGTCGATGGAGGACACCAGCAGCTGCAAAGGCGCGGTCTCGTCGCCCTGAGGAGCGTCGATATACTTGACGATGGTCTCAAACAGGGGGGTCAGATCCTTGCCCACCTCGTCGGGGCCATAGGCAGCGGTGCCCTGGCGGCCGGAGCAGAAGATGGTGGGGGAGTTGAACTGCTCGTCGGTGGCGTCCAGATCCAGCAGCAGCTCCAGGACCTCGTCCATGACCTCCTCAATGCGGGCATCGGGCTTGTCGATCTTGTTGACGGCCACGATGACCTTGTGGCCCAGCTCCAGGGCCTTCTGCAGCACGAAGCGGGTCTGGGGCATGGGGCCCTCGGCGGCGTCCACCAGCAGGATAACGCCGTTGACCATCTTCAGGATGCGCTCCACCTCGCCACCGAAGTCGGCGTGGCCGGGGGTATCCACGATGTTGATCTTGTAGTCCTTGTAGCGGACAGAGGTGTTCTTTGCCAGAATGGTGATGCCGCGCTCCCGTTCCAGGTCGCCGGAGTCCATAACACGCTCCACAGTGGCCTGATTTTCCCGGTAAATGCCGCCCTGCTTCAGCATTTCGTCCACCAGGGTGGTCTTACCGTGGTCAACGTGGGCAATGATGGCAATATTGCGAATGTTTTCCTGAGATGCCATATATAAAATCTCCTTTTTTAGAAGTTAAGTAACAAAATCTCTCAACATAAAAATATAGCACATTACCAAAAAGAATGCAATAATTTTGTGAAGATTTACAGAAAAAGTCTGCGGAACAGAAAACAGAGAAATCATTGTTCAGCAGATTATCCACAGTAGGGGAGGGTCTTGACCCTCCCGCCAAAAATCCGTTAGGATTTTTGGATTTCCCGAAGGGAAATAAATCAATTTATCGCCTTGCGGCGATGTGATTTTGCCTTCGGACAAAATCACCGGAAGGGTCAAGACCCTCCCCTACTGTGAGGAATGTACTTGATTCATCCCGCCCAATCTGCTATAATGTTAAACTGAAAAAATATGGGGCTTTTTGCCCTTTTGGAGGATAAAACTATGAGAATGAGAAGAATGCGCAACTTAGAGCCCCGGATGGAGAAGTGCGCCGAATACCGGATCGCGGAGCCTGCCGCGCTGAAAAACAACTGGCGCAGCCTGAAACCCGGCTGCACCGCCCTTTGGGTGGAGGTAGGCTGCGGCAAGGGCAAGTTTACCGCTGAGACCGCCGAAGCAAATCCCGACGTGCTGCTGATCGCCGTGGAGCGTTGCCGGGAGGCCATGGTGGTCGCCATGGAAAAGGCGCAGAATATGGGCCTGAAAAACGTATTTTACATCGATATGGACGTTGCCAACATGGAGGAAATCTTCGGCGCGGGGGAAATCGACCGCCTGTTCATCAACTTCCCCGACCCCTGGCCCCGGAAGAAGAACGCAAAACGCCGCCTGACCCACCGGGGCTTCCTGGATAAGTATTGCCGGGTTGTCCGGGAGGGCGGCGAGTTCCACTTCAAGACCGACAACGCCCCTCTGTTTGAGTTCTCCGTTGAGGAGTTCGCCGCCTGCGGTCTCGAAGTCAAAAACCTGACCCGTGACCTCCACGCAAACGGCATCGTGGGCATCATGACCGGCTATGAAGAAAAATTCCACGGTCTCGGCACCCCCATTAACCGCTGCGAGGTGGTGTGTAAACCCTTCGTGCTTCCTGCTGAGGAAAAGAAAAAAGAAGAAACAGTAGGGGAGGGTCACTGACCCTCCCACCGAAAATTGCATGGCAATTTTCGGATTTCCTGAAGGGAAATAACACTTATCGCCTTCGGCGATGTGATTTTGCTTCACAAAATCACCGGGAGGGTCATGACCCTCCCCTACAAAGCGTATGAAGGGAGAAACCCTTATGAACTACTATGGAGGAACCTGCGACATTGCCGTTATCGGCGCGGGCCATGCGGGCATCGAGGCCGCCCTGGCTGCCGCCCGGCTGGGTATGCACACCATCCTCTTTACCATCAACTTAGACGCCGTGGGCAATATGCCCTGCAACCCCGCCATCGGCGGCACCGGCAAGGGCCATCTGGTTCGGGAGCTGGATGCCCTGGGCGGCGAGATGGGCGTGGCGGCGGACCACAGCTGCATCCAGTACCGGATGCTGAACCGGGGCAAAGGCCCCGCCGTCCATTCCCTCCGGGCCCAGGCTGACCGCCGCAAGTACCAGCAGTACATGAAGCACGCTTTGGAGCTGCAGGAAAAGCTGGAATTGAAGCAAGCCCAAATCGTGGAAATTCTCACCGAAAACGGCGCGGTTTCCGGTGTCCGCACCCAGCTGGGGGCGGTGTATGATGCCAAAGCCGTCATCATCGCCAGCGGCACCTACTTAGACAGCACCATCATCACCGGCGAAAGCGTCATCTCCTCCGGCCCCGACGGGATGCACCCCAGTATCGGCCTTGCGGACAATCTGCGCAAGCTGGGCCTGTCCCTGCGCCGCTTCAAGACCGGCACCCCGCCCCGGATCAACCGCCGCAGCATCGACTTTTCCAAAATGGAATTGCAGCCCGGCGACGAGACGGTGGAGCCCTTCTCCTTCCGTACGGAGCACCGCCCTTACAACGAGGCGGTGTGCTATCTGACCTATACCAATGAAAAAACCCACGAGATCATCCGGGAGAACCTTCACCGCAGTCCCATGTACGACGGCACCATCTCCGGTGTAGGCCCCCGGTACTGCCCCAGTATTGAAACCAAGATCGTCCGCTTTGCCGACAAGTCCAGGCATCAGCTGTTCATTGAGCCCTGCGGCCTGGATACCGAGGAAATGTACATCCAGGGCTTTTCGTCCTCGTTGCCCGAAGATGTGCAGCTGCAAATGATGCGCACCATCCCCGGCCTGGAACACGCCGAAATGATGCGCCCCGCCTATGCCATCGAATACGAGTGCATCGACCCTACGGGGCTGCTGCCTACCCTCGAAACCAAGACCGTTCCCGGCCTCTACGGTGCGGGACAGTTCAACGGCACCTCCGGCTATGAGGAAGCCGCCGCCCAGGGTCTGGTGGCAGGCGTCAACGCCGCCCTGAAATTGAAGGGCGAGGAACCCCTGATTCTCACAAGAGATACCAGCTACATCGGCACCCTTATCGACGACCTGGTGACCAAGGGCACGGAAGAGCCCTACCGCATCATGACCAGCCGCAGCGAATACCGGCTGCTCCATCGCCAGGACAACGCCGACCAGCGGTTGACCCACATCGGCGCGAAGATCGGCCTGGTGCCTCCGGAGCGTCTGCGGCAGGTGGAAGAAAAATATGAGGCCGTTCGCCGGGAGGTCCGCCGTCTGGAAGCAAACGGAGTTCCCGGAAGTCCCGAACTGAACGCCATGCTGGAAGCAAAGGGCACTGCCCCGGTAGCCAACTCGGCCCGGCTGGCAGATCTCCTGCGCCGCCCCCAGGTGAGCTACGCAGACATTGCCCCCTTTGACCCGAATCGCCCCGACCTGCCCCCCGCCGTCACCGAAGAAGTGGAAATTCAGGTGAAGTACGCTGGCTATCTGGCCCGGCAGGAAAAGCAGGTGGAGGAATTTAAGAAAGAGGAATCCCGCCGCCTGCCCGACGACATCGACTACCGCAGCATCGTGGGCCTGCGCCTGGAAGCGCAGGAAAAGCTCAGTGCTATCCGTCCCATGTCCATCGGCCAGGCAGGCCGCATCTCCGGCGTCAGCCCCGCCGATATCGCCGTGCTGCTGATCTACCTGGAGCAAGCCAATTGAAAGTTGAAAATTGAAAATTAGGGGTATTTTCTGCAAGATTCTTTTAATTTTCAATTTTCCATTATCAATTTTCAATTTGAATGCATAGGATATTTGGAGGCGATTTTTTGGCTATTGTCAGAACTGACATACCAATGACATCCGAATTGTGCAATGAGACGATTTTGAAACTGGTAGAGGCGTATCCCATCCTGCGCACGGAAATTCTCACCACTACGGCCTTCAACCGCCCGGTGCGGACGCTGGTCATCGGAAACGGGGAACGGAAGGTGATCTATTCCGCATCCCACCATGCCAATGAGTGGATCACCACCCCGGTGATCCTGAAATTCATGGAGGAGCTGGCGGAGGCGGTTACATCCGGCGGGACGCTGTTCGGCGTGAACGCCCAGAACATCGTGAACGCGGCCACCATCTACACCGTCCCCATGGTGGACCCGGACGGGGTGGACCTGGTGACGGGAGCCATCCAGCCGGGGACGCTGGAATACGAGACTGCCAGCCGTATCAGCGACAATTTCCCCAATATTCCCTTCCCGGATGGGTGGAAGGCAAATCTTTTGGGCGTGGACCTGAATCTTCAATACCCCGCCGGGTGGCTCCAGGCCCGGGAAATCAAATTCTCCCAGGGCTACACCCGCCCCGCCCCCCGGGATTATGTGGGCCGGGCCCCCCTGAATCAGCGGGAGAGCATTGCCCTGGCGAACTACACCGAGGCCATTGACCCCACTCTGGTGCTGGCCTACCACACCCAGGGGAAGGTCATTTACTGGCAGTTCCGGGACTATGAGGTGCCCGGTGCCCGGGAGCTGGGGGAGGAATTCGCCCGGCTCAGCGGCTACGCTTTGGAGGATACCCCCTACGAATCCAGCTTCGCCGGGTACAAGGACTGGTTCATCCAGCAATACCGCCGCCCCGGCTATACCATCGAGGTAGGCGCGGGGGAGAACCCCCTGCCCATTGAGCAGTTTGACGAAATCTACCGGGACAATTTGGGCATTCTGGTGACCGCGGCACTGGGTCTGCCCCAATCGTGAATGTAGGGGAGGGCATGACCCTCCCCTACGAAAGAGAAGATAAAGGAACAAATTATGGTCATATTTTTCGACATAGACGGCACTATTGTAGATGACGAAACCCAGATCATCCCCGAATCTGCCGTCCGGGCGGTGGCGAAGCTGCGCCAAAACGGGCACATCCCCGTGGTGAACACGGGCCGCCCCTATTCCCACATCGATCCCCGAATCCGGCAGATGGATTTTTCCGCCTACATCTGTGCCTGCGGCATGGAGATCCTGCTGGACGGCGCATGGCTCACCCGGCAGCATCCCACCGCGGAGGTCTGCCGCGCCGTCCGGGACGCGGTTCGCCAATGCCATATGCAGGTGGTCTACGAGGCGGACGAGGGTATGCTCTTTACCGACGGTCAGTGGTCGATCCACCCTTCTGCCCAAAAGGAAGCAAAGCGCATGGCGGCCAAGGGCTTCACCGTCCGGGAGCTGGACAGCCTGCCGGAGCCGAAATTTATGAAGCTGGTGAATTTTGAGACCCCGGAAAGCCGCCGGGAGGAATACCTGCGCCGTACGGCCCCCTGGTTTGACTGCATCGACCGCATTACGCTCCTGGAACTGGTGCTGAAGGGCTGTTCCAAGGCAGGCGGCATGGAGATTTTGCTGAATCATTTGGGCGTATCCCAAGAGGATACCCTCGCTATCGGCGACAGCACCAACGACCTGCCCATGTTCGCCGCAGCAAAGCACACCGTCTGCATGGGCGGCGGCATGGAAGCCCTGAAAGCCCAGGCCGAATACATCACCGCCCCCGTCCTGGAGGACGGCATCGAGAAGGCATTGATGCACTTTGGACTGATTTGAAGCAAAAAGCAGCACACCGCCTTGGTGTGCTGCTTTTGCTCAATCAGAGATCAGAACGATATTGGAGCTGTGGACAAGGTAGGTCTTGCCGTCGATCTTGACCTGAATCTGGTCGCCGTCCTCGAAGTCGGTCCAGCTGCTGACCCGGCCCTCGATGATCTCGCCGTTAGGCAGGCTCAGAATGGCCCGCTCGTAGGAGTAGGTCAGGTCAACCATCTGCTTGTTGCAGCCCGCCATCACCAGGATGACCGCCAGCAGAGCCACGGCCAACAGGATTGGAATGATCTTCTTCATAGGTATTTTCTCCTTTACAGTTTTTTGGTGAAGCAAATAATGCGGTTGGCTTCCGAAAAGCCAACGTTTAAGTGAAATTTCAGGCTTTCGGTATTCCCTAGCTCACAGTCACTGGCAAATTCCCGGCAACCCAGTTCTTTTGCCCAATTTTCACAGGCAGAAAGGAGCCCCCGGGCAATCCCCGCTTTGCGGTGTTCGGGAGCCACATAGATGCCCTCCAGATACCCCACCGGGGAGGTTTCTGTACCCTCCACATAGTCCCGCCGCAGCTGACACTGGGCAAAGCCCACAGCGTTTTCGTCCGCAAAGGCCAGAAAAACAGCGGCATCGCGTTTAATCAGCAGAGGGGCAAATTCCTCCGCCATTTCCTCACAGCTGTGATGGGGCCATAAAGCCGAAGCCAGAGCAGTCACAGCACCAAGGTCACGAATATCGGCTTGTCGGATCATGTTTTTTCCTCCTTTGGGAAAGTAAGTTGTTGCATGTCGGCCCATTCCACTGTAGGGCGGGCGGCATGCCCCCGCCCTACAAGTTAAATCGGCAAAAGGACGGGCACTGCCCGTCCTCTTTGCTTCTTTATCCGTTTCTGACTTCCATGAACAGGCTTTCCACATAACGGGAAATATCCTCGGGCAGGAAGGCGTAGCTGGAGCCGTTGGCGAGAATTTCATCGCTGGGATAGGAAATGGGATCGGAAACCGTTTCAGGGTCCATGTATTCCTTGGCGGCGGACAGGGGCGTGGAATAGCTGATCCAGTCCATGTTGGCACCGGCGATCTCGGGATCGCACAGGAAATTGATGAAGGTTTCCGCGGCTTCCTTCTCCTTGGCACAGGAGGGGATGCACATGGCATCGATGAACAGGTTAAAGCCCTGATTTTCCGGCAGGTAGAAGGCCAGATTCTCGTTGGCTTCCATCATGGTCAGGCAGTCGCCCGCGTAGTAGGGGGCGATCCAGGCCTCCTCATTCTGCATGGTGGCGAAAATCTCGTCCATGACGTACTGCTGCAAAATGGGCTTCTGCTGGGCCAGCTTCTCAGCGCAGGCCTGCAATTCCGCCTTGTCGGTGGTGTTCACATCGTAGCCCAGGAGATACTGGGCAATGCCGAAGGCATCACGGGAGTTGCCGAACATCAGGATCTTTCCGGCGTACTCCACGTTCCACAGCAGCTCCCAGCCGGTGACATCAGCCTCATCCACATACTTGGTGTTGTACAGGATACCCACGGTGCCCCAGGTGTAGGGGACGGAATATTTGTTTTCCGGGTCGTAGGCGGTGTTCCTGAAGCTTTCGTCGATATACTGGTAGTTGGGGATGTTGTCGTAGTCCAGCTCCAGCAGCATATCCTCCTCGATCAGCCGGGCGATCATGTAGTCCGAGGGGATGATCACATCCACGGTAATGCCGCCGTTGGCAAGCTTTGAGTACATGATCTCGTTGGAATCGTAGGTGGAATAATTGACCTTGATGTTTGGATAACGCCGCTCAAATTCCGCGATGACCTCCATGGAGCCGTCGCTGCCGTCGGCAATATACTGGCCCCAGTTGTACACATTCAGGGTGATCTGCTCCTGTGCGTGGGGTGCGACGAACAGATAGCCCACGCCCAGCAGCAGGCAGGCAGCTGCGATACCGGCCACGGCCCGCTTGACGGTGCGCATGGTCTTGCTGTCCACTTTTGCCCGGCGGGCACCCTTGGCCCGGTCGCTGCGGATCTGCAGCAGATTCATGGTCAGCATCAGAACGAAGATCAGGCCGAACAGCAGGGTAAACATGGCGTAGACCTTGGGCTGGATGGGCTTTTTGGTGTAGGAATAAATCTCAACGGGCAGGGTCACAAAATCCAGACCGCTGACAAAATAGCTGATAACGAAGTCGTCCAGGCTCATGGTGAAGGCCATGATGGCACCGGAGACGATACCGGGCATGATCTCGTGGAGCGTCACCTTGAAGAAGGCCTGCAAGGGCGTGCAGCCCAAATCCATGGCGGCATCCGTCAGGGAGGAGTCCATCTGCTTCAGCTTGGGCATCACATTCAGAATGACGTAGGGCAGGTTGAAGGTGATGTGGGCGATCAGCAGGGTCCAGAAGGTCAGGCTGTCCCGCTGGCCCAGCAGCCGGGAGCCCACAAAGACGAACAGCAGGGAAAGGCTGACACCGGTCACAATATCCGGGTTTGTCATGGGGATGTTGGTCAGGGTCATGACCGTCTTGCGCAGCTTGGGGCTCAGACCGTTGATGCCCACGGCAGCCACGGTGCCGAAGGTGGTGGCAATGGCGGTGGACAGTACGGAAACAATGATGGAGTTTCGCAGCAGATTCAGAAGATGCTTATCCTGGAACAGCTCCACATAGCGGTTCAGGGTAAAGCCCTCAAAATTGGTGATATCCTTTCCAGTATTGAAGGAGGCCACCACCAGCACGATCATGGGGATATACAGAAAAATAAACATCAGCACGGTGAGAATGCGGTTTGCTTTTTTCACGCGATCACACCGCCTTCCTCGTCGTCCGCGCCGAAGCGGTTCATAATGCCGGTGCAGACGAATACCAGCAGCATCAGCACCAGGCTCAGTGCCGCGCCCAGGTTGGGGTTGTTGCCCTGCTTGAACTGCCGCTCGATGACATCGCCGATCAGCACCGTGTCGGTGCCGCCCAGCTTCTGGGAAATGTAGAAGGTGGACACAGCGGGCACGAACACCATGGTGATGCCGGAGAGGATACCGGGCACGGAAAGGGGCAGTACCACCTTGGAAAATACCTGCACGGAATTGCAGCCCAGATCCTCCGCCGCTTCGATCAGCCGGTGGTCGATCTTCACGATGGTGGAGTACAGGGGCAGGATCATATAGGGCAGGTAGTTATACACCATGCCCAGCACCACTGCCGCAGGGGTGCGGATCAGCTGGAGCCGGCCAATGCCAATGGTTTCCAGAATGTCGTTGATAATGCCGGTATCCTGCAGCAGGCCCACCCAGGCCAGGGTGCGGAGCAAAAAGCTCATGCACATGGGCAGCATCACCAGCATATACAGGATCTTCTGGGCGGTGGCACTCTGGTGGGCGATGAAATAGGCCACCGGATAGCCCAGCAGCAGGCAGATAAAGGCGGAAACCAGCGAATACAGGATGGACTGCCACAGCACCGGCATATACATGCCCAGATTCTTCACGTTTTCCAGCGTGAAGGCCCCCGTTGCCGGGTCGGTCAGGGCATAGTAAGCCACCACACCCAGGGGGATCAGGGTGAAAATCACCATGAACACGATGTAGGGGGTGCTGAGCAGAAGGGCGTTATTCTTCTTCATCCCCGGCATCCTCCGTCAGCTCGTCGTACTCGGCAGAGTAGGAGCTGTAGTCGCCAAACATGCCGGAGTATTCACTCTTGTGCATGATGTGAATGTCCTCCGGGTTCAAACGAATGCCGATGGTGGTGCCCACGCCATGGAAATCCGTGGTCTGGATCAGCCACTTGAAGCCCCGGAAATCTACGATGATGTCGTAGTTCAGGCCCTTGAAGGTAACGCTGGTCACGGTACCCACCAGATGACCCTCCAGGGGCGGGACGATGTCGATGTCCTCGGGGCGGATGACCACGTCCACAGGCTCGTTGGGCGCGAAGCCCTTGTCCACGCAGTCGAAGTTCCGTCCGAAGAACCGAACCTTATAGTCGGACAGCATGGTGCCGTCCAGAATGTTGCTTTCGCCGATAAAGTCTGCCACGAAGGCGTTCTTCGGCTCGTTGTAAATATCCTCCGGCCGGCCGATCTGCTGGATGCGGCCCTTGTCCATGACCACCACGGTATCGGACATGGAGAGGGCCTCCTCCTGGTCGTGGGTGACATAGATGAAGGTGATGCCGGTGGCCTGCTGGATGCGCTTCAGTTCGTTCTGCATATCCTTGCGCAGCCGCAGATCCAGAGCCGCCAGGGGCTCGTCCAGCAGCAGGACCTTGGGTTGGTTGACCAGGGCCCGGGCGATGGCCACACGCTGCTGCTGTCCGCCGGACAGGTTGTCAATGCGGCGGTTTTCGTAGCCCTTCAGGCTGACGATCTCCAGCATTTCGTGGACTCTGCGGTCAATTTCATCCTTGGGCAGCTTGGCAACTTTCAGACCGAAGGCGATGTTATCATACACGTCCAGATGCGGGAACAGGGCATACCGCTGGAACACGGTATTGATCTGCCGCTGGTAGGGCGGTACATCGTTGATCACTTTGCCGTCGAAGGTGACGGTACCGGACGTAGGCGTCAGGAAACCTCCGATGATCCGCAGCGTGGTGGTCTTGCCACAGCCGGAGGGACCCAGCAAAGTGAGAAATTCATGGTCGTTGAAGTAAAGATTGATGCCGTCGAGAATACGCTCCCCGTCGAACTCCATGGTGAGATCCCGGAGTCTGATGAGTTCCTTGGACATTATCCTCCCCCGTTTCTTTTTCTTTTTGCGTCAAAGTTTGACAAATATAACTATACCGTAAAAATTCGTAATGTCAATTATTTTGGGAAAAATAATTGTTGTCTGGCGGTCCGTTCTACCGTAGGGGAGGGTCATGACCCTCCCCTACGCACACAAACGAAAGTATCCACGCCCAATTGACAATTCCGAAAAACCGGTGTATAATACCCCCAACTTCATAGGACAGTTCGTGACCATCCTGTCGGTAAACAAAACTAGGGAATCTGATGGGCGCATTGCGCTCATTTTTTTGTTGGGGGTGGGTGCATACTGCCCCCATTTTTCTTTGTCAGGAGCGATCATTATGAAAAAACACACCCGCCATCTGGCTCATGCTGCCATCATTGCCGCGCTGTACGCGGTGCTGACCCATTTCCAGAATATCCTGCTGCCCAATTCTGCATCCTTTGCCATCCAGATGCGTCTGTCCGAGACGCTGTGCATCCTGGCCTTCTTCACCCCGGCGGCCATTTCCGGCCTCAGCGTGGGCTGTCTGGTATTCAACCTGACCTTCGCCGCCGCCCTTCCTCTGGATTTCCTGGTAGGCACCCTGGCTACCTATCTCGCCGCCCAAGGCATGTGGCTGACCCGGAATTGGAAGGTGAAGGGCCTGCCCCTCTTTGGCCTGCTGCTGCCCGCCCTGACCAACGCCATTTTGGTGGGCTGGGAGCTGACGGTGTACATCGGCGGAGGCTTCTGGCTGAATGCCATTGAGGTAGCCATCGGCGAAGCCGCCGTCCTCCTGACCCTGGGTACGGCTCTGTACCTCGCCATGCGGGCAAGACACTTGGATACGAGGCTGTTTGGGAATTAGAAGTTAGGAATGAGGAGTTAGGAATTGATTCGCATTTTGGTGATAATTCCTAACTCCTCACTTCTAACTCCTAACTTGTTTGACTTGCTTGCATTTCGGGGCAGACTATCGTATAATGGCGGAAAAGGAGTGACCACCAATGATCGATTTTCAGCGTCTGACGCTGGCGCAAAAGGATGAATATGAGCGCATCCTCTTTGCCTCCCCGGAGCGGGGCTGCGAATATTCCTTCGCGAACCTGTACCTGTGGGGCAGGCAGCAGGCGGCGTTTCTCCAGGGCTGCGCAGCCTTTTTCTCCCATTTCGGAGGCCGCAGCGTGTATCCCTACCCCATCGGCCCCGGTGACCGCCGGGCCGTCATCGAAGCCATCCTGGCGGATGCCAAAGAGCGGGGCATCCCTTGCCGCATCACCAATATGACAAATGCCGACCGGGAGGAGCTGGAGGGCTGGTTCCCCGGCGTTTTCCACCTGCGAACCAACCGGGACAGCTTCGACTATGTTTACGATATAAACGATCTTGCCGACCTGCGGGGCCGGAAATTCCAGAAAAAGCGGAACCATTTTAACCGCTTCCGCACCGAGCACCCGGATTATGAGGTGCTGCCTCTGAACAGCTGCAACCTGCCCCTGGCCCAGAGCTTGGTGGATCAGTGGTATTATACCCGGCTGAAATCGGACCCCCACGGGGATTACCTGCTGGAAAACATTGCCATGGCCCGGGCCTTCCAGAATTACGCGGGCCTCGGCATGGAGGGTATCCTCCTGCTGGACGGGGGACAGCCTCTGGCGGTGACCATGGGCACCCGCCTGTCGGAGGATACCTATGACATCCACTTTGAAAAGGCCCGGGAGGATGTGGACGGAGCCTATAACGCCGTCAACTGCGAGTTTGCCCGGTATCTGCGCCTGCGGCACCCGGAGCTGCGGTTCCTGGACCGGGAGGACGACCTGGGCCTGGAGGGCCTGCGTAAGGCCAAGCTGTCCTATAACCCCCACCATATGATCGAAAAGCACTGGGCCTGTGTGGCGGAGGATATCTATGGAGACTGAGGGGCTTCTGAGCCTGTGGAAGGGCATTTTTGGTGACCACGACGGCTTCTGGGAGCTGTTCCTGGACACCGCCTTTCAGCCCACCCACTGCCGCATAATCACCCGGGAGGGACAGCTGGCGGCGGTCCTGTACTGGTTCGAGGTATCCTGCGAAGATCAGAAAATGGCCTACCTCTACGCCGTCGCCACCCACCCGGATTTCCGGAACCGGGGCCTTTGCCGTGCCCTGATGGCGGATACCGAAGCCCACCTGACCCGGCTGGGCTATACAGGCGTCCTTCTGGTGCCGGAAAAAGAGAGCCTGCGGGGCATGTATGAAAAAATGGGCTACGAAACCTGCACCTCCGTCACGGAATTTACCTGCGATGCGGGGGAAGAGAATGTGCCCCTCCGGGCCATCGGGCCCGAGGAATATGCCATCCTACGGCGGAAATTCCTGCCGGAGGGCGGTGTGGTGCAGGAGGGGGAGAACCTCGGGTTTCTGGCACAGCAGGCCCAGCTTTACGCGGGGGAGGACTTCCTGCTGGCGGCATATCAGGAGGAAGATACCCTCCATGCCATGGAACTGCTGGGAAACGCGGAAGCCGCCCCCGGCATCCTGCGGATGCTGAACTGCCAAACAGGCCGCTTCCGCACTCCCGGTAAGGAGAAACCCTTCGCCATGTTCAAACCCCTGACCCCAACCGCCCCAACTCCCAAATACTTCGGCTTTGCCTTTGATTAGCACAAAAAAGACACCGGGACACTGCATTTTTCCGCAGTGTCCCGGTTTTTTAGTTCAGTTCTTCCAGCAACCCGATCACATCGGCAAGAGAATCCGCCTTCCCGTGCAGGAGCGCGGCTGTCTCTGGGTCAGGCTGATCCTGATCGGGGATCATGACGGTGAAGCACCCAGCGGCATGGGCAGAGCGGATGCCGGAGGGAGCGTCCTCCAATGCCAGGCATTCCTCCGGGCGAAGCCCCAGAGATGCCGCGCCGTGGAGGTAGATATCCGGGGCGGGCTTGCCCGTGGGCACATCCCGTCCGCTGCAGAGCTTATGGAAGCTGTTTTCCAGGCCGTGGAAGCCCAGATACTTCTGTATCCGGGGAACAGGGGAAGAGGAGGTGATGGCGGTGGCGATGCCCTTTTCCTCCAGATAGCAAAGCAACTCCCGGATGCCGGGCTTCAAGCCCACACCCTCCGCATCCACAAAGGCCTCCATCAGCTCCACCCGCTTGGTGCGGACCTTGAGATAGTCAATGGTGGGGCCGAACAAGTGCTTCAGCATGGCTTCGCCTGCGGTTCGGTTCAGGGCCCGCATGGAAAGGGACTGCTCATAGGTCATGGGGAAGCCGTAAAACTGACAGGCCTCCATCCAGAACCGGGAGTACAGAATTTCCGTATTCACCACCAGGCCGTCCATATCGAACAGCACGCCTCGAATGGGGCGGATGCCCCATTCTTTTCTGTAAATCTCAAATGCCATATCAGTAACCCAGGCCGAAGTTCAGCTCGTAGTAGTTGCCTGCGGTATCCCGGTAGGCGTAGGCCTTGCCGTTCTCGTCCTTCAGGGAGTCGGGCATATACTGGTCCTTGTCGTAGCCGGGCACGTCGTTGGGGGAGATGCAGACACCGTCAGCATTGACAGCCAGCACCTCGTCGCCCTTGGGCAGGGTGAAGGGCAGCTTGCCGGTGGAGTTATAGCGGCCGAACATCACATCCAGAGTGGCGGCGGGGTAGGTCTCAAAGCCAGCGGTCAGGGCATCCACGTTCCGCTCCACGTTGCCGATCAGCCATGCCAGGGGGAAATTTATGTTGGCAATGACTTTGCCGCCCTTGGCGTGAAGGGCTGCGGCGATGTCGGCCAGCTTGTGGGTGCCGGTGAGGGTGGTTTCCAGATGGGTCTGCTGCATGGGACGGCAGAAGTCGTCCACATCGGGCACTTCCTTACCCTCGCAGATATCCAGCTCCAGATAGCCCTTGGTGGCGGTGAAGTAGTCGCCGGAGGAGGGGTTCACAAACAGGATGGCGATATCGGCCTCGTTGTAGTCCTCCACCAGAGTGACCTCACCCAGCATTTCCTTCAATGCGGCGGTAGCGGCCTCGCCCTGCTTGGGATTCTTGTGGAAGGCTTCGGCGTAGACCTTTTTACCCTCGGCCTTGAGCGGCAGAACGCCATCATTTTTTAGCAGAACAACAGACTGGCGGTGGGCCAGGTCGGCGTTGGCCCAATCCTGGGCATTGGCGCAGACCTCCTTGGCCTTCTGTGCGTCCCGGTAGGTGTTCTCGAACATACCCAGCTGGAACATTTCCGTCAGGGTACGGGCAACGGCCCGATCCAGGGCCTCGTCGTTCAGGGTGACCATTTCGGGAGTGAAGCCCTCGGGCAGTGTGTGGGTGTCGTAGTAGCCATTGGTGGCCCGGTCGTAAGCCTGACGGCCAAATTCATTGTCAAACAGGCCGGAGATCACGTCCACGCCGGCGTTGTTCACGGCGAAGCCGATGCGCTCGGGCTCGTCCAGCATTTCCACGCCCCACTTCATGTTGTGGACGATGCCGGTGTCGGAGTTGATGTAGCCCTTAAAGCCCATCTGGCCCCGGAGAATGTCGTGGATGAACACCCGGTTGTAGGCGAAGCCGTAGGGATCGAAGCGGACATCCTTGCCCTCGCAGTCCTGCTGAACGGCGGACTTTGCGGCGGCGGGTTTGGAATAATAAGGCATGATGGAGGAGGTGTTCTTGTTGACCGCTGCCTTGAAGCCGGGCATGTGGTACTTCTGGAGGGAGCTGGGGGTGGCGTAGACGTTCCACTGGCCTGCGGCGTAGTGGGGGTCGAAGCCGTTTTCCCGGGCACCGCCGCCGGGGAAGTGCTTGGTGGTGACGGCAACGCCGTCCTGGGTCACACCCTCGTCGCTGCCCTGGATCCGGGGGATGATGTGCTCCATGATCTGACTGATCAGCGCGGGATCCTCGCCGAAAGTACCGTAGCTGCGCTGCCAGCGGGGGTCGGTCATGCAGTCGGCCATGTACATATAGCCCTTGCGCATGTTGCAGGCCTCCCAGCTGCGGCGGGTAGCCTCGGCCCACTGGTCGGCCACTTCAATGCCGCTGCCCTTGACGGCGGCAGCGATACCCAGAGTACCGGGCCAGGTGGGGAACACGCCGCCGGCGTCGTTCATGCCGAAGACGATCTCACCGTTCTCGTTCCGGGAGTTGGAGGCCACGGACACGGGCACAAACCGCTCGCATTCCTCAGCCACGGCCTGCAGCTGGTTTAGGTAGTCGGCCATGTCATCGGGTTGGGCGTTTTCCCGGACGATGGTGTGGCGGGCGAACCAGTCCTTGATCAGGGTGGTGGTGCCGGGCAGGTCCTGCTGGCCGAAGATGGTCTTCTGGTGGACCTCCGCTTCGTCCAGAACGCCGGACTCGTCGGGGGTTGCCACATGGCCGGGCATCCGGGGACTGGGGTACTTGGGGCCCATGCGCCAGTCGGAGATGAACAGCTGGCCGATCTTTTCGTCCACGGTCAGCAGCTTTACATAAGCGGCGGCACGCTCGGCGGCGGGGAGCCGCCAGTCGTTGACGGGGGATACGGTGCCGCTGCCGTCAATGTCCTTAAAATACAGGCCGTCCTGCTGGATGACGGGACGGGTCAGAGTGGTAATATCGGGGCCGTTTTCGTTGTGGTAAGTTTTAAAATTATCGCTTGCCTTGATTGCCATTTTGCTTCCTCCGGTGATAAAAATTGGGGGAAACCCCATACGAAGTAATTATAACAGAAGAACGGAACATTTCCAGACACAATCGGCAGCCCGCCGCATCTTTGTGAAGGATGCTGTGGAACCACCCCGCATATTTGGGAAAAGTGCTGTACCTCCGCATCCCACCCAAAACGGCGAATCTGTACCATCCCTGCTTTGGCACGACAAAAAACTAGCCAGCGGCAATGCCGCTGGCTGGGTGATATTATCCGTTCTGGATCTGCTGCTTTTCATACTGCAGGGTATAGAGCTGGTAATAGCGGCCCTTCAGGCGCAGCAGCTCCTGGTGGGTGCCCTGCTCCTGAATTTCGCCATGGGCCAGCAGGATGATGTTGTCCGAATGCTGGATGGTGGAAAGCCGGTGGGCAACGATCAGCATAGTTCCGATGTTCTTCATCTTTTCCAGGGAATCCTGGATCAGCAGCTCCGTCTCCGTGTCGATGTTGGCGGTAGCCTCGTCCAGGATCATAACACTGGGCTTGTGGATGATGGTACGGGCAAAGCTCAGCAGCTGCCGCTGTCCGGCGGAGAAGTTATTGCCCCGCTCCCGCACCACCTCGCTGAGGCCGTTTTCCAGCTTGCCGATGAAGGAATCGGCGTTGACGTACTTGCAGGCCTCCCACACCTCCTCATCGGAAATGCCCTCGGAGCGCAGGACGATGTTGCTGCGGATATCGCCCGCGAACAGGAACACATCCTGCAGCATCTGACCGAAGTGCCGGCGCAGAGAAGAAATTTTGATCTTCTTAATGTCAATGCCGTCAATCAGAATCTGGCCCTTCTGGATGTCGTAATTGCGGCAGATCAGGGAAAGGATCGTGGTCTTGCCGGAGCCGGTGGAGCCCACAAAGGCCACGGTCTGCTTCGGCTCCACATGGAAGGAAACGCCCTTCAGCACCCACTCGCCGGGCTTGTAGGCAAACCACACATCCTTAAATTCGATCTCGCCCCGGATCTCCTCCAGCTCAATGGCGTCAGGCTCGTCCACCACCTCCGGCACCATGTCCAGAATGGTGAAGATCTTCTCCGCGGAGGCGAAGGAACGCTGCAGCATATCAAACTGCTCCGCCAGGGTCTGGATGGGGTTGAAGAACTTGGAGATGTACATGTAGAAGGACACGATCACGCTGCTGTCAATGACCTGGCCGAACCAGTGGGCGTCCTGGATATAGCCCTTGCAGCCCAGGTAGAACAGGCACATGACGCTGGAGATGTTCAGCATGTACACCATGGGCCGGAAAATGCCGAACACAAACATTCGGGCCCGCTTGGCGTTGCCAAGAGCTTTGGATTTTTCCAGAAAATCCTGCATCTTCCGCTCCTCCTGGTTAAAGATCTGGGTGATCTTGATGCCGGAGAGGTTTTCGGAGAGGTAGGTATTCACATCGGTGGTGGCATCGCTGACCCGGCGGTGGACCTTCCGGGAGAATTTCCGGAAGATCACGGTAAACAGCACGATAAAGGGCACGAAGCACAGCACCATCAGGGTCAACGCGTAGTTCAGCAGCAGCATGGCCCCCAGCACGCCGAAAATGACCATCACGTTCTTCACCAGCGTCACCAGAATGTTGGTGAACATGTAGGAGATGGAGTTGGGATCGTTGGTGGTGCGGGTCACCAGCTTGCCTACGGGGATATTGTTCAGCTGCTCATGGCTCAGCTTTTCAATGTGGGTAAACACATCCAGCCGAATCTGCGAAAGGATCTTCTGACCGATCTTCTGCAAAATCATGGCCTGGGCATAGGTGCAGATCAAAGACACGATCAGGATACCCGCGTAGATGATGACCATGGTCAGCAGGTAGCTGAGCTCAAAATCCCCCTGTACCGTCTCGATCAGGCTACCGATGAGCAAGGGAGAGATCAGGTCATAGCCAATGGAGAACAGCATGATGAAGAAGATGCCCACAAACTGGCCGTAGTAGGGCTTGGCGTAGCGCAGCAGCCGTTTGACGATCTCGCCGTCCGCCATATGCCGCTCAAAGCCCATGGTCTCCTTCTTGTTCTTTTCCAGGGCGTAGACCGCCACGAAAATCAGGGTAAACACGCCGATGATGGCACCCAGGATCAGGATAGGCAAATACTCACGCATTGTGGCTGCCTCCTTCCTCTTCCAGTTTCTGCAGGTCTACCATTTTGCGATATTCCGGGTTGGTTTCGTAGAGCTCGTCGTGGGTGCCCACGGCAGCCAGCTTTCCTTCGTCGATGAACAAAATCTTGTCCATCTTGGCAATGGTCGAAATGCGGTGGGCGATCAGAATGGTGGTCTTGCCCGCCCGGGTCTCGTGGAGGTTTTGAAGAATCGTCTCCTCGGTCTTGGTGTCCACCGCGGAAACAGAATCGTCCAGGATCAGAATAGGCGCGTCCTTCATCAGGGCCCGGGCGATGGAGATGCGCTGTTTCTGGCCGCCGGAGACAGTAACGCCCCGCTCGCCCAGCACGGTCTCGTAGCCCAGCTGGAATTCCTTGATGTTGCCGTGCACATCCGCCAGCTTGGCGGCATTGGCAATGGCACTGTGGTCATAGCCGGGAACGCCAAAGGCGATGTTGTTCTCAATGGTGTCAGAAAACAGGAAGTTATCCTGAGGCACATAGGCGCAGCCCGCCCGGACGGAGCGGATGGAAACGTCATTCACATCCTGCCCGTCAATGAACACGGTGCCGTCGGGCACGTTATAGGTACGCAGGATCAGGTCAACCAGTGTGGTCTTGCCGGAGCCGGTCTTGCCCACCAGACCTACATTCTCGCCGGCCTTGATGGTAAAGCTGATGTCCTCCAGCGCGTCATGCTCCCCGTCGGGATAACGGAAATTCAGATGGCGGAATTCAATATCGCCCCGGATATCAGTCAGCTCAGAAACGCCGGGCCGGTCGGTGACATCCACCTTGGCATCCAGCAGCTCGCTGATGCGCTCCAGAGAAGCCTTGCCCCGGGAGGTCATGTCGATCAGTTCGGAGACAGCCATGATGGGCCACACCACGGAGTTGAAATAGCCGATGAACTCCACCAGCTGGCCCGCGTTGAAGCTGCCCTTGTACACCAGGTAGCCGCCGTAGCCCAGGATGATGCAGATAACGCTTTCCACGAACATGGTCACCAGCACCCGCATCAGCACCGAAGCCTTGGTGTGATCCATGTTGGCAACTTCGTTTTCCTCGTTCAGCTTTTGGAAGGCCATCAGCTCCTTCGCTTCCTTCACGAAGGCCTTGATGACGGCGATGCCGGAGTAGCTCTCCTGGGCAAAGTCGGACAGCTGGGAGAAGCACTCCTGCCGGTAGTCCCACTTTTTCATCATGTACTTACCCACCACGGTGGCGGAAGCCAGCAGGAAGGCCATGGGGATCAGGGACAGGACGGTAAGCACCGGGTCCAGCACCCACATCTTCCGCACCGCCAGGATCGCCAGGAACAGGGCATCGCAGAACATCATAATGCCCCAGCCGTAGCATTCCTGAACGGTGTCCAGATCGTTGGTAAACAGGCTCATGAGGTTGCCCACCTTGTTCACCTGGTAGTATTCCCGGCTCAGGTTCTTGGCATTGTCGAACATCCGGTCCCGCAGGTTGGTCTCCACCTTGATGGCCGCGCCAAAGAAGCAAACGCGCCACAAAAAGCGGCCGAAGACCATACACAAAATGATGCCTACCATAGGCAGACAGACCCGATCCAGCAGGAAGTCCATATCGAAGGCCATCTGCACCCCATCCACGGTGGCATAGCCCAGACTGGTGCCGTTGATGACCATCTGATACAGTTCGGGAATTTCCAGCTGTAAGGTGTCCACCAGGATCAGCGCGGCCAGACCCAGCAGGAGCATCCAGGCGTATTTCAGATAATACCGGTTGATATGCTTGCCGAAGATCATATCACCCCTCCTTTTTCTATATAAAATAATACAGTCTGGGAGATTATAGCACATTCTTTCGCATTTGGCAATCACTTGCAGGAAAAATGTTGCGTTTGCAACGGAAGAATAAAAAAGGGCAGCTCCGCCCGGAGCCGCCCAACATATTTATCATACCACAGCCGGAATTTCCTGTCAATATTAACAATCGCAGAAAATTCCATTTTCTCCCATATGCACAGGAAACCGGGAACTTTCTTATGGAACATTCCATCTTGCAAAAAACAAAATTCCGGGTTACAATAAAGCTACAAAAAAGGAGTGAGTCCAATGTACTAATTAAACTCTCCAATATAAGAAAGCGAGGTTAACCAATGATTGATCCCATCCACTTTGCATGACCCTTGATCTTTGAACGACAAAACAAAGATCAAGGGTCATAAATTTTGTGTTGCGTCCCATAAGGGACGTTTTTCTTTTGCCGAATTTTCGTTATACGCACTGTTCGCAGATTGCACAGTAGGGGAGGGTCTTGACCCTCCCGGTGATTTTGCCCAAAGGCAAAATCACATCGCCGTAAGGCGATAAACGGTGTATTTTCCTTCGGAAAATCCCAAAATCCTGGCGGATTTTGGGCGGGAGGGTCAAGACCCTCCCCTACTGTAAAACAGGCAGCCACCAATGATTTACCCATCTATTTCGTCTCCCGGTAGCCTGTTGCAAAATCTACTTTATTTTCAGGTGTTTCTCCCCGGAGGAATCGGGCCACGTTGGGGATGATGAATTCCCAGATCTTCCGTTCCAGCGGGCTCCCAGGCCCGAAGGAATTTCCCGCCGCGTGGGGCGTGATGATGACCCTGGGTATATCCCACAGGGGATGCGCCTCCGGCAGCGGCTCCGGGCTTGTCACTTCCAGGCCCACGCCCCAGAACCAACCCTCCCGCAGGAGCCTGCACAGGGCCTCCTGATCGATCAGACTGCCCCGCCCGCCGTTCACCAGAACGGCGTCTTTTTTCATGCTTCTCAGCCGCTTCTCATTCAGCAGTCCCACCGTTTCCGGTGTGTGGGGCAGGGCGCAGAGGATGATATCCGCCTCCCCCAGCCGCCCGTCCAGCTGCTCCAGTGTCAGCATTTCGTCGTAGCAGTCCGGGAATTCCCGGGCCACCCGCCGCACCCCGATGATTTTTCCCACCATGGGCCGCATCCAACGGGCCAGTGTCGTACCGATGTCCCCCGCCCCCAGGATCATTACTGTGGAGCCTTCCAGCTGCTTGTCAAATTTCCGCAGCTCCCATTTGTGGTCATGCTGCTGATCTCGGTATTCCGGCAGGCGGCGGCAGAGGGACAGGGCCATAGCCAGCATATGCTCCGCCAGTACATTGCCGTAGCCCCCGGTCATGCAGCAGAGGGTGGCCCCCTTGGGGAACTGCCCGCCCTCCACATAGTAATTCACCCCGGAGGAGGGACTGTGCATCAGTTCCAGATGGCGGCAATATTGGAAGTCTCCGTTTTTCGGCTCTCCGATAATGATATGGGCCTCTCCCAGTGCCTCCCGGTACCGCTCCGCTGTCCATCCTTCCTCCCGGAAGACAAAATCGCAAAGTCCTTCCGTCTCCCGGATCAGCCGCTCCCGCGTCCCCCCATCACAAGGAAACAAAACCAGCCCCTTTTTCTTCTCCATAACCTTCCCCCGCTTTCTCGTTTCCGCTATTCTACCACGAACACCCCACCTTTTCAACCGCCCGGAAAGCAAAGAAAGCGGAGCGGTATAGGCCGCTCCGCTGATATAGGTATTATCGGGGCATAAGCTGTTCCACCCGTTTGGCGTGGAAAACATTTTCGCCCAGGAGGAGAACAACAGCATCCTTGTTCCGGGGGCATATCTCCACCAGCTGCCGCCGGAAATGCAGAGAGGGCACATCCAGCTGATAATTGTGCCACATACAGAGAATGTACTGAATCTCCGCGTCGCCCTGTTCCAGCAGCATTTCCAAAAACGCGTCTTCCTCCGACGGTTCCCCAACGCAGTGGTTTGGGAAATGATACACATTTCCCTTCGCCGTCTTTACCGCAATGACCTGCTGTGCCCCCTGCTCCGCTTCCACCAGTCGCTCCGTCTCTTCCAGGAGTGCAGATATCTCAATTGTATCGGTGTTCATATAGGAACCTCTTTTGATAGTTTGATACTGATTCTCAATTAAAACCTTTAATTCGCAAGAATTGAAGGTTTTGATATGAGAATCATATGAGACGGGATTTTGCTATTTTCTTTCCGAAAATAGCAAAATCGGCAATGCCGTCAGGCAGTGCCCTTTTTATTAGAAATTAAAGATTTCTAATAAAAAGTAGTATGAAGCGGAGTGGCTTGTGCCACTCCGCTTTGCTATGTAGGTTATTAGATACCGGCCAGTTCCAGCAGCTGGGGAACCTTGGCTTCCCAGCCCAGGGCCATGATGTGCACGCCCTGGCAGTAAGGCTTGCATTCCTTGATAATCTTGGCGGCGATCTCCACGCCGGTGATGCCCAGCTTGGCCTTTTCCTTGTCGGCGGCCAGGGCGTCGATCATCTCCTGGGGAACATGGACGCCCGCCACGTTCCGGTTCATGAACTTAGCCATACCGGCAGACTTGGGAATGATAACACCCAGCTGCACGGGCTTGCCGAACTGCTTGGCCTGCTCCATGAACTTGATGAACTTCTCGGAATCAAAGACGGCCTGGGTCTGGAAATATTCCGCACCGGCCATGACCTTGCGCTCCATTTTTGCCAGCTGTGCATCCACGCTGTCGGAGCAGGGGGACACAACGGCACCCTTGGCAAACTTGGGGGGCTCGCCCACCAGAGGATTGCCGCCCAGGTCAACACCCTTTTCCAGCTGACAGGCAGTGTGCAGCAGGGAGACGGAGTCCAGATCGAACACGGGCTTCGCGCCGGGATGGTCGCCCATCTTGGTGTGGTCGCCGGTGAGGCACAGGATGTTGTCAATGCCCAGGGCGGCGGCACCCAGCAGCTCGGACTGGAGGGCGATGCGGTTCCGGTCGCGGCAGGTCAGCTGCAGGATGGGGGTCAGGCCCGCGTTCTTCAGAGCCACACAGGCAGGCAGGCTGCCCATACGCATGACGGAGGACTGGTTATCGGTGACGTTGCAGGCGGTGATGCCGCTGAGGTAGGTCTTGGCTTCCTCTACCAGATGGTCAACATGGATACCCTTGGGAGGGCCGACTTCTGCGGTAACGACAAATTCACCGTTATCAAATAACTCGGTAATTCTCATTATCAATTACTCCTAATCTGTTAAATTATTTGGAAACTTCATCATCGGTTGCGTAGTTGCGGACCTGGACGGGGCACTTCAGCACATCCAGACGGCCGATCTTCTTCAGCCGCTGATAAATGCGCTCCCAGCCGCAGTCCATATCGGGGTCCACCTCGCACTTGCCGTTCTTGGAACCGCCGCACTGGCCGTTCACCAGGCTCTTGGAGCAGGCGGTGATGGGGCAGATGCCGCCGGTCAGGTTCAGGTAGCACTCGCCGCACTGCTTGCAGTCGTATTCCAGAGGGGTAACGCCCTGGAAGCCGGGCAGCGCGTAGGTATCGCAGGCAGCGCAGACGCGCTTGCCGCTGAACATCTCAGCCACGGTCTGAACGCCCACGCCGCAGGAGAACACCAGCACGGTGTCCGCCGCTTCAATGGCAGCGGCGTGCTTTTCCAGCCGCAGCTTCAGGTTCTCGGGGTTGCAGATATAGTCGGTGGTGATGCTTCCGGTGACCTTACCGGCAGCCATCAGCTCCTGCTGGAGCGCGTCGGCTTCCTTCTCGGGGAAACGGATCTCCCGGCAGCCATGGCAGTTGATGATGAAGGCCTTGCCTTCCACCAGGGAGAGGATGGTTTCCTTCGCTTTCAGTTCGGTAATCAGCATATTACTTCATCCCCCTTACTGCATTTTTGCCCATCTTGATCATGCTGACCAGCGGGAGCTTGGAGGAGCAAATGTACTCACAGCATCTGCATTCCATGCAGTCCATGACATTCTCGTCCTTGAAGCCCTGCCAGTTCTGCTCACCCGCATACTTGTAGAAGTACAGGGGCTTCAGCTCCATGGGACATACGTCCACACAGCGGCCGCACTTGATGCAGGCCTGGGCCTCGGCATTGTCGGCATCCACGGTGATGATGCCGTTGGAGCCCTTCATAATGGGGAAGTTCAGCTCTTCCTGGGGGAAGCCCATCATGGGGCCGCCGGCCTTGACAACACAGCTGCTGTCGGTGATGCCGCCGCAGTAATCCACCAGGTCAGCGGCGTTGGTACCGATCTTCACAATGAAGTTGCCGGGGTTGGGGATGTACTTGCCGGTGACGGTGGTGACGCGCTCGATCAGGGGCAGACCCTTCTGGATGGCGTCGGAAATGGCCTTGACGGTGCTGACGTTGCTGACGCAGGCACCCACATCCGCGGGCAGCTTGCCGCTGGGAACGCTGCGGCCCAGCACACGCTTGATGAGCATTTTCTCGCCGCCCTGGGGGTACTTGGTTTTTGCAACACAGACCTCGATATTATCGATATCCGCGACCTTGGCCTGCATCAGCTCGACGGCATCGGGCTTGTTGTCCTCGATGACGATAACGCCTCTGGGAGCATCCACGGTCTTCATCACAGCCTTCAGGCCGAAGATGATGTCGTCGGAGAACTCCAGCAGCATCCGGTGGTCGGCGGTCAGCATGGGCTCGCACTCACAGGCGTTGACCAGGACAGCGTCGATGGGCTTGCCGGGCTTCAGCTTCACGTAGGTGGGGAAGCCAGCACCGCCCATACCCACGATGCCTGCCTCCTTGACGATCTCAACGATCTCGTCGGGGGTCAGCTCATCCAGGGGCTTATTGGGCTTCACGGACTCGTGGAGGGTATTCAGTCCGTCGGACTTGATGACGATGCTGGGGCAGGTGCCTCTGGTGGCGTGGGGGCAGTCGGTAATGGCCAGGACGGTACCGCTGACGCTGGAATGGACGGGAGCGGAGATGAAGCCTGCCTGCTCCGCGATCTTCTGGCCCACCTTGACGGTGTCGCCTACGTTCACGATGGCGTTGGCGGGGGCACCCAGGTGCATGGACAGGGGAATGATCACAGTCTCGGGATCGGGGAACTTCACCAGAGGCTTGTGCTCGGTGGGCTCCTTACCCTCTACGGGGTGGACACCGCCGTAGTAGCCGGCAAAGCGGCTCTCCCGGATGGACTTGACATAGTCGTTAACGACCTTGAAATTGACCTTGGAGTAGTCCCGAACCTGCACGGGCTGGGCAGTCAGCTCCGCCAGACGGCCCTGCTTTTCCAGACGCTCCTGGATCTTCTGCCAGGCACAGTCCTTGTCGGGGCTGACCTCGCACTTGCCGTTCTTGGCACCGCCGCACTGGCCGTTGACCAGGCTCTTGGAGCAGTCCACGATGGGGCAGATACCACCGGTGATGTTCAGATAGCACTGGGCGCAGGCATCACAGGCCTTCTTGGTCAGGGCCATGCCGTGGTGGCCGGTGTAGTTCAGGGAATTGCTGGCGGCATAGACGGGAACCTCAGCAATGCCCGCCACGGTCTGGATGCCCAGGCCGCAGGAGACCACCACGATATTCTCGGTGCCCTCGGGAACCAGATCCACCAGCTTCCGGTCGGTCTGGGTCTTGTTGCACAGGAAATCGATCTTCGCGGTGCCGGTAACCGTCTTGCCGTTTTCAGCGGCGATTTTTACGAACGCATCGCAATCAGGTTCCTGGATGGTTTCAAATTCCTTGAAACACTTGTTGCAGGCAATGACGAACAGGTTGTCCTTATCGGCCAGCAAAGCCGCCAGCTCGTCGGCTGCCTTCAACTTATACTTAGTATAGTTTTCCAATTGCTCACCTTCCTTACAGAATAAATAAGTCCCGCGCCTGCCCCCTGAAAGGCAAGGATACACAAACGGCGCAGGTCTACAATTGGTGTTATTTGTCTATAACACACGATAAGTATAGCACACAATAATTCCGTTAGCTAGTCCCAAGTTGCCTTCTTTGAAAGAAAAATTGCGGCATTTCCCGAAAAAACGCGGCCCGAGGGAAGATTGCATGATGCCCCCGTAAACAGCGGGCCGCTTTCCCCTTCCATTTCGGGCCGAAGACGGTGCAACCAACCAAGAAAGCTTCTGAATTGCTGCTTACTGTCTGTTCGCAAGTATTTTGCGGTAATCAGATGGGGATACCCCTTTTGTTTTTTTGAATATCCGGCTGAAATACAGCGGATTATCGTAGCCCACAATGGCAGAGATTTCCGTCACATTGTAATCCGTCGTTTCCAGCAGGCTGACGGCATTGTTCATACGGATGTTAAGGACATACTGCATAGGCGATTTCATGGTTATCTGTTTGAAGTTCCGCAGGAACCAGCTGACACTCATGCCGCGGGACTGTGCGTATTCTTCAATGCTGATATCCTCATTGTAATGCTCATGGAAATACCGCCTTGCGTATTCCATTTCTTCCTGTATGTAGGAATTCACCGTGGGTTTCCGTTCCTCCCAGCTGCGCTGGATCAGCAGGAATATTTGCCGCAGATACATTTCCAGCAGTTCCTGGTAGCCTGTCCGGCAGGTTTGCAGTTCGTTGATCATTTCCTTGAACAGATACGCATAAGTAGCAGAGGAACCGGAGTAAATCACATTGCGATCCAACGGAATATCATAGTGACGCAAAATATTCTTTACATCAGACCCCGTGAAGTGAACCCAGTAGACCTCCGGCTTATCCTTACCGAAATATTCATAGTGCTGCTCCTGTCTTGGCTGGATGAGTACCATGTGTCCGGCTGCAACTTCCTGCGGTTCCCCATTAAAGTAGAAAATGGTTTTTCCCGAAGCCACATAAAGCAGCTGATAGTCAAGCCGGCCTCTGGGCCGCCAGGTAGGCAGCCTATCCCGTGTGCGCAAACGGTATGTTCCGCAGCTGCCAACAATCAGGGGCTTAGACTTGTCCTTGAAAGGAAGTCTGGAATTGTTCAGATAACCGGAATTTATGTACATTGTACAAACCTCCAATCTGCAACTTGTGCAATCTGTATTTTTGCGGTCCAATAGTTCGGATTTTTGGTGTATTTTCAGGTGATCGGAAACTGTTCTTTTTTACATAGTATCATTTTGTGCATGTTTTGTCTATTCCTGTTCATTCATTTTTTGGTAATATTTTTTTAGAATACAGACAGAAGTTAAACGAAGCACAAATCAACAACGGAGGAGAAAAACATGATCGTACCTGCCCATTATCAAGACCTTCATACACACCATGTCGGCACGACCCCCAACCGCTCCTACTTCATCCCTGCATCTGCCCGTATGGATGATCTGGTGGAGCACCGGGAGCATTCCGACCGCTTCCAGCTTCTGAACGGCGACTGGAAATTCAAGTATTGCGAGAGCATCCACGATTTTGAAGAACTGTTCTATGAGCAGAACTTCGATGCTTCTCGCTGGGATACCATCCCGGTTCCCAGCGTCTGGCAGAACCACGGCTACGATAAACACCAGTACACCAATATCCGCTATCCGTTCCCGGCTGACCCGCCCTATGTACCCTATGAGAACCCCTGCGGCGCATACCTGCACGATTTCGACTATGCAGCCGACGAGAACGCACCTAAGGCTTATCTGAACTTTGAAGGTGTAGACTCCTGCTTCTACGTCTGGCTCAACGGTCAGTATATCGGATATAGCGAGGTTTCCCACTCCACCAGCGAGTTCGATGTATCCGAGTACATTCAGGAAGGCAAGAACACCCTGGCAGTCATGGTTCTGAAATGGTGCGACGGCAGCTATCTGGAAGATCAGGACAAGTTCCGCACCTCCGGCATCTTCCGGGATGTGTACATCCTCAAGCGTCCCGAAAACTGTATCCGGGACTACTTCACTACGACGCGGTTGGATGAGGGCGAGGCGACCATCCGCATCCGCTTCACTTACAACGGAGAGGTGGTTCCCACCAAGATCAAACTGCTGAACGCGGCCGACAAGAGCGTTGCCTCCGCTGCGGTAAAGGCTTTTGATAACGGCGGAGCCTTTACCCATCAGGCGATCTTTACCGTCAAGAATCCCATTCTCTGGAATCCTGAGCAGCCCTATCTGTACACCCTGCTGCTGGAAACCCCTGACGAAGTCATCACAGACTGCATCGGTCTCCGGGAGATCCACATTGAGAACAACATGGTGTTCCTCAACGGCAACCCCATCAAGTTCCGCGGCGTCAACCGTCACGACTCCGACCCCGTAACCGGCCCGGTCATCAGTGTAGAGCATATGAAGCGGGACCTGCGGATGATCAAGGAATACAACTTCAACGCCATCCGTACCAGCCATTATCCCAACGCTCCCATGTTCTACCAGCTGTGCGACCAGTACGGCTTTATGGTCATCGACGAAGCAGACAACGAAAGCCATGGTGCTTCCGCTCTGTACTGTAAGGGCAATGACATCTGGGAGAACCATGTGGAATCCTGGAATGAGCCGTTTGCGGATAACCCCGATTTCCTGGAAGCAACCATGGATCGGACCCAGCGTTGTGTCCAGAGAGATAAAAACCGTCCCTCCGTCATCTGCTGGTCCATGGGCAACGAAAGTGCCTACGGCTGCTGCTTCGAGGCAGCACTGGCCTGGACCAAGCACTACGACCCTGCACGGCTGACCCACTACGAAGCGGCCCAATACCGCAGCCGCAAGCGCAAGTACGATTTCTCCAACATCGACCTGTACAGCGACATGTATCCCTCCCTGGAGCGGCTGCAGAAGTATCTGGACTCCAATCCCGACAAGCCCTTCCTGATGTGCGAATACGCACACGCCATGGGCAACGGCCCCGGCGACCTGGAGGACTACTGGCAGTTCATCCAGGACCACGACATCATGAGCGGCGGCTTCGTCTGGGAGTGGTGTGACCACGCGATCTACGCAGGCGTTGCCGAAAACGGCAAGGCGAAGTACCTCTACGGCGGCGATCACGGTGAGTATCCCCATGACGGAAACTTCTGCGTGGACGGTCTGGTCTATCCCGACAGAACTCCCGGTACCGGCCTGATGGAATACAAGAATGTCCACCGTCCTGCCCGAGTGGAATCCTACGATCCCAAGTCCGGCCAGCTGACTATCCACAACTACATGGATTTTGTCACCCTGTCCGACTATATCACCGCAGCTTATGAGCTGAACTGTGATGGTAAGATCGTAGCCAGCGGCAGAATTGAAAAGCTGCCTGCGGTGGCTCCCCACTGTGACGGCACGGTTCCCCTGAGCATTGAGGTTCCCGAAAAGGGCCGCTGCTATCTGAAGGTTTCTTACAAGCTGAAGAACGCTACCGAGATACTGCCTGTGGACTTCGACCTGGGCTTCGATGAAATTCTCCTGCCTAACGCGGATGGGCGGAACCAGACGGCTCTGCAGATTTGGAAAGCCAAAACATTCAGCGAGGACTGCATCAGCACAATCGAAACCGACCGCTACATCACCATCAGCACCGGCAGCTTTACTTACAAGTATGACAAGTTCACCGGAATGTTTGCAAAGATGACCTTCCAGGGCAAGGAGATCCTCGACAAGCCCATGAACTTCAACATCTGGAGAGCACCCACGGACAATGACCGGAAGCTGAAGCTGCACTGGATGGCCGCCTACTACGACCACATGGTGACCCGCTCCTACAACACCCACTTTGTGGCCACCGAAAACGAAGTCAGAATCCACTCCAATGTGTCCATTGCTGCCATGACCATCCAGAAGTTCATCAATATCGAGCTGGATTGGACGGTCAGCGTCACCGGTGCCATCACCGTGGATTGCCTCGCCAAGCGGAACCCCGAGTTCCCCGAGCTGCCCCGGTTTGGCCTGAGAATGTTCCTGCCGGAGCGTCTGGAAAATGTCTCCTACTACGGCCTTGGCCCCATGGAGAACTACATTGACAAGCGCAACGCGGCATGGCACGGCCTGTTCACCGACACCGTCACCGGCCTGCATGAGGATTACATCCGTCCCCAGGAGAACGGCGCACACGGCGATTGCGACTACGCTGTGCTGGAAAGCGATGACCTGCGCATGACCATCGTCAGCACCGAGGGCTTCAGCTTTAACGCATCCCACTACACCCAGGAAGAACTGACCGAAAAGGGTCATAACTTCGAGTTGGAGAAGTCCGGCAGCACGGTCCTGTGTCTGGACTACCGCCAGAACGGCATCGGTTCCGCCAGCTGCGGCCCTGAGCTGATGGAAAAGTACCGCCTGACCGACGAAACCATCGATTTCAGCATCCGTATCATTCCTGAAACAAAATAATATACAAAGAGGAGAATTACTATGAACGAAAAGAAATATTTGAAGTGGTATAACAAGATCGGCTATGGCTCCGGTGACATCGCAGGTAATGTGGTGTATTCTCCCAGGTTTTGGAACACGCTGGCGTCTACAAGAGAAACGCAAGCGGCAGAGCTGCATTTCTGCGATTCATTGATTATGTGAACGGGGAGGTATAAGTTATGAATGTACTGGTTACCGGCGGGGCCGGATATATTGGAAGTCATACTGTGGTGGAATTACTGCGCTCAGGGCATGAAGTGGTAGTTGTGGATGACCTGTCCAATGCGAAAATTGAAGTAATCGACCGCATCAAGGAGATCACGGGAAAACGGCTGCATTTTTACTGGATCGACTGCGCTGACAAAGAAAAGCTGTGGGATATCTTTCGAAATCATAGTGTAGATGCCGTTATCCATTTTGCCGGTTTCAAAGCTGTTGGCGAGAGTGTCCAAAAGCCTTTGCAATACTACCGCAATAATCTGGACAGCACAATGACTCTGTTGGAAGTAATGGAAGAGTTCGGGTGCAAGAAGCTGGTTTTCTCCTCCTCTGCCACTGTCTATGGCCCGAATAATCCCCACCCTTACAAAGAAGATATGCCTGCGATTCAGTCGTCTTCTCCTTATGGCTGGACGAAGGTTATGATTGAACGCATTCTGACGGATTATGTGACTGCCCACCCTGATTTCTGCGCGATCCTGCTTCGGTATTTCAATCCCATCGGTGCCCACGAATCCGGGCTGCTGGGCGATGATCCCAATGGGATTCCCAATAATCTGATGCCCTTCATTGGCCGTGTGGCGGCAGGGAAGCTGGAGAAGCTGACCATCTTCGGCGGCGATTATGATACTCCGGACGGTACCTGTCAGCGGGACTACCTCCATGTGGTTGATCTGGCTGTTGGCCATCTGAAGGCTCTGGAGTACGCTGCAAAGCATGAAGGTGTCGAGGCAATCAACCTGGGAACTGGCAACGGCATTTCTGTTTTGGAGCTTGTGACCGCCTTTGAAAAGGTGAATAATATGAAGCTGCCCTATGTGATAGGCCCCCGCCGCGATGGCGATCTGCCTGCGTTCTGGGCGGATGCAACGAAGGCAAAGGAACTTCTGGGCTGGGAAGCCACCCATACCGTTGAAGATATGTGCCGCAGTTCCTGGAACTTTGCCAAGAATGCGTCCACATAAACTTTATTTTTTGAACATCCCCGAATCTAAACTGATTCGGGGATGTTTGGGTTATATGGAGATAAAGACGGTTCATATGGATGATTTGCTGATATAATGTTGCGTAGAAAATGAGGTGAAAGAAATATGAGTATCGAGTGGGTGGAGGTCTATCGAGACTATAAGCTGCACATCGACTTTAACATTGACTTTGAGCAGTTCCGCATGGGTTTGGACATCGTTTGGATTGCGGCATAAAAAATACTCAGTATGCCCTGTGGTGGAGATAAGCGGGATCAAACCGCCGACCTCCTGAATGCCATGGCCTCTCTGGTGTATACTAATGAATATAATCCGTCCAATTCGTCCAAATAGTCTATTTTAATTGCATAAAAATCCATTAACTGATAGCTGGTATACGGTGTTTCGTTGTGATTCTGGTAAAAACTCTGGTACGAAAAGTTCCGCAGAAAATAAAGTTCCGCGGGGTTCCGATCTGCCGCCAGAATCGGCCAAAATAAACCGCTGAAAGGAATGGTTTTTATGAAGTATATTTCCACATTAGAAGCCTCTGAGAAGTGGGAAGTCTCAGAGAGAATGGTCCGCAGATACTGTACACAGGAACGTATTCCTGGTGCCCTGCAGCAGGACAAAACATGGTTGATTCCCGCCAATGCAAAGAAACCCACAAGGGTAGATGCGGGAGAAGTTCCTGAAAAGCTTTCGCCTCTGGCCCGGAAACTGATCCGTCAGAAAAAGAAGAAAAACTACCACGGATTATATGACTACACCCAGATAAACCTTACGTATTCCTCCTGCCGTATGGCGAGCAACCGCCTGACCCGAAACCAGATCGAGACCATTTTCAAGAAAGGGAAAGTGTCCGTCAGCTTTGAGCCGATGAAGGTTTCGGATTTGATTGAAGCCCTGAATCACTCCTTCTGTGTCGATCATATCTTGGACACAGTGGACGAGCCGCTGACCCAGAAGTACATCAAAAATCTTCATTATCTGCTGATGTTTGGCACCGTAGATGAGCGCAAAAAACGGGTCACTCCTGGGCAGTATCGGACGAAAAATTCAAACCGCCGGGAAACCTTTATTTTGCCCTCTGACAACATCAGCACCAGTCTGAAAAAGCTCATTTCGGACTATGAATACTGCAAAGAGGTGGACAGAAGCACGATCTTAGCCTACGGCCACTACCTACATAAAGCCCTACAAAAAAGCAGCAGACAAAAGTGCTGTCCAGACCATGCAGGAGCGGTTTGAATATGCCCTTAACCCGGAGAAGCTGGGTGCTGTGTCCTCGTACCTCTGCGACCATACCGGGGTGCTTCGCAGCGGTGACAGCCGCTCCCAAGTGCTGCCGCACTTGCAGATCATCACGCCGGAACTGTTCGAGGCTGCACAGCACATTCGTACATCCCGTACCAACTCTGCCGAACAGGAGCGCCGTGTTCCTCTCAACACTCGGGGGCAGTCTCTACTGGCTGGAAATGTGTTTTGTGGGCATTGCGGCTCCCGACTCTCGCTGACCACCAACGGCAAGGCTTATCCTTGCAAGGACGATCCCAACCGCATTGTGAAGCGAGTCCGCTATGTTTGCTACGGTAAAACCCGCAAGCAGACCGAATGTGACGGGCAGACCGGCTACACCGCCCATACCCTTGACGGCATCATTGATAAGCTGGTGCGCCAGATCTTTGAACGGATGAAGGCTGTACCCAAAAGCGAGATTGTCAGTATCCGCTACAAGGAAAAGATGGACGAGCGGCGGGTGCTGCTCCGCAGCATCCGGGCCGACCACACAAAGGCAGCGGGTGAGCTTGAAATGCTCCGGGCAGAGGTTATCAAATCCCTGCGTGGGGAAAGCGCCTTTTCTCAGTCGCTGCTCGGCTCTCTGATCGCTGACGCTGAGACAAAATGTCTCGAAGTTCAGCAGCAGCTTGAGGCGGCGCAAGCGGCCTATGACGAGGGACAGGCAGTCCTGGCATCCTTGAACGCACAGTATGACGATATTATTTCGTGGGCTGATATGTACGATACCGCAAGTATCGAAGCCAAGAAGATGATCGTCAACTGCCTTATCAAGCGGGTGGATGTCTACCGGGACTACAAGCTGCATATCGACTTCAACATCGACTTTGAGCAGTTTAGCATGGGCCTTGACATCGTTTGGATTGCGGCATAAAAAATACTCATTTTCGGGTGAAAATGAGTAAAAAATAAAACGTAATGTGTCCAATGGTGGAGATAAGCGGGATCGAACCGCTGACCTCTTGAATGCCATTCAAGCGCTCTCCCAGCTGAGCTATACCCCCGTAGGGGACACATTACGTTTATTATTAAGTTAATGAGGGGTGCGTAACCGCTTCAACCGGGCTCCCAGCTGAGCTATACCCCCGTATTTGGTTTGCTGTCAGACAGCTTTTGTATTATAGCACAGTTGCGGGAAATGTCAAGAGGTTTTTGAAAAATTTTTCTTTTTTCAGCAGACTTCGATGGCGGCGGCCAGGGCGGCGGCTGTGCGGCTAAGCTCCAGGGAGGGGGAGCCCTGTTCGGGGATGCGGGGGACGTGGATAAAGCCAACTTTCGTGGAGGTGCCAGCGTAGTGGTGCAGCAGGAGGTACAGGGTGTCGTTACAGACGAAGGTGCCCGCGGTGTTGGATACGGCACCGGGGATGTGAGCATCCCGGATGGCCTGGGCCATTTTCTCTACGGGGACGGTGGCGAAGTAGGCGGCGGGGCCGTCGGGGGCCACGAATTCGCCCTGGGGTTGGTTGCCTTCGTTGTCGGAAATGCGGGCGTCCCGGATATTTACGGCGATCCGTTCCGGGGTCACTGCGTCCCGGCCCCCGGCGAGGCCGATACATAAAATGACATCGGGCTGAAATTCCTCCGCCTTAGCCAGGACGGCTTCGGCGGCTTTGCCGAAAACGGTGGGGATCCCAAGTTTACATAATTCGAAACCGCCGACCGTGTCGGGCAGCAGCTTTACCGCCTGCCAGGCGGGGTTGACGGTCTCGCCGCCGAAGGGGTCGAAGCCGGTGATCAGTAATCTTCGCATAAGCCATCTCCTGTGATTTTTCTTTCAGTATAGCACATCCCGCGTCAAGAGGGAAGTGGGGATTTCACGGAAAAACGCCCTCCGGGGGAACCCGGAGGGCGTGCAGTTTTTACTCAGGGGAAAATCGTATTCACGGTGGATTCGGGAACCAGCTTTTCACCGCCCAGGATGATGCTTTTCGCGATGGGCAGGCCTTGGACGTACTCTGCCGCACGGGTCTCGTAACGCTCCATGGTCAGGATCAGGGGTGCCTTCATTGTCACAGCCAGGGCACCGCCGCACAGGCCGTCGGGGAAGTTCCAGGCGTAGGCAAGCACGACGCTTTCGGGCTTGTAGAAGAAGTGCTCCGCAATGGCGATTGAGGTTTCAAATCGGTTATTACCCTGAACACGCTCGGTAATGCCGTAGGCGGCGATCTGTTCCTCCAACCGGGTACTCACGGCACTTTCGCCGCCGATGACGTATAGGTCATTGCCGTTCAGTCCTGCCAGAAGCTCTTTCTGCTCCGTGGTTAGCTCTTTCCAGACCAGCAGGATGGGCAGCTCCGTAGCAGAAGCGGAAAGGCTGTCCGCGAAGCTCAGACCCGTGCAAACCAGCACAGGCTTGTCACCAATTCCTGCTTCTTCCAGAACCATCAGGTTGGTCTCAAAACGGTTGCCGCCTGCCAGTCGCTTGACGGTGAAGCCGTCCAGACCCGTCTCAAAGGCCGCGGGCACCGCCCCGGCGCCGCCCAGAATATACACGGTGCCGCCAGGATTCAGATTGTTCCGAATGTAATCCTTTACCGTGTCATTGATCCAGTCTACATTGCAGGCCAGCAGGATGGGGGCGTTCTTGACGGCAGCGAGATAGCTGCCGGACAGGGCGTCGGCAAAATTGACGCCGCTGGCGACCACAACAGCATCGAATTTCTCAATTCCCAGATTGATCTTCATTTGGTCGGCGGTGAGGAAAGCCGTTTCGTAGCGGTGAGAGCCTGCCAAGCGGGTGATGTCGGTTTCCGCCTCCTCGGGCTCGGTGGGCTCGGGCTCCGTGGGTTCGGGTTCAGTAGGCTCCGGTTCGGTGGGCTGGGTGGGTTCTGCCCAGTCGGGGTCAGCGGTACCGCAGACGGTGCACTTTCCGTTGGAGTAGCTATGGCCCAGGGCAGCGGTCTCGCTGTCAGTATAGCTGTGGCCGCAGACGCAGGTATGGGTGGTGTAACCGCCCGCAGTACAGGTGGGGGCAGTTACCTTATCGGTGAACTTGTGGGTGTGGCTCAGCTTGGGGATGGACTCGGTCTTGGTTTCACCACAGGCAGAGCAAGTGAAGGTCTTTACGCCCTCGGCTTCCTCGGTAGATTCTATGGTGATTGTACCCTCGTCCCAGCTGTGGCCCTTGGCGGCGGTTTCGATGTCAGTATAGCTGTGGCCGCAGGCGCAGGTATGGGTGGTATGGCCGCCCGCAGTACAGGTGGGGGCAGTTACCTTATCGGTGTACTTGTGGGTGTGGCTCAGTTTGGGGATGGACTCGGTCTTGGTTTCACCACAGGCAGAGCAGGTGAAGGTCTTTACGCCCTCGGCTTCCTCGGTAGGTTCTTTGGCGATTGTGCCCTCGTCCCAACTGTGGCCCTTGGCGGCGGTTTCGCTGTCAGTATAGCTGTGGCCGCAGGCGCAGGTATGGGTGGTGTAGCCCTTCTCGGTGCAGGTGGGAGCCGTTACGGCATCGGTGTACTTGTGGATATGATCCTTGGTAGGGATGATCTCTGTTTTCGTCTGTTTGCAGGCGGTACAGGTGAACAGCTTTTCACCCTCAGCCGTTTCGGTGGCTTCTTTCGTCACCTTGCCGCCGTCCCAGTTGTGGCCCTTGGCGGGAACCGTCTCCTGCTTTACGGTAACAGCGTTGCAGACAGAGCAGTGCTTGCCCTCAGTCAGGCCAGTTTCCTCGCAGGTTGCGTCAACAGCCTTATCAACGACTTCGGTATGGCCCTTGGGGGCAACATCGCGGTTCTCGGTTTTACCGCAGGCGCAGGTTCGGGTCTCGGTGCCCTTTTCGGTACAGGTGGGAGCCTTGGTCTGCTTCCATTCGCCGAAGCTGTGACCCTTGGCAGGGATGGTCTCCTGCTTTACGAGAACGGCATTGCAAACAGAGCAGTGCTTGCCCTCGGTCAGGCCGGTTTCCTCGCAGGTTGCGGCAACGGCCTTGTCAACGGCTTCGGTGTGGCCCTTGGCGGGGAGCTCATTGCCGATTTCCAGAACTTCGCCGCAGATTGCACAAACCTTATCGCCACTGTAGCCCTTTTCGGTACAGGTGGGGTCGGCCTTTTTCTGGATCTCAGTTATCTTGTGAAGGCAATAGGCAACCCAAGTAACGTCTCCGCCATAGTCCGTAAGCTTATTCTCGTTCCAGATGGCATGGCCCATGGGATAATATACAGTTGCGGTAACACCGGTAAATAAGCCATCGCCAGCGGTTTCAACGCTATCAGGGATCACAATGGATTCCAGTGCTTCGCAGTTCTTAAATAGCTCCGAGCCAATGCAAGTCAGGCTCTCAGGAAGCTCTACAGAAGTCATGCTGATACAGTTTTCAAAGGCGTTGAAACCGATTTCTGTAACACCATCTGGAATCACAATGGATTCCAGTGCTTCGCAGTCCTTAAACACCTCTGTGTCGATGTAAGTCAGGCTGTCAGGCAGGTCTACAGAAGCCAAGCTGGAACAATACCCAAAGGCTGTTGAGCCGATTTTTGTAACACCATTCGGGATTGTGATCTTCGTTAAGCTTTCACACCATGCAAAGGTTTCCGGAGCAATTTCCGTTATATTAGGAGAAAGCTGAATCTTGCACAGATTAGTGCATCCGATAAACGCACCCGTGGCAAGGAATTCCACACTCTCAGGTATTACCATCTCTTTCAGGCCAGTGCATTCAAAAAAGGCTTGCTCGCCAATGGTCTTGACGCTGCCTGGAATTACAATGGATTCCAGGTTTTCACAGTTTGCAAATGCCTCAAGATCGATGGTAACCAAGCTTTCTGGCAGGTCGATAGAGGAAAGGCCGATACAATCGCCAAAGGCACGCACACCAATTCTGGTAACGCTGTTCGGGAGGGTAATTTTAATCATATCTCCGCAGTCTCTGAAAGCATGGTCGCCAATGGAGGTGACGCCGTCCTCTATGACTACGGTTTCCACAAAGCATTTAACATCATTGCAATCGATAAACCGATAGTCGTCCCATGGGGCAACATCATAAAAACCTATATCCCACATATCTCCGGTGCCGGAGATAGTCAGAACGCAGTCCGAAGTCAGCGTCCAGGTAAGATTGTCGCCGCATTGGCCGCGATCAACGATATCCACAGCCCGGCCCTCTATGGGAAGCAGCAGAATGAGGCATATCGCCAACAACAGGGTCAGAATTTTTTTCTTCATAAGATTTTCCTCCTTGTTTTTTAGAATAGGAACTATTCTTCTTGCAATTATAGAATCATAGTTCCTATTTGTCAAGCAAAACAGGAAGTATAATTCCTATATCTTAACCTTTGGAGGAAGAAAGATGCTGGTATCCGATTTGGTTGCCATTGGCAACAAACTTTTGCTCATTCGCAAGCGGATGGGTATGACCCAGGCGGAGGTGGCCGAGGCCGCAGGGCTGTCCGACCGCACCTATGCCGATATTGAGCGGGGCACTGTCAATATGCGCATTGAAACCATCCTCCGCATCTGCGGCGCGCTCCACATTACCCCGGACGAAATCCTGACGGAAGAAAACCCATCTGCCACCGTTCGTCAGGAGGAACTGATCGCCCGCCTCAATGCCTGCAATCCGAAAGACAAAGAAACCGCGCTGCAGCTCCTCTCCGTGTATCTGCAGTCACTGGAATAAAAAAGGTACGGCAAAGCATACTGCTCGCCGTACCTTTTTCACGCCTTCACGAAGGGGGATGTGCCGCCTTACGGCGGTGCGATGCTTTGCATCGCCGGGAGGGTCAAGACCCTCCCCTACGGGGTATATCGGTGGCGGGCAGATGGAGGGCGGCCCCTGCATTGGCGGTCATCCCCGTAGGGACACTCCTCCCGGAGTGTCCGCCACCAAAACGGCACGCGACGTGCCGTTTTGGTTATTCGCGCTCACACCGGCGGACATCCGGGGGAGGGTATTGGAAGCATTTTGTAAAAAAATTCCTGTGCTGACATCTTCCATTTTTCGGGAAACCTTGTATAATAAAATCAGAATATTATAAGTGGGAGGTACATCCATGTCTGCACTTACCCTTTCTTCTTCTGATAAGCAAATTCTGGACGCCGGCTTCGCCGCGGCTTTTGGCGGCGCGCCGGAGCGGTATTTTTCCGCCCCTGGGCGGACGGAGATCGGCGGCAACCATACGGACCACCAGCGGGGCCGTGTTCTGGCGGCGGCAGTGAATCTGGATACCCGGGCGGCCGTCCGGGTCAACGGCACCGACACCATCCGCATCCTGTCCAAGGGCTACCCCATGAGCGTCGTGGATCTGAAGGAGCTGACCCCCAGGGCTGACGAGATCAACACCACCCCCGCCCTGATCCGGGGCGTGGCGGCCCGGTTCACCCAGCTGGGCTGCAAGGTGGAGGGCTTCGATGCCTACTGCGAGTCCACCGTCCTGCCCGGCTCCGGCCTGAGTTCCTCCGCTGCCTACGAGGTGCTCATCGGCACCATCATCAACCACCTGTTCTTTGACGGACGGGTGACCCAGCCTGAGGTGGCTATGATTGGCCAGTACGCCGAGAACGTGTTCTTCGGCAAGCCCTGCGGCCTGATGGATCAGACGGCTTCCGCAGTGGGCAATTTGGTGACCATTGATTTCTTTGAGAAGGATAAGCCTGTCATTGAATCCGTGGACTTTGATTTTTCTGCCTGTGGACATGCCCTGTGCATCATCGATAGCCAGGCCAGCCACGCCGACCTGACCGACGAGTACGCCGCCATTCCCAATGAAATGAAGGCCATCTGCGCCCACTTCGGCAAGGAAGTGCTGACTCAGATCGATACTGCCGACTTCTACGGGTCGCTCCCTGTCCTGCGCAAGGAATGCGGCGACCGGGCGGTGCTCCGGGCTATCCATTTCTATCAGGACAACGCCCGGGTACCGAAGCAGGTGGCGGCTCTGCGGGCGGGGGATTTTGAGGGCTTCCTGGGGCTCGTTAAAGAGAGCGGCTATTCTTCTTATATGTATTTGCAGAACGTCATTCCCGCAGGCTACAAGGCCCATCAGGATGTGGCGGTGGCCTTAGCCCTGTGTGAGCATTATCTGAACGGCAGGGGAGCCTACCGTGTCCATGGCGGCGGATTTGCCGGTACGGTGCAGGCCTTTGTACCCTTCGACATTCTGGAAGCCTTCCGCTCCGGCATCGATGCGGCACTGGGGGCGGGAGCCTGTCATGTGCTGTCCATCCGTCCCCAGGGCGGCGTGGAGATGCAGGCCAAAAGCTGACAAAAGACAAGAGCGGCACCCGACCGGGTGCCGCTGCTGTTATTTTGTGTTGTTGATATGCTTTTTGCCGTAGGAAAAGCCCCGGCCCCAGACTTCGGTGACGCTGCTGATGATCATAAAGCAGTCGGGGTCGATGCTCCGGGCCTGCTGTTCGATTTTTGGCAGCTCGTGGTTGGATACGATGCTCAGGATCACTTCCGTATCCCGGTGCAGGTAGCCGCCCTCACCGTGGAGCATGGTCACGCCACGGTCCACCTTGGAGAGGATGGCGTTGCGGATGTCCTCGGCCTTTTCGCTGATGATCTTCACCTCGGTCTTGCTGGTGCCGAAGAGCATCACCTTGTTCAGGGTGATGGAAATGACGATCAGCAGCAGAACGCCGTGAAGCAGATCCACCAGGGGGTGGAAGCTCATCTGGGTCATCATGATGCAGAAATCAAATACCCACAGGCTGGCGGATACGGGGATGCGGAAGAACTTTTTCAGGATCAGCGGGGGAATGTCCATGCCGCCGGTGGAGGCACCGCCCCGCAGCACAAGTCCCAGGCTCAGGCCTAGCCCCATGCCCGCAAAAAGGACATTCAGCAGGATATCATCGGTAACGTATACATCCCCCAGAAGGCGGTTCAGAATTTCCAGGGCGATGGGGTAGAACAGGGAACTGAACAGGGTGGTCATGGCAAACTGGCGGCCCAATATCCACCAGCCAAGGAGCAGCATCACCACGTTGAACACGAAGATGAACCCGGACATGGGGATGTTCAGCAGGTTGTTTACCACCAGCGCGATGCCCGTAGTGCCGCAGCTGATCAGGTTGGCGGGCAGCACGAACAGCTTCACCGACAGGGCGTAGATGATGTTGCCTACAATGACCAGCAGGAAGGACATCCATTTTTTGTTGTTCATTCCAAGAACCCCTTTCAAGAAAAAACACGTCTGTCAGAGATTTTCCCTAACAGACGTGGATCAAGGCGTTGCGCCTAATACTCCTATATTATAACGGGGAAATTTTATTCCGTCAAGTAGCTTTTTGTTAGGAGTTAGGAATTAGAAGTTTGGAATTTTTTGCATTCCTAATTCCTAACTCATAATTCCTAATTTTTAGAAAAATCTGTTTAACTTCCGAAAATGTGGTCAATACTCAGCTTCGGAGGTGCTTAATTATGAGCGACAACAAACACAACGGCCGCGGCTTTGGCGGGAAGGGCTACTACATAGCCCTGATCCTGTGCGCCGCAGCCATCGGGATCACCGGCTATGTATACCAGCGAAACCAGACCCAGGAGGACGTGTCCCTCCAGGACACCAGTCCGGAGGAGGTGGTGGCGGGGACCATGACCACGGAGGAGAATGTGGCCGTCCTGGCTACCGACCCCGCACCCCAGACCACAACTCCCACCTCGGAGGCTACCCAGCCCACGGAGAAGAAGCTGAAGACCGCTTCTCCCGTATCCGGGGAGGAGATCTGCGGCTACTCCATGGAGGCCCTCAGCTACAACCAGACCACCCGGGACTGGCGTGTCCACAACGGCGTGGATCTGGCTGCCCAGGAGGGGACAGCGGTCTGCGCCGCGGCGGACGGGGAGGTCTATGCCGTCAGCGAGGATGACTCTATGGGCTATACCGTGGTCATCCGCCATGACGGGGGCTACACCACCTGCTATTCCAGCCTCAGCGAGGATATCCCTGTCAAGACGGGGGATCAGGTGACCATGGGCCAGACCATTGGCTATGTGGGTTCCACCGCTCTGGTGGAGACCACCCTGGGAAGCCATGTCCATTTCAGTGTATCCTATCAGGATGCCCCTATGGATCCGGCAGAATTCCTGGCCCTGGGCCAATAATCCAATTGCTTCTTCTCTTTCTTCCTCTTTGAACGGGCCGCCGGGAAATATCCCGGCGGCCCAGCTTTTTTGCGATAAATTGTTGTTTGACGGGTCATTTCACTGTAGGGCATGCCGCCCGCCCTACGGTAGGGAATGCAAACAGTGCGCCTAACGATAATTTAAGGGGCCGCATTTGCGGCCCCTTTGGTTATTCTTCGGTTGTCGCATCAGGCGCGGGGAGCTTCTGCTTATCCGCGTTGACGTAAGCCATCAGCTCATCGCCGGTGATGGTCTCCTTTACCAGCAGGTATTCGGAGATCTCGTCCAGCAGTGCCCGGTTATCCGTCAGCAGCTGCTTGGTTTCGGAATAGGTGGAATCCAGGATCTTCTTGACCTCCTGGTCCACCTCGTAGGCGGTGGTCTGGGAGCAGTCCATATAGGCTTGGCCGTCCAGGTACTGGCTCTGGACAGAGGCGGTGGTCATCAGGCCCAGGGTGTCGCTCATGCCGTACTGGGTGACCATAGCCCGGGCCAGATTGGTGGCCCGCTGGATGTCGTTGGAGGCACCGGTGGTCTGAACGCCGAAGACGATTTGCTCCGCAGCGCGGCCGCCCACCAGAGTCCGCAGTTCGGTGCGCAGCTCCTGGGCGGTAGAGAGGAACTTCTCCTCCTCGGGCATCTGCATGGTGTAGCCCAGCGCGCCGGAGGTGTGGGGAACGATGGTGATCTTGGAAACGGGCTGGGAGTGCTTCTCCAGTGCTGCCACCAGGGCGTGACCCACCTCGTGGTAGGCCACCAGCCGCTTTTCCATATCGGTGAGGACGGTGTTCTTCTTTTCGGTACCCGCGATAACGGTCTCGAAGGACACCAGCAGATCCTCCTGATTCACCATCTGACGGCCCTGACGGACAGCCCGGAGGGCGGCTTCATTGACCAGGTTGGCAAGGTCGGCACCCACGGCACCGGCAGTGGCTTGGGCGATCTTCCGCAGGTCCACGTCCTCGCTGAGCTTGATCTTCCGGGTGTGGACCTTCAGGGTGTCCAGACGGCCCTGGAGGTTGGGACGGTCTACGATGATCCGCCGGTCAAAACGGCCGGGACGGAGCAGGGCCTTGTCCAGAATTTCGGGACGGTTGGTAGCCGCCAGGCACACGATGCCCTTGGTGGGCTCGAAGCCGTCGATCTCATTGAGCAGCTGGTTCAGGGTCTGCTCGTGCTCGGAATTACCGCCGTAGCGGGTATCCCGGGAGCGGCCCACCGCGTCGATCTCGTCGATGAAGATGATACAGGGAGCTACCTTGGCGGCTTCCTTAAACAGGTCCCGGACACGGCTTGCGCCCATGCCCACGAACATCTCCACAAAATCGGAGCCGGAGATGGAGAAGAAGGGAACAGCCGCTTCGCCTGCCACAGCCTTTGCCAGCAGCGTTTTACCGGTGCCGGGGGAGCCAACCAGCAGCGCACCCTTGGGGAGCTTCGCGCCGATGGCGGTGTACTTCTGGGGATTGTGGAGGAAATCGATGATCTCCTGCAGGGATTCCTTGGCTTCATCCTGGCCTGCCACGTCCTTGAAGGTAACGCCGGTCTGCTTTTCCATGTAGACCTTGGCCTTGGACTTGCCGAAGCCGCCCATCATGCCGTCGCCGCCCATCCGCTTGGTCAGGCTGCGCATGAAGAAGAACAGAACCGAGAACATGAGGACGTAATAAATGACCATCATGATCATGGAGTTGTCCTCCACGATCTCCTCGTTGACCGTTACGTCCATGGCATACAGCCGGTCCAGCAGCTCCATGTGGTCGCCGCTGGGAAGCCCTGTGTAGCAGGCTTTCTGGACGGAAGGATCCTTGGCGGCCTCCTCCTTGGTCATATAGAGGATCCGGCCCCGCTCACGCTGCACCTCCACCTCCGCCAGCTGGTCCGCCTCCATGGCAGTCAGGAAGTCGGAATAGGTGGTCTGGGTATATTGGCTGCTGACCACACCGTTGTAGACCCAGCTGAACAGCAGCACCAGCACCAGGGTGATGATCAGTGCGGGCCACATTTGGCCCTTGGGACGTTCTCCATCGGGATTTTTGTTGTTATTGTTAGGGGAATTATTGGGATTGTTTTCCATTTATGAATGTTCGCCTCCCGGCATTTTCATTTGCCCTATCATATCACATTTTTTCTCCGTAAGCAATGAACGATTCCATTCTTTGCGGTAAACTTTCTGTGAATAGTCGACAAATTGTTAATTTTTTGCCAAAACGAAAATAGCAGTTGGCAAATCGGACGATATCTGATATAATGTTACAGTCTATAAGTATGTAAAAAGCTGCACATTGCCGGGGCGTCGGGGACGCCGCCCCCTACAATTTAGATTTCAATGGAGAAAACGCTATGAATGAGAAACGCCGTCCCAACGGACGAGAGAATCCCCCCCGCCGGGCGGACCGGTTTGCCGACCGGACTCCCGTTGAGGAGGTGGAGGGCCAGCTGGAGGGCCGCAATGCCCTGCAGGAGGCCCTAAAGAGCGGCCGCACCATCGACAAGGTCTTTGTGGCCATGGGCGATACCGACAAGAGCCTGCAGCGGCTGGCGGCCCAGGCCAAGGAGGCCGGTGCCGTGGTGGTGCCCGTTGACCGCCGGAAACTGGATGCCATGTCCACCACCCGGGCCCATCAGGGTGTCATCGCCCTGGCTGCCGCCCATGTGTACTACACCATCGACGACATTCTGGAGGAAGCCGCCTCCCGGGGCGAGACCCCTTTGATCGTCATCTGCGACGAGCTGTCCGATCCCCACAATCTGGGTGCCATCATGCGTTCTGCCGAGTGCGCCGGTGCCCACGGTGTCATCATCCCCAAGCGGCGCAGTGTGGGCCTGACGGCTACCGTCGCCAAGGCTTCTGCCGGCGCGGTGGAGTACATGAAGGTGGCACGGGTCACCAATATCAACAACGCCATTTCCGAGCTGAAGGAAAAGGGCGTGTGGATCTTCGGCACCGCCGCCGAGGGGTCCATCCCCATGTACAAGGCCGATCTTACCGGCCCCACCGCCATCGTCATCGGCAACGAGGGCGACGGCATGAGCCAGCTGGTGCGGAAAAACTGCGATGTGATGGTCCATATCCCCATGAAGGGCCGGATCAGCTCGCTGAACGCATCCGCCGCCGCATCCATTCTGCTGTATGAGGCAGTGCGCCAGCGGCTGTAACCAGGAGGAAACCTTTATGGATAATAAGCAGAATACCCAGGATCTGGAGCTGGATGACATTCTGAATGAATTCCACCATGTCCCGGGTCAGACAGGCGAGCTGCCGGACATCGATACCGCCGGGCTGGACAAGGAGCTGGCGGCCCAGATGGAGGAAGTGGATCATCTGCTGGAGGAGCTCCCGGAGCTTCCTGAGATCAAGGTGGAGGCCGTCGATGTGAACGCCATCCAGCTGGATCCGGTGGAGGGCCAGGTTCCTTCCGCCGTGACCGACGACACCATCCCCATGGAGCTGCCGGAAAAGTCCGGAGAGGAAAAGGAAGTTCCTATGGGCAATACCGTCCGTATCCCGGTGCCGGAACAGAAGGAAGAGGAGCAGCCTGCAGAGGCGGCGGTCCCTGAGGAAAAGCCTCAGGAGCCGGATTTCATTCCCCCTCCGCCCATCGTCTTTACCCCCCGCTCCCGTCTGCGGGAGCTGAAAAAGCAGCTGGTGGCAGGCCCGGAAAAGCGGTACTATGAGCTTTCCGAGATCGGCCTGGGCCGGGTGCAGGTGGCCGCCCTGGCAGCGGCGGTGATCACCGTCCTGTGCGCCCTGGTCAGCGGCTCCTATTCCCTGGGTTTCCTGCCAGAGTCCCGGCTGCGGTTTGTGATCTTCACCCAGTTTTTGGGTATGATGACCTGCGGCCTGCTGGGCTGCCATTTGATGATGGACAGCGTCAGCGACCTGTTTAAGGGAAAATTCACCGTCAATACATTGCTGACCGTCACCTTCTTTGCCTGCTGCGCCGATGCTGTGATGAGCCTGTACGAGCTGCGGGTGCCCTGCTGTGTGGCCTTCTGTCTGGAAATGACTATGGCACTGTGGCAGCGTTACCAAAAGCGCAGCACAGAAATAGCCCAGATGGACACCATGCGCAAGGCCGTCCGGCTGAACAGCCTGGTGAAGGTGCCCGATTTCTATGAGGGCAAGGCGGGCCTTCTCCGGGGCGAGGGCCAGGTTGCCCATTTTATGGATACCTATAATGCCGTCTCCGGCCCGGAAATGGTTCAGAATGCCTGCGCCGTGGTGAGCCTGCTGGGCAGCATTGCCATTGCGGTCTTTGCCGGGATGCTTCACGGCAAAGGAATGGCGGTGCAGATCTTTGCCGCGACCCTGCTGGTGTCCGTTCCTGCCAGCTCCTTTGTCTGCCTGTCCCGCCCCATGGCCATCCTGGAGCGGCGGCTGCATATGGTGGGCACTGTGCTGTGCGGCTGGAAGGGCGTAAAGAAGCTGGCCGGAAAGGCCGTCTTCCCCCTGCGGGACGAGGATCTGTTCCCCCAGGGCAGCACCAAGCTCAACGGTGTCAAGTTCTACGGCGACCGGGCTACGGAGGAAGTGGTTTCCTATACCACCTCCCTCATCATTGCCGCGGGCGGCGGCCTGGTGCCTGCCTTCCGCCAGATGCTGAGCTCACGCAGCGGTACCGAGTATCCTGTGGAGAATTTCCAGAACTACGGCAGCGGCGGTATCGGCGGCGAGGTCTGCGGCGAGCCTGTGCTGCTGGGCAACCTCCATTTCCTGCAGGATATGGGTGTGGAGATCCCCGAGGGCACCATGGTGAACCAGGCGGTCTACGCCTCCATCGATGGCCAGCTGTGCGCCGTGTTCGCCATTTCCTATGCCAAGATGCGTTCCGCCGCTGCGGGCCTGGTCTCCCTGTGCGGCTATCGGAAGATCACTCCTGTTTTGACCGGCGGCGACTTCATGCTCACCGACAGTCTGCTGCGGGCCAAGTTCGGCATCAGCACCCGCCGCATTGCCTTCCCGGAGCGGAAGGTGCGCAGCGAGCTGAATTCCTATGTGATTCCCGAGGAGACTCCTGCCCTGGCTCTGACCACCCGGGAGGATCTGGTATCCGCTGCCTACGCAGTGTCCGGTGCCCGTGCCCTGCGGACGGCCTCCAAGCTGGGCGTTGCCATCCATCTGATTGGCGGCGCGCTGGGCCTGCTGATCATGGCCGCCCTGGCCTACCTGGGTGCTACGCAGCTGCTGACCCCCATCCATGTACTGCTGTACCAGCTGGTCTGGATGCTCCCCGGCCTGCTGATCACCGAGTGGACGAGAATTGTATAAAAAGCACGCCCCGGAACGAACGTTCCGGGGCGGCTTTTTTATAATTAGGAATTAGGAGTTAGGAATTATCCCCCACGATGGTGCCGAGATAATTTCTAATTCTTCACTTGCACTTGTTCACCCTGACATAAATGGCGGCAAAAATTTGTGTGTTTTGCACAGGAAAACATGTGTCCATGTGCCATTTTACACAATTTTGCAATGTGACGAAAATAAGCATTGAAATTATACCATTATTCATGTATAATGTCCGTATTGCGGTGCTTTGCACCAATTGGACAAGCGGAAGGACGACCGCCTTCCCGAAAGGAGTTAGAAACTACTATGTATACTGTTAACGCGATCCGTAATATCTGTCTGCTGGGCCACTCCGGCAGCGGCAAGACCGCACTGGCAGAGAGTTTGCTGTACATGACCGGTGCCATTGACCGTATGGGCAAGAATGCCGACGGCAACACCGTTTGCGACTACGATCCCGAAGAGATCCGCCGCAATATTTCCATTTCCACCGCTGTGGTTCCTCTGGAGTACAAGAACACCAAGATCAATCTGCTGGACGCTCCCGGCGGCTTCGATTTCTCCGGTGCCGTTATGGAAGCCCTCCGCGCCGCTGACGCAGCCATCCTGGTCTGCTCTGCCAAGGACGGCATCACTGTCGGCTTCGAGAAGGCATGGAAGTACTGCGAAGAGCGCAATATGCCCCGCTTCGTCTACATCTCCAAGGTTGACGAGGACAACTCCGACTACAACGCCACCTTCGAGGCTCTGCGCGAGAAGTATGGCAACAAGATCGCTCCCGTGGTCGTTCCCATCTGGAACAGTGCCAAGAAGGTCACCGGCATCATCGATGTGCTGAACAAGCGTGCCTATGAGATGCAGAACCTGAAGCGGGTCGAGATCGCCGTTCCCGAGGACAAGGTCTCCGTTATCGAGGAGTTCAACGATGCCCTGAAGGAAGCCGTTGCGGAGACCGACGAGGAGCTGATGGACCGCTTCTTCGAGGGTGACGACTTCACCTACCGTGAGATGCTGGACGGCCTGCACACCGGCGTGAAGGAGCTGAGCCTGTTCCCCGTGCTGTGCGGTTCCGGCGTTACCTGCCTGGGCTCCCTGATGCTGATGGATCACATCATCAACCTGCTGCCCAACCCCGAGCAGGGCAACTATCACAAGGCCACCACTGCCGATGGCAAGACGGAAGAGTTCGTTGTCTCCGCCGGCGGCGTTCCCTCCGCATTCGTGTGGAAGACCGTTTCCGACCAGTACGGCAAGTATTCCTACGTCAAGGTCCTGTCCGGTGAGATCACCTCCGACACCACTCTTGTCAATTCCCGTACCGGTGAGACCGAGAAGCTGGGCCGTATGTACACCATGTGCGGCAAGAAGGCCACTGAGGTCAAGGTTCTGGGCTGCGGCGATATCGGTGCCTTCGGCAAGCTGGACAAGGTCAAGACTGGCGATACCCTGTGCGACCCCAGAAAGGTCGTTTCCCTGAAGCAGATCCCCTACGCAGAGCCCTGCTACTCCGTGGCCATTGCGCCCAAGACCAAGGGCCAGGAAGAAAAGGTCGGTACCGGCCTGAACCGCCTGAACGAGGAAGATCCCTCCTTCACCCTGGTCAACAATGCTGAGACCCATCAGCTGGTGCTGTCCGGTGCCGGTGACCAGCATCTGGATGTGCTGGTATCCAAGCTGAAGACCCGCTTCGGTGTGGACGCTGTCCTGTCCCCCGCAAAGATCGCTTACCGCGAGAAGATCAAGAAGAAGGTGGAGGCCCACGGCCGTCACAAGAAGCAGACCGGCGGCTCCGGCCAGTTCGGCGATGTCTGGGTCCGTTTCGAGCCCCAGGAGGAGCAGGACGATGTCATCTTCGACGTAGCCGTTGTCGGCGGTGCAGTGCCCAAGAACTTCAACCCCGCAGTTGAGAAGGGCATTCAGGAAGCCGTTCAGAAGGGCCCCCTGGCCGGTTATCCCATGGTCAACCTGAAGGCTACCCTGTACGATGGCTCCTACCACCCCGTTGACTCCAACGAAATGGCATTCAAGCTGGCTGCCATCCTGGCTTATAAGGAGGCTATGCCCAACGCTATGCCCACTCTGCTGGAGCCCGTCATGGCCCTGGCCGTCACCATTCCCGACAGCTACATGGGCGATGTCATCGGCGACCTGAACAAACGCCGTGGCCGCGTTATGGGCATGAACCCCGATAACGAGGGCAACACCGTTGTGGAGGCCGAGGTTCCCATGGCCGAGATGAGCAGCTACGCCATCGACCTGCGCGCCATGACCCAGGCCCGCGGTTCCTTCACACTGACCTTCCAGCGTTACGAGGAAGTGCCCAAGCAGAACCAGGCCAAGATCATCGCCGACGCAAAGAACGACGACTAATTACATAGCAGAAGCGGCACGGGAATCCCGTGCCGCTTTTTAGTGCAGAATGCAGAGTGATGAATGCAGAATGAGGGTATTCCCTTCGGAAATGAATATAAAATTCATTCGATCAAGTGGATACCAAAATTCTGCATTTTCCACTCTGCATTCTACATTTTCTGCTCAGCCGACCGCCAACATCAGTTCTCCGCCGGTGTAGTACCAGCTGCCGCCGGTGACGGACAGGTCACGGCCGTCGGACAGGGTGACCTCCAGCGTCAGATCCAGCTGGCTGTCCTCCTCCATTTCCGGGAGAGAGAAGGGGATGCCTCCCAGCAGGTTCTCGTAGCTTCCCTCATCCCCGCCGGGGGTGAAGGCCAGCTCCTGCCGCTCCGTTTTCTCACCATTGAGGGTCAGAACCAGCTCCGCACTGGCGATGGACACATCGGCCAGCCGGGGCAACTGCACCTGGGCATAGCCTGCGTTCAGGGACAAAATCCCCTCCTCTGCCGTCCAGTCGGTGACCACCATGTTCAGGAAGGCGGTCAGGTTGCTTTCCAGATAAATCAGGGCATCCATTTCGGGGCTGTCCAGCACAATCTCATTCTCCTTGCCATCGGGGGTGGACAGGACACACAGGAAGGTGTAGCCGTCGGCAGCCTCCAGTTCCACAGTGGCACTATAGGTGGTGCCGTCCCACTGGAAGGGCATCTTCTCCACCTCCACACCATTCAGCCAGACCACCAGATCGGCATGCTGGCCCTCGGTATAGGCGGCGGGAGTGGCGGTGACGGTGATGGTCGCGCCGTTGCTGCTACTCCAGGCGGTGTAGTCAGCACTGAAGTCTGCCAGACCGCTCTGCTGGCTCAGCTCTGCCAGCTGCTGTCGGAGGTTGGCATTTTCCTCCATTAACGCAGAAAGCTCCTGCTTCAGGGCTTCGTTTTCCGCCTCCAATGCGGCGGTTTCCTCGCTGTTACAGCCTACTAACAGGCAGATGGCGGCGAGAAACAGGATAAGTACGGTCGATAGCTTCTTCATGGGGGTCCTCCTTGGAAGGGGAATTGTTGTTTATTGCACTGGCGGCGAAGACACCTCGTCCCCCTCGTTTACGAGGGGGCCCCGAAGGGGCGGGGAGAGTACGAATAATATTCACACAAAAATTGCGGACTCCCCCGACCTTCGCTTCGCTGGGCCATCCCCTCATAAATGAGGGGGGGCATGGCTATTTTCTCTATTATACCGCAAGCACGTACACTTTTCAACGTATAAAAACTGGGATGGCCGGGGCCATCCCAGTTTTTTAACTGATCATATCGCCGTTTTCCTGGAGGGTCAGCGTGGTGACATAGCTGTTCGTACTCAGGCCATTGGCCATTTCCGCTTCGATGTACAGATGCACCTGGAAAATTGTGGACAAATCGATATCCCGCAACGTGATCTCGATGTATTCCATAGCAACGCTGGGACTGTAGAGAACATCATCGTTACTGGATGCGGAAGAACGCAGCACGTTGAAGCGGCCGATTTCTACCTTATCCCCATTCTGATCCCGGTAGAATACCAGATCGATGCGCTCCCATTTGGAGGAGCCGTAGACATAGCCCAGTTGGGGCATGTTTGCGAAGATCTTGTAATTTTCCAGGATCATGGTGCCTTTGACATAGCGGGTGGGGCCCGGCGTAACGGAGGCGGTGAGGGTCAGAGCAGATTTCAGATCTTCCACTGCTTCGTCATACAATAGCTGCTGCTCTTGGGTGCCGTCGGCGTGGACGACGGTAAAGCACAGCTTATAGCCGTCCAGGGCTTCCAGCGTGAAGTCAGCGGACAGGAAAGAACCGGACCAGTCACACAGCTGGTGGAGCACGGTGCCCTCGCCGCTGCGGATGTCCAGGTAGCCCTGGTCGCCCTCCTGCCAGCTATTGGGCGCGGCTACGAAGGCCACACCCGCACCGGCTTCCTCCGTCAGCTGTTCCAAGTCGAAGGAGTAGTCCGCCAGCAGGGCGGGAGTGGGCTGGACTGCCTGCCCGGCGGTTTCCAGTGCGGCGATGCGGCTGTCCAGATTGTACTGGCTGGTGAGAACGCTGGATACCTGGTTTTCCAGAGCGGTCAGGTCATCCATCCGCCGCAGGCTCATGAGACAGGTGAACAGTACCAGGGAAGCCACACCGCCCACCAGGATGCCTTTCAAAATCTTGTGTGGATAGGCTTTGGGCGGTTGGGGTTGGTACTTCTTTACGATCTCCTCGATCATGTACAGCTGCTTTTCGGTGAGATCCTCCGGGCTTTGGGTCGGGGCGGGAGCCTCCTCCACACCCAGCAGCCAGCCCACACTGACACCAAACAGCTTACTCAGGGCGATCAGCTTGTCGATCTCCGGCACCGCGCCGTCGGCCTCCCATTTGGAGATGGCCTGGCGGGATACGCCCATTTTTTCACCCAGGGCTTCCTGGGAGATGCCCAGCTTCTTCCGCTGCTCTGCGATCCGTTGGCCCATGGTCATATTGGTTCGCCTCCTTATTGGCTTTGTTTGATGGCCTAAGTATAGCCCAAAACCCGGATTTTGGCAACCACCCGTGGCCTTACACCATGTCAACCGTGGGTTGACATGGTGTAGATAAGAGATAATAGAGAATAATGAATAGAGAATAGTTGTGGAATCCCCTTCGGGGATGGATTTTAATAATAGCGAAGCGATACCTTTTCTATTCGCTATTCTTTCTTATCTATCCTCTTTTATCTAAAAATACCAAAGGCTCCCCGGATGGGGAGCCTTTGCGGTTAAGCTAAGTAAATTGCCTTGCAGGCCAGCATGGTCTCGTAGCAGTCCAGCTTGGAGACCAGCTCGGCGGGGGCGTGCATGTTCAGCACGGGCACGCCCGCGTCCACGGTGACGATGTTGCGGTTTGCCATGTAAGCGGCCACAGTGCCGCCGCCGCCCTGGTCAACCTTGCCCAGAGTGGCGATCTGCCAGATGACCCCGGCATTGGCGAAGGTGGTGCGGATGTGGCCCATAGCCTCGGCGGAAGCATCGGACGCGCCGCCCTTGCCGCCCCGGCCGGTATACTTGCAGATGGAGATGCCGTAGTTCAGGGCGGAATTGTTCCGCTTGTCGCAGGTCTCGGCAAAGTTGGGGTCGTAGGCGTTGGAAACGTCGGCACTGAGGCAGAAGGAGTTTGCGAAGCAATCTGCCAGCTTCACACCCTGGGCATCGCACAGACCGCCCATAAAGTGCTCGAAATACTGGCTCTGCATACCGCTGATGCCCACGGAGCCGATCTCCTCCTTGTCCGCCAGGATGCAGACGGCAGTCTTGGTGGGCTGTTCGATGGTGAACAGGGCTTCCAGCTCCGCGTAGGCGCAGACCCGGTCGTCGTGACCGTAGGCGGAGATCAGGCTGCGGTCAAAGCCCACTTCACGGCAGCGGCCCGCGGGAACGATGGTCAGCTCAGCAGAGAGGAAATCCTCCTCGATCAGGCCGTACTTCTCGTTCAGGAACTTCATCACGTTCAGCTTGACGAGATCAGCACCCTCTCCCTCGATGGGCTCGGTGCCCAGGATCACATTCAGCTGCTCGGCAGCGATCACCTTGGCGGCAGGCTTCTGCATCTGGTCGCCGGACAGGTGGATCAGCAGGTCGGAGACCATCAGGATGGGATCGGAATCGTCCTCACCGATGGTGATGGTGATGACAGAACCGTCCTTGCGGTAGACTACGCCGTGCAGGGCCAGGGGCACGGTGACCCACTGGTACTTCTTGATGCCGCCATAGTAGTTGGTCTTAAAGTAGGCGATCTCGGAATCCTCGTACAGGGGATTGGGCTTCAGATCCATCCGGGGGGAGTCCACATGGGCGGCGCAGATGTTGGCACCCTTTGCCAGGGACTCGGTGCCAATGACGGCCAGGGCGATGGCCTTATCCCGGTTGTTGTAGTAGATCTTGTCGCCGGGCTTGGCCTCCATGCCAGGGGTGTAGGGCTTGAAGCCGTACTTTTCCGCCTCGGCGATGGCCCAAGTGGTAGCTTCCCGCTCGGTCTTGGCGGCGTCCATGAAGGCCATATAACGCTTGCAGTAGGCTTCCATTTCCACCCGCTGCTCAGCGGTGATGCGGGCATAACCGTTCTTGGGAGCGGCCAGCAGGGATTCGCGGAGTTCTTCAACAGTCATAGGTAGGTTCCTCCATATTTCTCTATATTGTAGGGGGCTTCGGGTATTTGCCCGATGTTATGACTCTATTATACCGATATCCTGTAAAAAAGCAAGACATTTGGTTGCAAACGCATCTAAAGTGTCGGAATTTTCCAGCACATAAGTGCATCTTTGCCGGAACCAGGCTGCGTCATGCTGGGCACGAATGCGGCTGCGGGCGTATTCCTGGGAAATGCTATCCCGGGCCATCAGCCGCCGCACCCGGTCTTCTGTGGGGGCGGTGACGGCAACGGTCACATCGCACAGCTCCGCAAGCCCCCCTTCAAAGAGAGCAATGGCGTCAATGGCGGCATGCTTCGGAGCAGCTTCCAGACGGCGCAGCACTTCCTGCTTCACCGCGCCGTGGGTGATTTTGTTTAAATCAGCCAGGGCGGTTTCGTCGGAAAAGACAATGGCACCCAGCTTTTTTCGCTGCAAAACTCCCTTTTCCACCACCCCGGGGAACCGGGCATCGATGGCAGATAACAGGGCGGTGTTGGTGGTCAGTAATTCATGGTAGATAGCGTCGCAGTCCAGCACCAGGCCGCCAGCCCCTTCGATAGCGGACAAAAGGGTTGTCTTGCCGCAGCCTGTGCCGCCGGTAATGCCTAAAATCATGCTTCCGCCTCCGCGTCAACGATGTGGAAGGCAGCGGCCTTCTTCAGGCGGTTCTGGACGGCATAGGCTACACCACCGCCCACGGGGCACCGGGCGTATACCTGGTGGATGCTGGGATCGTCCAGCTCCCGCAGGGCCGCGAAAAGGCCCGCGGAGAGGGTGTTCACGTCCGCTTCTTTTCCGTAAGACAGGGGGGCACAGCCCTCGTACAGGGGCAGCTCCTCCTCAAAGCACAGCACCCGGTCGCCGGGTTCAAAATGGCGGTGGATGTATGCCGCGGCCTTTTCCCGGGAGCCGGATACAATGACCACCGGTTCAGCGGGGGCGTAATGCCGGTACTTCATGCCGGGGGCCTTCACCACGGCATCCTTGTCCACCTGGGCGGTGACAGCCTTGTCCACCACCAGATCGCCCAGAACTTCCACGAGCTGCTCGGGCCCGATTCCGCCGGGCCGCAGCAGCCGGGGCCGCTCCTCGGTCAGATCTACGATGGTGGATTCCACCCCCACCCGGCAGGGGCCGCCGTCCACAATGGCGGCGATCTTGCCGTCGTGGTCGTGGAGCACATGCTCCGCCGTGGTGGTGGAGGGCTTGCCGGAAATATTGGCGGAGGGGGCGGCGATGGGCACACCGGACAGGCGGATGATCTCCCGGGTCACAGCACAGTCGGGGCACCGGACAGCCACCGTATCCAATCCGCCGGTGGTGCGCCGGGGCACAATGCTCCGGGCAGGCAGCACGATGGTCAGAGGGCCAGGCCAGAAGGCTTCCGCCAGGTCGTAGGCCTTTTGGGGGATATGGTGGCAGAACAGCTCAATCTGCTCCGGGCCGGAGATGTGGAGGATCAGGGGATTGTCCTGAGGGCGGCCCTTGGCCTCAAAGATTTTGGCAACAGCGTTCTCGTCTAAGCCGTTGGCACCCAAACCGTAAACGGTTTCGGTAGGGATCGCCACCAATTCGCCGCTACGAATCATTTCCGCTGCGACAACAGCCGTGGCTGCATCCTCGGCAGAAAGATAAATTGTCTTCATTTGTACACCTCCTATAGGCGGAAATGCGTTGAAAGTTGAAAGTGGAAAGCTGTGGTATTTCCTTCGGAAAATAATACAAAAAGTCAGCGAAGCTGACACCATAACTTTCAATTTTCCATTTTCAACTTTCAACTCAATAAAATGTGCGAAGGGCAGCTGCTAAGCAGCTGCCCCATAGGTATGCTGTGAAATTACACGGTGGGCTGGTTTGCTGCCTCGATGATCTTGACGAACTTCTCGGGAACCAGGGAGGCACCGCCGATCAGGCCGCCGTCGATGTCAGGCTGAGCCAGCAGCTCGAAGGCGTTCTTCTCGTTCATGGAGCCGCCGTACAGGATGGAGATGGCGCGGGCGTTCTTGGAGGAGTACAGCTTGCGAACCACGGTACGGATCATCTCGCAGACCTCCTCGGCCTGCTCGGGGGTGGCGGTCAGGCCGGTGCCGATGGCCCAGATGGGCTCGTAGGCGATGATGACCTTGCGGATCTTGTCTTCGGGCACGTTCTTCAGGCCCAGCTTGATCTGCATGGTGATCCACTCGGCGGTGATGCCGTTCTCACGCTGCTCCAGGCTCTCGCCGCAGCACATGATGGGGGTCAGGCCTGCGTCCAGAGCAGCCAGAACCTTTGCGTTGACATCGGCATCGGTCTCGCCCATGGCGCGACGCTCAGAGTGGCCGATGATGACGTACTTGCAGCCTGCGTCTACCAGCATGTTGGTAGCGATCTCGCCGGTGTAGGCACCGGAAGCGTTGGCATTGCAGTTCTCGGCACCGATGCCCACCCGGGTCTCACGCATGGCGCGGACAGCGGCAGGGATGCAGACGGCGGGGACGCACAGAGCAACGTCGCACCAGCGGCCCTTGGGCATGATAGCCTTCAGCTGGGCCATAAACTCCTTGGTCTCGGAGGGGGTCTTGTTCATCTTCCAGTTACCGGCAATGACGGTCTTACGATACTTTCTGTTCATTTCCTTAATTCTCCTTTATTGCAACATCGGAGCCAAAAGGGTCGATGTGAATTGACAATGTTATGGGGATCTGCGCATAAAATGTAGGGGTCGATGACTTCACCGGCCCGGGATGCCGCAGCATCGAATCCGCAATGGGATCGTTGAGGGGGTAGGGGCCGATGTGGGCATCGACCCCTACATAAAATCAATCAAAGGATGAGATTACTTGTCTTCCAGGCAAGCGATACCGGGCAGCTCCAGGCCTTCCAGGAACTCCAGGGAAGCACCGCCGCCGGTGGAGATGTGGGTGATCTTGTCAGCGAAGCCCAGCTGCTCGCAGGCTGCTGCGGAGTCGCCGCCGCCCACGATGGTGGTAGCGTCGGAATCGGCCAGAGCCTGTGCCATGGCGATGGTGCCCTTAGCCAGGGTGGGGTTCTCGAACACGCCCATGGGGCCGTTCCAGACGACGGTCTTTGCGTTCTTCACAGCGTCAGCGAAGATAGCGGCAGTCTCTGCGCCGATGTCCAGGCCTTCCTTGTCGTCGGGGATCTGGGAGACAGCAACGGTCTCGACCTCAACAGGGCCGTCGATGGGGTTGGGGAAGTTGCCGATGACGCAGTCAACAGGCAGCAGCAGCTTGACGCCCTTGGCCTCGGCCTTGGCCATCATTTCCTTGCAGTAGTCGATCTTGCTCTCGTCCAGCAGGGACTTGCCGACAGAATAGCCCTGTGCAGCCGCGAAGGTGTAAGCCATGCCGCCGCCGATGATCAGGGTGTCCACCTTCTCCAGCAGGTTGTTGATAACGTTCAGCTTGTCAGCGACCTTTGCACCGCCCAGGATGGCGACGAAGGGACGCTCGGGGTTGGCCAGAGCCTTGCCCATGATGGAAACTTCCTTCTGGACCAGGTAGCCGGAAACAGCGGGCAGGTAGTCAGCCACGCCAGCGGTGGAGGAGTGGGCACGGTGAGCAGTGCCGAAAGCGTCATTAACGAAGATGTCAGCCAGGTCAGCCAGAGCCTTGCTCAGCTCGGGATCGTTCTTGGTCTCGCCCTTGATGTAGCGGGTGTTCTCCAGCAGCATCACGTCGCCGTCCTTCAGGGCAGCGGCCTTAGCCTTGGCATCCTCACCGGCTACGTCGGCAGCCATGATGACTTCCTTACCCAGCAGCTCGCTCAGGCGGGCAGCCACGATCTTCAGGCTCAGCTCGGGCTTCCACTCGCCCTTGGGCTTACCCATGTGGGAGCACAGGATGACCTTGGCACCCTTGTTGACCAGGTACTGGATGGTGGGCAGGGCAGCCACGATACGCTTGTCGGAAGTGATGACACCGTTCTTGGTGGGCACGTTGAAGTCGCAGCGGCACAGAACGCGCTTGCCGGCTACTTCGATATCCTCGATGGACTTCTTATTGTAGTTCATGATGATTCCTCCGTTAAGAATTATATAAGAGTTATGATCTCATTTTGCCATAGTCAAGCAGACCGGGGAAGGACAATTGCCGAAGGGCCTCGTAGACGGTGATGGCGACCGCGTTGCTCAGGTTCAGGCTCCGGGCGTCGGACTTCATGGGAATGCGGACGCATTCGTCATAGTGCTCTGCCAGGAAATCCTCCGGGAGGCCTTTGGTCTCCTTGCCGAAGAACAGGTAGCAGTTATCGTGGAACTCCGCTTCCACATAGCTCCGGGGAGCTTTCGTGGAAAGGCACCACATCTCCTGCACATCATTCTTCGCGAAGAAGTCCGCAAGGTTCTCGTAGTCCAGAACCTCCACCATATGCCAGTAATCCAGTCCCGCCCGGCGGACAGCCTTTTCGGAGATGTCAAAGCCCAGGGGGCGGATCAGATGGAGCCGGCATCCGGTAGCAGCGCAGGTCCGGGCGATGTTGCCGCAGTTCTGGGGGATCTCAGGTTCCACCAGTACGATATTCAGCACGCACATCACTCCATACCTCAAAAACGCTTCGGATCGTTTTTCCAAATCCGCTCGATTCCTATTGTATGCCAAAGGAGCCGTAAAATCAATCTTAAAAATACATTTTTTGAGACTTTTTTATAGTATTCACATAAAAAAAGACAAGCCGGACGGAAATTTGTGAAAAATGCAGGGAAAGAAAAAATTGCCGAAAAAATTCCAGCGGGAGGGATTTTGAGAAAGCGAGCAAGCGGCAGCATCGCGGGGGAGGATTAAGACCCTCCTGCAGAAAAATGAATACAATTTGGGGATTTTCCAATGACAAATCCCGGTTTCCCGCCTGCGGCGGTGTGATTTTCCACAGCAAAATCATCGGGAGGGTCAAGGCCCTCCCCTACAAGGGCCCCCCAGCCGAGCCTCGGCTGGGGGGCGGTATAAGTATGGGAATCAGGACTTCAGCAGGTCCAGGGTGCAGGTCTGGGCGATGCTCTTGCGCAGCTCGGCGCGCAGGGGCAGGACGGCAGAGGGGGAGACACTCAGTTCATCGATGCCGATGGCCAGGAAGGTAGGCAGCAGATCCAGGTCAGCACCCAGCTCGCCGCAGATGCCGATCCAGATACCGGCGGCGTGGGCGGCGTCAGCGGCCATCTTCAGGGCCCGCAGGACGGCGGGATGGTGGGGATCATAGAACTTGCCCAGGTCGTTGCACTGGCGGTCGCAGGCCAGGGTGTACTGGGTCAGGTCGTTGGTGCCCACGCTGAAGAAGTCAACCAGCTTTGCCAGCTCGTCGGCGATGAAGACGGAGGAGGGGGTCTCGATCATAATGCCGATCTCAGTATCGGGATTGTAGGGGATGCCCTCCTTTGTCAGCTCCTGCATGACGCTCTGGCACGCACGCTTGCACTCCTTGACTTCCCAGACAGAGGTGATCATGGGGAACATGATGGCGATCTTGCCGAAGGCGGAGGCCCGGTACAGGGCCCGGAGTTGGGTGCGGAAGATCTCGGGACGGTTCAGGCAGATACGGACAGCCCGCAGGCCCATGGCGGGGTTCTCTTCCTTGTGCAGGTTGAAGTAGTCCACCTGCTTGTCGGCACCGATATCCAGGGTGCGGATGATGACCCGCTTGCCGTTCATGGCGACGGCTGCGGCCTTGTAGGCCTTAAACTGCTCCTCTTCGGAGGGATAGTCGTTGGCAGCCAGATACAGGAACTCGGAGCGGAACAGGCCGATGCCCTGGCCGTCGTTGGCGATAACGGCATCCAGGTCGTCAGGGGAGCCAATGTTGCAGTAGACATTGACCTTCTTACCGTCCAGGGTCACGTCCTCCTTGCCCTTCATGGACTTCAGCAGCTCCTTGCGGGCTTCCTGCTCTTCAAACTTGGTGCGCAGCGCGTTCAGGATCAGCTCGTCAGGATCCAGAATGACGGTGCCGTCAGTACCATCGACGTAGGCCAGACGGCCGTTGTATTCCTTCTTCAGGCTGTCGCCCAGGCCGCAGATGGCAGGAATGCCCATGGTGCGGGCCAGGATGGCGGTGTGGGAATTGCCGGAGCCGCCCTGGGTAGCGAAGGCCAGGATCTTGCTCTTGTCCATCTGGATGGTCTCGGAGGGAGCCAGGTCGTCAGCGGCCAGAATCACAGGCTCGTCGGAGTCAATACCGCCCTCGGGGATGCCCATCAGGTTGTTCAGCAGGCGGCGGGTTACGTCCTTGATGTCCGCTGCCCGGGCCTGCATGTAGGCATCCTCCATGGCGGCGAACATGGCGGCGAACTGGTCACCGGCTACGGAGACGGCGTACTCCACGTTGCACTGCTCCTCGTCCAGGGTATCCATGATGCACTCCACATAGTCCTCGTCCTCGACAAACATGGCGTGGGTCTCGAACAGGATAGCGGACTCGTCGCCGGCTTCCTCCCGGCACTTCTCAGCCAGAACCTCCAGCTGGGCGATGGATTTCTCCTGGGCTTCCGCCAACCGGGCCTTCTCGGCCTCAATGTCGGTTACTTCGGTGCGCTCGATGGTGGTGCTGGGCCGCTCATAGAAGTACAGCTTGCCCTTAACGACACCCTTGGAAACGCCCTTGCCTTGCATTAAGATCATTGCTTATCACTCCTTCATAGAGACAGACGCCTGTCCATGATCAGAATATGGACAGGCGTCGTGTGTTTACATACGGCTTACAGGTTCTCCTCAAAGAACTTCTTCATGGCGGCGATGGCCTCTGCCTCGGCGGGGCCCTCGGCGGCCACGACGACCTCGTCGCCGTTCTTGACGGCCAGGCTCATCAGCTTCATCAGCTGGGAAGCCTTAACGGTCTTGTCGCCCTTGGTGATGGTGATGGTGGTGTCTGCATAGGGCTTTGCCATCTTGGCAATGATGCCGGCGGGACGGGCGTGGATGCCCAGGGGGTCATTGACGGTGTAAGTAAACTGCTGCATAATTCATTTCTCCTTAAGTCTTTTATATTCTTATTTTCTTATCGAAAATGGGAATACGGGGTTATTTTTTCTGGCCGTAGTAGGCATTGGGGCCGTGCTTGCGCATAAAGTGCTTGTCCTGGATGCACTGGGGGGCGGGGCCGATGGTGGGGCAGTTCTGCTCGGTGAAGATAGCCATCTTGGCCACCTCCTCCAGCACCACGGCATGGTAGACGGCCTGGGCGGCATCCTTACCCCAGGTGAAGGGGCCGTGGTTGGCGCAGATGACGGCGGGAACGTGGACGGGATTGATGCCCCGGCTGTTAAAGGTCTCAATGATGACTTTGCCGGTATTCATCTCATAGTCCTCGTCGATCTCGGCGGGAGTCAGGTTCCGGGCGCAGGGAATGGGACCGTAGAAATAATCGGCGTGGGTGGTGCCGTAGCAGGGAATGTCCCGGCGGGCCTGGGCCCAGGAAACGGCGTAGGGGCTGTGGGTGTGGACGATGCCGCCCAGCTGGGGGAAGGCATTGTACAGGGCCAGGTGGGTCTTGGTGTCGGAGGAGGGGTTCAGGTCGCCCTCGACCTTGTTGCCATGCAGATCCATGACCACCAGATCCTCGGGCTTCAGATCGTCATACTCCACGCCGGAGGGCTTGATGACAAACAGGCCCTTCTCCCGGTCGATGCCGCTGACATTGCCCCAGGTGTAAGTGATCAGGTTCCGGCGGGGGAGCTCCATGTTGGCTTCGTAAACCTTCTGCTTCAGTTCTTCCAGCATTGTCGATTTCCTCCGTTCTTATTCGGTAATGATGTACATGGCGACCTCGTCGATCTCTCGGTTGGTAGCCACGATCACGTCCTTGCCGTCCTTGTTGACAAAGTGCATGGCGTTGGCACAGCCGGTGTTGCGGTCGATGTAGTCCACAACATAGTCACCCTCGCCCCAGGAGATAGCGACGGTATCCTTGGTGCCCTTGCGCCAGCCCACGATCCAGCTGGGCTTGCCCAGAAGCTCGCAGGCCCAGGTGGCGTGGACCATTTCGGTCTCCGCCTCGGGGCGGCCCAGCTTCCACTGGGGCACATAGTTGCCGTGCTCGTCCAGATGGTAGATGACGATGGAGTTGCCATGGAAGGGGGCGATGGAGCCCAGTTCCAGCTTACCGTCGCCGTCGAAGTCCACCAGCACGGCATCGCTGCTGGGAACACTCAGCAGCTGCTCCACTTCCCAGGCTTCGCCAACAGCGGCGGGAGGATTGAACAGGAACACACCCTGCTCACAGGCCACCAGAGCGGCATCGTAGCCGTCCTTGCAGACCAGGGAGTAGCCGTGGTTCTTCAGCATGCCGATCTTGATGGGAGAGAGCTTCAGCTGGTTGGTTTCATTGTAGGAGGACAGATCCCCGGGCAGTACAGCACCGTAGCAGACACCGTAGGAACGCCAGTCGTTTTTGTACTCGTGGCCGCTCTTAAGGCAGCAGACAATCAGATAGTTCACACCGTTACGGTTCAGAATGCCGAAACGGTGGACAAAGGGTGCGTCCACCAGGGTACGGATGCTCCAGCCGCCCTCCGCCTTGGGCTCGGCAATGATGATCTTGGCGTTTGCGGAATCGTTGGGAGAATAGAACTGGTGGGTAGCCAGGAAGGAACCGCTGCCGCCGGGAACAGGGGTAATGGTCATAACGCCGCCGGGCTGCTCCCAGACGGTCTCCAGCAGGGTGCCGTCCTCGGCGAACAGGTAGCAGGGATCCTTCTTCTCCGCGCCGACCAGGAAGCAGTTTTCGCCCTTGTAGGCCAGCTGACTCATGGCGTAGCACTTGTTCAGATTGGAAATAATCTTCTTCTCAATTTTCATCCGTAAGTCCTCCTATTATTTTACATATATGTACGGAAAATAGCAAGCTGTATTTTGTGATTTTCGTCAGGAAAATTGGTCCAAAATTTCGCTCATGCTGCGGTTGGCGAATTTGATGTCGTTTTTCCAGCTGTCCAGACCCACATCCCACATCTCTGTGACGTAGCGGCGGACACCCATATCCCAGGCCTTTGCGATGACGGCGGGGAAATCCACATGGCCGGTGAGGAAGGGAATCTCCCGGAATTTGCCGGGGACAGTTTCCTTCAGATGCAGAGCCACGATGTGGCCCCGGCCGGATTCCAGGTCCTCCAGCACGTCGGTGCCGTAGGTTTTTGCGGCGTTGGTCAGGTTGCCGGAGTCGGGGTAGACACCCAGGTAGGGGCTGTTAATGAGGTCAACGTACTTCATGGACTTGCCCACAGTATTCATGAACTCGGTCTCCATGGTCTCAAAGCCCATCAGGATGCCCTTGGCCTCAGCCATGTGCACGGCTTTTGCCAGGTTCTCCCGGAACAGCCGCTCGCTCTCGGCGGTGCCTTCCTCGTAGTAAACGTCGTAGCCTGCCAGCTGGATGATGCGGATGCCCAGATCATCAGCCAATTGAATGGCCTTTTCCATGATCTCCATCCCCCGCTCCCGGACAGCGGGATCGGATGCGCCGAAGGGATACTTCCGGTGGCCGGACAGGCACATGGTGCGGATGGGGATGCCCACTTCCTTCATAAGGCGGACCAGTTCCAGCCGCTCCTCCTTCGTCCACTCCAGGCGGGCCAGGCGGCAGTCAGTCTCATCGATGCTGATCTCCACGAAATCATAGCCGCATTCCCTGGCGCATTCCAGCATGGCGCGCCAATCCATGGCTTTCGGCATGGCCTTTTCGTACAGGCCGATGGTATATTTTTTCACTGCAAAAACCTCCAATGTATACTCGATGGATTTTTCGGGGTATGAGAAAACAGGGCAGAAAAACAAAACGAACATAAAATGAACAATTCGGACATTCAAAACGAACATAAAACAAAAATCCGAAATTTGCTTACTTCAAGATTATATCGCATCATTCTTTATCTTTCAAGAGGGTAATCAAAATAATTTCCAACAAACTCAAAAGGAAAAGATAGAAAAAACAGAAATAAAATTTGGCGAAATATCCAAATCAACAAAAAATTTATTAAAGAATACTAAAAAAACAAACAAACACGTTTCGAGAGCCGGTTTTTTGATAGTTTCTGATCGATTTAAAAATATTTTAATTCGGAAAAATGTGACAAAAATCCAGAAAAATTACAATGAACATTAAAAAATAGAAAACGAACATATAAAATGCTTGCAAATGTGTTCGTTTTCGTTTATAGTGATAGCATAAGGAATTTGGGGACATCCAATTCTACTCTAGAAGGAGGAAAATCATTATGAGCAAAGTTTCCGAAATGACCCGCGACAAGTGGATCATGAGCACCTTTCCCGAGTGGGGTACCTGGCTGGTAGAGGACATCGAGAATGAGGTTGTCGCTCCCGGCAACGTGGCAATGTGGTGGCTGGGCTGCACCGGTGTGTGGTTCAAGACCCCCGGCAATGCCAACATCACCATCGACCTGTGGTGCGGTAACGGCAAGCGCACCCACGGCAACGGCAAGATGGCTGTGGGCCACCAGATGGCAAATATGTGCGGCGGCCGCCTGATGCAGCCCAACCTGCGCAACGTGCCCTTCGTATTCGATCCCTTCGCATTCAAGCAGGTGGACGCTGTCCTGGCTACCCACTATCATCAGGACCACATGTCCGCCGAGTGGGCTGCCCATGTCATCAACAGCGGCATGACCACCACCGACGAGAACGGCAACGTGATCCCCGTTCCCTTCATCGGCCCCAAGAAGAGCGTCGAGACCTGGATCAAGTGGGGTGTCCCCGCTGACCGCTGTGTTACCGTCAAGCCCGGCGACGTGATCAAGATCAAGGATCTGGAGATCGTTGCTCTGGACAGCTTCGACCGTACCTGCATCGTCACCACCGACAAGACCGACGAGACCCGCGAGGAGCTGACCGGTGTCTGCCCCACCGACATGGACGACAAGGCTGTCAACTACCTGGTCAAGACCCCCGGCGGCAACATCTACCACTCCGGCGACTCCCATTTCTCCATCTACTTTGCCAAGCACGGCAAGGACTACGACATCGACGTGGCCTTCGGCTCCTTCGGCGAAAACCCCATCGGTATGCAGGACAAGATGACCTCCATCGACATTCTGCGCATGGCGGAAAACCTGAAGTGCAAGGTGGTCGTTCCCATCCACTGGGACGTCTGGACCAACTTCCAGGCTGACTGTGAGGAGATCAAGGTCCTGTACGACTTCAAGAAGGACCGCAATGAGTACAAGTTCCATCCCTTCTTCTGGCAGGTTGGCGGCAAGTACACCTATCCCATGGATAAGGACAAGATCTACTACCATCACCGCCGCGGCTTTGAGGATTGCTTCGAGCATCCCCAGAACATCCCCTACCGTTCCTGCCTGTAATCAGGAAGAAAGGAGATCGAAGCTATGGCAAGTGTTCTGCAGACGATCGTGGAAAAGAAGCACTATCTGTTCGTTGACAAGGTCGACTCCTGGCAGGAGGCTGTCCGCCTCTCCGCTGAGAGCCTGGTGGCCGACGGCAGCGTAGACGCTGACTACTACCAGCAGATCGTCAACTGTATTGAAAAGTATGGTCCCTATGTGGTGTTCGATCACTATGTGGCCATGCCCCACTCCCAGGAAAATGCCAGCGGTGTCCACAAAACCGGTATTGGCTTTATGCGCGTGAAGGAAGAAGTGAGCTTTGGTAAGGACGAGGACGGCGAGGAGAAGGTCGCGAAGCTGTTCTTTACCCTGGCTGCCTGCAATCCCGACGAGCATCTGAACAACATCCAGCAGCTGATGGGCGTCTTCTGCAATGAAGAGCTGCTCGACGCGCTGATGGAGGCCAACACCCCCGAGGATATCCTGGCTGCTGAGATCGCTCATCCCATTGAGGAAGACTGATATCAGCTCCATAACACCCAGCGTTATCCAGCAAGCCCCCGCGAAAACCCGCACATACCCGCACATCCCAGCACATACCAGCGCGTCCCCCAATTATATAATCCGAGAGGAGAAAGATGTATGCAAATTCTGAACGCAATTTGGACCTTCTTCGCAACCTACATTCTCCAGAAAGCTCCCTACATGATCGGCTTCCTGGTTCTGGTCGGTTACGTCCTGAAGAAGGAAAAGTGGTACAACACTCTGGGCGGCACCCTGAAGGCCATCATCGGTATGCTGATTCTGAACGTTGGTTCCGGCGGTCTGACCTCCAACTTCCGCCCCATCCTGGCCGGTCTGCGTGAGCGTTTCAACCTGACCGCTGTCGTTATCGATCCCTACTACGGCCAGAACGCCGTTACCGCAGGTGTCGAGGAAGTGTTCGGCAAGGGATTCTCCAATGTTATGATCCTGCTGCTGGTCGCTTTCATCGTCAACATCCTGCTGGTCCGCTTCAATAAGCTGACCAAGTGCCGTACCCTGTTCACCACCGGTCACGTCCAGGTTCAGCAGGCTTCCACCGCTTACTGGCTGATCATGTTCGCTATTCCCGCTCTGCTGACCAATGACATCCTGATGATCGTCTGCATGTCCATCGTGCTGGGTGCTTACTGGGCTGTTGGCTCCAACCTGACCGTCAAGCCCATGCAGGAGCTGACCGACGGTGCCGGCTTCGCCATCGCTCACCAGCAGATGTTCGGCATCCGCCTGGGCTACTGGGCAGCTGACAAGCTCTTCGGTGAAAAGAAGGATAAGAACGGCAATGTTACCCGTAAGGTCAAGAAGGTCGGCGATCTGGAAATGCCCGGCTTCTTCTCCATCTTCAACGAGAACATGGTCTGTACCGCCATCCTGATGACCGTCTTCTTCGGCACCATCATGGCTATCATCGGCAAGCCCTTCTTCGTTGAGAACGGCTACACCACCGATGGCACCAACTTCGCATGGTACTGCTTCGACAAGTGCCTGAACTTTGCTGTTTATCTGGCTATCCTGCAGCTGGGTGTCCGTACCTTCGTTACCGAGCTGACCCAGTCCTTCCAGGGTATCGCTGACAAGCTGCTGCCCTCCTCCATCCCCGGTGTGGACTGCGCTGTCTGCTACGGCTTCGGCGACTCCAACGCTGTTACCTTCGGCTTCCTGGCAGGTCTGGTTGGCCAGCTGGTGGCTATCGTCACCCTGATCCTGATTGGCAGCCCCACCCTGATCATCTGCGGCTTCGTTCCCGTCTTCTTCGACAACGCTACCATCGGCCTGGTTGCCAACGAAAAGGGCGGTATCAAGGCTTGCTTGGTCATCCCCTTCATCTCCGGCCTGATTCAGGTCTTCGGCTCTGCTCTGATCGCCGGCTGGTGCGGCATGGCTGCATACGGCGGCTACCTGGGCATGTTCGACTGGGCTACCGTGTGGCCTCTGATGACCGTCGTCATGAAGTACCTGGGCTATGTCGGCCTGATCCTGTGCGCTGTTGCTCTGCTGGCTATCCCCCAGATCGAGTACCGCATGGACAAGAAGGGCTACTTCCTGATTACCGAGGACTACGAGGCTTACAAGGAGTACAAGGCTTCCAAGTAATTCGTATTTGAAGATTATCTTCCTTCCTTAATTCTCAAACCGGGCGCGTCCGGCGAAAGCCGGGCGTGCCCAACCCTAAAAATCAAGGCTGCGGGTATGCAGCGCAATAATCTAAAGGAGTTTTTCACAATGGCTAAGCTGGATAACAAGACCTTCCTGGTGTGCTGCGCAAACGGTGCGGGCACCTCCCTGATGATGAAGATGACCCTGGAAAAAGTGCTGAAGAAACTGGGTGTGAAGCCCGGCAGAATCCACCACTGCGCTATTTCCGAGGGCAAGTCTTCCGCTTCCCAGTTCAATATCGTCTTCACCACTGTCAACTTTGCCGGCATGATGAAGGCCGCTGAGGAGAAGGGCACCGTGGTCCTGGGCCTGAAGAATGTTATGTCCGCTGCTGAGATGGAGCAGGCTCTGCGCAACGCGGGTCTGGCCGACTGACCGATAGCTGACAGGCCAAAAAGAAACCCGGGTACTTTGCTGCCCTTTCGGGGGCCGCAACCCCGGGTTCTTTCATGCAAAAACGTATTTTACGGGAGTTTTTACCATGATAAAGGCAGTCCTTTTTGATATCGACAACACCTTATACGGCTACGATGCTGCCCATGCCATGGCCTGGGAGGCACTCTGCGCCTATGTTCAGGAGCATCTGCACATGGACCGGGAGACCTTCACCCGCCGCCACAGGGAAGCAATGGATATCGTAAAGGAGCGGCTGGGTGTGGACTGTGCCGCCCTCCATGACCGCTGCCTGCGCTACCAGATTCTGCTGGAAAAGCACGGACTGCCTCTGCACCACGCACTTACGATGAGCGAGCTCTACTGGGACACCCTGATCCGGTCTGCCGAACCGACACCGGGGATCATGGAATGCCTTCCCATTTTGAAGAAGGCAGGCTATATCCTGGGTATCGGTACGGATATGACACTTGAATATCAGTTGAAGAAGCTTACAAGGCTTCAGATGCTGCCCTACTTTGATTTTCTGGTCACCAGCGAGGAGGTCAATGGGGAAAAGCCCGACAGGAAGCTTTTCCTGACCTGCGCCCAGAAAGCAGGGGTAGCCCCGGAAGAATGCCTGTTCATTGGCGACAGCCTGAAAAAGGATGTGCTTGGCGCGAAAAACGCGGGTATGGAAGCCCTTTGGTTTGCTCCGCCCCCGGAGCAGGCTGCCATGCACCCTGAGACCGAAACAATTTACCACTACGATCATCTGACAAAAAAGCTGAAGTGTCTTGACTTTTCACGCAAAACGTGTTAAAGAAAGGAGTGATACCAGAATATGAAACGAGATCAATCCTCTGTTGAACGGCGCAGGTCCCAGATCCTGAAGCAGATCCGTGAACAGGAGGAGGTCAGGGTTGAGGATCTGGCGAAGCAGTTTGGCATGTCAGCCATGTCTGTCCGCCGGGACCTGCAATATCTGGAGGACCGGAAGCTCATCACCCGCTTTTACGGCGGCGCGACGGTGAATCCGGATTACCGGAGTGTTTCCCCTGAAGAAGAGCTGGCCCTGTACCGCCGTCTGCTGGGCCGTTACGCGGCCTCCAAGATCTGCAACGGGGAGACCATTTTTATCAACGGCAGTATGGCCGCCCTGGGCACGTTGGATTTCATCACTGCCCACAATGTGCACATCATCACCAACAACGGTATGGCCGTCACCAAGAAGCGGCCCAAGGGTGTCAGTGTCACCCTCACCGGCGGCGAGCTGCGGGAGCATGTGATGGTTGGCGACAACGTGCTGCGGGTTCTGCTGGATTCCACCGCGGATAAAACAATTTTAGGCTGCGCGGGGGTTACGCCCAACGGAGAATTCTGTTATAATATCCCCATGGAGATTGGTATCAATGAAACCATGATCGCCCGGACTGCCAAGGAGCTGTACATTCTGGCAGACCACACCAAGATGGAGAATGTGGCGGAGAATACCGCCCGCTACGGCAGCTGCACCTACGACCGTCAGGTCACCCTGATCACCGACGAAAAGGCTGACCCCGCCACGGTGGAAAGCCTGCGCAAGCTGGGCATCGAAGTTTACCAGGTGGGCCTGAACGACGTGAATTTCTGAGGGAATCCTTATGGAAAAACGAATGCTGTTTATGGATCTGGACGGCACGCTGCTGGATGACCGGAAGGAGATCACACCCGGCAACCGGCAGGCCCTGGAGCAAGCTCTCCAGCGGGGCCACGGGGTCATCATTACCACCGGACGGCCCCTGAAAAGTGCCATGGAGCAGGCCCGGAAGCTGGGCTTCGACAAGCCCGGCTGCTATCTGATCGCCTACAACGGCGCGGTGATCTTCGACTGGGCTTGGGAAAAGCAGATATTCGCCAGGACACTGACCATTCCCACAGTCCAGAAGGTCTTTGACCATGTGAATCCCCTGGGCATCCATGTCCAGACCTATGACGAATGGACGGTTCTGGTAGAGCCCCGGTGCGATGACGCGGCAGTCCGCCGCTACTGCAGCCTTATCAACATGGAACACCGGGTGATCGGCGATGTTCACACCGATTTGAAGGAGGAGCCTGTGAAGGTGCTGGTCATCGACTATGACGACCAGACAGAGCTTCTGAAGGTGGAAGCCTGGCTCCGGGAGGAAATGGCGGATATCGTGGACTGCTTTTTCTCCTGCGACCAGTACCTGGAAGTGGTTCCCAAGGGCATGAGCAAAGGCGAAGCCGTGGTCATGCTGTGCCGGATGCTGGAGGTCCCCGTCCAAAACGCGGTGGCAGTGGGTGACGCGGCCAACGACCTGTCCATGATCCAAATGGCAGGCATCGGCGTTGCCATGGCAAACGGCACCGAGGAAGTGAAATCCGTTGCCGACTATATAACGAAGCGTGACAACAACCACGATGGCATCGCCGAAGTTGTGGAGCGTTTTTTCGCTGAAAATGTTGGATAAACTGTAGTTCCTATTTGCAAAGAATATTTTATTAGGAGGAATTGTATGACACCCGTTGAAAAGAAGCAGCTGGAAATCCAGGCCTGCAAGGTGCGCATGGGCATCATCGATGCCACCCACGGTGCCAAAGCCGGTCATCCCGGCGGCAGCCTGTCCGCCGCTGATATGTTCACCTACCTGTACTTCAAGGAGCTGAATGTAGATCCCAAGAATCCCAAGTGGGAAGGCCGTGACCGCTTCGTGCTGTCCAAGGGCCACACCGCCCCCGGCCTGTACGCCGCTCTGGCACACCGTGGCTTCTTCCCTGTGGAGGACCTGCCCACCCTGCGCCACATTGACTCCTACCTGCAGGGCCACCCTAACATGAACACCGTTCCCGGTGTCGATATGTCCACCGGCTCCCTGGGCCAGGGTATTTCCGTGGCTGTGGGCATGGCTCTGGGCCTGAAGCATCAGAACAGCACCGCCCGTGTCTACACCCTGCTGGGCGACGGCGAGATCCAGGAAGGCCAGGTCTGGGAGGCCTGCATGGCTGCTGCCCACTATAAGCTGGACAACCTGGTGGTCATCGTGGATAACAACGGCCTGCAGATCGACGGCAATGTTGCCGACGTTATGAGCCCCTACCCCATCGTGGGCAAGCTGGAGGCCTTCGGTTTCCATACCGTCGCCATCGACGGCCACAACTTCGACCAGATCGAAGCCGCCCTGAACGAGGCAAAGACCGTGAAGGGCCAGCCTACCGCCATCGTGATGAAGACTGTCAAGGGCAAGTGCGTGTCCTACATGGAGAACAAGGCCGGCTGGCACGGCAAGGCACCCAACGATGCCGAGCACGAGCAGGCCATCAACGAGCTGACCGCAATTCTCAACGAACTGGAGGGCAAGTAATATGGCAGACGTAAAGAAGATCGCCACCCGCGACAGCTACGGCAAGGCCCTGGCAGCCCTGGGCGCAGAGCATGAGAATCTGGTAGTTCTGGATGCCGACCTGGCCGGTGCTACCAAGACCGCAACCTTCCAGAAAGCATTCCCCCAGCGTCACTTCGACTGCGGCATTGCCGAGGCCAACATGATCTGTGTGGCCGCCGGTATGGCCACCACCGGTCTGGTGCCCTTCGCATCCACCTTCGCCATGTTCGCCGCAGGCCGTGCTTACGAGCAGGTCCGCAACTCCATCGGTTATCCCCACCTGAACGTGAAGATCGGTGCCACCCACGGCGGTATCTCCGTCGGCGAGGACGGCGCATCCCACCAGTGCTGTGAGGACTTCGCCCTGATGCGCACCATCCCCGGCATGGTGGTCATGTCCCCCGCCGACGATGTGGAAGCACAGGCCATGGTGAAGGCCGCATACGAGCATGAAGGCCCCGTTTACATCCGCTTTGGCCGGGCTGCTGTCCCCGTCATCCACGAGGAAGGCGCACCCTTCCAGATCGGCAAGGGCGAAGTTCTGAAGGACGGCACCGACGTTGCCATCATCGCCAACGGCCTGCTGACCTACGAAGCTGTGGTCGCCGCTGAGGAGTTGGCAAAGGACGGCATCAACGCCATGGTCATCAACATGGGCACCATCAAGCCCCTGGACGAGGAGCTGGTGCTGGAAGCTGCCCGCAAGTGCGGTAAGATCATCACCGCCGAGGAGCACTCCGTCATCGGTGGTCTGGGCGAAGCTGTCTGCAGCGTTCTCAGCGAGAAGCTGCCCACGCCCGTGAAGAGGATCGGCGTCAACGACGAGTTCGGCCACTCCGGCCCCGCCGCCGCCCTGCTGAAAGCATTCGGCCTCTCCTCTGAGCACATCGTGGAAGTCGCCAAGGAAATGTGTAAGTAATTCTCTTAAAACAGAAGCAGCTCCCAATTCCGGGAGCTACTTTCAAATTAGTATGTCATTGCGAGCCGCTTGCGGCGTGGCAATCTCAATGGAGATGGTACCGATTCGCCGAAAGCTATCCAGAATATGCAGCCCTGTACCGCTAGATTGCACCACAGGCATTCCCTTCGGTCACCACGTTGCTTCGCTCCTCGCAATGACACACGAACTTGAAGGCAGGCAGCATAGACTTTACCGTTCAGTCATCCCGCCGGGTCGGCGGGGTCATGACCCCGCCCTACAGAGAGAAACGATCATTTCTCAAAAGAAAAAACCAGGAAGCGGATCGCTTCCTGGTTTTGTTATACTTCCTTATACATCCCGGCGGCATCGTCTTTGCGGACATTGTCTGCCACCTGCAGGACTTCCACGGCAACGGTGCGGGTGCCCATGGAAATTTCAATCTTATCGCCGACCTTCACGTCGTAGCTGGCCTTCACCACCCGGCCGTTGACGCTGATGCGGCCATTGTCACAGGCCTCGTTGGCAACGGTGCGCCGCTTGATCAGGCGGGAGACCTTCAAAAACTTGTCCAGACGCATAGGCGTTACTTTGCCACGGTGTCCTTCAGTGCCTTGCTGGCCTTGAAGGTGGGAACGTAGGTGGCGGCGATATCGACGGCTTCCTTGGTGTGGGGGTTGCGGCCGATGCGGGCTTCCCGGTACTTGGTTTCGAAGGTGCCGAAGCCGGAGAGCTGAACCTTCTCACGCTTCACCAGGGAGGCGGTGATGGCATCCAGGGCGGCGTTCAGGACACGCTCCGCGTCCTTCTTGGTAATGCCGGCACTTTCGGCGGCGGCGGCAATAAGCTCGGTTTTATTCATGTAGATCGTCCTCTTTTCTGTTTCGCAAATCGCATATTAGATTAACATAATCTTACCCGAAATGCAAGAATAATTTTCGCTTTTTCTTACAATTTCAGCAATTTTGCAATCTTCTCGCCCTTGGGAAGAAGCAGGCAGTCCTCCCGGGTGATGACCTTCAGCTTGACGGCGGACAGCAGGTACACGGCCACGCCCACCAGGACGGGAGCGGCGCACAGGATCAGGCGACTGTCGATGCCGATGTGCTTCAAAAGGAACAGGGTTCCGTAAACGAAAACACCCATCAGCGCGGCGGACAGGAAGGGACGGATCAGGTTTTTCACGATGGCAGGGGGATGGGGGAGCAATGTGCGGATGGAGTAGATATTCAGCACGCAGATGCTGAGATAACAGAGCAAGGTACCGATGGGGGTGCCCACGATGCCGATATTGGGATTGCCGGTGAGGATATACACCGCCGCCAGCTTCAGGAAGCCGCCGATCAGCATATTCACCACAGGACGGCTCGCGTGGCCGTGGGCCTGCATGAAGGCGGTGGTGACCAGCACCACGGCGTTGAATAGAATGCTGATGCCCAGCACTGTCATCAGCTTCGTGGCGAGAACAAGCTTTTCGCCGCTATAGCCGCCCAGTAGGGCGGTGACGGGCTCCGCCAGTACCGCAAGACCAAAGGCGCAGGGCATGGAGATCAGGCCGGTGATGCGCACGGCGGATTCCTCGGTCTTCTTCGCCTCTTCGTCCTTACAAAGGGTCAGCTGGGAGGTGATGGCGGGGATGATGCTGATGGTGATGGGTGTAATAAAGGCGCAGGGCATATTGAAGATGGTCTGGGTCATGCCGTAAATGCCCCGCATGACATCGGCATCCGCCTGGCTGATGCCCTGGCCCAGCAGCTGGCCCATGTAGATCTTGGTTTCCAGCATGGTCAGCAGCTGCAGTCCCGCGGAGCCGATGGTGATGGGGATGGCGATGACCAGCAGGCCCTTGGCGGTATCGGCAAAGCTGCGGGGCTCGTCGTTGGATACAGGCAGCTGGGCATAGCTCTTGCGGAAGCAGCCGAAGAGATAGAAGGAGGACAGCAGGCAGCTGGCGGTAACGCCCAGAATGGCACCGCCGGCGGCGAGGGGAATGCTGTTTGTCAGTTTCAGCAGCACCAACGCGGCGATCATGCCCACGATCAGCTTGGTAATTGCCTCCAAAACCTGGGAAATGGAGGTGGGCAGCATGTTGCTCTGGCCCTGGAAGAAGCCCCGGAAGGTGGACATGATGCAGATCAGCAGTACGCAGGGGCCCAGGAAGCCGATGGCGGCCCAGGCATCAGGCTGGTTCTGGAACTCCGCCAGCTGGCGGCAGAAAATGGTCATCAACAGCGTACCCGCGATACCCAGCCCCAGGAAAATGCCCCGGGCGGTGGCATAGATCCGGCGGACCTGACCATAATGCTGCAAAGAGCTGGCCTGGGAGATCATGCGGCTCATGGCAACGGGCAGGCCTGCGGTGGAGATCATCAGCAGTACGTTGTAAATTTCGTAAGCGGTATTGAAATAACCGAAGCCCTGCTCGCCGATAATGGCGTTGAGGGGGATCTTATACAGAGCTCCGATGACCTTGACGATGGCGGTAGCCATGGCAAGCAGGGCGGTACCTTGCAGGAAATTCTGCTTTTTCTGGGTGTCGGACATAGGTTACCTCCTTAACCCTTGCTGTCGTCAAACAGGTGGGGAATGGCGTAGGTGGTCAATTCTTCTACAACCTTTTGCAGGTCGATGGTGGGGAACTTACCGTTCTGATAGAGAATTTTGCCCCGAACCATGGTCATAGCCACGTCACCGCCCTTGGCGGACCAGACGAGACCGTTCAGCACATTGTGGCAAGGCATCAGGTGGGGGGCGGAGAAGTCGATGAGTGCCAGGTCGGCATCCATGCCAACCTGCAGCATGCCGCATTCCTTTGCGCGGCCCTGGGCCTGAGCACCGGTGACGGTTGCCATCATCAGGGCAGCGGAGCTGGGCAGGGCGGCGGGGTCGCCGCTTTCCTTCCGGGCATCCATGGCGGCGAAGCGCAGCACCTCGAACATGTCCAGGTTGCCGCACTCGATGGAACCGCCGGTGCCCAGGGCCACATTCATGCCTGCCTTGACGGATTCCAGAATGGGGGTGGAAGCACCGCCGTTTTTATAGGCGGAAACGGGGGTTGCCACGGCGGTGACCTTTTTTTTGCCCAGCATTTTTCGCTCGTATTCTTCTAAATATGTACAGCCTGCGGCAGTGGCGGGGGCGTTGAACAGCCGGTGGCAGTTCAGCAGCTCGCCGGGGCCCATGCCGGTGCGGTCCAGGCAGGAGTTTACCTCGCTTCGGGTCTCCGCCAGGTGCAGCTGAACGCCGATGCCCTTCTCCACGGCATAGCCCGCCAGGGCCTCCCACAGCTTATAATTGCTGGTGTATTCGGCGTAGATGCCCGCGTCGATTTTGATGCGGCCTTCGTCATAGCCGTGCCACTTGTCCACCACCTTGCACAGCTCCTGGCACTGCTCGTCGGTGTCGAAGTCAAAGTCCTCGTTCTGATCGATGAAGCGGTAGGAGGAGAGGGCCAGATTTGCTTTGATGCCGGATTCGGCAACGGCTTCGGCGGTGGCGTTGGGATAGTAGTACAGGTCGGACACGGAGGTGACGCCGAAGCGCAGGCACTCGGCAATGGAAAGCAGTGCGGCGGCCTTGGCGGCCCGGGAGTCCATTTTGGCTTCCTTTTGCAGCAGAGCCTGGAGGGCTTCGGTGTTGCCCAGGTCGTCGGTGTAGCTGCGCAGCACGGAGGTGGCCAGATGGGTGTGGCAGTTGATGAGGCCGGGGATAGCCACCATGCCGGTGCCATCAATGATGGTCTTGGGCTGCTCCTTGGGAGCGGCCTTTTCAATGGAAACGATCTTGCCGCTTTCAATGCCGATATAGGCACCGAACAGCACGTCCATCTTGGGGTTCATGGTCACAACGGTGACGTTGGAAATTAAGGTGTCCAAAGATAACATCCTTTCAAAAAACACAGTAGGGGAGGGTCATGACCCTCCCCTACGGGCATTATAGGAGGGCAAACATTTCTTCCTTCTGTCGCAGCACATCGTCGATCATTTCGATGTACTGCTCCGGGAATTTGGGATTATGGAAACGGCGCAGGCTGCCGTCGGGGAAATTTACCTTGTTCATACCACCGCCGCCCAGGGATAATATGGTGTGGACTTCCTCCATCATATAAATATTGTACAGGCAGTCCAGATTATCCCGGCTCCAGCCCACATTTTCAAAGGAGCCGGACATGTATTTCTGGCGGTAGAGATAGTAGGGCTTGTAGCCGAGAGAACGGAGGGTCTCGTTGGCATAGTCCACCATCCGGGTGACCTCTTCGGCGGTGGACAGGCCCTCCCGCTTTTCAAAGAGGTCCGCGCCCTTTTTCAGGGCCAGGGTGTGAACGGTGATGTTGGCGGGGTTCAGGGCGGCGACGCTGTCCAAACTGCGGCGGAAGCCGTCGTAATCGTCTTTGGGCAGGCCTGCGATCAGATCCATGTTGATGGCCTTGTAGCCCGCGTCCACCGCTTCGCCGTAGGCCCGGAGCACATCCGCTGCCTTGTGGGGCCGTCCGCAGGCCCGGAGAACCGCGTCCTCCATGGTCTGGGGGTTGATGCTCATACGGTCCGCGCCATGTTCCCGGATGGTGCGCAGCTTTTCACCGTCCAGGGTATCGGGCCGCCCGCCCTCCACGGTGAATTCGATGCACCGGGAGAGATCGAAGCTGTCGTGGATGGCATCCAAAAGCCTTGCCATCTGGGGGCTGGTGAGCGTTGTGGGGGTGCCGCCGCCGATGTAGATGGTGCGGATGGTTTTGCCGGACTGGCGCAAAAGCTTTCCGGTGACTGCCATTTCCCGCATCAGGGCATCCAGGTAGGGATCCAGCAGCTCGGTCTTTTTGCCGATGGTGCGGCTGACGAAGCTGCAATAGGTACAGCGGGTGGGGCAGAAGGGGATGCCCACGTACAGAGATACATCGTCGGGGGTTAGCAAGTTCGCGGCTGCTGCGGTTGACTTGGAGCAGTCCACAGCCAGCTGCCGCCGCTCCGGGGTAACGTAGTACACATCCTTCAAAAAATTGTCGGCGGATTTGGGGGTGCCGCCTTCCAGCATGTGCTTTGTGGTGATCTTGGTGGGCCGCACCCCCGCCAGTGCGCCCCAGGCGGGGAGCTTGGGCAGCAGCTGGATGGCGGCTAAATAATAGCTCTGCTGCAAGGCCCGGCGGCGCAGGCGCACGGTCTCTTCTGCGGCTTTCAGGCGGCGGGAGGCGGAAACAGTCCTGCCGCCCAGGGTGATCTTCGCCGTGGCGGTAAGCCAGGTCTTGCCGCGGTGCAGAGAAGAAACGGCTTCCCCCTCGGCAGTATCCGGGAACAGGGCCATTTGCAGCTGCTCCACAGCATAACGGTCGTCGTGACCGAGTAGTGTCAATTTCATAACATTCCTCATGTAATGAATTGAAAATTGAAAGTTGAAAATTGAAAATTGTGGTGTTGCCTTCGGCAATGAATCAATAATATTCAATTTTCCATTTTCAATTATCAATTACCTCAGGTATGGATTATACCGCTTTTCCTGTGCCAAAGTGGTCGATTCTCCGTGACCGGGATAGACCCAATAGTTGGTTTCAAAGGAGGCCAGGCGGCGCAGGGAATTGCGGATGGTCAGCCAGTCGCCGCCGGGGAGGTCGGTGCGGCCGCAGGAGCCGGCGAACAGGGTGTCGCCGGAAAACAGGGAGCTTTCCGCCATCAGGCAAACGGAGCCGGGGGTATGGCCGGGGGTGTGGATGACAGAAATGGTCAGGCCTGCCAGATGCAGGGTGTCGCCTTCGCCGTAGGTTTTGGTATAGTACAGGGGCCCGGCGGTCATCATGGGGGGCATGGAAAGGTCGTCGGCGCAAAGGTACACATCACAGCCGGTCTCGGCGGCGATGGCTTTCACGCCTCCCACATGGTCAAAATGCCCGTGGGTCAGCAGAACGGCTTCCACAGACAGGCCCAGCTCCTCTGCCTTGTCCAGTACCACCTCCGGGGTGTAGCCGGGGTCAATGACGCAGCAGGACTTGGAATTTTCGTCGTGAATGATGTAGCAGTTGGTCTGATAAGCACCAAGGGTAAGGGTATGGACTTTCAGCATGGGAATACCTCCGAAAAATGCAGAGTAAAATCAGGCAATTCTGCACTCTGCATTTTGCATTTATTTATGTCTTGGTGTATCCATCAGCTGATCCGTGTCCAAAATCAGGGTCACGGGGCCGTCGTTGATGGATTCCACCTTCATATCCGCGCCGAATTGGCCGTGCTGGGGGGGATAGCCCAACTCGGCGCAGATGGCGAGGAATTTTTCGTACAGGGCATTGCCCAGCTCGGGCCCGGCGGCGTCGGTAAAGCTGGGGCGGCGGCCCTTGCGGCAGTTTCCGTAGAGGGTGAACTGGCTGACCACCAGAACTTCGCCGTTCACGGCATCCAAGCCCAGGTTCATTTTGCCGTTCTCGTCCTCAAAGATCCGCAGCCCCAGGGCCTTTTCGGCAAGATAGCGGCACTCCTTCTCCGTATCGTTGGGCCCAACGCCCAACAGGATCAGAAAACCCTTGCCGATCTTGCCGACGGTTTCGCCGTCAATCACGACGGAGGCGGAATTTACTCGTGTTAAGATTGCACGCATAGTTACATCCTTTCTTTTGTCGATATGTTTGCCATGGGCAAACTCGATATAGCTTTGCTTCGATATATGTTACCACATTCGAAATGATATTGATCCTTCTTGCCCGGCAGGGCATATCGAGTGCGAAGCACATATCGAATCCGGAACGGATATATCGAAGATCCGCAAGGATCAATATCGATGCTGTGCTGCATATGCAGCACGGCAATCAGTTCTGTCCTCTGCGGGAACCTACAACGTCCCGGATATTCAGCAGCTTTTTGCGGATGGTTTCCAGCTCGCCTACGTTCTTGACCTCGAAGCGGACGGTGAACATGCTGCGTCCGCCGGGGAGGTCCCGGCCGTTCAGCTCCTTTACCCGGACACGGGCGGTGGTCATGACGGTGGCAACATCCAGCAGGAGGCCGTCTCTTGTGATGCAGTCCAGCTCCAGGGTGGTCTCGAAGGGCTGCTCCTCCTGGGTGGCCCAGCGGACCCGTACCCAACGGGCAGACTGCCGGGGGTCATCCCGGTTCTGGGCGTTGGGGCAGTCCGCCCGGTGGACGGATACGCCGAAGCCCTTGGTGATGAAGCCCACGATGGCATCCCCGGGAACGGGGGTGCAGCAGCGGGCAAATTTGATCATGCAGGAGTCGATATCCTCCACGATAACACCGTTGACGGCGTGGCGGTTCTGCAGCACAGTCTCGGAATCGGGCCGCATCCGCAGGGGATTCACGGGGGCCTTTTCTGCTGCCTGGGCCTTCAGGGCCTTGTTGACATCATCCCGGATCCGGCCCACGGCCTTTACGGCAGTGAGACCGCCGTAGCCGATAGCGGCGTACATCTCGTCCCAGCTGTCGAAGGACAGCTTTTTCAGCAGATGGGGCTCCAGAGCGGGGTCGGTAATGGCGGTGAGGGGCAGGCCCACCCGCTTCATTTCGGATTCAAAGGAGGACTTGCCGTGGAGCACGTTCTCCTCCCGCTTTTCCTTCTTGAACCACTGCTTGATCTTGGTGCGGGCCTGGTTGGATTTGCAGATATTCAGCCAGTCACGGCTGGGGCCCTTGGCACTCTTGGAGGTGATGATCTCCACGATGTCGCCGTTTTTCAGCTTGGCGTCGATGTTGGCGATGCGGTTGTTGACCCGGGCACCCACCATGGCGTTGCCCACGCCGGAGTGGATGGCATAGGCGAAGTCGATGGGAGTGGAGCCGGAGGGCAGGGATACGATCCGGCCCTTGGGGGTAAAGACGAACACTTCGTCGTCGAACATGTCGATCTTCAGGGACTGGACGTATTCCTCCGCGTCGGAGTCCTGCTGGCTTTCCAGCAGGCGGCGGACCCATTCGAAGTCCTTTTCACTGCCGGAGCCGGTTCCCTGCTTGTATTTCCAGTGGGCGGCGATACCGTATTCGGCGGTCTCGTGCATTTCCCAGGTGCGGATCTGCACCTCAAAGGGGATGCCCTGGGAGCCGATGACCGTGGTGTGCAGAGACTGGTACATATTGGGCTTGGGGGTGGAGATATAGTCCTTGAACCGCCCGGGCACCAGATTGAACAGGTCGTGGACGTGGCCCAGCACGTTGTAGCAGTCGGGGATGGAATCCACGATGACCCGGAAGGCGTACAGGTCGTACAGTTCGTCGATGCTCTTGCCCTGGGTCTGGGTCTTGCGGTAGATGGAGTAAACGTGTTTAATGCGGCCGTAGGTCTTGTTGTGGATGCCCATATTGGTCAGCCGCTCGGTGATCTTGCTCTGGATGGTCTGCATGAAGGACTCATCCTGCTCCTGGTGGGCCTGAAGGTAAGCCATGATGTTGTCATACTCACCTGGGGCCAGGTACCGCAGGGCCAGGTCTTCCAGCTCCCACTTGATCTTCTGCATACCAAGGCGGTGAGCCAGGGGGGCGTAAATGTCCATGGTCTCCCGGCATTTCAGGATCTGCTTGGCGGGGGTCTGGTACTGCATGGTGCGCATGTTGTGGAGCCGGTCGGCGATTTTGATCAGCACCACTCGAATATCCTTGGACATAGCCATGAACATCTTGCGCAGGTTTTCCATCTGGGCCTGCTCAGAGGTGGAGAAGTTGGCCCGGGTCAGCTTGGTAACGCCCTCCACCAGTTCCGCAACGGTCTGGCCGAAGAGCTTTTCGATGTCTTCGTGGGAGGCATCGGTATCTTCAATGCAGTCGTGGAGCAGCGCGCCCAGGATAGCGTCCTGATCCAGCCCCATTTCGGCGATGACCTCGGCCACGGCCAGGGGGTGGATGATGTAGGGGGAGCCGTCCTTGCGCTTCTGGTATTTGTGCTTGGCATTGGCATATTCCACGGCCCGGTCGATCAGGGCCATGTCCGCACCGGGAAGGTGCTTTGCGATCGCCGCCTGCATCGCGGCGTAGTGTTCTTCAAAGGTTTCCATGTATGTCAGCTCTCTTTCGCGTGCAGCAGACGCTGCAGGGTTTGGCTTTCCGTCAGGTCGGCCTTCTGGGGGCCGGGGGTCAGGCGGATGGAGATGTATTTATGCAGTTTCTGGGTCTGCAGCAGTCCCACATCCCGGAAAATATCCAGGCAGGTCATCAGCTGGCCCAGGGACATGGGCTTGCCGGACCAGCGGACGATCTTGCGGCACAGGCAGATGGGAGATTCCTGCAGCTGATTGCCGCAGGCGGCAAGATACCGCCATACCAGGGCCAGGGTGGCCCGGTCGGGGTAAAGCTCCCGGGCGATCTGGGCGGTGAGCCGGTCCTGCATAAGGGCCCGGTAGCCGCCTGCGTCGGGGGAGCATTCGGCGGAACAGCTGGGACGGATGTCCAGCACGTTCATCTGCACGCTGCGCTCGCCCCGGAATTCATTGATCTGGGGGGTGAAGGCGATATCCACCAGGTCGCCCAGCTGAATGGATGCGGTTCCGGCGTTGGCGGAGAAATAGATGGCGTTGATGCCATAGCGTCCGCTGCGCAGGCGCAGGCGCATATGCCGTCCGCTGCCCACCTGCTGGATCCGCTCGATGGTCATGTTTTTCATCACCAGCACCGGCTTGGGACAGCCGCTGCCACAGGGCTCCAGCACGGAAAGGGACTCGATGCCCTTCAGGGTCAGCAGCTCCGGGGCAATGGCGCAGTCAATGTCCAGCACGGTCCGGGGGGTATCGTCGTGGTAGTAGGAGGCGGCCAGGGCACAGACCTGGCGGCGGAACTCCGGAATATTGCTTCGGGTAATGGTAAAGCCTGCCGCCAGCTCGTGGCCGCCGTAGCTTTCCAGCAGGGGGGACAGGGCGGTGAGGGAGGAGAACAGATTGAAGCCGCCGTGGCTGCGGGAGCTGGCCTTACCGTGCTCGCCGTCCAGGCAGATCAGAAAGGCGGGGCAGGCGTATTCCTCCGCGATGCGGCTGGCCACGATGCCCACCACGCCCTGGTGCCAGCTCTCGTCCGCCAGGACGATGGCTTCCGGGGGCTGTCCCAGGGGCAGCATGGCTACGGCCTGGGCGTAAATTTCCGCCTCTACCGCCTGCCGCTGCCGGTTCAGCTCACACAGCTGCCGGGCAAGCTCCGTGGCCCTCTGGGGGTCATCGGTGAGGAACAGCTCAATGGCAAAATCGATCTGCCCCATGCGGCCTGCGGCGTTGATCCGGGGGGCCAGCATAAAGCCGATGGAGGAGGCACTGACGCTGTCGGGGGCGCAGCCGGTTTCCGCCATCAGGGCGGCAATGCCGGGCCGCTTGGTGTGGCGAAGAGACTGAAGGCCCCGGGCTACGAACACCCGGTTCTCCCCCTGCAGGGGCATCACATCGGCTACGGTGCCGAGACAGACCATGTCGGCGTACTCTTCCAGCACTTCCTCCTGACTGCCGCAGAGGGCGGCGGCCAGCTTGAAGGCCACGCCGACACCGGAAAGGTTCTTGTGGGGATAGCCACCGTCGGGGCGGTGGGGATCCACCACGGCTGCCGCGTGGGGCAGCACTTCCTTGCATTCGTGGTGGTCAGTGATGACCAGATCAATGCCCAATTCCCGGCACAGCTCCGCTTCCTGCACGGCAGTGATGCCGCAGTCCACGGTGATGATCAGCTTCACTCCCTCGGCACTCAGCTGTCGCAGGGCGATGGCGTTGAGACCGTAGCCCTCCTCCAGACGACCGGGGATATAGCTGACGCAGTCCGCGCCGTGGCGGCGCAGGAAGTCTGTCAGCAGGCAGGTGGCGGTGATGCCGTCCACGTCATAGTCGCCGAATACGGCGATTTTCTCCCCCTGGGCCATGGCAAGGCCCACCCGGCCTGCGGCCAGGTCCATATCCGTCATCAGAAAAGGGTCCAGCAGGGGGGCGTTGCAGTCTAAGTACTTCCGGGCCCGGGCGACATCAGTGATCCCCCGGGATGCCAGAACCATGGCCACAAGGGGCGGATAACCGCCGGAAACCAGGGCATTGACCCCGCCCATCTCCGGCTCCGCTACATTCCAAATTCCATATTTCACAGCTACACACATCCAATAATAAACTTTTCCCTATATTATAACAAAAATTCACGGAATGCACAATAGGGAGTTGTGTTTTTTATTATGGAGAGTGGAGTGTGGAGAGTGAGGTTAGGAATTAGGAGTTAGGAATTAGGGGGGAGTTTGAGGAGGGGAGTTGGCAGATTGAGAAAACTCCACGCTTCACTCTCCGCACCAAAAATCCCTTACTTCTAATTCCCAACTCCTAACTATCCCTCGACGGTGCCAGCTGCATGGCGGTGACGGTAAGCAGGGGAGCCAGGATCATGCCGCCGATGCCCCATAGCTTGTAGCCTGCGTAGAGGGCCACCAGGGTAGCCAGGGGATCCAGGCCCAGATGGCGGCCCACCAGCTTCGGTTCCAATATGGAACGGGTCAGGGAAATAACGGCATAGATGCCCAGCAGTCCGATGGCCCGGGCGGTATCCTCCTGCAGAAAGCAGATCAGTGCCCAGGGCAGCAGCACCGTGCCTGTGCCCAGTACCGGGAGGGCATCCAGCAGGGTGATGCCCAGAGCCCACAGCAGGGCATACCGGACCCGCAGCAGCAGAAGGCCCAGGCAGAGAACGGTCAGGGTCACCCCCGCCAGCTTCAGCTGGGCTGTCAGCCAGCTGCCCACGGCAGTCTTCATCCGCTTCAGGGAATCCAGCAGGGGCTTCAGCTTTTCCTTTGGCAGCCGTCTCGTGATCCAACGGCGGAGCTTTGGCAGCTTGGCGGAAATCATGTAGCCGGAAATAATGCCGGTGCCCAGCCCCAGCGCGCTGTCCGGCACATGGCTCAAAAGGCTTCCTGCCAGCCCCAGTACATACTGGATGGCCCGGTTAAAGAGACTGGTGCCGTCGGAAAAAAGGGCGGTGATGTTGTCGCTGGCCAGAGACTGGATACCGGGAGGCATTCGCCCGGCCAGCTCCAGCAGCCAGCTTTGCAGGGAGGAGATGCCGGACATGGCGGTATCCTCCAGATTCGGCAGAATGCCCGCCAGGATCCCCAGCTCCCGAACCAGAAAGGCCCCCAGGACCAGCAGAAGCATGGCAATGCAGACAAAGGCCATGGTAACGCCCAGCCCTGCGCCTACCGCCCGGGGCAGATGCAGCTGCTTTGTCAGAAAGGCGACCATAGGTTCGGCTGCCAGGGCCAGGGCAGTGCCCAGAAGAAACGGAGCCAGAATGGGCAGGGCATACCGGATCCCCACCCAAACGGCAAAGAAAAGACCGATCAGGGATAAGGTATTTCGGGTACCGGGGCGCATGGGAAATTCCTCCTTTTTTGAATGTGCGGGGTACTTGAATTTTTTGAAATGTATGCTACAATACTAAAGGACAATGATGTTTGATTCTGGTGAATGTGACAATAGATATCATTTAGGAGGTCGTCCATGACTACGAAACCCAAGTATTACATTGTGGAGGCTTCGGCCCTGCCTGAGGTGTTCCTGAAGGTGGCAGAGGCAAAGCGGCTGCTCTCTACCGGCGAGGCCTCTACCGTCAACGAGGCCACCCGTATGACGGACATCAGCCGCAGCGCGTTCTACAAGTACCGGGATGCGGTGCTGCCCTTCCAGAACATGATGACCGGCCGGATCATCACCTTCCAGCTGCTGCTGCACGACGAGCCGGGCCTGCTGTCCGAAATTCTGGGCATCTTCGCCGCCGCCCGTGCCAACATCATTACCATCAATTCCATCGTGCCCACCAACGGCACCGCCGTTGTGACCATCTCCGCGGAGACCATGGATCTGACCATCTCCCTGGAGGAGCTGCTGAATTCCATGAACCAGACCTCCGGCGTTGTAAAGGCCGAAGTCCTTGCCGGATGATCAAAACCCAAAAGAGCTGCCGGAAACGGCGGCTCTTTTTAATTGAAAATTTAAAATTGAAAGTTAAGGTGTCGGCTTTGCCTACAGCAACACCCTAATTTTCAACTTTCAACTTTCAATTCCCTCCTCCGTCACCTTTCGCCCCTCTGCGTCATACACTGTGGCATGGGAGGGATGACTATGCTGATCGTTCAGAAGTACGGAGGAACGTCCCTTGGGGATACCGAGCGGGTACGGGGGGCGGCGCGGCGGGTAACGGGGTTGGCCCGGCAGGGAAATCAGGTGGTGGTCGTGGTATCCGCCCAGGGGGATATGACCGATATGCTCATCGGCAAGGCCGCCCAGGTAAACCGCCGGGGGGCCGCCCGGGAGATGGATGCCTACTTAGCCGCCGGGGAGCAGATGTCCGCGGGCCTGCTGGCCATGGCCATTGGAGCCATGGGCTATCCTGCCGTCAGCCTGACGGGCTGGCAAGCGGGAATACAGACCGATGGTGTCCACGGAAATGCCCGGATCACAGGTATCAGCCCGGAACGCATCCGGCAGGAACTGGACGCGGGAAAAATCGTGGTGGTGGCGGGCTTCCAGGGAGTTGACCCGGAGGGGGACATCACCACCCTGGGCCGGGGCGGCTCCGATACCACGGCGGTGGCCCTGGCAGCGTACCTGAAAGCGGACAAATGCCAGATCTTCACGGATGTGGACGGAGTCTACGACCGGGATCCCCGGCTGTACCCGGATGCCACCCGGTTTGGACGCATTTCTTATGAGAAAATGATGGCCCTCATTGAAAACGGTGCCCAGGTGCTCCACGACCGCAGTGTGGAATTCGCCCGGGAATTCGGAATCAAAGTGGAAGTCCTCTCCGCCTTCACCGGCGAGCCCGGAACCATCGTGGGGGATTTGGAATAATCCTACCCAGGTTGGGCATAAGATATTCCAGAGATCGTTCAAAATTAGGAATTAGGAGTGAGGAGTTAGGAATGCAGGGAAAATTCCTAATTCCTAATTTGAAAATTGTGCTTGACATTTGCGAAGGGGTATGCTAAAATACCCGGGTAATAAAGAAGGCTGAACATCCGCCTCACCGTAAGCAGTAAGCAAAACGGTCAATATTCCACTTTTTCCGACAGGAATTCTGTGCGAGTATGCGGATGCTTTGGCATCCGCTTTTTTGTTGTTTATTTGGAGGTGTCTACAATCGCAAAGTTAGATCATCAGCTCAACGAGGAGATCCGGGATAAGGAGATCCGCCTCATCGGTGCCGACGGTGCGCAGCTGGGCATTATGTCCGCGGCACAGGCCAACGCTCTGGCGGAAGAGCAGGGCATGGACCTGGTCAAAATCTCTCCCAACGCTGTCCCCCCCGTCTGCAAGATCATGGATTATTCCAAGTTCTGCTTCGACCAGAAGAAGCGGGAGAAGGAAGCCAAGAAGAACCAGCGGGTCGTGGAGATCAAGGAGATCCGCATGAGCCCCAGCATCGACACCAACGACTTTAACACCAAGGTCAAGGCTGCCCAGAAATTCCTGGCAGACGGCAACCGGGTGAAGGTCAGTGTCCGCTTCCGCGGCCGTGAGATGGCGCACACCAACTTGGGTGAAAAGCTGCTCCTGGACTTTGCGGCGGCCTGTGCTGAGATCGCCAACATGGAGAAGAATCCTAAGCTGGAGGGCCGCTTCATGGGAATGTTCCTGACCCCCAAGAATAGCAAGTAAGTACAAAAATATACAAAAGATCGGAAGGAGAACCTACTATGCCCAAGCTGAAGACCCATAGCGGTGCAAAGAAGAGATTCAACCTGACCAAGACTGGTAAGGTTAAGAGAGCTCACGCTTACAAGAGCCACATCCTGACTAAGAAGACCACCAAGCGTACCCGCCATCTGCGCGCTACCGCTTACGCTGACCAGACCAACGTCAGCGCCATCAAGGAAATGATTCCTTACAAGTAAGGCAGAAGGAGGATACTGAAAAATGGCAAGAGTTAAAGGCGCAATGATGACGCGCAAGAGAAGAAACGCAACCCTGAAGCTGGCTAAGGGCTACTGGGGTTCCAAGTCCAAGCACTTCAAGATGGCCAAGCAGCAGGTCATGAAGTCCGGCAACTACGCTTTCGCTGGCCGTAAGCAGAAGAAGCGTACCTACCGTACTCTGTGGATCGCTCGTCTGAGCGCAGCTGTCGCTCCCTATGGCCTGAACTACTCCAAGTTCATGAACGGCGTGAAGAAGGCCGGTATCGACCTGAACCGCAAGAGCCTGTCCGAGATGGCTATCAACGACGCAGCCGCTTTCGCCGCTGTTGTTGAGAAGGCTAAGGCCGCTCTGTAAGTTTACAAAAATCCCCTGCTCCGGCAGGGGATTTTTTAGTTAAAAGCTGAAAGTGGACAGTTGAAAGTTATGGTATTGCCTTCGGCAATGATTGAATAAGTTCGCGAAAGCGGACACCTTAACTTTCCACTTTCAACTTTCAACTCAAAAACGGAGATATTATTATGGAGCTCAGACTAACAGCTGCGCGGGAGGGCCGCCTGTCCTCTTTCCTTTTGGGAGAACTGAATATGTCCACAGGGTTGATGAACAAGCTGAAATGGGGGGACGGCATCCGGGTGAACGGGGTTCCCAGGCGGACGAATTTCGACGTAAAGCCCGGGGATATGGTCACCGTCCGTCTGGACGAAGAGGAGCCGGAATACCCGCCAGAGGACGGCCCCCTGTCGGTGCTTTATGAGGATGACTGGCTTCTGGTGGTGGACAAGCCTGCGGGAATGCTGATCCATCCCTCCCGGGCAAAAAATGACGGCACTCTTGCCAATTTCGTGGCAGGATACTACCGGAAAACGGGGCAGAAGTGCGCCTTTCACCCCATGACCCGGCTGGACCGGGATACCTTTGGAATCGTGCTGCTGGCAAAAAATGCCCATATCCATACCCGTTTGCAGGCTGCGGACGTGAAAAAGACCTATCATGCCCTGGTATTCGGCGGCCCGGAAGGGGAGCAGGGCATCATTGATGCCCCCATTGCCAGAAAGCCCCTGCCCAGCCTGCTGCGGGAGATCCGGGAGGACGGCAAGCCCTCGGTGACAGAATTCCGGGTTCTGGAAAAGTACGATGGCTATGCCAGGCTGGCCCTGCGGCCCATCACCGGGCGCACCCATCAGCTGCGTGTCCACTGTGCATATATGGGCTTTCCCATCCTGGGAGACCCCCAGTACGGCAGTGAAGAAAGCCAAAGCTTTTCCCGGACACTGGGCCTGCCCCACCAAATGCTCTGTGCCAAACGGCTGGAATTTTCTCACCCCATCACCGGGGAAGCTATGGCCCTGGAATCCGGTATGGACGCGCAATTGAGAATGAGGAGCGAAGAATGAAGACCCTTTCCAATCATTACAAGGAAAAATACGGCTGCAAGGTATACAAGCTGTCCCTGGACGGCGGGTTCACCTGCCCTAATCGGGACGGCACTCTGGGTACCCGGGGTTGCATCTTCTGCTCCGGCTCCGGCAGCGGGGATTTCGCGGAGCGTGGCTGCGGCTCCATTGAAACCCAGCTGGAGCGGGCAAAGGAACGGGTTGGCAGCAAGTGCAAATCGGGAAAATATATCGCCTATTTCCAGGCTTTCACCAATACCTACGCCCCTGTAGAGCGGCTGCGGCAGCTGTACACCGCAGCCATGGCCCCAGAGGACATCGTGGGCCTTGCCATCGGCACCCGCCCGGACTGCCTGGGGGATGACGTTGTTGCCCTTCTTGGGTCACTGAACCGGGTCAAGCCCGTGTCCGTAGAATTGGGATTGCAGACCATTCATGAGCCGTCCATCCAATACATCCGCCGGGGCTATCCCAACGAGGTCTATTTCGATGCCGTCCACCGCCTGAAGGCAGCGGGCGTTGAGGCGGTCACCCATATCATCCTCGGCCTGCCGGGAGAAAACGCAGAAATTGCGATGGCCACCACCCAGGCTGCCGTAGACGCGGGAACCGACGGCGTGAAATTCCACCTGCTCCATGTCCTCCGGGGTACGGATCTGGAACAGGATTACCTGGCGGGAAAATTCGATGTGCTTTCGATGGAAGCATACGGCAGCATTTTGAAAGCCTGCATTTCCCTCCTCCCGGAGGAGACTGTCGTCCACCGCATCACCGGCGACGGCGCGAAAAAAGACCTGATCGCCCCGCTGTGGTCTGCCGACAAAAAACGGGTGCTGAATTACCTGCACCAAATTCTGGAGCAGTAAACGATAGGCAACCTCTAAAAACTCTTTTTTGCAGGATTGCGCAAAAGATTCTTTCTATTTCGAAAATCACAGAATCGACAACGCCGTCAGGCGATGTCTTTCAATTTGAAATGAAAGATTTCAAATTGAAAATAGTATTAGAAGTGCCCAATAAATTTACCCCGATTTTTCTCCCCTTTTACGTTATCTACTGGACAACAGGGGTGAAAAGCTTTATAATAGATAGATATTCCAAAGAAAAAATCGAATGGAGGCTCCTTTATGAAGCTGAACACCAAACGCACCGTCCTGGTGGGCTTTGCGTTCCTGTCCATCTGCGCCTTCTGGCAGATGTACGACAATCTGGTTCCCAAGATCCTGACCGAGACCTTCGGCATCGGCGAAAGCATCTCCGGCATTATCATGGCATCGGACAATGTGCTGGCCCTTTTCCTGCTGCCCCTGTTCGGCGGCCTGTCGGATAAGTGCACCAGCAAGCTGGGCCGCCGCCGTCCCTTTATCCTCTTTGGCACCGTCGCGGCTGTCATTCTTATGATGCTGCTGCCCATCCTGACGGACAGCTATCACGCAGCCCCCGACACCTGGAAGATCGTCTGCTTCATCATTGGCTTAGGCCTGCTGCTGATCTCCATGGGTATTTACCGCAGCCCCGCCGTGGCCCTGATGCCCGATGTGACTCCCAAACCCCTGCGCTCCAAGGCCAATGCCATCATCAACCTGATGGGTGCTCTGGGCGGTATCATCTACCTGATCATTACCACCTTCCTGTACAATACCAGCGGCGATGCCTATGTGTCCTATCTGCCCCTGTTTGCCATTGTGGGTGGCATTATGCTCGTGGCCCTCGCCATTGTTATGTTTTGCGTCAACGAGCCCAAGCTGGTGGCGGAGCAGAAAAAGTACGAGGAAGCCCATCCCGAGGACAACCTGACGGAAGTTACCGAGTCCGGCGAGGCCCTCCCCGCTGACGTGAAGAGGAGCCTGTCCTTCCTGCTGGTATCCATCGCATTGTGGTTCATCGGCTATAACGGCGTCACCACCTGGTTCTCCGTCTACGCCTCCGAAATGTGGAGCATGACCCTGGGTCAGGCCAATACCTGCCTGACCATCGCCACCGCCGGTGCCATTGTCAGCTACATCCCCGTGGGCAATATCGCCAGCAAGGTTGGCCGCCGCAAGACCATCCGCTTCGGCACCCTGCTCCTCTCTGGCAGCTTTGCCGTGGCCTTTGTCTACACCATGTTCTCCAATTCCTTCAGCCCCCTGCTGTATGTGCTGTTCATCCTGGTCGGTATGGCCTGGGCCGCCATCAACGTCAACAGCCTGCCTATGGTTGTCGAGATGTGCAAGGGCAGTGAGGTAGGCAAGTTCACCGGCCTGTACTACACCTTCTCCATGACCGCCCAGATCATGACCCCCATCGTGGCAGGCTGGCTTCTGGAAAATATCGACTACAAGACCCTGTTCCCCTATGCCGCCATCTTCGTCTTTGCTTCCTTTATCACCATGGGCTTTGTGAAGCACGGCGATAACAAGGTGGAAGCAAAGAAGGGCCTGGAAGCCTTTGATATCGACGACTAACGGCGAGTTGAAAGTTGAGAATTGAAAGTTGAAAATTATGCTTTATTTCCTGATCGTTCTGCTTGTTTTGTATATTCTGGCTGTGCGGTGCCGCAGCGGGCATCCCGACTTGAAGAAACTGCAAGGCTGGGCTTATGCGCACCGGGGGCTTCATGGAAATGGTCTGCCTGAGAACAGCATGGCAGCCTTCCGGGCTGCTTTGGAGGGCGGCTGCGGCATCGAGTTGGATGTCCACCTGTTAAAGGACGGCAATCTGGCGGTGATCCACGATTCCCTTTTAAAGCGCACCACCGGCGCGGAGGGGAAAATCGAGGATCTGACCACTACCGACCTGCAAAATTACCGCCTGGAAGGCACTGCCGAGACCATCCCCACCTTCCGGCAGGTGCTGGACCTGTACGCGGGCAAGGCCCCCCTGATCGTGGAGCTGAAGCCCATCGGCGGCAACCATGCCGCCCTGGCGGAAACGGCCTGCAAAATGCTGGACAGCTACAAGGGCGTTTACTGCATCGAGTCCTTTGACCCCCGGTGCGTCTACTGGCTGAAAAAGAACCGTCCTGACATCATCCGGGGACAGCTGTCGGAAAACTTTCTCAAAACCGGTCAGACCATGCCCCTCTGGCTCCGCTTCGCACTGACCCACAACCTGCTGAATTTCCTGACGGTGCCGGACTTCATCGCCTACAAATTTGAGCACCGGAACCAGACCCCCAGCAATGCCCTCTGCCGAAAGCTCTGGAAGGCCCAGGGCGTATCCTGGACCCTTCGCAGCAAGGCAGACTACGATACCGCCGTAAAAGAAGGCTGGCTCCCCATCTTTGAAAAATTCATCCCATAACAAAAGTGGCTGCTGCATGACGCAACAGCCACTTTTTTTTGTTCCCGTTATCCGAAAACCTTTTCAAAGGTCTCCCGCACTTCCTTTATGCGGCCCTCCGCGAAGGGGCTTTCCAGCTGGGCGGCGGTGAGGAAGGAGAGAAAATAATACTCCTCCGATTCCAGATTGTCTTCCAGCTTTGCCAGACCCGCGCCAGGCTGTTCCTGTTCCAGCTGGTACAGCTGCAATGCCGCGTCGTTGCTGACCACATAGCTGATGATGTACATGGGATTGGTATAGAAATGGGTGATCTCCACATATTCCCGGGGATCATAGCCCAGGGAATCAAAGCCGTAGCGGAGAATCACTTCCTCGTAAAGGCCGTTCAGCCCCTCCACGGACAGGTCATCTCCCTCCAGCCGGTACATTTCCTGCTCGAATTGGGCGAAGGCTGCCTGCTCCACATAGATGCACAGGCTGTCGGCCATTTTCAGCCGGGTCAGATCTTCGGTGTTTTCGCCGTAGCACAGGCTCAGGTACTCCATGCCCTGGGAGAAGACTTCCATCACATCGATGCCCGCGTAGCTGCCATAGCATGCGTAGTCATTGCAGAAATGGCCAAATTCGTGGGCCAGGGTCAGACAGTCGTACCGGGTCAGGGAGGAATTCATAAAGACAAAGGGAGAGTAGTAGCTGGTGAGGTAGACCTCGAAGGAGGCACCGTACTTGTTCTCCCCGTAGGCGATATCATACAGTCCCGCGCCCTCCATCATCTGGAACCCGTCCCATACGGTGCCGCCCATGGCTTTTGCCGCGCCGCGGACAAAGGCGAAGGTCTCTTCCTCGGTGCTGGGGACATCCGCCAGGGTCCAGACATCGTCGGCGTTCACCGCCCGGTAAAGCTCCACCAGCTCCGTTCGGATTTCCTCCAGCAGCGCGTCGGCCTGCTGGGGTGTATAGTCCCGGTAGTAGTAAAAATCATTGGCAAACTGGGCGTAATCGTCGTAGTTCCAGTAGGCCGCCATATCCTGCCGGACTTTAATCAGCTCCACCAGCAGCTGCCCCATCTCCTGGCCGCAGGCATCGTACAGCTCCACGGAGCCGCTGGGATAGGCCAGGGCTTCCTCCGAAAGGGCGTAATATTCCATCTGCAGTTGGGCTTCCTGTTCCAGCAGGGAGGAGAAGGCGGCATCCCACAGGTTTTCTCCCTCGTAGTCGTCAAAGAAGCCTTCCCCGAAGTATTCCTCCGCTTCCAGGGCCTCCCGGCAGGGGGAATCGGCCAGAACATAGTACATTTCCTCCAGCAGCGCGTCCACATCGTCGGTCAGTTCCATGCAGTAGTTGTATTCCTGTTCCCAGTAGATATCCGTCAGGTCGCTGCAATAGCGGATGTCTGCCAGATTGTAGCAGGTATAAAACCAGTCGTAGTCATCATAAAAGTCGTAGATGGCTTCAATGACGGCCTCCGCATCATCGCCTGCGGCGGTTTGGCAGAAGGCATCGTAGCTGTCCTGGATCTGGGTCAGATCCGGGCGGGTGTACTCCATATCCTCGTAGTCGATGATGCCGCCGTAGGACATACAGCCGGACAGCAGCACCGCTGCCGCCAGGATCAGTGCCAAAACCCGAATTTTCATGGGGATCCCTCCTTTTTATCCGTACTATATCATAGAAAGGAGGTTTTTTCAATTAAACTTTACAATCACAGGAAAATGTGGTAAAATAAATATAATAAACTCAGGAAAGAGGGCCTGGCTATGTCCCAGATCGTCCGCGATATTACCGAAATCTCCCGTACCGGGGCGCAGTACCGTATAGATCAGCTGTCCCCCATGGGCCTGAAGGCCTGCCATGCCAGCTATCTGACGGAGATATGTGAGTGTCCCGGTATTTCCCAGGATGGTCTTGCCCGCCGTATCTATATCAACAAGAGCAACGTGGCCCGGCAGGCGGCGGTGCTGGAGGAGGAGGGCTTCATCACCCGGCGGCCCTCGGCGGTGGATAAGCGGGTCATGGAGCTGTACCCCACCCAGAAGGCCATCGATCTGCTGCCCCAGCTGCAGGCGATCCTCAGCTGCTGGGAGGACTGGATCACCCAGGAGCTTACGGAGGAGGAGCGGGAACAGCTGTCCGCCCTGCTCACCAAAATGAAAGCCCGCTCCGCAGCATATATGGAAGAACGATAAATTTTGCCCGGAACCAATCGGTTCCGGGCGTTTTCTTTACTTGTCTCCCTGCAGACGCTTCTTGGCATCCTCCACGGATTCGCCTTCCTTGGCGAAGAAGGCCTCCACGAACTTGTCGGAGAGCTTGGTAAAGCCCTTCACGGCACCTTCCTCGATCTTCTTGTAACCGGCAACCACCGTATCCTCAATTTTCTGATAGGTACCCACAACGCCGTGCTCGATGGCCTTGTAGGTTTCCACCACATCAATGTCGGGCACATCGGTCACATCGTGCTCCATGGCCTTGACGATATCCTCCATGCAGCCGCCTTCCCGGAGCTGCTCATTGGTCATCAGAGTAGGCTTCTCGGTGACGCCGCCCCCGTCGATCAGGCCCTCTTCGATCATCCACTGAACCTCGTCGTGGATGGTTTCCTGGTAGGAGCGGGTGGTGTAGCCCAGCTCTTCCCGGGCCTTGGAGTAGTCGAACTCGTTGTTCCGGGCCAGGTTATAGACGGAGAAGGTGGTCATCATGGGCATCTTGCCGGTCTTTTCCGCCTGCTTTTCCAGACCTGCGGCGATCTTGTCCGCCAGATCCAGGGGCAGGTAGAACTTGATCTGCTTGGAGTTGCACTCCGCGTGGAGCATGTCGCACATTTCCTTCAGAGTGACGGTCTCGTTGGCCAGGATGTAGCACTCGCCCACGCGGCCTTTATCCACAGCGGCGATGGTGCCGGCGGCCAGGTCACGGACATCACACAGGTTGAAGCTGCCCTGCATGCCCATGGGCATCTCGCCCTTGATGATCTTGAGCAGAGTGCCGGTGGTCTCACCGATGGCGTGGTCATTGGGGCCCAGAATGCCGCTGGGATGGACGACACAGGCCTTCAGACCCATGACCCGGACGGAATCCAGCACCATCTGGGTGGCCTTTGCCTTGGACTGGGAGTAGGCACCCACCACCTTGGCAGGGTCACAGGGATCGAACTTGTCCACTTCCTTGATCTTGGTGCCGTGGGGCTGCTCGGGGATGGCACCGGTGGAGCTGACGTAGACCATCTTCTCACACTCGGGATGGTTCAGAACCTTGGTGATGATGTTCCGGGTGCCGGTAACGTTGACAGCCATCAGCTTTTCGGAGTAGTTAGGGTTCACGGTGACCATGGATGCGCAGTGGATGACCACGGAGGTGGCACCCTCGGGCACGTTGAAGAAGGCATCCAGGGAACTGATATCGGTCAGGTCACCCAGAACCACCTCCACCTGCTCGGGGATGTACTTGACGGACTTATCATTGGGCAGCACCAAGGCCCGCACCTTGCAGCCCTTCTCCAGCAACTGCATGCAGATGTTGGTGCCCAGGAAACCGGCGGCACCGGTCAGCAGATAGTAGCGTTCGTTGTTCATGGCAGGCATCTCCTTATAAAAACTGCAAAACGGATTACTTCAGACCGACGAACATAGGGATCAGGAACAGCAGCATCACAATGCCTACAACGCCAACGGCAATGCCGGGCAGCATCAGGTTCCAAACCATAATCATGCACATACCCAGACCCAGCACCAGGGAAGACAGAACGCCGTAGGCGATCTTTCCGGTGAGCTTCCAGTTGATGGTCAGCTTCTTGCCGGACTTGGCGCAGCGGACGATCACCAGAATCAGCAGGGCCACAAAGCCGATGGCGGTGCAGATGCACCCGGGGACAAAGGCGTTCCACTCCGGCAGCAGGGCCATGCACATGCCCAGGGCGAACAGCAGGCCGCCCACAACGCCGAATACCAGGGTCACAAAATCTGTTTTCTTCATAAAATAATACCTCCGTTATGTGTTTCAGTTGATGAAACTATCATAACGGAGGAATGTTATTGAAATGATTCTTAAATGTTTCTGTTTTGTTTACGGAGAAAATTTATCCTTCCACATACACCATGCCGCAGGCATTGGGGCCCACATGGGCACCGATGGCAGCGCCCACGTTGATGATCCGTTCGTCAGGGATATCATAGCCCAGGGCGCGGAATTTCTCCGCCAGGAGCTCGCCGTTTTTTCGGTCAGCGGTGTACATAACGTAAAAATTGTGCTCTGTGCCGGGCTTCCGATCCTCTACCCGCTTGCACAGGTATTCCATACCCTTGCGCATACCCATGGCCTTTGCGGGCACCTCAATGTGGCCGTCCTCGGCTACCCGAATGATGGGCTTCACCTGGGCTAGGGTACCCAGCTTATAAACGGTCTGGCTGATGCGGCCGCCCCGGTACATATATTCCAGGGTATCCATACAGGCGTACAGGACGATCTTATCCTGGATGGCCTCCAACGCTGTCATGATCTCCTTCGCGGACTTGCCTTCATCCCGGAGCCGGGCGGCGTATTCCAGCAGCAGCCGCAGGCCGCCGGTGGCATTCTTACTGTCCATCACATAGCAGTTTTCGCTTTCCACCAGCTCCCGGGTGGCACAGGCCGTCTGATAGGTACCGCTGAGCGCGGCGGACAGGCAGATGTAGAGAGCCTCGTCGCCGGCTTCCTTCGCCTCCTCAAACAGCTCCAGGAGCCGCTGAGGGGAGGGCTGGGAGGTTTTGGGAAAGCCGCCGGTCTGCCCCAGCAGGGAATAAAACTGGTCCTTGCTCAGGTTCACATTTTCCAGATATTCCTGCTGCCCGAACATGACCTTCAGGGGGATGCAGGTGATGTTCAGCTTTTCATACTCCTGGGGTTCCAGGTCCGCGGAAGAGTCCGTGATGATTCTGACCATATGATTCCTCCGAATTATACACACTCCCGGATCTTGGCCTCGATGCGGCTGCGCACCAGCACTGCCAGCTCTGCGGGCTTCATGTCCTTGTATTCTTCATAATAAATAGGCTCCAGATAGTGCAGCTGGACGGAAACCGGCTTGCTGCCCTTCTGATCCAGCACCTTGAAGCTGTCCACCAGCGCGATGGGCACCACGGGACACTTGGATTTGGTAGCGCAGCGGAAGCTGCCGCCGTGGAAGTCCAGCATCTGGTTGCCCAGCTTGCTGCGGGTGCCCTCGGGGAAGATCAGGTAGTTCCGGCCCTTCTTCACTTCCTCGGTCACATTCTGGATGACGGTCAGGGACTGGCGCACATCCTCCCGGTCCATAGCGTAGGACTGGGTGCACACGGCAATCTGGTGCAGGAAGGGGATATTATACAGCTCCTTCTTCAGCACCGCGCCGATGGGATTGTCGCAGGTGGCGGCGATGGCCAGCACATCGAACATGCCCTGGTGGTTTGCGTAGAGCATGAAGCCGTTTTCGGTGGGGATGTTTTCTTTGCCGGTGACCAGCAGATCCACGTTGCCGCCCTGGACGGCCCGCTGCAGGACGTACTGGATGTGCCGGTACTTCTCCTCTTCGGGGTACTTGTCGGTATTCTTTGCGTAATGGCAAAGCTTGAACCAGGCACCGGGGACGATGGGGAGGTTCTTGAGAACCATGGTTACGATACGATTCATAGGAATTTTCTCCATTTGTGTTTGATTATTCCATAATATAGCATATATTTTTGCCTATTTCAATTGGTATATGAAAATGTTCATAAATTTTTACCGGCGAAAACAAAACCTTAACAAACCCATGATAATATGCTACCATACAATGAGAATGCTATGGAGGAAACGATATGTTTAAAATCCTTGTTCTGGAGGACGACCGCGACCTGAACCGGACGGTCTGCACCTGGCTGAAATCCAACGGCTATGATGCCATCGGCAGTCTGGATGCCAACGATGCTTATGATGTGCTGTATGAGAACGTCATCGACCTGATCATTTCCGATATTATGATGCCCGGCGTGGACGGCTTTGAGTTTGTAAAGACCGTCCGGGAGACCAATAAGAATGTTCCCATCCTGTTTATGACGGCCCGGGACGATTTCGCCGCCATGCAGCGGGGCTACCGGGTAGGCATCGACGACTTTATGGTCAAGCCTATCGACCTGGAGGAGCTGCTGCTGCGTATTGGCGCGCTGCTGCGCCGGGCGGGCATTGCCGCCAGCCGCCGCCTGGTGGTGGGCAGCGTCTGTATGGACGCGGACGAGCGCACCGCCTGCATCGGCGATGAGGAAGTAAATCTGACCATGCGGGAATTCGATATCCTCTATAAGCTCCTGTCCTACCCCAAAAAGACCTTCACCCGCCAGCAGCTGATGGAGGAATTCTGGGACGCGGAGACCTCCTCCGGCCCCCGGACCGTAGATGTTTACATGACTAAGCTCCGGGACAAGTTCGCGGGCTGCGACGATTTCAAGATCGTTACCGTCCACGGCCTGGGCTATAAGGCGGTGATCAAGTGAAGAAGCAGCTGAAATGGGGCAGCAGTTTGGTCACCTTCCTGATCGTGTTTGCCCTGGTGTCCTTCGTGGTCACCTGCTGTGTCGCTATGTTCGTCTCCATTATGCAGACGGAGTATGATCTGGTTTATGACCAGGAGCATATTGCGCTGGCCGCCAAAATGACCTTCTTCAATGTGCTGTTTCTGAGCGTTGTGTTCACTGTCATCGACCGGACCCGCAGGGTCATTGCGGTGGACCGGCCGGTGAAACGGATTCTGGATGCTACCCAAAGGATCACGGCCGGGGATTTTACGGTCCAGATCGAGCCTAAGGGAAAAAGCCAGGACTTTTACGGCTTCGATGCCATTATCAGGAATCTGAACCAAATGATCCGGGAGTTGGGATCCATCGAGACCCTCCGCTCTGACTTTGTCGCCAATGTGTCCCATGAGCTGAAAACGCCCCTGGCGGTCATTTCCAATTATGCCACCATGCTGCAGTCCTCCAGTCTGACGGAAGCGGAGCGGATGGAGTATGCTGTGGCCGTCTACCATGCCTCCCGGAATCTGGCAGACCTGGTGACCAATATCCTGAAGCTGAACAAGCTGGAAAACCAGCAGATTTTTCCGGAATCGGTGGAATTCGACCTGGCGGAGCAGCTGTGCCGGTGTACGCTGAATTTTGAGGAGATCTGGGAGAAAAAGGATATCCAGCTGGATGTGGAGCTGCCGGAGACCTTCCCCATCCGCTCCGACCCGGAGCTGCTGAGCCTGGTTTGGAACAACCTGCTGTCCAACGCCATGAAATTTACCCCGGAGGGGGGCACTGTCCGCATTTCCCTGTCCCGGGAGGGCGACCTGGCGGTGGTGTCCGTGTCCGATACGGGCTGCGGCATGACTGCTCAGCAGGGCCGGCATATTTTTGAAAAATTCTACCAGACCGATCCCTCCCATGCTACCCGGGGCAACGGCCTGGGTCTGGCCCTGGTGAAGCGGGTGGTGGACATCACCGGCTCCGCCATTACGGTTCAGAGCACCCCCGGAAAGGGCAGCACCTTCACCGTCCGGATAGGAGGCGCGGTATGAAGGAAGCCTGGCGGAAATTTATCCATTGGGAGGGCTGGAAGACCTTTGCGGGTTGGAAGCTCTGGCATCTCCACCCGGCCATCTCCCTGCTGCTGACGGCAGTATCGATGGCTGCACTTGTGTGGATTTTTGTGAGCGGCCTGGAACAGAATGTGATCGCCTATCCCATTTACTGTGCGGCGGCCTATTCCCTGACGGTGCTGTGCATCGGTATCCCAAAGCTGGTGCGCTGGGTGCGGGGAACCCTCCTGCAGCACAGGCTGATAAAGCCCCTGGTGGAGGATGAAAGCAAGCGGTTCCTGCTGAACCTGTTCCGGGAGGAGCTGGTGAACCTGTGCTACGGCGTATTTAAAACCGTTTCCGGCCTGATGATGGGCGTGGCATGGGTCTGGGCCGACGGTCTTTACAATCTGGTTCAGGGCATCATCCAGCTGGGGCAGCTGGCCCTGCACCGGAAGCATCTGCCCGTGGAAACCCAGTGGAAGAGCTATCGGGTCTGCGGCTGGATGATCCTTGCCCTGCACCTGACCATGACCGGCCTTGTGTTTATGATGATCCACCGGGGCGAGGCGGAGGAATACCCCGGCTTTATGATCTTCGCCACGGCGGCCTTTACCTTCTACAAGCTGGTAACATCTTTCATTGATGTGGCGAAGGACAGGAAGCACCGTTCCCCGGTGGATTCCAGTGTGTACCTGCTGGATCTGACCCAGGCGTTCTTTTCCCTGTTTTCCCTGCAGGTGGCACTGCTGCACGCCTTTGACGACGGCAGTATCAATGCCAAAATGATGAACAGCCTTACCGGCGGTGCGGTGTGCCTGCTGGTGATGGCTACGGGCCTTTACATGATCCGCCGGGCAAACCGGGAACTGAAGCAAAAAAGTGAGGAGAGATAAGAATGGAAGAATCCTTTGAATATACCTATTCCGCCCCGGAGCAGGAGGAGATCAAACGCATCCGCAGCAAGTACCTTCCCAAGGAGGAGACGGAGACCAAAATGGAAAAGCTCCGCCGCCTGGACAGGGAAGCGGAGCGGCCCGGAACCGTGATCGCGCTGGTGCTGGGCACCGTGGGAACGCTGATTTTCGGCGCGGGCATGAGCCTGTGCATGGTCTGGGGCCTGCTTCTGCCGGGCATTCCCGTGGGCATCGTGGGTGCCGCTACACTGGGCATGGCCTACCCCGCCTATGCCCGGATTACCCGAAAGCAGCGGGAAAAGATCGCCCCGGAGATTTTAAAGCTGACCGAAGAATTGAGCTGAAAAAGGAGAGGCACAGCCTCTCCTTTTTTCGTTCTTTTATTGCTCCGCACCGGGGAAAATCAGGGTGACCTTGAACAGGTCGCCGTCCACCAGAATCTGCAGCTGGCCCTTTTGCAGCTGCATCAGGCTCTGGGCGATATTCAGTCCCAGGCCGCTGCCCTCGGTGTTTCGGGAAGTGTCACCCCGGACGAACCGCTCTAAGAGCTCGTCGGCGTTGACGTTCAGCTCCTCCCGGGAGATGTTCTTCATGGACAGGATGACCTTCCCGTCCACCGCCGCCAGATCCAGATAGACCCGGGTGCCGGGGAGGGCGTATTTCACCGCGTTGCCCAGCAGGTTACTCATGACCCGCCATACCAGCCGCCCGTCGGCCAGCATGAGAACAGGCTCCTCCGGTTGACGGAACACGGGTGTCAGCTGCGCTTTGTCCAGCTTGTCGGCGAATTCCCCCAGGGCCTGGTTGATGGCCTCGGCAGCGTCCACCGTCTGGATGTCCACCGTCAGGTTGCCGGTGCTGGCCTTGCTCATTTCCATCAGGTCGTCAATGAGCTTTTTGAGCCGCTGGGACTGGCGGTCCAGCACCTCCAGGTACATTTCCTGCTCCTCGGGAGTGTGGGGCTTCTGCAGCAAATCCACATAGTTGATGATGGAGGTCAGAGGAGTCTTGATATCGTGGGACACGTTGGTGATCAGCTCGGTCTTCATCCGCTCCGATTTCAGCTGCTTCTGAGCAGCCACCACGGCTACCCCTGCCAGGGAATTCAGCTCTCCCGCAAACTCTTTGAAGCTGCCAAGGAGCAGCTTGTCGTCCACCTTCTCGTCCAGGTCGCCCTTGCTCATGCGCTTGGCGGCATCCATCAGGGTGCCAAAGCAGTGGGCTCCATGGAGGACGGTGACCAACGCGGCAAAGGCCCACAGGATTATCATCCCCTCACGCCGCCCGGCTACGGCGGCGAACAGCCACACTACCAGAATAAAGCCCACCAGCAGCCACTGCCAGGTGAGCGGCAGCATGGCGAAGAACTGGGACAGGGTCCTGCCCATCCAGGCAGTTCCCTTTTCCAGGGCGTTGCCCAGCCACAGGAAGGCCTTAACGGCAATGTGCCAGCAGGCGACAACGAGCTTCCACAGGCTCTTGCACAGCTTCACCAGCAGGGGCCACAGCTTTGCGTCAAACACATCTCCCAGCCAGACAAAGGCTTTGAACAGCCACTTCCAGCAGACCCCGGCCAGCTTCAGGCACCGGCCGCAGAGGGAATTGCGCCACCAGTAGCCGCCGGGGGTCTTGAACTGGGCGGCACAGGCGAAGCAGAAGGCTACGAACACCAGACACATGGCAAAGACCAGCAGCACCCCGAAGGCCAGGGCCACCCACAGGTCATTCTGCATCAGATAGGGCACACCCTCCACACCCAGCCAGCACAGAACCGTTTCGCCCAGGAAGCCGCCTCCCAGATAGAGATCCAGAGGAATGCAGTTCAGGCCGCCGGCGCGGATCTCCTCCCGGCCCGGCTTTTTGCCTGCGGCACAGCACAGGTACACCGCCATGACGGCAAACACCAGCAGGCAAATACCCAGTGCCGGGAACAGGTACTCCCGCAGGTCATAGACCACCTGCAGCAGGGTCCATTCGTACTCGTAGTGCATGGCCCCGGATGCCAGATATACCTCCACGGTCATGGGGGGCATCTCCTCGTAGGTGTATTCGGCCACCATCCACTGGCCCGCTTCGGAATCGTAGTATTCAAAAACCTGCTCGGGAACTTCGGCATAGGCCGCCATAGCTGGCTCGGTGACATCCGCCGTGACGACCCCTTCCTCCGTGGGGGCCATCGTTTTGGGAACGGTGGGCACCTCCGTGGGCGTGGTGACCATAGCGGCGGTTTCCTGGGGGACAGTCTCCTCTTCCGCAGCGGTCTCGGGAACGGTCACATCCGCTGTCTCGGCGGGAACAGTTACTTCCGTTTCCGCGGGAACGGTGGTTTCTTCCGGGGCTGTCTCCTTGGCGGTCGCGATGCCGTAGTCCGTCATAGCCGCGGCCAGGGAGATCATATCGGGCGCGGTGGAGAATACCAGCCGGTCGCTTTCGTCGTAGGCGAAAACGCCGATGGTGCGGCCGGTCTCATCCCCGGTGGGGTAGCTCTCATACAGCACCCGGCCCTCTTCGTCAAGCATCAGGATATAGTCGATTTCGGCAGGCTTGGAAAATTCAAAATCCTTCCAGCTGTCGGCATAGAATACCACGTTGCCGTCTTCGTCATGGCGGGCTTCGCCCAAAACACCGTTGTCTTTCTCTATGGTAATGACCTCACTGCTGCCCTTCAGCCGCAGATCGATCAGTCCAACGGCGTGCCCCTGAGGCGGGATATCATCGTACACATACAGGTCATCGGTGTCGATGTAAATGACATCCTCCATTGCCTCCCTGGCCCGGAAGACCAGCCGGTCGTTCACCAGCTGGAACTGCCCCACGCTGCCCAGATCGGAAGTCTCATAGATCAGCGCGTCCCCGTCAAAAAAGGCGATATAAGTCACATGCTGCTCGCTGTAGGTCAGCAGCTCGGTATTGGTGGTGGTAAATTCCACATAGCCATCCTTGTCATATCCAAGGAAACCGATATCCGGCTCGCCCCCGGCGGATTCCTCAAAGCCGTCGGCATAGGTTACATGGATCCCGGTGACGTACATGCCCTCCGGCGGGATGGCATCGTAAACTTCCACAACAGAGGTCGCATCGTCCATGGGCCACAGACGTATCCAGGTCTCACTGCCCCTGTAGGAATATTCCATGATCACGCCCGCAGGGCGGGAGGCTTCATAGATCAGGCCGTCTGTCTCGTTCAGGAAACGGATGTTCACAGCGGCATGAAGCACTGGGTCTGTACCCAGTCCGCCAAAATCGGTCCAGGACTGGAACTCCATGGAATTTTCGGTGCCGTAGAACAGCGTACCCAAAGATTCCCCCATATCGATGATCTGGCCGCTTCCATCGGCGTAGTCCACCTCGATGCAGGTCACTTCCGCTCCCCGAATGGGAACGGCATTGTAAACCGTATAGTCTCCTGTGTCGGACATGGTCGGTTCCGTGGCGGGATAGTACAGGTCATTGTATTCCTCCCGGGTCATGGTGTCCAGCACCTTCACATACCGGCCCTCCACAGGGATCTCATAGGAATACGCCACGGAAAGTCCCTCGTCCAGGGCCTGCTCCTGGAGCACATTACCCTCGGCATCCCTCAGAGTGTAGCCGAAGCGGCCCCAGTCAAAATAGCCGTAGTACCAGTAGGTTCCGTAGTAGTTGTCGGCCATTTCCGTTGTGCAGCCGCCCAGCGCGGTGGCGGCATAGCGAACCGCAATCTCATTTGCCAGGCTGGCGGCCTGCTCCTGCTGGTACTCTCCGTGGGCATCGTCCCAGGACTGCTGGTACAGCCCGGTTTCGGTCATGGCAAGGATACCCAGACCGCTGCCCAGCGCGCCCATCAGGGACGCCGCACAGAGGAATACCGCCAGAAATTTAAATACAATATTGTGCTTCAAGCTTTATTTTCCTCCTTCCATTTTGTAGCCCTGACCCCAGACTACCTTTAAGTACCGGGGCTCGGAGGGGTTGATCTCTATCTTCTCCCGCAGGTGGCGGATATGGACGGCGACGGCGCCTTCGCTGCCCAGAGCGGCCTCCTGCCAGACGGATTCATACAGATTCTTGGTGGAATAAACCTTGCCGGGGTTTGTCATCAGCAGATGCAGAATGGCATACTCCGTGGGGGTCAGGTTGGCCCGTTCCCCCTCCACCGTGACGGTCTTGGTGCGGTCGTCCAGCACTACGCCGCCGATGGTGATGAGCCCTCTGTCCTCCTCCGGGCGGCTGCCCAGCTTGGCATAGCGGCGCAGCTGGGAGCGGACTCTAGCCAGCACCTCCACAGGCACGAAGGGCTTTGTGATGTAGTCGTCCGCGCCCACGTTCAGGCCCAGCACCTTGTCCTCAGTCTCGGACTTGGCGGTGAGCAGGATGATGGGCACATTGGAAAATTCCCGAATTTTCGCGGTGGCGGTAATGCCGTCCATGCCGGGCATCATGATATCCATCAGGATCAGCTGGATGTCATTGTTTTCCATGATCTCCAACGCCTCCCGCCCGGTAAAGGCTTCGTAAAGGGTGTACCCCTCCGGGGCCAGGTAAATTTTCAGCGCGTTGACGATATCCGGCTGGTCATCACAAATCAGAATATTATACATAGCGGTTTCCTCCTGCTCTCTCTTTTGTATCCCTATTATAGCACTAACTTTTTTAAGAAGAAAGATGGGAAATTCTTAAGATGAGATTAAGTCTGGTTTACGGGATGGAATATGAATGAAGCGTAAACTTTTGACTCTTCTTTTGCTTTTTGGTTGCGAATTCCTTCCGGGGTGGTATAATCAAAATACAGAATTTTTATCAGTGCGGATCGAGGTTATGCAAATGAAAAAAATGCTTTTTGTGATGAATCCCGTCTCCGGGCAGAAGCGGGCCAACCGGTATTTTCTGGATATCGTGAGCCTGTTCAACCGGGCCGGGTATGAGGTAAGCGTCCATGTCACCGGGGGCCAGGGGGATGCCCGGCAGGTGGTGGCGAACCGTGCCAGGGAAATGGATCTGGTAGTCTGCTGCGGCGGCGACGGTACCCTGAACGAGACCATCTCCGGCCTGCTGCAAAGCTATACCGATGTGCCCGTGGGCTATATCCCCGCAGGCTCCACCAACGACTTTGCCTCCAGCCTGAAGCTGCCCGGCTCCATCCTGCAGGCGGCCCAGACCATTATCGAGGGCGAGCCGGTTCCCTATGACGTAGGCAAATTCGGCAGCCGGTACTTTTCCTATGTGGCATCCTTCGGTGCCTTCACCCGCACCAGCTATGTGACCCCCCAGAACGTGAAGAACGCCCTGGGCCACACGGCCTATGTACTCAGCGGCATCCAGGAGCTGTCCCAGATCCGCCGGGAGCACATCCGTATCGAGGTGGAGGATTATGTGATCGAGGACGATTTCCTCTTCGGTGCTATCTGCAATTCCACCTCCGTGGGCGGTATCCTGACCCTGGATCCCAAGCAGGTGGACATGGGCGACGGCCTGATGGAACTGCTGCTGGTGCGGATGCCCCGGAACCTGACGGAGATCACCGAGTGCATCCAGGCGGTGCAGGCAGGGCGGTACAATGACTGCGATATGATCACCTTCGGCTCCGCCCGAAAAATGACGATCTATGCCGATCCGGATATGCCCTGGACCCTGGACGGCGAGCGTGAGGAGGGCCACAGCGAGGTAACGGTGGAAAACCTGCACCACGCTATCCGTCTGATGCAGAAGGTGGAAAAGGGATGATAAATTCAACATTGTGCTATATCACCCAGGACAGCGATGTGCTGATGCTCCACCGGGTGAAGAAGAAAAATGATGTCAATAAGGACAAATGGATCGGCATCGGCGGCAAGTTTGAGCAGGACGAAAGCCCCGACGAGTGCCTCCTGCGGGAAGCAAAGGAGGAAACGGGCCTGACCCTCACCTCCTGGCAGTGCCGGGGCGTGGTCACCTTCCTGAACGACTGCTGCGAGGGAGAGTATATGTACCTCTTTACCGCCGATGGCTTCGCGGGAGACTTGAAGGAATGCGACGAGGGCGACCTGCAATGGGTCAGCCGGGAATTCCTCAACGACCTGCCCAAATGGGAGGGCGACCAGATCTTCCTGGATCTGCTGTGGCAGAACGCCCCCTTTTTCCTCCTGACCCTCCGCTACAGCGGCGACAAGCTGGTGGAGGCCATATTAAACGGAAGTAAAATCAGATAATGAATGTAGGGGCCGGGTTTCCCGGCCCAGGGAGGCGGTACGCCTCCCATAATCATACCACCGCGGCGGTGCGATGGGGAACCCATCGCTGGGCCGGGAGACCCGGCCCCTACAAAAAGAAAAGAGGTACAAGTATGGCGAAGGTACTGGAAATTTGTGTAGATTCCCTGGCGTCTGCCCGGGCTGCAGTGGCCGGGGGCGCGGACCGGCTGGAGCTGTGCAGCGCGCTGCTGGCAGGCGGACTGACCCCTTATGAAGCCCTGCTGCGCCAAATCCGGGCAGAATCCGATATCAACATCCGCTGCCTGATGCGGCCCCGGGCGGGGGACTTTCTCTATACCCCCGAAGAGCTGGATATGCTGCGGCTGCAAATTCTGCAATTGAAGGAAGCGGGAGCCGACGGCTTTGTCATCGGCTGTCTCACCCCGGAGGGTGATCTGGACAAAGCCGCCATGAAGCCCCTGGTGGAGGCCTGCAGCGGTAAGGGCATCACCCTCCATCGTGCCATCGATGTATCCCGGAATTTGGAAAAGACCTATCTAGACGCGGCGGAGTTGGGCATCGACACGGTGCTGACCTCCGGCGGTGCGTCCTCCTGCCGCAAGGGCATGGAAGCCATCGAAAAGCTGATCGCACTCCGGGAAAAGCATAACGGCCCGGAGGTGCTCATCGGCGCGGGCGTTAACGCGAATGTCATCCGGGAGTTCCGCGCCGCCATCCCCGGTGCGAGGGCCTTCCATATGAGCGGAAAAATGGAACTGGAAAGTGCCATGCGCTTCCGCCGGGAGGGCGTCCCCATGGGCCTGCCGGGTCTTGACGAATGGCACATCCAGCAGACCGATGAAGCCGCCGTAAAGGCTGCCAGAGCTGCCATGGATGATTCACAAATGCCCCAAAAATAAGAAAATCTTAAGCTTCTCAAAAGGACTTCCTAAGGGTGTTTATGGTAAGATAGGCCCCGTAAAGGAGGGTTTGCCCTATGGAACAAGTAAAAACAAAGAAAAAATGGTGGCTGCCGGTGACGGCGGCCCTGGTGCTGGTCATTGGCCTGTTGGGTGCCCAGCCGGCGTGGTATTTTTATAAGGATGTGTCCTTCTACTGGACGGAGCATACCGAAACGGAGTACAGGGTGAAAGCCTACGCCGAGGAAAAGGGTATCTCCTACGGCCGCTATCCTCAGAGTCTCATTAACCTGCTGGAGCGGAACCCGGAGACGGAGACCTTTGTGCTGGACTATCCTTTCCGGGAGGAGGGGGAAATCGACCTGTCGGAATATGAAGACAGCGAGAGCGTGCCCCTGTTTCTGCAATGGGATCCCCGGTGGGGCTATGAAAAATACGGAAGTGATGTGATTGGCATCACCGGCTGCGGCCCTACCTGCCTTGCCATGGTGGGCTATTATCTGACCGGGGATATCAACATGAACCCGGCGCAGATCGCGGATTTCGCCTGGAAGAACGGCTACTACGAATCGGGCTATGGCTCCTCCTGGACCCTCATCAGCGAGGGCGGCGAAAAGCTGGGCCTGGAAGTAACGGAGCTGCCCCTGGTGAAAAAGAAGATCACCGACAGTCTGGAAGCGGGGAACCCCGTCATCCTGGCCATGGGCCCGGGAGACTTCACCACCTCCGGCCACTACATCGTTCTGACCGGCGTGGAGGACGGGCAGTTCCGGGTCAACGACCCCAACAGCCGGGCCAATTCCGGAAGGCTCTGGAGCTATGAGGAACTGGAAGGCCAGATCCGCAATATCTGGTCTGTCTGTTCATAATTTTGTCGTATTTTGTTTTCAATTCCTTTATTGGACGTTCAAAACCGGAAAGTATCCTAATAACAGAAAGGTTGCGGAAGCCGTGAGCCGCTTCCTTTCCAACTCCGTAGATCCTCTTTTCTACCTCTCTTCTTTCCAATACCCTTTCGCGGGAAGCCCCGGTGTCCAAAAGACACCGGGGTTTTTCCCGTCCCGCGCCAATTTTGTATGCGTTTCGTTTTTCCGTGCATACTAAGCCGGGGTGAAGAAAATGAAGGAAGAAGAAAAGAAGCCCGTTCCCTGGGAAATGGCAGACCCAAAGCCGCCGGTGATCCAGTCCGGCCACATGGAGAACCGCCGCCAAAACCGGGCGGAGTGAACAGATCAGCGTCCGAAGAATTCGGACGCTGTTTTTTGTAATAGCCTATTGACAACAGAGGGAAATAGCGGTATACTGATTATAACACATGAACGAATGCTCATATGTTTAAATAATTTCGGGAGGGATCCCAGTGAAAAAAGTGTACATCATTGAAAATCTGGACTGCGCCAACTGCGCCGCCAAGATCGAAGGCAAATTTAACGCCCATCCCCAGGTGCAGGAGGCCACCATCACCTTCGCCACCCGCCAGCTGCGTCTGGCGGCAGAAGACCCGGATACCCTGATCCCGGAGCTGGTGGAGATCGCCCGGACGGTGGAGGGGGAAGTGACCATCCATCCCCGGGAGACCGTCCATGAGCACGACCACGATTGCGGCTGCGGCCACGAGCACCACCATGACCACGACTGCGGCTGCGGTCACGACCATCACCACGAGCATGACCACGAGTGCCATTGCGGCCATCATCACGGTCACGAGACCTCCCATGACGAAGCCCATCACAGTCACGATCATGGGGAGGAGCAGGACGAAAGCCCGATTCCTCTGCTGGTCGGCGCGGGCCTGTTCGTTGCGGGCCTGATTTTGAACAATCTGGGCCTGAAATGGCTGACTTTGGCGGTCTGCCTGGTGGCCTACGTCATTCTGGGTAGGGAATTGGTCATGACTGCGGTGCGGAACCTGACCAAGGGCCATGTTTTCGACGAGAATTTCCTCATGTCCATCGCCACCATCGGTGCCTTCTTCATTGGCGAATTCCCCGAGGCGGTGGGTGTCATGCTGTTCTACCGGGTGGGCGAGTATTTCGAGCACAAGGCCGTGGAGCGCAGCCGCAGCCAGATTATGAAAGCGGTGGACCTGCGGCCCGAGGTGGTCAACCTGGTGGAAAAGGACGGCATCCGGGTGATCCCGGCGGAGGATGCCCAGGTGGGCCACCTGCTGCTGGTGCGTCCCGGCGACCGGATCCCCCTGGACGGCGTGGTCATCACCGGCGAGAGCCGCATCGATACTGCCCCCATCACCGGCGAACCGGTGCCCGTCCATGTGGCGGAGGGGGACAGCGTCACCTCCGGCTGCGTCAACACCACGGGCCAGCTGACCATCCGTGTGGAAAGGCCTCTCAGCGAGTCCATGGTTACACGAATTCTGGACAGCGTGGAAAATGCCGCCGCCAGCAAGCCCAAAATCGACCGTTTCATCACCCGCTTCGCCCGGGTGTATACCCCCGTCGTGGTGGCGGTTGCTGCCGCTACTGCCATTCTGCCCTCCCTCGTTACAGGAGATTGGGGCTACTGGGTCTATACGGCCCTGACCTTCCTGGTCATGAGCTGCCCCTGTGCCCTGGTGCTCAGCGTGCCCCTGGCCTTCTTCGCGGGCATCGGTGCGGGCAGTAAGAAGGGAATCCTCTTCAAGGGCGGCCAGTCCATGGAGGCTCTGGGCAGCGTCAAGGCTGTGGTCATGGATAAGACCGGCACCATTACGAAGGGCGATTTCCGGGTGCAGGAGGTGGCCGGGGGCCATGACGTGCTGAAGCTCTGCGCCAGCTGCGAGCAGCAGTCCACCCACCCCATCGCCCAGAGCATCGTTGCCTGCGCCAAGGAGCGGAATATGGAGCTGTTCCAGCCCGATTCCCTGGAGGAGATCCCCGGCCGGGGCATCCGTGCTGGGGTGGATGGCCAAACCATCCTCTGCGGCAATGAGCGGCTGATGGCGGAAAACGGTATCGCCATGGATCAGATCGGCGAGGTTTACGGCACCAAGGTACTGGTGGCCGTAGACAGCCGCTTTGTGGGCTATATCGTCATTGCCGACACCATCAAGGACGGCGCAAAGGCCGCCGTGGAGCAGCTGAAGACCCGGGGAATTGCCACCGTAATGCTGACAGGCGATGCAGAGGATTCCGCCAAAGCCGTCGCCGCCGAAGTGGGCATCGATGAGCTTCATGCTGGCCTGCTGCCCCACCAGAAGCTGGAGCAGCTGCAAGCCATCCGGGCAAGCAAGGGTGCGGCTATGTTTGTAGGTGACGGCATCAACGATGCTCCCGTGCTGGCAGGCGCGGATGTGGGCGCGGCCATGGGCAGTGGTGCCGACGCGGCCATTGAAGCGGCGGACGTGGTGTTCATGACCTCCGATGTGGGCGCGGTGCCAGAGGCCCTGCGCATTGCGAAGGAGACGGCTGGCATAGCCTGGCAGAACGTGATCTTCGCCCTGACGGTCAAGGCCATCGTCATGGTACTGGGCCTGTTCGGGCACGCATCCATGTGGCTGGCTGTTTTTGCCGATTCCGGTGTTGCCATGCTTTGCGTGCTGAATTCCATTCGTGTGCTGTACAAAAAGAAATAGCAACCTCTAGGGTCTATCTGAAAATAGTATTAGAGGTGCCCAAATAAACACAGCCCCCTGAGAAAGGATCCCGCTTTCTCAGGGGGCGTAATTTTACCGTTCTGCCTTTGGCAGGGCGGTATATTCATTTAAAAGCCGGATGGCTTTGCCGGACATGGGCAGCAGGACAATCATATTGAAGATGGTCATCAGGCCGATGCCGATATCGCCCAGATCCCACACAAAGGTGTAGGCCGCAAGGCCGCCGATGAACAGCATAACGAGGGCCAGCAGCTTGTAAGCGGTCTGGGATTTCCAGTTGTCCCCGAACAGGTAGGCCACATTGCCCCGTGCGTAGTACAAAATGCCAACAAAGGTGGAGAAGCTGAACAGCCACAGGACCGCGGCGGTGAAAACCACGCCGATCTCGCCAAAGTGGTGGCCCATGGCGGTCTGCAGCAGGGCCATGCCCTCCAGCCCTGCCAGCTTTTCCTCGGGAGCCAACAGGATGATGAAGGCGGTGCAGGAGCAGATGATTATGGTATCGATGAACACACCAAATGCCTGGAACAGTCCCGCCTTGGCGGGATGGCTCACATCTGCGGCAGCGGCGGCGCAGGGGGCGGAGCCGGAACCGGCTTCGTTGGAGAACAGGCCCCGCTTCACGCCGTTCATCAGTGCCGCGCCGAAGCCGCCCGCAGCCACCTGCCGCAACCCAAAGGCCTCCTCAAAAATACGGCGGAACATATCCGGAAGCAGCTGAGCGTTGGTGACGGTCACATACACCGCAATGCCAAAATAGAAAGCGGCCATGACGGGCACCATGATGTCCAGCACCTTCACGGTGGTGTTCTTCCGCAGCACCACGATGGCAGCCAACGCAACCAGGATCACCGTAGACACGATGGGCGGGATCTCAAAGGCGTTATAGAAGGCGGAGGAAACGGAGTTGCTGATGACCTGGCTGACACCGCACCAACACAGCAGACCGGACAGGGCGAACAGCACCGCAATGAGACTGTAACGGTTGCCTGTGCGGCTCTTGGCGAAAAAGCGGTGGATGTAGTAGGCGGGGCCGCCCCGGTAGCCCCCGTAAAGGGGGTCGGCTTCCTTATAATACTGGGCCAGGGTGGCTTCCACATAGGCAGTGGAACAGCCGATGAGGGCCGTCACCCACATCCAGAACACCGCACCGGGGCCGCCGGCGGAAATGGCGGCCACCACGCCCACCATATTGCCCATGCCCACCCGGGTGGCGGTGGACACGATCAGGGCCTGCATACCGGAAAGGGCCCCGGATTTTCCGCCCTTCTGCTTTTCGACGGAGATCCGCAGCATCTCCGGGAAGAGGCGGATGGGCAGGAATTTTGTGCGGATCGTAAAGAAAATACCCGCCGGGACCAGAAGCAGCACCAGCAGGGAAATGCCCACAGTTCCGCCTTCAGGCAAGGGAAGAGTGAACAAATCACCCCATAAAAAACCGTAAATGACCGAAATAACTTTCATTACTATTTCCATTTTTTCTACCTCTTGATTTATTCCGGGGACAGTATATAATAGAAATAACTATTTGTCTAATCAATGGATTTTATGACCATTATTAAAAATTTAAATAGAATGGGGCGTACATATGGACCTGCGGGGACTGAAAATTTTCATCGAAGTGGCGGAGCTGAAAAGCTTTACCCGGGCGGCGGAACGGATGGGTTATTCCCAGCCCACCATTTCCTTCCAGATCCGCCAGCTGGAGCAGGAACTGGGGGTGCCCCTCTTTGACCGCATTGGTCACACCGTGAGCCTGACCGACGCGGGGCGGGACGCGCTGCACTACGCACAGAAGATCTGCAACCTGTCCCAGGAGATGACATTGGATGCCCGCCGAAGCCGGGAAACCATCGGCGAGGTGCGCATCGGCATGGCCGATTCCCTCTGTTCGCCCCTGATCGCCCGGGGCTTCGGGACTTTCCGGGAAAAATATCCCGGCATCTCCCTGAATGTCTTCGCCGCGGGCACCGGGGAGCTGTTCCGCATGCTGGACCACAATGAGGTGGATATGATCTGTACCATGGACAGCCATGTGTACGACAGTGCCTACGTTATCGCCAGCGAGGAAACCATTGGTGCCCATTTTGTGGTTTCTGCCCGGAATGGGCTGGCCCACAGGGAGAATGTGACCATTGACGAGATCATCCGCCAGCCCTTCCTGCTGACGGAGAAGGGCATGAGCTACCGCCGCATGATGGACGAACTGCTGGCCGACCGGGCATTGGAGGTGCGCCCCGTGCTGGAGACGGCCCGGGCGGATCTGATTTGCGGCCTGGTGGAGGAGAACATGGGCGTTTCTTTCCTGCCGGATTATGTTACAGAGGAGGCCGTCCGGGCCGGGCGGCTGAAGCGGCTGCAGGTGGATGGCTTCCGGGTAACGGTATGGAAGCAGCTCCTTTACCGCCGGGAAAAATGGGTCTCTCCCCAGATGAAGGCCCTCATCGGCCACCTGGCGGAGATAGGCCTGCAGGCGCAGAACGGATGAGGGGGCACTGTCTATGGAAGAAATCAGACTTGGCACCATCGGCTCCGGAATGATCGTCCGGGCCATTCTGGATAATGTGCGGATGACGGACGGCATCCGTCTGGCAGCGGTCTATTCCAGAAGCCGGGAAACGGGAAACGCCCTGGCAGCGGCCTACGGCGCGGACAGGGTCTATACGAATCTGGACGCGTTTTTGGCGGACAGGGAAGTGAATTTCGTCTACATCGCCACGCCGAACCTGCTCCATTACCCGCAGGCAAAGCAGGCTCTGCTGGCTGGGAAGCATGTGATCCTGGAAAAAACCTTCACCACCAAAGCGGAGCAGGCCCGGGAGCTGGTGCGGATCGCCAGGGAAAAGGGACTGTTCCTTATTGACGCCGTTCCCACTGCGTTCCTGCCAAACCTTGCGATTCTGAAGGAACAGCTGCCCAGGATCGGGCGGATCAAATTGGTCATGTCCAATTACAGCCAGTATTCCAGCCGGTATGACCAGGTGCTGGCGGGACAAGTGCCCAATATTTTCAACCCGGCTTACGCAGGCGGCTGCCTGATGGATATCAATTTTTATAATGTATATCTGAACGTTGCCCTGTTCGGCAAGCCGGAGCGGGCTGTATACTATCCCAATCTCTACCCGGGCCTCGCGGATACCTCCGGGACGATCACGCTGTGCTACGATGGCTTTGTCAGCCAGAACGCGGGCGCAAAGGATACCTGGGGCGTGAACTTTTTCCAAATCGAGGGGGAGCGGGGCTATATCTACATAAAGGGCGGAGCAAACGGCATCGGGGAGGTGCGGGTGGTCACCAGAACCTCCGATGAGATCTTCAACGCCCAGCCCAACCCCGACCGCTGGTTCTATGAAGTGCAAAATGTGACCCGGCTGGTGCTGGCGGGGGATTATGATGCCATTTATCAAAGACTGGATACCATGCTGGCGGTCATTGAGACCATTGAAACCGCCCGGAAGGCTGCAGGCATTTTCTTCCCTGGGGATGAAGAAGCGTGCGCGGAATAGAATTGGAACAGTTGAAAACTTTAAAATGACAAAAAAGCCCCGAAATCGTGAGATTTCAGGGGGACGATATAGGACTCGATTGCCTTTTTGCGCCTTTGGGGCGCAAAAAGTATGGTGGCGACCAGTTTTTGAACTACTCTGCGCTAAGAGCCGCCCTAGGGCGGTTGCGCTCTGTACGCGCCTGCGGGCGCAGTGGTCGCTGCAACTGTCCACCGGACAATAAAAACTTCAATGCCTCGCATTAAAGTTTTTATTTGAATATCAGTATAAATGGGTTCGAGCCCTATATCTTGAATACCATACCAAAAAGAAATCCACACCTTATGGTGTGGATTTCTTTCTGGTGGACGATATAGGACTCGAACCTATGACCTTCCGCACGTCAAGCGGATGCTCTAGCCAGCTGAGCTAATCGTCCATCGTATGAAATTTAAGTGGTGGACGATATAGGACTCGAACCTATGACCTTCCGCACGTCAAGCGGATGCTCTAGCCAGCTGAGCTAATCGTCCATAAGTGCCTGCGCTCAAGCACTTGATTATTATACATATGGCCGGGGGATTTGTCAAGACTTTTTTGAAAAAATTTATCGGTTTCAGCCGACAATGGCATCGATCGGCTGTTCGCCTGTAAATTGGATCACCAGCTGGTTGGGAAGGCACACGATTTGGGTACCTCCGGCGCAGTAGCCCCGGGCCATGCAGTAATGGTCAGGACAGTTGGCTTCGGTGACGGCAATCTTTCCGTCCTTTACGGTGACCACATTGTGGCCGCCGCCGGGGGTGTCTACGGAAAATTCCTGCTCCACCAGCAGGTCAACCGTCCGCAGCAGCTCTCCCTGGCTGTAAATTTCCGCGTACCGGGCATCATCACCGGGCATCATCAGGAAGAAGCTCAGCCCCAGACAGAAGATCAGAAGCAGTGCCAGAAGGAGGATCCAGGTCTTTGATCTCATAAAATACCTCGTATTTCGTTATTCCCGTTTATTATCCCTGACAGTATAGCAAAATACACAAAAAAACGCAAGAAAAAGTTTGAAAATCTCCTTGACTTTTGCCTTTGGAGATGCTAAAATAGTCGAGCCGCATTGAAGGGGCTTAAGTTGGTGCGCAATCACCACGCCTTAAAAGCGAGACTACACAATATAAAGTAGGTGAAATGAAATGAAAGCAGTTATCGTGACCGGTGGCAAGCAGTACACTGTTGCCGAGGGTGATGTCCTGTACATCGAGAAGCTGGGTGCTGAGGTCGAGGAGACCGTCAAGTTCGACCAGGTTCTGGCTGTCCTGGATGGCGAAAACACCAAGATCGGTGCTCCCGTTGTTGAGGGTGCCGCTGTCGAGGCTAAGGTCGTCAAGAATGGCAAGGGCAAGAAGATCCACGTCCTGAAGTACAAGGCTAAGAAGAACGAGAAGAAGAAGATCGGCCATCGTCAGCCTTACACCAAGGTGGAGATCACCAAGATCGCTCTGTAATTTAACTATGACAAGATGCGAATTTTTCACCGAGAACGACCGGATCACCGGTTTCAGTATCTCGGGTCACAGCGGCTACGCTGAGGCAGGCTCCGACATTGTCTGTGCTGCCGTCAGTGCCGCGGTTGCCATGGCTGAGGCCACCATCAATGATGTGTGCGGCGCGAAGGCCAAGGTTCGGGTCAAGGACGAGCAGGCTCGTATCACCCTGACCCTCCCCGTATCCTGCGATGAAGAGGACAGCGTCCAGGCGGTTCTTGCCGGAATGATGCTGTACCTGTGCAGCCTGCGGGATGATTATCCTGATTATATCGAAGTTTTGGAGGTGTAACACCATGCTGAAGATTGGTATTCAGTTCTTCGCTCACCATAAGGGCGGCGGTTCCACCAAGAACGGCCGTGACTCCGAGTCCAAGAGACTGGGCGTCAAGCGTGCAGACGGTCAGTTCGTTCTGGCCGGCAACATTCTGGTTCGCCAGAGAGGCACCCACATCCATCCCGGTGTCAACGTTGGTATCGGCAAGGATGACACCCTGTTCGCTCTGGTTGACGGTACCGTCAAGTTCGAGCGCAAGGGCAAGGATCGCCGTCAGTGCTCC
>JAFTXW010000034.1 GCA_017461445.1 Oscillospiraceae bacterium
CCCCTCGGCACAATCAAATTTTATCACGAACGGAAGGTGAACAATGTGGCAACCAGCGTACAACCCGGCACTCTGGAATGGCTGAAATCGGCAAGATTGGAAGCCGGATATGCTTCCAGAGGCACAGCAGCTACCGCCGTACATTACTCCCCGGAGACCATTGGCAGGCATGAGCGGGGCGAAGTTCCCGTATCTCCCGCCGATGTGATCCGCTACTCCCAAGCCTACGGCTCCCCGGACATTCTGTTCCGCTACTGCTCACAATGCCCTGTCGGGCAGTTCTCCGGTCAGAAAGTAAAAGACCGACCCCTTGCAGAGTCGGCCATGCGTTTGGAGGTCATGGTGGAGGATGCCCAGAAGATCGCCGACATACTGTCCCGGATCGCCTTTGACGGCATCATTGATTCCACCGAGCAGGCTGATTTTGACAAATCCATTGCTTTCCTCCGTAACCTCAAAATCACGGTGGACGACATGCTCCTTATTGGAGCGAAAGCAAAAAAGAACGGCCCCCGCACCACCGGGAACCGTTCTCACGCCATTGGATACTAACCTCACTTCCAATGGTATCACATAAAATTTGGCCTGTCAAGGCCGATACTGAAAGGAAGTTGTCTATGAATAATCAATATCCGCAGGCCCCGAACCAGGGCCGTCCCAATCAGATCCCTCAGACTACCACTCTGCTGGATCTGAATTCTTTTGACCGGAATGTGTTCAATGTGCTTATGCCGGTCACCAAAATGGCCGCCCAGAGCGACCTTCAGCGGGTCATGGTCAATGTGGTCACGCTGGATTGCCGGCAGGACGAGAGCAACAAGGGACCGTCCAAGGATATCTATTACGAACGATCCTGCAGCCAGTACGCCATTACCAAGGTCGGCGGCATGAAGCTGGCCGCCGCTGCCAATATCAGCGTTGCAGGCACCACCACCGGGCGCTCCCAGGCCTGCGAGCGGTGCATTGATATGGCGAAGGCCACTGGCCGGGCGCAGCCCTGCGGCACCTGTCCCCATGTGTATGACACCAAGGTTACCGTCACCCTTCGGGTTCCCGAACCCTCCGGCGGCTACCGTCTAATCGCCGCCTCCAAGGAGTTCGATGCCGTGACCGAACTGGACGATATGAGCGAAAAGCAGCGCAAGCGGGTAATTGCCAACCGGGCCGCCGTGGTGGAATCCAAAGCCTTCATGCGAGCCGTCCGGGCCGCCCTGGGTATCGCTGGCAGCTATACCATGCAGGACATTCAGAAGCCCTTCGTGATCGCCCACATCGTTCCCAACTTCAACGCTCCCGAAATCCGGGAAGTCATGGCTGCCAATGTTATGCAGTCCATGGGTATGCTGTTCGCCCCGGCCGCAGGAAATAAGGCCCTCCCGGAAGCATCCGCACCCATGGCCGCCCCGGAGGACACCTTTGAGGATGATTCCCCCATCGGCAGCGATACCTCCGACTTCGATGACGATTACATGGATATCCCCGATGATGGCCCCCAGGGCTACGGCGGATACAACCAGCCCCCGGCGGCTCCCCCTCAGACCTACGGCGGGTATAATCCCCCTCCCCAGCCTCCCGGACAGCCCCGCACTACCCAGCAGGAAGTGTGCAGCGAGTGCAAGCAGATCATCCAGCCCTATACCACCCGTAACAACACCACCTGGGCACCCGCTGATATTATCGCTTTCTCCATGCGCCAGTACAAGCGGCCCATGTGCTACCAGTGCCAGCAGAAGATGAAGGGAGGCCGCAGATAATGGGTTACATTCAAGAACGCTTCGGGATGATGCTTCTTCCCAAGACCAAACCCGGCACCTGTCCGATGTGCGGCAGGAAGCATGAGGAAGGTTGGCCCCACGACCGGGACAGCCTGTGCTATCAGTACAAATTCTATGACGAGCATGGCCGCTGGCCCTCCTGGGCCGATGCCATGGCCCACTGCTCCGATGCGGTAAAAGCATACTGGAAAGAACAGCTTGCCGCCCGTGGTATTCCTCTGGAAGCCGAACCCGAAACCGTCACCATGAGTTTTGAGGTCAAGGCAGACCACAACGCACCCCCGGCCGCAATCGTCACCGTTGAAAAGGAGGTAAAATCGTGAGTTTCAAAGTTCTGCATACCGGCGACGTCCATCTAGGCGACCTGTCCGGCCCCACGAAAGACGGCGAGAACCTCCGCAGGCTGGACACCCTCCGCTGCATGAGCGACATTGTCCAGAAAGCCGAGATCGTAACCCCCGACATTACCGTGATCGCCGGTGACCTTTTCAACCGTTCCCGTGTCTGGGCAGATACGGCCCTTGACGATGTAAACGATGCAATCAGCGGATTCCTGCGGCCCCTGTGCCAGCACAGCCACGCCGTTGTCCTGCTGTTCGGTACCGAGAACCACGACAACCCCCGTGCTTTCGATGTTATCAAGAAAGCCACCGGGGATCTGAAAAACCTCCACATTTACACCCAGCCCACCGTGGACACGATTTCCACCCCGGCTGGTAGCATCCAAATCCTTGCAGTCCCCGGCTTCGACCGGGGGCGGCTGCGGACTTTCTTCCCCGGAGCCGATAAGGAAGCCGAAAACCAGAATGCCACAGCATTGGTCAATCAGTTGGTTTTGGGCCTTGCGACCCAGCTTGACCCCAATCTTCCCAGCATTCTCACAGCCCATTACACCGTAACGGGCTGTACCACCGAATCCGGGCAGAGTTTCCTTGCCGGGCAGGATGTGGTGATTTCCACCGACACCATCGACGGTGCCAATGTTTCCCTCGGCTGCTTCGGTCACATCCACAACCCCCAAAAGCTGCTGTGCAACACCCCCGCTTACTACTGCGGCAGTCCCAATCAGTTGACCTTCAATGATGAAGGGATCCAGCATGGCTTCTGGATTCACACCATTTCCGATGATTCCGTCACAAGCACCTTCCACGGCACCCCCGAACGCAAGCACTACACCCTCCGTCTGAATGCACAGGAGATCACCGACTTCCTCAACAGCGGCAAGGCCCTGTTCCCCATTGAGGTCAAGGGTGCCGTCGTTCGTGTCCGTTACAACTGCTCCGCTGAACAGGACAAGGCCCTCAACCGGGCAGAACTGCAAAAGGCCATTATGCAGGCCGGTGCATTCTATGTTGCCGAAATCCTCCCGGAGGAAATCGTGGCATTGGATGCCGTCGATCAGCTGACCGAACACGACGGTCCCGCCGAGGCGCTGGAACGCTGGCTGGATCTGAACGAAGTCCCTTTTGAAACCAGCACCCGCCTGCAGGAGTTGGCCCGGCCCATTCTGGCAAAGGCCGACGATGGAAGAAATTCCAGCAAACACACCGGCGCATTCGTCCCCATCTCCATCACCGTCCGCAATTACCGCAGCTACACCGATGCGACCTTTGATTTTGCCCCCGTCAGAATGGCAATGGTCAACGGTTCCAATGGCGTTGGTAAGTCCTCCCTGTTTATGGATGCCCTTGCCGACTGTCTGTTTGAGCAATCCCGACAGGAAGATATCGGCGGCTGGGTACGGGATGGAACCAAGTCCGGCTCCATTACCTTCTGCTTCGAGGTCGGCGGCACCACTTACCAGGTGATCCGCACCCGCCTCCGCTCCGGTAAAGGCACCCTCGCCCTACAACAGAAAGGTGAAGATGGCGAGTGGGTCGATGCCGGCGATACCACCATGAAGCTGACCCAGCAGAAGATCATCCGCCTGCTGGGCATGGACTGCAATACCTTCTGTTCCATTGCTCTGATTCGGCAGGATGCCTACGGC
>JAFTXW010000008.1 GCA_017461445.1 Oscillospiraceae bacterium
AGAGAGGCACCCACATCCATCCCGGTGTCAACGTTGGTATCGGCAAGGATGACACCCTGTTCGCTCTGGTTGACGGTACCGTCAAGTTCGAGCGCAAGGGCAAGGATCGCCGTCAGTGCTCCGTTTACGCTGAGCAGTAATGTAGTTTAAAAAAGCTGCCGCACCAGTATGCGGCAGCTTTTTTAATGTAAAATTGAAAATTGAAAGTTGAAAATTGTGGTTTTTCCTGCGGAAATGGTTTATACTGAAGTCACGAGTGGAATCTATAAATTTTCAATTTTCCATTTTCCATTTTCAATTGATCCCGACGTGAGGAGGATTTTAAATGTTTGTAGATAAAGTAAGGATCACGGTCATTGGCGGCCGCGGCGGCGACGGCGCGGTGGCCTTCCATCGTGAAAAATATGTGGCCTCCGGTGGCCCTGACGGCGGCGACGGCGGCCATGGCGGCAGCGTCATCCTGCGGGTCAACGACAATATGTCTACCCTGCTGGATTTCCGCTATAAGCGCAAGTATACCGCCCAGGCAGGCGTCAACGGCCTGGGCCGGAAGATGGCCGGAAAGCGGGGCGAGAACCTGATTATCGAAGTGCCCCGTGGCACCGTTGTCCGGGATGTGGAGACCAACCAGATCATCGTGGATATGTCCACCGGCGAGGACTTCATCATCGCCAAGGGCGGCCGCGGCGGCTGGGGCAATGCCCACTATGCCACCCCCACCCGGCAGGTTCCCCGGTTCGCCAAGGCGGGCCTGAAGGGCCAGGAGCGGGACATCATTCTGGAGCTGAAGCTGCTGGCCGACGTGGGCCTGGTGGGCTTCCCCAACGTTGGCAAGTCCACGCTCTTAAGCGTTACCTCCAACGCCCGTCCCAAGATCGCCAACTACCACTTCACCACCCTGTTCCCCAACCTGGGCGTTATCTATGTTGACGAGGGCGTGTCCTTCGTCATGGCGGATATCCCCGGCATCATCGAGGGCGCGGCAGAGGGCGCGGGCCTGGGCCATGACTTCCTGCGGCATATCGACCGCTGCCGTCTGCTGGTCCATGTGGTGGACGTGTCCGGCAGCGAGGGCCGGGACCCTGTGGAGGATTTCCACGCCATCTGCGAGGAGCTCCACAACTACAGCATCGACCTGGGCGACCGCCCCATGATCGTTGCCGCCAACAAGGTGGACCTGCTGATGCCCGAATCCGACAATCTGGAGCGGCTGCGCGCCGCTGTGGAGGAGGCCGGCTGCGAGCTGTACGAGATCAGCGCGGGCACCACCCAGGGCACCCGGAACCTGATGCGCGTGGTTGCCGAGAAGCTGCGCACCCTGCCCCCCGTCACCATTTACGAGCCGGAGTATGTGGAGGTCATCGAGGCTCCCGCGGACCCCAGTGCCTTCGAGATCGAGCACTACGGCAACACCTGGCTCATCACCGGAACCTGGCTGGAACGGATGGTGCAGAACATCAACTTCGACGATTACGAATCCCGGAACCACTTCGATATGCAGCTCCGCAAGGTAGGCCTGTTCCAGCGTCTGGAGGAGCTGGGCATCCAGGACGGCGACACCGTGGATATCTACGATCTGGAATTTGAATATCAGCGGTAATTAATTAAGAAATGGTTTGCCATTTTCGACTGTATCTGCTATGATAATAGGGTCACATCCGTGACCCTATTTTTCATTTTACGGAGGCTGCCGCCATGATTCGGAATCTGAATGCCGTGACCTTTCAAAATTTCGGAACCGTCCTTTCCGAGCGTCCCCAGGCAGTAAAAAATACCGAAAAAGACCCGGGGCTCCTGGTGGAGCTGAACCGGGAGACGGCTGTTGTCTACCGGGCGACCTCCGAGATACGGCTGAACTGCTCCCGGGGCAAGGCGGTCCTGTCCGCCAGCCTGGACGGAGAAAACTACCAGTTTTTCTATCTGGATAAATCGGCCTGTATCAAAACAGATGTTTTTTTCAGCCTGGAGCCCTTCATGGGTGAGGCGGCGGTACAGATGTTTGCCTCCACTCCGCCGGAAGCCGTGGGCACCCGGCCTTCGGACAGTATGCGTCTGGATCAGGGCCTGCAGGTCAGCGGTATTTATACCTTTTTCTATCAGGAAAAGGAGCAGGGCTTCCTGTTTTCCGGCGAGTCCCACCCTATTTGGGAGCTGACCTATGTGGATCAGGGCGCGCTCCATTCCGTGGTGGAGGGCCAGGATACCCTCCTGAAGCAGGGGGATCTGGTGATCTATGGCTCGGATCAGTGGCACATGCACTATGCGGATATCGGCGTTGCCCCCCGGTATGTGACCATCACCTTTGATCTGAAAGGCGGCGACCTGACCCCGCTTATCAACCGGAAATTCACTGCCCCCCAGCATACCGTCACCCTCCTGCAGAAGATGCTGCGGGAGCAGGAACGAATGGACCGGTTCTCCGGCGATGTGATCCTCTCCCAGCTGAACCTGCTGCTGCTCCTGCTGCTGCGGGAGGAGGCTGCCCCCCGGGGAGGAAAGATCCAGACCTCCAACGCGGTCCACAGCGAGAATGAGATTATCCGCCAGGCCCAGCAGTATATCAGCACCCATATCCGGGAAAAGCTGTCGGTTCCGCTGGTGGCCCGGCAGGTGGACGTGAGCCCCAGCTATCTGACGGCCCTGTTCCACAAGAATCTGCAAATTTCCCCCGGCGAATACATCCGCCGTATCAAGCTGCAGGAAAGTAAGCAGATGATCCGGGAAAACAATCTGAATTTCACCGAGATTGCTGCCGCCCTCCAATATTCCACCGTCCACCACTTCTCCCGCCAGTTCAAAGAAAAATTCGGCATCACCCCCACGGAGTATGCCAAGTCAGTCAGATGATCCAACGCCCGCGCCGCTCAGGCGCGGGCTTGCTGTTTGAATACATAAATTGTTGTTTTGCGACTTGCTGTATTGTAGGGGAGGGTCTTGACCCTCCCGCCAAAAATCCGTCAGGATTTTTGGATTTCCCGAAGGGAAACAAATCATTTTTTCGCCTGCGGCGATGTGATTTTGCCTTTTGAGGCAAAATCACCGGGAGGGTCATGACCCTCCCCTACGGTATATTTCGTAAACAGTGCGATAAACGATAATTTTCCGTAACTACTCCCTCCGGTAGGCTAACTCTTGCGAAAATGGGAATTCTGTTATATAATAGAAAAAATGTTTGATAAGGAGACTTTGCTTATGGATTTTAAGGTTTTGGCCGTAGGCGATGTGGTGGGCAACCCCGGAATGGAGCGGATCCGCCGGAACCTGCGGCAGCTGAAGCGGAAGACGGGAGCGGACTTTGTGGTGGTCAACGGCGAGAACGCGGCGGTGGTGGGCATCACCCCCAATCAGGCGGAGGACATTCTGGATGCCGGGGCCGACTGCATCACCATGGGCAACCACACCTGGGGCAAGCGGGAAATTACCGACTACATGGACGACTGCCCCCAGATCATCCGTCCCGCCAACTATGCCCCCCAGGTTCCCGGCCGTGGCTGGCAGATTTTCGAGACAAAGGCAGGAGATGTGGCAGTCATTGACCTCATCGGCCGCTGCAATATGGACTACGGCCCGGACAATCCCTTCCTGATGATCGATAAAATTTTAAAGGAGATCACCGCGAAGATCATTCTTGTGGAGATTCACGCGGAGGCTACCTCCGAAAAGCTGGCTATGGGCTATCTGCTGGACGGCCGGGTCAGCGCGGTCTGGGGCACCCACACTCATGTGCCTACGGCAGATGCCCAAATTCTGCCCAAAGGAACGGGCTACGTCACCGACCTGGGCATGACCGGGCCGAAAAATTCCATCCTGGGCATTCGCCCGGATTTGTCCATCGCCAAATTCCGGGGCGACCTGACGGAGCGTTACCGCTGGGCCGAGGGCCCCACCAAGCTGGAGGCAGTGCTGTTTACCATCGACACTGCCACAGGAAAATGCCGCAAGGCGGAAAGAGTTGACGAATGGGACTGAAAATTCTCCACACCGCCGACTGGCACCTGGATTCGCCCTTTGCGTCCTTCCCGCCTGAACAGCGGGAGCTGCTGAAAAGCATCCAGCGGCAGCTGCCGGGAAAGATCGCGGAGGTCTGCCGCCAGGAATGCTGCGACCTGGTGCTGCTGGCGGGAGATGTTTTTGACGGAACCCCCAGCCGGGCTACGGTGGAGGGGGTGAAAAAGGCCCTGGCTGCCTGCGCTGTGCCCGTGTTCATCGCCCCGGGGAACCATGATTTCTGCGCCCCCGGCTCTCCCTGGCTGGAAGAAAGCTGGCCGGAGAATGTGCGCGTTTTTACCGGCGGACTGGAATCCGTGACTGTTCCGGAGCTGCATTGCCGGGTCTACGGCGCGGGCTACCAAAGCATGGACTGCCCGGCCTTGCTGGAAAGCTTCCGGGCGGAGGGGGAGGAGCGGTACTGCGTTGCCGTTCTCCATGGCGATCCCACCTCCACGAAGTCTCCCTACTGCCCTGTGACGGCGGCCCAGGTCCGGGATTCAGGTCTGGACTATCTGGCCCTGGGCCATATCCACAAGGCGGGGGCCTTCCGGGCCGGTTCCGCCCTCTGCGCCTGGCCGGGGAGCCCCATGGGCCGGGGCTGGGACGAGACAGGGGAAAAGGGCGTGTGCATCGTGACCCTGGGGGAGACCGCCGAAATTCAGGCGGTACCCCTGGATACGGTCTGCTTTTTTGACCTGACCCTGGACATCGGCACCCAGACTCTGGACGCGGTGCTGCCCGCTGCGGGAAGCCATGATTTTTACCGGGTCACCCTGACAGGACGGGGTGCGGTGGATATCTTGGCGTTGCGTAGCGAATTTGCCCGCTTCCCCAATCTGGAACTGCGGGACGAGACGGAGCCGCCTATAGACCTGTGGGCGGACGCGCAGGAAGATACCCTCCGGGGCACCTATTTCCGCCTGCTGAAGGAAGCGGCGGCGCAGAATGACACCGCCCTTTTGGCGGCGGAAATTTCCCGGAAGCTTCTGGACGGGAAGGAGGTGCGGCTGCCGTGAGAATTTACAAAATGACGGCCACCTTCGGCAAGCTGGAGCATGAGACCCTGACCCTGGAGCCGGGGCTGAACATCCTCCAGGCTCCCAACGAGTGGGGCAAGAGCACCTGGTGCGCTTTTTTGATCGCCATGCTCTATGGCCTGGATACCCGGGCCAAATCCACCAAAACCTCCCTGGCTGACAAGGAGCGGTATGCTCCCTGGTCTGGCAGCCCCATGGCGGGCCGCATCGACCTGAACTGGAACGGCCGGGACATTACCATCGAGCGAAAGACCAGGGGCCGCATCCCTATGGGGGACTTCCGGGCCTATGAAACGGCGACAGGTCTGGATGTGCCCGAGCTGACCGCCCAAAACTGCGGCCAGACCCTTCTGGGGGTGGAGCAGAGCGTGTTCCGCCGGGCGGGCTTCATTAAATTAACGGATATGCCCGTGACCCAGGATGATGCCCTGCGCCGCCGGCTCAACGATCTGGTGACCACTGGGGATGAAAGCGGCGACGGGGAGCGGCTGGCCCGGGAACTCCGGGAACTGAAAAACCGCTGCCGCTACAACCGCTCCGGCCTGATCCCCCAGGCGGAGGAGGAGCGGGCCGCACTGGAAGGGAAGCTTCTGGAACTGGGTGATTTGGAAACCCAGTCCAGAAAGCTGAAAGCCCGCCTGGGCGAGGTGAACGGCTGGCTGCGGCAGCTGGAAAACCACAGGACCGCCCTGGACTATGCTGCCGCCGAGGACGATGCCCAGCGGGTGGCAGAGTCCCGGGAAAGCTGGGAGCAGGCGGAGGCCCATTTGGCGGAAACCGAAGCTGCCTGTGCCAAGCTCCCCACCCGGGAGGAAACGGAGCGGAAGCTGAAAGAGCTGCGGGCTTTCCGGGAGCAGTGGAACGCCGCCCGGATGGAGGACGAGCTGCTGCCCGACGCGCCCCAGCCCCCGGAACCGCCCGCGCCCTTCGGGAATATGGACATGGAGCACGGGGCCGAGATGCTGCGGCAGGACGCGGCGCGTCTTGTCCATGTCCGCACCGCCAGACCCCAGCTGCCCTTCTTTTTGCTGGCGGCTTTGTGCCTGATCGGTGGGATCGCATTGCTTGTGATGAAGGAATACCTCTTCGGCGGAACTGCCGTATTTGCTGCTGTTTTGCTGCTGATCTTCGGCTTTGGGCGGAAAAATGCCCTCCGGCGGGAGGGGAAGGCACTGGAAGAAAAATACGGCTCTCCCGACCCGGCGGACTGGGAAGCGGCTTTGGACAGCTGGCGGCAGGACCGGAAGGCCTACGAGGCCGCGCTGCTGGACCACCGGGTCAGCCGGGGCGACCTGGATATCCGTATGACCTTCCTGAAAAAGCAGCGGGCTTCCCTCTGCGGCGAGCAGGACCCGGAGACGGTGACCGCCATATGGCAGCAGATGATGGACAAGTGGGAGGACTACTATGCCGCCTGCCGGGAGGCCCAGCGGGCGGAAAAATTCCTGAAAACCCTCCAATCTATGGCAAAGGCCGTAGAAAAGCCCGCCTTTCCTGATGAACTGACCTATTCCAATACCGATACCGCCCGGCTGGTCTCCGATGCTCTGGCGGAGCAGCAGCGGCTTTTAGGCCGCATTGGCCAGTACCGGGGCCGGATGGATGCCCTGGGGGATGCCGGGAATCTGGAAAAGGAGCTTCTGCGGGTGAACGGGCGTATTCAGAGATTGGAGCAGACCTATGAGGCTCTGACCCTGGCGTTGGACACCCTGGGACAGGCGAAGAAGGAATTGCAGCGGCGGTTTGCCCCGCGGATTTCCCGGCGGGCCCAGGAGCTTTTGAAGCGGCTGACCCGGGGACGGTACGACCGGCTGACCTTGGGGGAGGATCTTTCCCTTCACGCCGGGGCGGGGGAGGAGGGCATCCTCCGGGAGGCCCTGTGGCGCAGCGACGGCACCATAGACCAGCTGTACCTGGCCCTGCGCCTCGCCGTAGCGGAGGAGCTGACCCCCAATGCCCCCCTGGTACTGGACGACGCCCTGGTACGCTTCGACGACGACCGATTGAGGGCTGCGTTGGAAGTCCTTGGGGAAATGGCCAAAGAAAAACAGGTCATCCTCTTCACCTGCCAGGGCAGAGAAAAAGGGATAACCCAATAAAATGACCGGGAGGGCTTGGCCCTCCCGGTTTCATACTGAACGTGTAAAAGAGTGGACGCGGGCCCAAGCGGGGGAGTATGGAAAAACGCGCCTGTCCCGGGTGGGGCAGGCGCGTGTTTTTGGGGATCAGGCCTTTTCCAGGGCCAGGGTGCGGGTGGTCAGGTCGCAGACCTCGGTGGGTCCGAAATACTGGATGGCACCGGGGTAGACGAAGCAGGTTTCGGTGGCCCACTGGGCGCGATGCTCAGCGAAGAACTTGAAGGGGGCACCCTCCAGCTCCACCAGGGCCTTGCGGATAACGGGCTTGTCCTGGCCGTTTCTTCTCTCGATGTTCATCATCTTGGTGATGGGCATACCGCCTGCGACCCACTCCTCGGCGGGCTTGGACAGGTTGGAGACCTTGGACAGGTAGCCGGTGTAGCCATACTGGATCAGCATGAAGGCGTTGTAGCCCAGGGAGTAGCAGTAGTCGGCATCGAAGTTGGAGGGGAATGCGCAGCGGCCTTCGTAGCCCAGGAAGTGATGCAGGGGGGAGAACTTGCCCTTGTAGGTGCCTGCGGCCTTCCGGGCTGCCAGGTTGTCCTTGACCAGAGCGGAGAACAGCTTCTCGGACTCGATCAGGGAGACCTGAACGTTGCCGTGGGGATCGCGCTCCAGGAACAGCTGCTGCTGGATGTTCTCGGGCAGGATGGCGAAGACAGCCATGGACTCCTTGGTCAGGCCAGCCTCGATGAAGGCATACTTTTCCTGCCAGGTGGGCAGGGCGTTGAAGGCGTCGGTCTTTTCACCGGCCAGCAGCTCGTTGATCTCGGCGATCAGCACGGAGAACTCGGGGACGAACTCCACGATGCCCTCGGGGATGATGGCAACGCCGAAGTTCCAGCCCTTGGCGGCACGGTTTGCCACGGAGTCGGCGATATAGTCGGCGATCTGGGCCAGGGACATTTTCTTGGCGGCAACTTCCTCACCGATCAGGCAGATGTTGGGCTGGGTCTCCAGGGCGCACTCCAGGGCCACATGGGAAGCGGAACGGCCCATGACCTTGATGAAGTGCCAATACTTCTTGGCGGAGTTGGCGTCACGCTGGATGTTGCCGATGATCTCGGAGTAGGTCTTGGTGGCGGTGTCGAAGCCGAAGGAGCACTCGATGTCCTCGTTCTTCAGGTCGCCGTCGATGGTCTTGGGGCAGCCGATGACCTGAACGCCGGTGTTGTGGGCGGCAAAATACTCAGCCAGAACGGCTGCGTTGGTGTTGGAGTCGTCGCCGCCGATGATGACCAGAGCGGTGACACCGTGCTTCTTGCAGGTCTCGGCAACGATGGCGAACTGCTCCTCAGTCTCCAGCTTGGTTCTGCCGGAGCCGATGATGTCAAAGCCGCCGGTGTTGCGGAACTGGTTGATGTATTCGTCGTCGAAGATCAGATAGTCATCGTCCAGAAGGCCGCTGGGGCCGCCCTTGAAGCCGTACAGGACATTTTCCTTATCGGTGGCCTTCAGAGCGTCGTACAGGCCGCAGACAACGTTGTGTCCGCCGGGGGCCTGGCCGCCGGAGAGGATCACGCCGACGACCTGCTTCTTGGCCTCGGAGGTGTTCTGACCCTTTTCAAAGGTGATCTCATTCTTGCCGTAGGTGTTGGGGAACAGGGCCTGGATCTTTTCCTGATCCGCGACGCTTTCGGTGGCACTGCCGTTTTTTACGCAGATCTCAGAAATGCCGTTTCTGAGCATTCCCGGGAGCTTGGGTTCATACTGGTATCTTGCCAGCTGCAGAGGGGACATATTCATGTGAAAACACTCCTTATGTTGATTTGATTAAAGGCTCATATATAGATTATACGATATTTTCCGCAAAACGTAAATAGCTATTTCGCAGATAAAATGTACAATATTTTATTTCCAGCGGAAGCTCTTATTTTTAAAAATGTATATTGAAATAAAGGGGAATTATGATATAATAGAAAAGAATACAAGCGGGCATATGTCTGCTGAATTAAGAAAGGATTGATTCCAATGGCTCTTGTTACTACTACCGAGATGTTTAAGAAGGCTTACAATGGCGGCTACGCTGTCGGTGCTTTCAACGTCAACAACATGGAAATCGTTCAGGGTATCACCGAGGCTTGTAAGGAGGAGAAGGCTCCTGTCATTCTGCAGGTTTCCAAGGGTGCCCGCGCTTACGCCAACCATACTTACCTGGTAAAGCTGGTCGAGGCCGCTGTTATCGAGTGCCCCGAAATTCCAATCGCTCTGCACCTGGACCACGGCGACAGCTTCGAGACCTGCAAGTCCTGCATCGACGGCGGCTTCACCTCCGTTATGATCGACGCTTCCTCCAAGTCCTTCGAGGAGAACATCGAGATCACCAAGAAGGTCGTTGAGTACGCTCACGATCACGGCGTTGTCGTCGAGGCTGAGCTGGGCTCCCTGGCCGGTATCGAGGACGAGGTCAACGTTTCCGCTGAGGCTGCTTCCTACACCCGTCCCGAAGAGGTCGAGGAGTTTGTTACCCGTACTGGCTGTGACTCCCTGGCTATCGCCATCGGCACCTCCCACGGCGCATACAAGTTCACTCCCGAGCAGTGCACCGTGAACGAGCAGGGCATCCTGGTTCCCCCCGCTCTGCGCTTCGACGTTCTGGAAGAGGTCACCAAGCGTCTGCCCGGCTTCCCCATCGTCCTGCATGGCTCTTCCTCCGTTCCCCAGGAGTATGTTAAGATGGTCAACGCCCACGGCGGCAAGATGCCCAACGCCATCGGCGTGCCCGAGGAGCAGCTGCGCAAGGCCGCAAGCCTGTCCGTCTGCAAGATCAACATCGACTCCGACCTGCGTCTGGCAATGACCGGCACCGTTCGCGCTTACTTCGACGAGCATCCCGATCACTTCGATCCCCGCCAGTACCTGAAGCCCGCCCGCGCCAACATCAAGGAACTGGTTCGCCACAAGCTGGTGAACGTCCTGGGCTGCGCTGGTAAGGCCTGATCGCGTAATTCCATAATGAAGATGGCCTCCCGAGGATTCGGGAGGCCGTTTTTATGTTTGTTCGCCGGGGAAAATCATATACCTGCAGGCAAATTCTGCTGTGTTCCGCGCCAATTTCATGTATGCCGTGACGACTTTTTGCAAATTGTCTGCCTGTTCTTTTGGGAGCTCCCGAAGCAGCTTCACATAAAGGTCATCCACTTCCGCCGTTTGCTGCAGAAGCTTTCCGTAAGTTTCATCGGTTTCGGCAAAGGCCAGCAGCAAAATCAATCTGTTTTTCTCTTCACTGGTCATATGTAATATACGCCTCTCCTTATGCTAATTAATATTGACCAGTATCACGGTCAATATTACCTGCGATATTAGCATAAAATATCAGAAATTGCAACCAATACTGGTCAAAAAATGCTGGGGTGAGGGTATGGAGCAGAAAATCAGACGCGATCGGAATATGGGCGATAATCTGCGCAGACTGCGGGACGGCAGCGGCCTTTCTCAGGAAAAGCTCTGCGCGGAGCTTCAGCGGCGCGGCTGCGATATTGGCAGAACAACCTATGCCAAGTATGAATCGGGCGAACTGAATATCCGCGCCAGTGTTATCATCGAGCTGAGAAAGTTTTATAAATGCAGTTATGATGAGTTCTTTGCGGGCCTCGATACCGAAGGAGAATAAACGATTGTGGAACTGACTTTTGGGGAGAAAATCAAACTGCTCCGGGATGAAATGGAATTGAAGCAAACGGAGCTGGGCAGGGAAGTCAATATGACCCAGAGGAAGACATCCTATCTGGAACATGGAAAATATGAACCCAGCATGGGGGATATCAAAGCACTTTGCCGCTTTTTCGATGTTTCTGCCGATTACCTTTTTGGCTTTCCGAAAGCCTTGCCCTATCCCAAAAGAAAAGCATGATACAGAAGGCCTCCCGGATTTTCGGGAGGCCGTTTTTCGTATTCTGCTGTCATTCTGAGCGGAGGGGAACGAAGTTATCGGAGCTGCCATGCAGACCTTCGGCGCGAAGATCCCTCGGCGCGCTGCGCTTGTTCGGGATGACATACTTGTAGACTGGGTGCGCCGTTTGGAATGCGTTCAGGGGCGAAAGGTTAAGGGGGTGGAAACCTTTCCCTACGGTAACAGTGTGCTGCGTCAGAAAAGAAGAAGCAGAGCCAGGCAGGAAAGCAAATTGCAGGCGGCGAGGGTAATGATGGGTGTCCAAACCGTATCGGTTTTCTGGTATGTCCAGCAGGCCACAAGGTGGATGGGCAGCTGGCACAGGTAAATTACCAGTTCGCCGGAGGGATCCCAGAAGGTCAGAGCACTGATAAGACGGGGCAGCGCGGCCATTAGAGCCACCAGAAGATAAGCCAGCCAGGAATTGTGGCTGCATACCGGGGCAAAGCCTGTGGCGTAGTACAGGCAGCAGACGATAACGGGAACGCACAGCGTCAGGCAGATGGTGGCAAAAAGAGGACTGTAATACAGCTGGTCGCTGGCAAGCATCTGAAGCTCCATTTCCGGCAGGGGCAACGCAGAAAAAGCGGCCAGATTGGCAAGGCTGTTTTCCACACTGTTGCCCAACAGAAAAACGCTCACTGCCCAGCCTCCAATGATCAGGATGCCGATAATGGCGGTGATCAGACATTCCTTTGTGTGAATTTGGAAGTTCAGGAAGGAATCGGCGAGATAACGCCAGAACAGGAAGACTACCACTAGGAAATTGATGACATGGTATATCAGTTCAATGGTAGTCAGGGTGTTTCTGTCGTCATTTAGTCCCCAGACCATCCAGTACATGAAATAGGGGACGACGATAAAGCAGAAAAGATCGTAGAAAATACCGTTGGCAATGGTTCTCCCTTCGGGGGAATCTGTCATTTGTGGAAATGTTTTTTGCATTTGCGTCACTCCTTTCTGTTTTTCATCCTAATTTTACCATATTAATATCTTCTGCGCAATACGGAGTATTGCAGGAATTTAAGAATCTTTATGTGGGGGCAGATGTGGGCATCACCCCTACGAAGTGTATAACCCACCCATAAACCAAACGTGGAAAATCTTTTGTGACCTCTTGTAAAGATGGGGAAAATGTGGTAAACTGAATTGATTTATGTGAAAATACGCTATAGGAGCAACGAATATATGTCTAATTTAGTTGAAGAGATCAGCCGGCGGCGGACGTTTGCCATTATTTCGCACCCTGATGCCGGTAAGACCACATTGACCGAAAAATTCCTGCTGTACGGCGGTGCCATTGCACAGGCGGGCGTTGTCAAGGGCAAGAAAAATTCCCGTGCCGCCACCTCTGACTGGATGGAGATCGAGAAGCAGCGCGGTATTTCCGTTACGTCCTCTGTCATGCAGTTCCAGTATGGCGGCTTCTGCATCAATATTCTGGATACCCCCGGCCACCAGGACTTCTCCGAGGATACCTACCGTACCCTGATGGCCGCCGATTCCGCCGTCATGGTCATCGACGGCGCCAAGGGTGTCGAGCCCCAGACCCGCAAGCTCTTTAAGGTCTGCGCCATGCGGCACATCCCCATCTTCACCTTCGTCAACAAGATGGACCGGGAGACCAAGGATCCCTTCGACCTGCTGGACGAGGTGGAGCGGGAGCTGGGCATTGAGACCTACGCCATGAACTGGCCCATCGGCTCCGGCAAGGATTTCCAGGGCGTTTACGACCGGGAGCAAGGCCAGCTGCTGTTCTTCTCCGGCAACACCGGCAAGAAGCGGGCGGATAAGCAGGAAATCGACCTGTACGATCCCCAGGTTGCCGAACTGCTGGACAGCGAAGCCAAGCACCAGCAGCTGATCGACGATGTGGAGCTGCTGTCCGCAGGACGGGAAATGGATATGGAGGCTGTGCGGAACGGTCAGCTGAGCCCTGTGTTCTTCGGCTCCGCTCTGACCAACTTCGGCATCGAGCCATTCCTGGAGAACTTCCTGAAGCTGACTCCGCCTCCGCTGTCCCGGGTTTCCAACGAGGGTGTGGTGGATACCTTCAGCCCCGATTTTTCCGCCTTTGTTTTCAAAATCCAGGCCAACATGAACAAGGCCCACCGGGACCGTCTTGCCTTCATGCGCATCTGCTCCGGTAAGTTCTCCCGGGACACGGAATATTACCATGTCCAGGGCAAGAAGAAAATGCGCCTTTCCCAGCCCCAGCAGCTGATGGCCGCGGAGCGGGAAATCGTGGAGGAGGCCTACGCAGGCGACGTGATCGGCGTGTTTGACCCCGGTATTTTTGCCATCGGCGATACCATCACCGTTCCCGGCAAAAAGTTCGAGTATTCCGGCATTCCCACCTTTGCGCCCGAGCATTTCTGCCGGGTGTCTGCCAAGGATTCCATGAAGCGCAAGCAGTTCGTCAAGGGCACCGAGCAGATCGCCCAGGAGGGTGCCATCCAGATCTTCAAGCTTCCCAACTCCGGTATGGAGGAAGTCATCGTGGGCGTGGTCGGTACCCTGCAGCTGGATGTGTTCCAGTACCGCATGAAGGGCGAGTACGGCGTTGACCTGCGGATGGAGATGCTGCCCTATGAGGAGATCCGGCTTATCGACGAGTATCCCGGCGACCTCGGCGACATGAACCTGGGCAGCGACGCGGAGCTGCTGGAGGATTACCGGGGCCGCAGCCTGCTGGTGTTCAGCAGCTATTGGGCCATCGACTTCACCTGCCGCCGGAATCCGGGTTTGAAGGTCAGCGAGATCGTGGTGGCGGAAGGCTGAAAAGCCTCCCCCTTGAGGGGAGCCTGAAAAGGAGGCAGCAGGATGAAAGCGTGGCAGCATTTTAAGACCATTACGAAGCACCGCTGGCTGGTTCGGGGCGGCTGCTTCCGGGTGGGGCTTTACTGGCAGGGCCTGACCCATGACCTGAGCAAATATTCCCCCACGGAGTTCCGGGCGGGAGCCAGATACTACCAGGGTACCCGCAGTCCCAACGCCGCCGAGCGGGAGGACAAGGGGTACTCGGAGGCATGGATGCACCACAAGGGCCGCAACCGGCACCACTACGAATACTGGACGGACATGAGCCGGGAGACCCGGCAGTATGCCCCGGTGGTGATGCCCCGGAAATATCTGGTGGAGATGGTCATGGACAGAAGGGCTGCCTGCATGACCTACCAGGGTAAGGACTACAAGGATGATTCGGCCCTGATCTATTTCGACCGCAGCCGGGAAAAGGATCTGATGCACCCGGAGACCAAGCGGCAGCTGGGGTATATCCTCACCATGCTGGCAGAAAAGGGCGAGAAAGAGACCTTCCGATATTTGAAGGAAGATGTGCTGGGCGGGAAGAAGTTTCCCTGGGAAGAATGAAAAGGATCCCCTCTCCAGGTGGAGAGGGGATTTTTTATGCTTTGTAGGACTTTGGCTTGTCGGTAAGGCCGATAATATAGTCGGCGGAAAGGTCGTAAAAACGGCAGAGCTTGACCAGGTCCTCGATCTTTAATTCTGCCCGGCCTGCCTCGATATGGTTGTAGCCTTGCTGGGTCTTGTCCAATAGCTTTCCGATTTCAGCCTGGGTAAGATCCCGATCCTCCCGAATGTCCCGAATCCTTCTTCTGTAGTCCATATTCCGGCTCCTTTTCTTTATTAAAAATAGTATAGCATACTCATAAATTGAGTATTGACAATTACTCAAAGATTGAGTAATATAAAGCTATCAGAATACAGGAGGGGTTTATGTGCGGGAGGAAAACTGCAAAGATTGCCGTTACTTTTTACAACATTATACACTGAATGAACGGCAGCTGTTTCGCGTATATTGTGGTCACTGTACTTACGGAAGAATAAAACGTAAGCACCCTGATACCCGCGCCTGCGAGCATTTTGTGCAAGGGGTTGACGACAGGGAAGCATTTGTGGACAGGGAATTTCTGTCCAAGGCACTTCTGCAATATGCGCTGGAACTGGAATTGCTGCCGGAAATCCTGGGGCCATTTCCAGAGGGGAAGAAGCCGGAATAACATAATTGTACAGCATAATATGGCTTTAATTTAAAAAATTTTGAGAAATCTGGTAATCGGTGCTTGACTTTTGCAAAAAATTGCATATAATATAACCGTTCCAAATAGAGGATTTGTGTAACGGTAGCACACCGGACTCTGACTCCGTTTGCGGGGGTTCGAATCCCTCATCCTCTGCCAAAACAAAAAACACCATCCGTTAGGATGGTGTTTTTTGTTTTAACAGGATGTTGGATTCGGACCCATCTAAATACAAGGCTCCAGTGGAGCCTTGCTCGTCCCTGGCTTGACGGGGACGACACCTTAATCTGATCGAATCCCGCATCCATATAATTGCCGCCCTCGTTCTGTGCAAACAAAGGTGGGCGGGTTTTCAGGTTTGTTTCTGTTTATTATTTCGTAATTCCCTGTATGCGTCTTGCCTTTTTCTGTGAACGATGGTATGATATGTAAAGATTTGGAAACGGAGGTGGGTGCGGTGAAGATCGTGGACGAGTGGAATGACATATATGACGAGAACCGGCAGCTTACCGGGCGGGTCCACCGGCGGGGAACGCCCTGGGGGCCGGGGGAATATGGGCTTGTGGTCTGTGTTTGGGTCTACGACGGCTGGGGCCACCTGCTGCTGACCCGGCGCGCGCCGGGCAAGAGCTTCGCCGGCACCTGGGAAAATTCCGGCGGTGCTGCTCAGGCGGGGGAGACCAGCCGCCAGGCTATCGCCCGGGAGCTTTTTGAGGAAACGGGCATCCGGGCGGAGGAGGACGAGTTTGAGCTGCTGGATACCGATATGGAGCGGAACATTTTTTATGACCACTACTGCCTGAAGCGGCAGATCCGCCTGAAGGACGTGCGGCTGCTCCCGGGGGAGACCGACGATGTGATGTGGGCCAGCTTCGGGAAGGTCCACTGGATGATCCGCACCGGGAAGATATGCAAGATCATCGGAAGCCAGTTCCACAGGCAGGAAAAGGAGCTGCGTTTGCGCAACTTCAACAAGTTCGGACGGTAAATTTTGGCAGGCAGGACGGCTCGTTTTGCTTGCCTTTTTTTGGCATCCGGGATATAATCAAAAAAAGCGTTTTTCAGATGTCCGGCGAAAACGCTCTGCCGGAACCTAAAAACGCCTTTTCTTTTTTCGTTAATATTAGAAAATGGAGGTACATACCATGATCGCTCTGACTCATCTGCCCGTCCGCCGGGGTAAAGTCCCCCTTCGTCTGGCCCGGGGCCATTTCGCTACCAACCATTCCCATATCAATTATTACATTGACATCACCTATCAGAAGACCCGTCTGAGCGAGGCAAAGGACAGTGCCTATGAGCTGGTGTCTCATTTTATCAATGATACCCCCGTGGATACCATTTTGTGTCTGGATGGCACCGCCGTCCTGGGTACCTGCGTTGCTGAGGAGCTGACCAAGACCGGCTTCTGCACCATCAACCAGCACCAGACCATCTACGTTGTGGAGCCTGAGTACAACGCCAATTCCCAGATCATCTTCCGGGACAACATCAAGCCCATGATCACCGGCAAGCATGTGCTGGTGCTGATGGCTTCCGTCACCACCGGCTTTACCGCCAACCGCTCCATCGAGGCCATCCATTATTACGGCGGCCATGTGGCGGGCGTTGCCGCCATCTACCGGGCCGTGGACGAGGTGGCGGGGTATCCTGTCCGTTCCGTCTACTCCGTGGCGGATCTGCCTGACTACGAGAGCTACGACTACCGGGAATGCCCCTACTGCAAGGCGGGGAAGAAGATCGACGCGCTGGTGAACAGCTTCGGCTACAGCGCGCTGTAAGAGAATATGCGATACGCCCTCCGGGAGACCGGGGGGCGTGTGTTTTGTGTATTCAGCTCAGATTGCCGTTGCCGTCACAGGTGAGGGTTACTGTTGTAGATACTTCTTTCACGGTAACACCCAAAACATTTTGGCCCATCGTCACATACGCAATTGCGCTTGCGCCATTTTTGCTGGCACTCTTGGAAATGGTATACCATGCGCTGTCATAAATGGTCACGCTGCAAGTAGAGGAACGGCAGATTGGAACGCCGTTTGCATAGGTAAAGGTTCCGTTTACCACCAGTTTCCAGCAGGCTTGACCACTGCTGCTATAGTGTGTTTTTTCCTTTACGCCGGTTTTTGTACCGGTGCTTCTGGATTGCATTTCGTAGATGCACTCAATGGTATAGCTTCCGTCCTCGTAGTAAGTTACAATATCCTCGCTTGCGGAGTCCTCCGCAAGGCAAGGGAACGGAAGCGTAGATAACATCATAATGATAGCAATGATTCCGCATAATGTTCTTTTCATTGTTTATTCCCCGCCTGAGATCGTTTTCGGCTCCAGCACAATGACTTGCTCTGTGTAATATCCATCCTCATATTTCTTGTTCTCAATATAGATGATGGAAACCACCGCGCCCCACAGCACGACTACGGCTACCGCCGCGGCAGCTACGATCCTAACGATCTTCCACTTGATTTTCAGCCTTTTGATCAGCTCGCCTGTGTCCATCTCATCCAAGCAGGAGGTAATAATCTGCTTAGGCGTACCGAATCTGGCGGTTAGTTCGTTATAGTTGGGATCAGCATTTTCTTCCAAGTATCCACCGATAATCTCATTGATCCTATTCAGGATATCCCGCTTCCGCTTTCCGGCACAGGGGATGTCCTTTTTTATCTCATGGAGATACCGCTGTACATCTGCGTTAGCCATCCTGCCCACCTCCTTTGATGATCTGGAAAACGCCCTGTGTCACTTCTTCGTATTCCCGGATCAGTTCCTGTAACCGTTCTTCGCCCCTGGGCTCCAAGTGGTAATACACGCGGGTCATCCGCTTGCCTACCAGCACTTTTTTGTCAGAGATCAGCCCCTGATCCAGGAGCTTGTACAGCACGGGATACAGCGATCCCTCCTGGGTGGTCAGCCGCCCGCCGCTGGACTTCTCTGTTTCCTGTACAAGCTGATAGCCGTACATATCCTCCCGCTTCAAAAGGGAAAGGAGCACCAGGGACATAACTCCCCTGCGGAAGCTGTTTTGTCCGTTGTCCGCCGCCATAGAATCACCTCATATATTTTGTATCATATATATAAATATTTTGCAATATATTTGTTACAAAGGTAATGGTGACATTTTTACTTTTGTAAGCTAAAATAAAGAAAAAGACAAGAAGGTGATTCCCATGGGCTGATTATCGCACCCTAAGGATGTGTTTGAAAAATGCCTGCAATACATATAGTTCCATCATAATTCAATGTGAGAGGAGATTTTTCGATGAAAAAGCTTGTATCTTTGCTGATGATCATGATTGTGTTTTGCTCGATTCCGTGTACTGTATTTGCTTCTGAAACGACCCAATTGACAGAAGACGAACTCATAAAGCAGGTTTTGAACAATACTGCTACGGTTACACATGAAGTTCGCCCTCTGGATTCTTATACTCAAGAAGAAATAGCGCAAAGTCCAGATTTGCAATATATTTTAAGCGAATTGGCCGAAATTGAGCCTTATAGCATTAACAACAAATCAACATATGGCGATATTTATACGACCACAGTTACAACAGACAGTGGCCAAACGGTCATATATAGATCCTATCCCAAAGTGACATTTAATGTAGTTGATGTCGGTAAAGCTGGCAGTGCTGACATATATAGTACATTTAAGGTCATAGAGGCTGTAAATGTAGATGGTGACTTGAATGAAGATTGGCACAATGCAATCAGATACAAGAATGTAACCGGGGCAATGGGCTGCGGCATCAATACAGCATTCACGGATGATATTACATTATCAGGAAATTCGTCTGGATTGTTGGCAGGAGATATCAGGGGAATAATTGACCTTATTATTAACATGACTGGCTATACGTCAGCTAGTCAAATTCTAGCTGTATTTGACACTATTACATATACCGGAAGTCAAGTGTCCAATCGTAACATAACTGACCAATATGTTAGAGCTGTTGGGGCAAAGATGGATGATGAAGAACTGTATGATAGTGAACATAATCTTACTATTCAATCCAGCATGTCTACCATAGATTCGACACAAACTGCCAATCAGCAAGCAAAAGCTGTTGCCGAGTGGACATTTGATGTTTATTATTTTGTAGGTTCTATTGCACCAGCACATAGCGATGAAAGCATTTCTATCGATGTGGACTATGTAGTAAATGCTCAGTAAAAAGCGATACGATCCAGCAACACGAGACAAACTCTTTGCGGCACTTGGAGTAAAAATGAAAAAATTGCGTATCCTTATAGCAATCGTCCTTATTCTGCTGTTGGCAGGGTCCGCGTATTTTGTATCACAATCCCTGTATGTAAAGGGCCGTGAGGGCATCATTCCTATGCTCAGAAAGGAATTGGACCTTGTTGGAGAAGGCAGCGCTGTGTTTTCCTGCATCGGTGAATACAACCGGGACAGGGAAGTCCTGCTTTGGTTTACCATTCAGAAAGAGGATACGGTTTTTTACCGAGCGGTGGGCTGCCGGATGCTGAAAAACGGTGGGCTTCGGATCAAGAATATTTATGATCCCATGGCATATGCTCCGGATATCGTCCATGTGGTATGGATGGCGGAGGATGTGTTTCTGGTAAATGACCCGGAATGCCGGGGTGTGGTGTCCAGAAATGCCGACGGAAATGTGACAAAGCAGATCGACTTTGCACCGAGTCAGTTCCCGGTCATTCTCTCCCTCTCTCAGCTGGGAATAGATGGAATGATGGGGTCTGCGACAATCGATTTCGTAGATTCGGAAGGAAACCCGATATAATGTGACAGCTGGCCATTACGAAGCCCATAAGATCGGCAAACAGGGCGGCGAGGACTTGATTCCTCAAGCGACAGTCAACAATCTCTTCCAATAACAAGACACGCCCTCCGGGGGACCGGGGGGGGCGCGATTTTGTGCCACTATGGATAAATGCGTGTCAATGCTTTTATTATAAGCAATGTTGACAAAATATAAACCGTAAATTAAAATAAATATACAGGTGGACCCCATGTGCTGATTTTAATTACAGTAATATTCAGCAGAAAGGTTGTTTTCTATGAAGAAATCTATATTATTCCTGTTTATTTTGCTTCTCTCCATTTTTTGTGCCTCATGTGAAAAAGATGCTGGTACGGATACGGTTCCAACAGAAACAACCGTCATTGTTGGGACATATCCTGACGCAGAAGCACATGTACTTACTAATGGAGAAGTTGATCTCATAATTTCTCCTGATAGCAATGAAATGCAGTATTCACAACTTGTGCGAACAAATTCCACGAAAATAATTGTCTATGCTGAGGATATCCCCGAAAATGCAGAAGTCAATGTCTATATTTTTCGAGACAAAACATTAGAGGAATATTTTTCAACAGCAACTCTTTCTGCGAAAAAATTGGAAGCATATTTTGGCGCGTTTTCTTATCTGGAAACATTCACGATCGGAGTTACCTCCCGCAATCTTGAAGAAGAACTTGTTGTAACAATATCAGATTAAACATTAGTTTATCCCATAGAAAACATGACACGCCCTCCGGGAGACCGGGGGGCGTTGGTTTGCCCGTAGGGCGGGGTCATGACCCCGCCGACCAGCTGACGGGATTGAGCGGTCAAAAATACCGTAGCCAGCTTCCAATCAATATGTCATTGCGAGGCCGCAGGCCGTGGCAATCTCGTGCAGGCAGTACAGATTCGCCGAAAGCTATCAATAGATGCAGCACTGTACCGCGAGATTGCCACGCCGCATGCGGCTCGCAATGACAAGGTTTCTGTTGGCTGACTGCGTTGTTCGGTACATTTCCTTTGCTGCGGGTGCATCGGCGGGGTCATGACCTCGCCCTACATTGCGATGCGTTCCGCATCACCGGGACGGGGAACCCGTCCCCCTACATTCGCCAAGGGGGACATTCCTATTGTAGGGGCGGGCCAGTGGCCCGCCCGCGGGAGGGGCATTGCCCCTCCCCTACAGGGGGATAAGGGGGAAAATTGCCGAAAAGGCGCAAAAAAACGAGGCGAAAGCCTCGGGAATTGTGGATTATTCTGATTGACAAATTTGCTGGGGTATGATACAATGATTATCCATACTGTGATAGTATGCCCATCTGCGGCATTCCTTCCTAACATGGTCATTTTATCACAGGCTGGGGCGGCTGTCAAGTAGAAAGTTAGGAAAAATTGACAACCCACCCAAGCGTATCAAGTAAGCAACACACAATTCGTAAGAAAGGCTGTGATGATCCATATGGCAATGGTCAAGGACGTAATGTTCGGCAAGACCATGCGTAAATCTTACGCGAAGTATGAGGAGATCCTGGAGATCCCCAACATGCTGAAGATCCAGAAGGACTCCTACCAGTGGTTCCTGGAGGAAGGTCTTCGGGAGGTCTTCAAGGACGTAGGCACCATCTCCGACTTCTCCGGCAAGCTGGAGCTGTCCTTCTTGGATTACACCATGGAAGACAAGCCCAAGTACACCATCGAGGAGTGCAAGGAGCGGGACGCTACCTACGCCAAGCCCATCAAGGTCCGTGTCCGCCTGCGCAACACCGAGACCGACGAAATCAAGGAACAGGAAATCTTCATGGGCGATTTTCCCGTGATGACCAACGGCGGCACCTTTGTGATCAACGGTGCGGAGCGTGTCATCATCTCCCAGATCGTCCGTTCCCCCGGCATGTACTACGGCCACGAGGTGGACAAGGCTGACCAGCACACCTACACTGCTACGGTCATTCCCTACCGCGGCGCATGGCTGGAGTATGAGACCGACAACTCCAATGTGTTCTGGGTCCGCATCGACAAGAACCGCAAGCTGCCCATCACCTCCCTGATCCGCGCCCTGGGCGTCCAGACCGACGAGCGGATCAAGGCCATGTTCGGCGAGGATGAGCGCATCCTGGCCACCCTGGAAAAGGACCCCTGCAAGACCCGCGAGGAGTCTCTGCTGGAGATCTACCGCCGTCTGCGTCCCGGTGAGCCTCCCACGGTGGAGACTGCCACCGCGCATTTGGAAGGCCTGCTGTTTGATGCCCACCGCTACGATGTGAGCAAGGTCGGCCGCTACAAGTTCAACAAGAAGATGGACATTTGGTCCCGTCTTTCCGGGCAGGAGGCTGCCGAGCCCATTGCCGATCCCATGACCGGCGAGATCCTGGTGATGCCCGGTGAGGTCATCTCCCGCGCCCGTGCCCACGAGCTGAGCCGCAAGGGCGTTAACGAGGCTGTTGTGAAGGTCGGCGATACCAATGTGAAGGTCTTCTCCAACGATATGGTCTGGATGGATGCCTTCGTGGACTTCGACCCCAAGCAGTATGGCATCAAGGAGAAGGTCCGCTTCTCCGTCCTGAAGGAAATGCTGGAGACCGTTCCCGCTGACGGCTGGGAGGACGCCATTGCCGAGCACATGACCGACCTGATCCCCAACCACATCATCGTGGACGATATCATGGCCTCCATCAACTACCTGAACTGCGTGGCAATGGGCATCGGCACTCCCGATGACATCGACCACCTGGGCAACCGCCGCCTGCGCTGCGTGGGCGAGCTGCTGCAGAACCAGTTCCGTATCGGCTTCAGCCGTCTGGACCGTGTCATCCGTGAGCGCATGACCGTTCAGGATCTGGATGCCGTTACCCCCCAGAGCCTGATCAACATCCGGCCTGTTACCGCTGTCATCAAGGAATTCTTCGGTTCCTCCCCTCTGTCTCAGTTCATGGACCAGAACAACCCCCTGTCTGAGCTGACCCACAAGCGGAGACTGTCCGCTCTGGGCCCCGGCGGTCTGAGCCGTGACCGGGCTTCCTTCGATGTCCGAGACATTCACTATACCCACTATGGCCGTATGTGCCCCATCGAGACCCCCGAAGGTCCCAACATCGGCCTGATCAACTATCTGGCTACCTTCGCCAAGATCAACGAGTACGGCTTCGTGGAGGCTCCCTACCGCAAGGTGGACAAGGCCACCGGCTTCGTTACCAAGGACATCGAGTATATGACCGCCGATGTGGAGGATGATTACTACATCGGTCAGGCCAACGAGCCCCTGGACGAGAACGGCTGCCTGGCAAACGCCCGTATCACCTGCCGTCACCGCAACGAGATCATCGAAGTGGACCGGGAAGTCATCGACTATGTGGACGTTTCTCCCAGAATGATGATCTCCATCGCCACTTCCTTCATCCCCTTCCTGCAGAACGACGACGCAAACCGTGCTCTGATGGGCGCGAACATGCAGCGTCAGGCCGTGCCTCTGCTGACCACCGAGCCTCCCGTCGTTGCCACCGGCATCGAGCACAAGGCCGCCGTGGACTCCGAGGTCTGCGTGAAGGCAAAGGGCCCCGGCGTTGTTACCGCTGTGTCCGCCAACAACATCACCGTCAAGTATGACAGCGGCGAAAGCTGCGTCCACCGTCTGACCAAGTTTGCCCGCTCCAACGCCGGCACCTGCGTCAACCAGCGTCCCATCGTCGTGGTGGGTGAGCGGGTGGACACCGAGCAGATCATTGCCGACGGCCCCTCCTGCTCCGGCGGTGAGGTCGCCCTGGGCAAGAACGTGCTCATCGGCTTCGTCACCTGGGAAGGCTACAACTACGAGGACGCCATCCTGCTGAACGAGCGCCTGGTCCGTGAGGACGTATTCACCTCCATCCACATTGAGGAGTACGAGACCGAGGCCCGGGATACCAAGCTGGGACCCGAGGAGATCACCCGTGACATCCCCAACGTTGGTGAGGACACCCTGAAGGATCTGGACGAGAACGGCATCATCCGCGTTGGCGCGGAGGTCCATGCCGGCGATTACCTGGTCGGTAAGGTCACCCCCAAGGGCGAGACCGAGCTGACCCCCGAGGAGCGTCTGCTGCGGGCTATCTTCGGCGAGAAGGCAAGAGAAGTCCGCGATACCTCCCTGAAGGTGCCCCACGGTACCAGCGGTATCGTTGTGGACGTGAAGATCTTCACCAAGGAGAACTCCGACGAGTTGGCTCCCGGCGTTACCAAGTCCGTCTGCGTGTATCTGGCACAGAAGCGTAAGATCGGTGTCGGCGATAAGATGGCTGGCCGTCACGGCAACAAGGGCGTCGTTTCCCGCGTCCTGCCTGAGGAGGATATGCCCTTCCTGCCCGACGGTACCCCCCTGGATGTGGTTCTGAACCCCCTGGGCGTGCCTTCCCGTATGAACATCGGTCAGGTGCTGGAGGTCCACCTGGGCTATGCTGCCCGGGCTCTGGGCTGGCACGTTTCCACCCCCGTCTTCGACGGCGCAAACGAGAAGGACATCCGGGAGACCCTGAAGCTGGCAGGCCTGCGGGAGGACGGCAAGACCATCCTGTACGATGGCCGTACCGGCGAGCCCTTCGATAACCTGGTCACCGTTGGTTATCCCTACTACCTGAAGCTGCACCATCTGGTCGATGATAAGATCCATGCCCGTTCCACCGGTCCCTACGCACTGGTCACCCAGCAGCCTCTGGGCGGCAAGGCCCAATTCGGCGGCCAGCGTTTCGGCGAAATGGAAGTCTGGGCCCTGGAGGCTTACGGTGCGGCCTACACCCTGCAGGAGATCCTGACCGTCAAGTCCGACGACGTGACCGGCCGTGTCAAGACCTACGAGGCCATCGTCAAGGGCGCAAACATTCCCAAGCCCGGCGTGCCCGAATCCTTCAAGGTTCTGGTCAAGGAGCTGCAGGCCCTGTGTCTGGATATCCGCGTGCTGGATGAGAACGGCAACGAGATCGAGCTGAAGGACGAGGACGATGAGGATGAGATCGTCTACAGTGCCGACACCGAGAATGAACTGGTAGTCGGCTCCACCGATGAGGTGCTGGAGGCCGGATTCGTCATCGACGAGGACGGTCCTGAGGATATTATGGACGTGTTCGGCGGTGTGGAGGATTCCAACGCCGGCGACTACGAAGAATAAGGAGGCTACACATGGCAGATGCCACCTTTGATGCCATTAAAATTGGCATTGCTTCCCCGGAGATGATCCGGCAGTGGTCCTATGGCGAAGTCAAGAAGCCTGAGACCATCAATTATCGAACCCTGAAACCCGAGCGGGACGGCCTGTACTGCGAGCGGATCTTCGGACCGCAGAAGGACTGGGAGTGCCACTGCGGTAAATATAAGAAGATCAAGTACAAGGGCAAGGTCTGTGACCGCTGCGGCGTTGAGGTCACTAAGGCCAAGGTCCGCCGTGAGCGCATGGGCCACATTGAGCTGGCCGCTCCCTGCTCTCACATCTGGTACTTCAAGGGCATCCCCTCCCGGATGGGCCTGATCCTGGATATCAGCCCCAAGATCCTGGAGAAGGTGCTGTACTTCGCCGCCTATATCGTCACCGATCCCGGCGACGCACCTCTGGCTCTGAACCAGGTGCTGACCGAGAAGGAATACCGGGACATGCGCGAAAAGTACGAGGACGACTTCAAGGCCGGCATGGGTGCCGAGGCTGTCAAGGAGCTGCTGGAGCAGATCGACCTGGATCAGCTGAGCCACCAGCTGCGTGAGGAGCTGAAGACCGCTTCCTCTCAGAAGAAGCTGCGCCTGGTCAAGCGTCTGGAGGTCGTGGAGGCCTTCCGGGAGTCCGGCAACAAGCCCAGCTGGATGATCATGGATGTGCTGCCCGTCATTCCCCCTGATATCCGTCCCATGATCCAGCTGGACGGCGGCCGTTTCGCCACCTCCGACCTGAACGACCTGTACCGCCGGGTCATCAACCGGAACAACCGCCTGAAGCGGCTGGTCCAGCTCCACGCCCCTGACATCATCATCCGCAACGAAAAGCGGATGCTGCAGGAGGCTGTGGACGCTCTGATCGACAATGGCCGCCGGGGCCGTGCCGTTACCGGTGCCAACAACCGGGCACTGAAGTCTCTGTCCGATATGCTGAAGGGCAAGCAGGGCCGCTTCCGTCAGAACCTGCTGGGCAAGCGTGTTGACTACTCCGGCCGTTCCGTTATCGTCGTCGGCCCTGAGCTGAAGCTGTATCAGTGCGGCGTGCCCAAGGAAATGGCCATCGAGCTGTTCCGGCCCTTCGTTATGAAGAAGCTGGTTTCCGACGGTCTGGCAAACAACATCAAGTCCGCAAAGAAGATGATCGATAAGGGTAAGACCGAGGTCTGGGACGCTCTGGACGAGATCATCAAGGACCGTCCCGTCATGCTGAACCGTGCTCCCACCCTGCACCGTCTGGGTATCCAGGCTTTCGAGCCTGTGCTGGTGGAAGGCCGTGCCCTGAAGCTGCATCCCCTTTGCTGTACCGCATTTAACGCCGACTTCGACGGCGACCAGATGGCTATCCACGTCCCCCTGTCCCCCGAGGCACAGGCCGAGGCACGTATGCTGATGCTGTCTGCCAACAACCTGCTGCGTCCCCAGGACGGCAAGCCCGTTACCGTTCCCACGCAGGATATGATCCTGGGTGCCTACTATCTGACCTATACCCGCCTGGGCAAGGCCGAGAAGGGTGCCGAGACCGTCTTCGTCACCGATGCCGGTGAGACCGGTCTGCCCGTGGGCGAGGTGGTGGATGCCGACGAGTTCCTGGCTGCCAACAAGGCCGCCAAGGCCGAGGGCAAGGCCCAGGCCAAGTTCCGTCCCGTCCATGCCTACTCCAGCTCCGAGGAAGCCATCGCCGCCTATGCAGACGGTGCCATCGGCCTCCATGCGCCCATCCTGGTGCGCTACGGCAAGGAGATCAATGGCAAGATGGAGTACCGCATCATCGATGCCACCGTTGGCCGCCTGATCTACAATGAGCCCATTCCTCAGGACCTGGGCTTCGTGGACCGCAGCCAGCCCGGCCATGAGTTCGACCTGGAGATCTCCTTCCTGGTGGGCAAGAAGCAGCTGGGCAAGATCATCGACAAGTGCATCCGCAAGCATGGCTTCACCACCTCCACCGAGATGCTGGATAAGATCAAGGCTCTGGGCTACAAATACTCCACCAAGGGTGCTATCTCCGTGTCCATCGCCGATATGGAGGTTCCCGCCATCAAGTATGAGCTGGTCAAGGAAGCCGAGGGCAAGGTCGTCGATATTGAAAACTTCTACCGCCAGGGCTTCATCACCAACGAGGAGCGTTACCGCCTGGTCGTCCAGCAGTGGGAGCAGACCACCAAGGACGTTACCGACGCCCTGCAGGGCAACCTGGACGAGTTCAACCCCATCTACATGATGGCTGACTCCGGTGCCCGTGGCTCCATGGCTCAGATCCGTCAGCTGGCCGGCATGCGCGGCCTGATGGCCGATACCGCAGGCCGTACCATTGAGATCCCCGTTAAGGCAAACTTCCGTGAAGGCCTGTCTGTTCTGGAGTACTTCATCTCCTCCAGAGGTGCCCGTAAGGGCATGACCGATACCGCTCTGCGTACCGCAGACTCCGGTTACCTGACCCGCCGAATGGTCGATGTTTCCCAGGACGTTATCATCCGCCAGCACAACTGCGGCACGGAGAATGGTATCTGGGTGGGTGCTGTCTACGACAAGAACGGCGACATCGTGGATTCCTTCGGCAACCGCATCAAGGGCCGCTATCCCGTCCGGGATGTGCTCCATCCCGAGACCGGCGAGCTGCTCCACTCCAAGGACGTTATGATGATGCCCGAGGATGCCGAGAAGTTCGAAAAGGCCGGTATCCAGAAGATCTATATCCGCACCATCCTGGCCTGCCGCGCCCGTGTGGGTGTCTGCGCCAAGTGCTACGGCATGAACCTGGCCACCTCCAAGGAGGTCGATCTGGGCGAGGCCGTCGGCATCATCGCGGCACAGTCCATCGGTGAGCCCGGTACCCAGCTGACCATGCGTACCTTCCACTCCGGCGGCGTTGCGGGTGACGATATCACCCAGGGTCTGCCCAGAGTTGAAGAACTGTTCGAGGCCCGCCGTCCCAAGAAGATGGCACAGATCTCCGAGATCACCGGTGTCGTCAACATCGACGATACCCACCGCACTGCTCTGCGTAACATCACCGTTACCGCCGAGGACGGCGAGGTGAAGGTCTATCAGGTGCCTTACTCCGTGGGTCTGAAGGTCAGCCACGGCAAGGTCGTCCAGAAGGGCGAGCCCATCACAGACGGTGCCCTGTATCCCCAGGATGTTCTGCGTATCTCCGGCGTTGAGGCTGTCCAGGATTACCTGGTCCAGTCCGTACAGGCTGTGTACCGCCAGCAGGGCGTTGAGATCAACGACAAGCACATCGAAGTCATCATCCGTCAGATGATGCGTAAGGTGCGGGTCGAG
>JAFTXW010000009.1 GCA_017461445.1 Oscillospiraceae bacterium
AGCAGCCAGATCGATGTAGCCGATACGGGAGCCGGCGTCAGCAGAGTTGACGATGGGCTTGCCGTTAGTACGGTTATAGACCTTGATACCGGCCTCGATAGCCTTCATATTAGCAGTATCCAGTGCCAGAGGAACATTGTTGAAGTTCTCCTGCAGCAGCTTAACTGCCCACATCATACGCTCGGGACCGTCCTTCTCAGCGGGGCCGATGTTGACGTCCAGATAGGTAGCGCCGGCCTTGATCTGCTCGGCAGCACGCTTCAGGATGGGCTCGGGATCACGCTCGTCCATAGCCTTGCGGATGGTGGGAGCGATGCAGTGGATACGCTCGCCGATGGTGACGAAGGTCTGGGACTCGGGGTTGTGGCCCTTGTACTGAACGCCCATATCCACGACCTTGATCTCGGGAACCTTGGTAGCCAGCAGCTCGTCGAAGGACAGCTCCTTGACCTCTTCCTGGACGGTACCGGCCTTGGCGGCGCGCTCAGCCTCGGCAGCCTTGGCACCGGCCTCGTACTCCTTGTCCTTCATGTACTTGGGCAGCTGGACAGCTTCCAGAGGACCGACGACAACGTTCCACTCAGGCAGCTTCTCCTGGATCTCGCCCTTCATAACGGCGACCTTGCCGGGGATGATCAGGGTGCGGTTCTTGATCTTGTTGGCAATGTCCAGCTCCTCGAAGGTCTTCTTGACGGTGGAGGAGGAGAACTTACCGGCAGCCCAGGCAGTCAGAACGGACATGCCGGATGCGTCGGTGATGATCAGGTTGACAGGCTGGTTGGAACGCTCCAGCTCGCCGGAGACCAGGAAGTAGGTCAGGGCGAAGTCAACGGTCAGGGCGCAGGGGCTGTTCTCGTCAGCACCGTTCAGGGGGTAGATCTTAGCTTCCACCTTCATGGGCTTCTGAGGATCGGTGAAGATGTTCTGACGCAGGCCGTACAGAGGCAGAGCCTGTGCGTAGGTCATGTTCTCCATAACAATGATGGAGGCATACTTCTCGGTGAACATGGAAGCGTAAGCGGTCTGCAGGTGGGCATCGCCCTTGGCCAGACGGGCCACGTTCACGATGGAGGGATAACCGAAGGAACGGTCGCCGTCCTTGATGGCGGTGCGGCGGACCAGAACAGCGTTCTTCAGAGTCTCCTTGGCAGTTGCGCCGGTGACATCCAGAACCAGGTTCTTGTTGCCCTTGCCTTCCAGCTTCTTAACGGTGTCGTACAGAGCCTCCAGGCTGTCGGCATGGACACCCAGAACGACGCCGGCCTTGGTAGCGACCTCGTTCATGGCTTCCCAGTTGTCGGGGGTTGCGCCGTCCAGGATCACGTTCTTGCCGGCCACGGCCAGAGCGGCCTTGGCGCACTCCACGTCCCAGCACTCCAGAACCAGAGCGCGGCCGGTAGCGGCAGCCTTCTCCACCAGAGCGGCGTAGACGGCGGGATCGGACTGGGTGTTGGCAACGAACACGAACTCGACGTACATACGCTCGCCGATACGCTCGTAATCAACCTTCTGCAGGTCGGCCAGCTTCTTGTCAACCTCCTCGGCGGACAGGCTGGTGCCAACGGCCACAGCGTACAGATTCTTGTTGACCAGAGTCTTCTCGTGACGGTACAGGACAGTCTCGCCGCCCAGCTTGTGATCGCCAACGGCGATGGTCTTCATGGGGGGAGCGGTCTGCTCGTTCAGCATTGCTTTTGCGTCGTCAGAGAAGTAGGGGCACTTGTCGATAGACACAGCACCCTGCGCCACCTTCATGCAGAATGCCATACAGGTGGGGCTGCCGCACTCCTTACAGTTCTTCTTAGGAGACAGCTTAAAAATGTCAAGACCCTTCAAAGCCATTGTATGTATCCTCCTTCCGATTAGACAAGTTCATCGATGAACTTCTTGATGGTGGCGATCGCAGCGGGGTGACGCATGATGACAGCGTCGGCACCGCCGGTCAGGTTAGCGGCAGCGGTGGAAACTTCCATGCCGATGGCGCGCTCTTCCTGATTGCCCCAAACGGGCTCGTCTTCCTCGGAGGCAGAGGACTCCTTCACGCCCCAGGTATCGGTGGACACGGGAGCGATGATGGGCATCTGCAGGTCGGCATCGGACTGGGCCAGAGCAGCCAGGCGGACGCGGTCCAGGGTGGAAGCCACGTACTCATAGCCATAGCCGACAGCGGCGGTGCCGATGTTCATGACGATGTTCTCGGGAGCGATGGACAGGCCCTTCAGCATGATGTTCAGCTGCTTGGCCAGGTTGATGTCGTCAGCGGTCTCTGCGCCGACCTTCTGGCCGTAAGCCAGAGCGACGGATGCGCCGACGGTCTTGTAGTCCTCGTTCTTTGCGGACATGACCAGGATGTTCTTGCCCTGCAGAGCCTCGGAGACCTTGGAGAACAGCTCGCCGTCCTTCTCCATGTTCTTGCAGCCCATAACGACGATGGGCATGGTGCAGGCCTCGGCAACAGCCTTGGCGTCGGCCACGCAGTCGGCAACGGAGCGGTTTGCGCCGTTGGGATCCGCGGACTCGAAGTTCAGGGCCAGGAAAGAGACACCGGGCATGGTCTCCGCCTTCTTGGCGCGCTCGGCCATGGTGGTGCAGCCGGCGTAGAAGTCTACCAGACCGGGAGCGGTCCAGCTGTCAGCTGCGTCGGAGATCTCCACACCGATCTTAGGTGCGTTTTCGATGGGTGCATCGAAGGTGTAGAACGGCATCACGTTCTGACCGCCGATGACGATTGCCTTGTCACCGGTGCCCAGGGTAACGGCATTGATCTTGCCGTTGAAGGGTGCCGTCTTGGGAGTGAAAGCCATAGTTAATAATCCCCCTTGATAGATTTTTGATTACTTTATTTTTATAATAATGCATAATGCGCAGTGCAGAATGCAGAATTACCTTGGTTTACAGTCCAATGGACTGCATGATGCCCTTCAGGGCGGTCTTCATGGGGTCGGTATCGGGCAGCTTCGCGGAGGGCTCGCCGTCGCAGTCGCAGCGGTAGACCGCCTCGTCGTGGGGCAGAACGCCGAAGAGCTTCAGGCCGTGCTTCTCGATCTCGGCCTTGATGCCGTCGTCCAGGACACCGTTGGGTGCCCGGTTGATGATCAGGCCCATCTGGCCGGGGTTCAGGTTCATTTCTTCGATCATTTCCGCGATGCGGGCAACTGCCTGGACCCCCCGGCGGGAGCAGTCGGAGATCAGCAGCATGGTGTCCACATGGGGCAGGGTGCCCCGGGCCACATGCTCCAGGCCGGCCTCGTTGTCCATGACCACATAGGAATAGTTCTTGGCGTACTTCGCCACCTGGGACTGGAGGACGCCGTTGACATAGCAGTAGCAGCCCTTGCCCTGGGTGCGGCCCATGACCAGCATATCAAAGTCGTCATCCTCGATCAGGGCGGAGTTGAACTTGAACTCGGCGTAGTCCGCCTTGGTCATGCCCTTGGGGATGGTGCCCTTCAGCTCTGCCTGCGCCATTTCCTCCCGGATCTGCCCCAGGGAGGTCTCCACTTCCACGCCCAGGACTTCGTTCAGGTTGGAATTGGCATCCGCGTCCACCACCAGGACGGGGCCGCGGTTCTTCTTGCACAGATAATCGATCAGCATGCCGCAGGTGGTGGTCTTACCCACGCCACCCTTACCGGCAACGGCAATGGTATGAGGCATAGTTTGGTTCTCCTTTAATTGGTTTTGCGCAGTAACGGCAGGGCGCACTGCGCCCATATCGATACAACGATATCGTATCACATATCCCCCGCAAATTCAACCATCAATTTGCCGGAAATTACAAAAAATACGGTCTATTTTTCTCTTTCTCCGCCATCGGCCTTCCGGGACTTGACAGGCGGGGAGGCCGCCGCTATAATTTTTATCAAACGAGACAGGCGGAGGTTTTTCTATGAATCAGATCACAAAAGCGGTGCTGACGCTCCTGCTCATTGGCGCGGTACTGGTGTACACCATAATGAATTATGTAAACGGCAGAACGGACTTCACCATGTTCCTGGTTTGCATCGTGATCCTGGGCATCCCCATGGTGAATATGATCAATCTGCTCATTCAGGAACTGAAAAAGAAATGATAAAACGGTCTCCCCGGAGGCCGTTTCTCTGTCAAGTAGCCGATTTATTCAGCAGTTACTCAAATAGGGGTAAAGACAAATTTCTGGATCAGTCCGTCGCAGACCGCATGAACGGTGACGCAGCCGCCTGCCCCCTGCTCTGCCGACAGCTCCACTTCCTTCCCCTTTAAACGGACCCGGACAAATTCCACCGGATCGGCGCATTCCACTTCCTCGAAGAAAATGTCCCGCATCTGATTGTTCCGGCAAAGGTTTTTGATCTCGTGAACCAGCTCGTATTCCATATTTGAGACCTCCTGGGTGTGAACGGTTGTTTATCCGCAATTGATTATATCACCCGGCGGGACAAATCTCAATATCGCCGACAAAAAGGGGTTGAATTTTCCAAATAACTCTGCTATAATACCCTCACCAACGCAGGATTCGTATATCGGTAATACAACGGCTTCCCAAGCCGTGAAGGCGGGTTCGACTCCCGTATCCTGCTCCAAAAGAACAGGCACCCCGACGGGGTGCCTGTTCTTTTTGGAAATTGGATAATCTACGGAAGGCGAACCCATGTAATACTCATTTTTATTCGAAATTTTTAATTTCAAATAAAAAGACACCACCTGATGGTGTTGTCCGTGGGACAGCTGCCCGCCGGGAAGGGCCCCGGCGGCTCCTTAATTTACTCGACTCCCGTATCCTGCTCTACATTTGCACAGCAAATATTTAACTTTCGTCTGAGCGGAACCGCCACAGGAGCGGTTCCGCTTTTTATGGCATCGCAAATTCCGTTATCGGCTTCATTTCCACTGGGATGGGCGTGAACTGTTCCGAAATTTCCCGGGCTTCCGCTTCGGTGATGAGGGTATATTCGCCGTTTTCCTGCTTGTGCCAGCTGTCCGCGGGTTCCTCGTAGTAAAGGGAAAGGATGTGGGTCTCGCCCCTGCTGTCCAGTTGGTAGTAGTGGGTGATGGTGACCCGGCGGTCTATGTAGTCGGCTTCCTCCACAGCCTTCAGGATATTCCCTTCGCACAGGGTCATGCGGCTCCAGCGGTGGATGGCGGCGACTTTCCCATCCTTTATGGTCAGCAGATCCAGGGCGGTATCCGACCTGCGGCCCAGCAGCAGATCCTCCACCCCGTCGCCGTTGGCATCCAGCAGGGCGTAGTATTTTCGTTCCTCGGGCGTGCCCGCGATTTGAGCCAGGTCGTCCACAAAGTTCTCCCGGATGTATGCGGCGTAGGAGGGATAGCCCGCGGCGGCTCTTGCCTGCTCCGCTTCCCGTTGGGCTTCATAGTCCCGGTCGGCTTCGGCCAGCTTTTCTTCCAGGCCATCCATATCCGGCAGTTGGGGGCACAGAGAGAAATCGATGACCTCCGCCGCCTGGCGGATGGCTTCCCGGGTGGGGGTATCCGCCACCTCGTCCGGGCGCATCAGGGCCGTATCCAAGGTCACGGTGATGTAAGCGTCCGCCTGCTCCGCAAAGAGCAGTGCCCCCTCCCGGCCCATGGCGATCAGGATCTCCGTGCCGTCCGCCGTGGTGTATGTCCACTGGTCGTACCATTGGGTATCCACGATGGTATAGGCTGGGTCAAAATAATCCTTCTGGGAATAGAGCATGGTGGCGCAGATCATGTAAGGCCAGGCAGCATCCTCCCCGTTCAGGGTAAAGTCGAATTCGTATTTAAAATTTCCCTCGGCGCAGAAATAGCCCGAGCCCTCCCGGATGTAGGCCGCCGCGTCCGGTTTGCTGACCCCATCGATACCCATGGCATCGAACATAACCCGGTTCTGCCACCGCTGGACCACCGTGGTGGGCCCCAGCAGCTTCAGGTCGTATTTTTGGGCTATTTCATCCACCTTTTCCGCCATCTGGGCGGTATAGCAGCCGTAGGTACCGGCATAGCCCTCCGGCAGCGGCTCCGGGTCATCGAAGGAGGCGATCAGGATGGACTTGTCCGGGTCGTAGCTCTGCTCGAATTCGTACCACTCCCGGGTGGCAGCGTAGTTGGGGCTGTCCTTGTAGCCCCGGAGGGAGATCACGTCCCGGGTCACCTCTGTGGGCCGGATAAATTCTCCGTTCTCATCCTGATAGCGCGTACCGATCATCTCGCCGATCTTGAAATCCTGCAGCCGCAGCACCACCACGGCGCAGCCCAGGAGGAACACCATCAGGCTGACGATGGCGGCGATCAGGGCCAGCCGCCGCATCCGCAGCCTGCGTACCCGGCGGGCCTCCATGGCTTGGCGGGCGGACAGCACATAATCCTGCCGGGCTTCGCCCATCAGATCCAGCAATTCATTGGCATTCACAGCAGTCCCTCCTTTTCCAGCAGCTTTCGCAGCTTCCCCCGGGTCCGGTGCAGCATGGAGGCGGTCTTGCTCTGGGAGAAGCCAAAGGCCGACGCAATCTCCGCCACACTGTAAAGGTACCAGTAGCGGCACAGGAACACATGCCGCTCCGTCTCCGGCAGGCTCTCCAAAAAGCGGTTCAGGAGCGACCCCAGCTCCCGGCGGGCCAGCAGCTGCTCCGGGCTGCGGCTGGAATCCGCGCATTCCTCCAGCTCCTCCAGAGCCAGGATCACTTCCCCGCCGCCCCGCTTCTGGGCAGAGCGGGCACGCCAGCGGTCGATAGCCAGGTGCCGGGTGATCTTCCCCAGGAAGGTGGCCAGAATAGCAGGCCGCCGGGGCGGGATGGCATTCCAGGCGGCAAGATACGTATCGCTGACGCTCTCCTCGGAATCCCCCCGGTCATTCAGGATGTTGTAGGCAATAGAATAGCAGTAGCCGCCATATTTCGCCGCAGTCTCAGAAATGGCCTCCTCCGCCCGGGCAAAATACAGCTCCACGATCGCATGATCCTCCACGCTGACACCCCCTTTGTGTTTCTTCTACCTATATACACGGAATTTTTTAGGAAATGTTGCATCCATTGTAGCATATTTTAGAGAAAGAAGAAGAAAAAAATCGCCCGCACCGAAGATACGGCGCAGACAATTCACTGGCATTTTATTCAGGGATTCTTTTGTACATGGACGTTGATATTTCATTCTTACCTAATAAGCAAAAGCCGCCCAATTACTTCTTGGCTGTATTCAGTGTCGCAACCAGAATGCGTTTTATTTCCACACAATCCGCGATCAGCGAATTACCTTCCGTTTCCGTGATGTATTCGGATAAAACCAGCAGCCGCAGCCAATATTCTGTTTCTGCCGTTTCTTTCAGCGAAATTTGCAGCTTTGCAATAAAGTCCGCCTTGCTGATACCATATACAGCTTCGTTTGCATTTGCTCCTATACTGGTTCCGCTGCGGATGATCTGCTTGGATATGACCGTTTCACGCTTTTGCTTTGTGAGATACTGGTACAGTTTTACGATACGGGCCGCAAAATGAAGCGACTTCTCCAGTAAAATACTGTTCTGCGCCATGAAATCACCTATTTCTTTAGATAATAAATAAGAGATAACAGAGAATAACGAATAGTACACCAGAAACGCCCACGCACCGTGAAGCGAATCTATTCCCTATTCTCTGTTCTCCATTATCTCTTATCTGAGCCCCGGCAGGGGCGTTTCTGGTGGCTCGCCAGGGACTCGAACCCTGGACCCACGCCTTAAAAGGGCGTTGCTCTACCAACTGAGCTAGCGAACCATATACAATTAAAATTGGCTGGGATGGCAGGATTCGAACCTACGAATGCCAGAGTCAAAGTCTGGTGCCTTACCGCTTGGCGACATCCCAATGTTTGGAGCGGCGCCCTGTGGCCGGACACACTGGGTATTATAGCACAGCCTTTTCCGTTTTGCAATCCCTTTTTTTGATTTTCTCGCATTTCGGGAGGGATTCCCGGTGCATGGGTGGATTTCTGGCTATAGCCACATCTGGGAGGAACAGCAATAGGTTCCCCGTGAAGACATACCGGGAAATTGGGGTACATATACGAAGAAGCGTCGGTATGCGTGGGCCGCAGTACCGACGCTTCCCTTTTTCAGAAACCAATGATTAAATCGGCAAAAGTGAATGGCGAGAGATTTTGGCTCAAATCAAAGTTTGAAAAACGCAGGAATACTGGATGTATTTCAAGTTTTTCAAGCTGAAGAGTTGGGGAAAAGGATCCGCCAGCCACCGCAGACGATTTAATCAGCGGTTACGTAAGGAACGGTCATAATTATGGGGCGACTTTGCCGCTGTTACTGAACCCGCAGCAGATCGGCACCGTTCTTCACAGAACCGGCAGCCAGGGTCTCGACAGCAGCGTAATCATCGGTGTTGCAGACGATCAGAGGGGTGGTCAGGGGGTAGCCCTCGGCCTTGATGGCTTCCTTGTCGAAGGAAACCAGCAGATCGCCCTTCTTGACCTTCTGCTCGGGAGCAACGTGGGTCGCAAAGTACATGCCGCCCAGCTTGACGGTGTCGATGCCAATGTGCATCAGCAGCTCCACGCCGTCATCGGTGGTCATGCCCACAGCGTGCTTGGTCTCGAAAACCGTCTCGATAACGCCATCAGCAGGGGCATACAGTTTGCCCTCGGAAGGCTCGATAGCAACGCCGCCGCCCATGGCACCGGAGGCGAAGGCCTCATCAGCCACGTCGGCCAGAGCCACTACGGTGCCGTTCATATGTGCGCCCAGAACCGCGCTCTTGGCTTCCTTGGCAGGTGCGGCGGGAGCTGCGGCAGCGGGGGCAGGAGCGGCAACCGCGCCCAGGTTGTCGGACTCGGGAGAATCCATGAAGTCAACCAGATTGGACTTGATAACAGCAACCTGGGGGCCATAGATGACCTGGATGCCGTTGCCCTTGTGGACAACGCCGGAGGCACCGGAGGCCTTCAGCATCTTGTCATCCACCTTGCCCTCGTCCACAACGGTGATACGCAGGCGGGTAGCGCAGCAATCCACATCGGAGATGTTCTTCTTGCCGCCCAGACCCTGCAGGATCATGGCAGAGACGGGATCGGATACACCGGAATTCGCGCCGTCGGGGCCGACACCGGTCTTTGCCTTAAAATCGGAGCGGGTGAACAGCTTGGGCTCCATGTCATCGGATTCCCGGCCGGGGGTAGCCAGATCCATCTTGGTGATCATGATGCGGAAGGTGAAATAATACAGGAAGAAGTAGACAACACCAACAATGACGACCCAGATCCAGTTGGTTCTGGCGTTGCCCTGCAGGATGCCGAACAGAGTCAGGTCGATCAGACCGCCGGAGAAGGTCATGCCAACGCCCACGTTGAAGATGTGCATCAGCATGTAGCTGAGGCCAGCGTAAACGCAGTGGACAACATACATCAGAGGGGCAACAAACAGGAAGGTAAACTCCAGAGGCTCGGTGATACCGGTGAGCATGGAGGTCAGGGCAGCGGACAGCAGCAGGCCGCCGACGACCTTCTTCTTTTCGGGACGTGCAGTGTGATACATAGCCAGTGCGGCACCCACCAGACCGAAGATCATGAAGGGGAACTTACCGGACATGAAGCGGGTAGCGGAAACGGAGAATACTTCGGTAGCCTTAGAGGCCAGCTCGGCAAAGAAAATGTTCTGTGCGCCCTGAACCACCACCTCGTCGATGATAGCAGTGCCGCCCATAGCAGTCTGCCAGAAGGGCATGTAGAACACATGGTGCAGGCCGAAGGGGATCAGCGCGCGCTCGGTGATGCCGTAGATCCAGGTGCCGATGTAACCGGAGTTGACCACCAGATTGCCCAGCAGTGCGATGCCCTGCTGCACGATGGGCCAGACATAGAACATGGCGATGCCAACCACCAGATAAACTGCGGTACAGACAATGGGAACGAACCGGGTGCCGCCGAAGAAGCTCAGAACGGTGGGCAGCTCGATCTTATAGAACTTGTTGTGCAGAGCGGCAACGCCCAGACCAACGATGATGCCGCCGAACACACCCATCTGCAGAGTGGTGATGCCCAGCATGGAGGTGGTGGAGTTGGCGGCCATAGCCTCCACGCCGCCGTTGGCGTTGATCATGGCACTGATGGCAGTGTTCATGACCAGATAAGCGATGGCACCGGACAGGGCGGCAACTTCCTTTTCCTTCTTTGCCATGCCGATGGCAACACCCATGGCGAACAGCAGAGCCAGGTTGTTAAAAACGGCATTGCCGCACTGGTTCATGATGTCCAGGATGGTGTACAGAATGCTGCCGGGGTAAATGACGGTGGTCAGGCCATAGGCCTCCAGCATGGTGGCGTTGGTGAAGGAGCTGCCGATACCCAGCAGCAGGCCAGCCACGGGCAGCAGTGCGATAGGCAGCATAAAGGAGCGGCCGACACGCTGCAGAACGCCAAAAATCTTGTCTTTCATTGTGATCCTCCTGAATTAAAAATTTTTGAGCAAAAATAAATAAAAACCCATATCCGGCGTGCAATATATAGCTTGCGCGTCGGATATGGGTTTAGCTCACAAAGCAAGGTGTGATAACTATCCCATCGCCCCATATTCCCGGGGGAGGATGTTTTTATTGTTCGGAACCCAGATTGATCCGCTTTAAGTGGATCGTCAGGTAGGTCAATTCCTCTTCGGAGAGTGTTTTTTGATAAGTATTCTTAACGTACTCTCCGATGCACTGGGCACATTTGTAGTGCTCTTTGCAGTTTTTCATGATCAGCTGCCGGAACATCACATCATGCGCCCCTTCGTCATCCTCCATCATCTTGCCCTGGAACAGCCGCTGGGCAAAGTAACGCAGATGCACCACAAAGCGGTTGAAATCCAGAGATTCCCGGTCGAACTGCCGCTGGTAGAAATACTCAACCACAGAGAGCGCGCCTTCAATAAGGTTCGTGATGTCGTACATCTCGCTCATGTTGGTGTTCAGCTCCGCGTTCACAATGTGCAGGGCAATGAACGCCGCTTCATCTTCCCGGAGGGCAACTCCCAGCTGTTCGCGGATCGTTCTCAGGCAATACTGTCCCAGATGATACTCCGTGGGATAGTAGCACATAATGGAGCCCTTCAGCGGATTGTTGAACTCAATTCCCTGCTCCTTGCGCTGGATGGCGAAGCTGATATGATCCGCCAGAGTGATCAGCAGGGATTCGTTCAGCTTCTGGGGGATCTGAGACTTGATATACCCGATCAGCTGCTCCGTCAGGGTGAGGTGCTCCATTGGGAGCTTCTCCACCAGCTCCCGGAGTTTTTTCTGTTCCGCCTTTTCTTCCATACGGTAGGTGCGCTCTACCGCAGAGGGATCAATGAGCTCACCCCGGTGGCGTTGAAAACCGATGCCCCGTCCGGTGACGATCAGCTCATTGCCCTTCTCGTCCACGACACAGAGGATATTATTATTGATAAGCTTCTTGATCCGCATTTTCACGCTCACCCCAATTTTGCGTAAAAAAATAACCAGCTCCATCCAATACCCCAACCCTGAGATACGAAATAGAGTCGGTTAAGCCCGCACTACCGGTAACATTCCAACATTTTCTGCAAAAATTATAACACGGAACACCGTAGGTGTCAACCGGAGAAATTACGAGTATGAACATTTTGTGACTTTGCATAATTGCGCGCACAGGTTTTTAGTCATTTGTTGCATTTCCAGGACATTCTCATTGGGATATCCGTTTCCTGCCCTGATACCGCTTGCAAAGGCACATCCTTCCCCAGTCACTGCATTCCCAAATCCTGATGGGCTGTTCCGAACCATAACGCAAAAATCCCCGCTTACCGTCCGGTAAGCGGGGATGATGCTCAGATTACAGGTTTCCCGTAACTGTTACCAATCAGCCCTTGATAGCAGCCTGAGCGGCGGCCAGTCTGGCGATGGGGACACGGAAGGGGGAGCAGGAGACGTAGTCCAGGCCGATCTTGTGGCAGAATTCCACGGACATAGGATCGCCGCCGTGCTCGCCGCAGATGCCGTAGTGCAGCTGCTTGCCGGTGGCCTTGGCCTTGGAAACGGCCATCTCCATCAGCATGCCGACACCGGTCTGATCCAGCTTAGCGAAGGGATCGTTCTCGTAAATCTTGGTGTCGTAGTAGGCGTTCAGGAACTTACCTGCGTCGTCACGGGAGAAGCCGAAGGTCATCTGGGTCAGGTCGTTGGTGCCGAAGCAGAAGAACTCAGCCTCCTTGGCGATGGCATCAGCGGTCAGGCAGGCGCGGGGGATCTCGATCATGGTACCAACCTCGTACTTCAGGTCGATACCGGCAGCGGCGATCTCAGCGTCAGCGGTCTTGACGACCACGTCCTTGACGTACTTCAGCTCCTTGACATCGCCAACCAGGGGGATCATGATCTCGGGAACATTGTTCCAGTCGGGATGACGCTTGGCAACGGCGATGGCGGCGCGGATGACGGCCTTGGTCTGCATAGCGGCGATCTCGGGGTAGGTGACGCTCAGACGGCAGCCGCGGTGGCCCATCATGGGGTTGAACTCATGCAGGGAAGCGATGATGTCCTTGATCTGCTGAACGGTCTTGCCCTGAGTGGCAGCCAGAGCGGCGATGTCTTCCTCAGTGGTGGGCACGAACTCGTGCAGGGGGGGATCCAGGAAGCGGATGCAGACGGGGTTGCCTTCCATGACCTCGTACAGGCCCTCGAAGTCAGCCTGCTGCATGGGCATGATCTTAGCCAGAGCAGCCTCGCGCTCCTCAACGGTGTCGGAGCAGATCATCTCGCGGAACGCGCCGATACGGCCTTCCTCGAAGAACATGTGCTCGGTACGGCACAGGCCGATGCCTTCGGCACCCAGCTCCCGGGCCTTCTTGGCATCCCGGGGGGAGTCGGCATTGGTGCGGACCTTCAGGGTACGGTACTGGTCAGCCCAGCCCATGATGCGGCCGAACTCACCGGCAATCTCAGCGTCACGGGTCTCGATGATACCGGCATAGATGTTACCGGTGGAGCCGTCCAGAGACAGGTAGTCGCCCTCGACATAGGTCTTACCGGCCAGGGTGAATTGCTTGTTCTCCTCGTCCATGTTGATCTCGGTACAGCCGGAGACACAGCAGGTGCCCATACCACGGGCAACAACGGCTGCGTGGGAGGTCATGCCGCCGCGGACGGTCAGGATGCCCTGTGCGGCCATCATGCCCTCGATGTCCTCGGGAGAGGTCTCCAGACGAACCAGAACCACCTTCTCGCCGCGCTCAGCCCAGGCCTTAGCGTCCTCAGCGGTGAAGACGATCTTGCCGCAGGCAGCACCGGGAGAAGCAGGCAGAGCCTTGCCGATGGGGGTAGCGGCCTTCAGAGCCTTGGGATCAAACTGGGGATGCAGCAGGGTGTCCAGGTTACGGGGATCGATCATGGAAACGGCCTTCTTCTCGTCGATCATGCCCTCGTCCACCAGGTCGCAGGCGATCTTCAGAGCAGCGGGAGCGGTACGCTTGCCGTTACGGGTCTGCAGCATGTAGAGCTTGCCGTTCTCAACGGTGAACTCCATATCCTGCATGTCGCGGTAGTGGTTCTCCAGGATGGAGCAGACATTCTGGAACTGGGCAAATGCCTCGGGGAACTTCTCAGCCATCTCGGAGATGGGCATGGGAGTACGGACGCCGGCAACGACATCCTCGCCCTGAGCGTTGGTCAGGAACTCGCCCATCAGGCCGCGCTTACCGGTAGCGGGGTCACGGGTGAAGGCAACGCCGGTACCGCAGTCATCGCCCATGTTGCCGAAGGCCATGGACTGGACATTGACGGCAGTGCCCCAGGAATAGGGAATGTCGTTTTCACGACGGTAGATGTTTGCACGGGGGTTGTCCCAGGAGCGGAAAACAGCCTGGACAGCACCCATCAGCTGCTCCTTGGGATCGGTGGGGAAGTCGGTGCCGATCTTGGACTTATACTCGGCCTTGAACTGGTTTGCCAGCTCCTTCAGATCCTCAGCGGTCAGGTCAACGTCCTGAGTCACGCCCTTCTTCTCCTTCATCTCGTCGATGAGGACCTCGAAGTACTTCTTGCCCACTTCCATAACGACGTCGGAGTACATCTGGATAAAGCGGCGGTAGCAGTCATATGCCCAGCGGGGATTGCCGGACTTGGTGGCCATAACTTCCACAACGTCCTCGTTCAGGCCCAGGTTCAGAATGGTGTCCATCATGCCGGGCATGGAGGCGCGGGCGCCGGAACGGACGGAGACCAGCAGGGGATTCTCCTTGTCGCCAAACTTCTTGCCGGTGATGGCCTCCAGCTTGTCGACATACTCCATGATTTCAGCCTGGATGTCAGCATTGATCTGACGGCCGTCCTCATAGTATTGGGTACAGGCTTCGGTGGAAATAGTAAAGCCCTGGGGAACAGGCAGACCGATGTTGGTCATTTCAGCCAGATTGGCACCCTTGCCGCCCAGAAGCTCACGCATGGAACCGTTGCCTTCGGTAAACAGGTAAACGTACTTGTGAGACATTTGCATACCCCTTTCAATTGTTTCAGGCGCATCATTTTCGCCTGTTTTGTTATATTTTTCGATTATTTATCATAATGCGCAAATAGTATACCATGTACTTCCAAAAAAAGCAAACAATTTTACAAAAATTCTTACCTTTTTTCGCGGGAAATAAAAACTGTCATCCGGCGGCGCACAGTGGTCCGCCGGATGACAGGTTGGAGAAAGCGCAGTGCCAAATTATCCGTCATCCCCGCCCTACGGGTAAAATGGGTATACTCCGTCCTCCTGCCGCATAGTCTTTTTCAGGCAAGGAGGGATGGACATGGCGGAGGAGCATTTTCCCCACAGGCTGACGCTGGACGAGCGGAACCGGCTGACCATGACCGGGGTGACGGAGGTGGTCAGCTTTGAGGATACGGCGGTGGTGCTGCGGACCAGCCTGGGTACCCTGACGGTGCAGGGCCGGGACCTGCAATTAAAAACACTCTCCCTGGACGGGGGGCAGGTGGCCGTGGACGGCACCGTGTCCGCGCTGGTCTACGAGGAGCCCAGGCCTGCCGGCTCGTGGCTCAGCCGACTGCTGCGTTGACGGCCCCGGCACTGGCAGCCCAGCGGTTCCTGGCGGGGTGCGTCCTGGGGGCGGCACTGGGGCTGTACTATGGATTTCTGCGGCCCCTGCGGCCCCGGTGGCTGGGGGACGCGCTGTTCCTGCCGGGGCTGGGCTGGGCATGGCTGCAGCTGGGCTTCGGCATCTGCGGCGGCGACCTGCGGCTGGGGTACTTCGCGGGGCTTCCCGCCGGTGCCCTGGCCTGGGAGCTGACGGCGGGACGGGCCCTCCGGCCGGTTTTTGCCGGATTCTGGAGGGGAGCGCGCCGCATTCTGTCCCTTGCCTCCCTGCCTGTGAAAAAAATTTTGTATTTTGCAAAAATTTTGTTTGCATCTGCTGAAAAATGGGTTACAATAAAGTGGAATAACCGTCGGGAGTTTCGGCGGGCATCCGGAGGTAAGTCCCATGGAAGGACGAGAAAATCCGTTTCGCAATATCAAGGTGGTCGTCCGTTCCAGTCCCCGGATCCTGAAGATCATTCTGATCGTACTTATCGTATTGTCTATGACGGCACTGGGGGCCCTGTGGTGGGTCCGGGGCAGCATCCTGGCAGACACGGAAAACATGCGGCAGGAGGCCGCCACCCTCATCGACGAGAACGCGGAACTGAATGAAAAGATCGGCAATGTAGGCTCCGCCCAGGGCGTCCTGGACATCGCCGAGGAAGAACTGGATCTTGTGGATCCCAATACCATCATCATCGATCCGAACAGCTAAAATTATGGAGGAAGCAGAGCAAACTATGGAGTTAACCGTTGGAGCAGTTTTAGAAGGCAAAGTCAAGTCCATCACCAATTTCGGTGCGTTCATCTCCCTGCCGGAGAATAAGACCGGCATGGTACATATTTCCGAGGTGGCCAACGCTTACGTCAGCGACATCCGCCAGCACCTGACCGAGGGCCAGGAGGTCAAGGTCGTGGTCATCGGCACGGAAAACGGCAAGATCAATCTGTCCATTAAGCGTCTGGAGCCCAAGCCCCAGCGGGAAAACAACAGCGGAAGGCCGAATTTCCGCAATAACAACGCTCCCCGCCGGGAGGGCGGCAATCCCCAGGGTCAGAACCGCAGCGCGAACCGCGCCCCCATTCAGCCCGCCGCTCCCAAGACCGCGGACCAGCTGTTCGAGGAGAAGCTGAAGGCCTTCATGTCCGAGTCCGACAGCAAGCTGTCCTCCATGAAGCAGTACGCCGACCACCGCTCCAAGAGAAGAAGAGGATAATTTTCAAGTGGAAAGTTGACAGTTGAAAGTGGAAAGTTTTTTCCTGTTTCCAACTTTCAACTTTCCATTTTCAACTTTCAACTCGATTGGAGCCTGTTTTATGCAAACTGTTGTTATCACCGGCGGCTCCCGGGGAATCGGAGCTGCGGCGGTGGAATTGTTCGCCGCCCGGGGAGACCGGGTGTATTTTCTGTATGAAAAGAATCACGAAGCGGCTCAGGCCGTAGCCGAAAAGACCGGGGCCACCCCCATCTGCTGCGATGTAGCAGATACCGCCGCCGTCAAATCCGCTTTTGCCCAAATTCCCGATGTGGACATCCTGATCTGTAATGCGGGCATCTGCCATTACGGTCTGATGAGCATGATGGCGGAAGCCGACTGGGACAGGATCTTCGCGGTGAATGTCAAGGGCATCTATAACTGCGTCAACGCCGCCATGCCCGCTTTTTTGAAGAAGCACAGCGGCAGCATCGTCACCGTGTCCAGCATGTGGGGCCGGGTGGGTTCCTCCTGCGAGGCCGCCTATTCCGCCACCAAGGGGGCGGTCATTTCCCTGACCAAGGCCCTCGCCAAGGAGCTGGGCCCCAGCGGCATCCGGGTCAACTGTGTGGCCCCCGGCGTGATCCTGACGGATATGTGCGCCAATGTGGAGCCGGAAATTCTGGCCGAAATGGCAGAAGATACCCCCGCAGGCCGCAATGGCTCCCCCATGGATGTGGCAAAGGCCATGGCCTACCTTGCCGACGCGGACTTCGTCACCGGGCACGTTTTGAACGTGGACGGCGGTTACGTTATTTAATTACAAAGGAGATATTACCATGAAAATTGCGATTGCATGCGATCACGGCGCACTGGATCTAAAAAATAAGGTCATGGCCCATCTGGAAGCCAAGGGCTACGAGGTGGTGAACTTCGGCACCGATACCCTCGCCAGCTGCGACTACCCCGATTTCGTCGGCCCCGCCGCAAAGGCCGTGGCCTCCGGCGAATGTGACAAGGGCATCGCCCTGTGCACCACCGGCATCGGCGTTTCCATCGCCGCCAATAAGGTCAACGGCATCCGCTGTGCCCTGCTCAGCGACAAAATGAGTGCCCGCCTGACCCGGGAGCACAACGACACCAATATGATGGCCATGGGCGCGGGCGTCGTCGGCGAAATGCTGGCCCTGGAAATTGTTGACACCTGGCTGGGCACCGAATTTTCCCACAACGAGCGGCACCAGCGAAGAATTGACAAGGTCATGGCACTGGAAAAGTAAGCAAAACGGGCACCGACGGTGCCCGTTCTTTATTTGAATCGATATCCCGTGTCCAGCAGGCGCATCAGGGCGGTGTTGGCTTCCTCGTCGGTAAAGAGGGAGGTGAACCGCTTGTCCACTGCCAGGGCTTCCAGGCTCAGGTCAAGACGGCCCTTGTCCGCCAGGGCGTTGAAGCCGTCGCTGATGCGGTTTCCCGACAGGCAGCGGCGGGCGTTCTTCATGGCCTCCTCCGCCGCCACAGGCCGCATCCGCACCCCCAGCTTCTCCGCTTTCTCCCGATTCGCCGCCCACGCGGCGATAAATTTCTGTTCCATAACGTTCTCCTTTTTTGTAATTAGGAGTGAGGAATTGGTATACCGGCAGCATTCCTAACTCCTAATTCCTCATTCCTAACTTGTTAATATGCCGCAAAAAGGTATTGGTGCACCAGTCTTACATACCAGGGTTTGGCTTTCAGCTCCTGGCGGGCGGTGCGCAGGTAATTGTCGAAAAGGCTCAGTTCCTCCCGGGTCAGGGTGTGCTGGCTGAATTTGGCCTTTTGGGCCAGCTTATGCAGCTCCTGTGGAGGCTGCGTGTCCAGCAGCCTTGCCAGCAGGGCCGCTTCCCGCCACCGGGCCAGTGCCCGGGCATTGGGAGCTCCCCGGGAACGCCGCCGCAGGCGCAGACGCAGCTGCCGCTGGGCTTCCAGCACCGCCGCAAGCACCGCCAGAGCCAGCAGCCACTTTGCCAGGTTCCCCAGCCAGGTCAGGTGGATGGGCTCCCGCTCCGCAGGCACCGTGGGGGCCGTCGGGGCTTCCGATGATGCAGGCTCCTGCTCCGTGGGCCGGGTCTGGCTCTCCGGGGGTCTGGTTTCGGAGGGTTCCGGGACTTCCGTCCCGGCGGTAGTCTCCGTTTCCTCCCCCTCGTCCGCCGGTGTGGCTTCCAGCACCACCCAGCCGTCCCGGGCCGAGTCGTAGTATTCCGCCCAGGCGTGGGCGTTCTCTCCCGTGACCTTCACCGTCTCCCCCGCCTTTGCGGTCACCATGTAGCCCGTCACATACCGGGCGGGAATGCCCGCCGCCCGCAGCAAAACCGTTGCCGCCGTGGCGAAGTGGACGCAGTAGCCCTGCTCGCCTTCCTTCAGGAACCAGCAGGCAAAGTCCGTGGCATCCTCTGGCATCCGGCTGGGATTCAGGTCGTATTCGGCGGAATTTCGCACATAGGACGCGATGGCCTCCGCCTTCACGCCGTGGCTGCCCACCAGATCAAGGCTGTTCACCACGGCCCGAAGCCCCGCTTCCGCCTCAATGGGCAGTGTCAGATACCGCTGCAAGTCCAGATCCTCCGCCGAGCCTACTCCCGCCACGATCTCCCCATCGTCTTCCCGTGCCACCGCATCCGGGAGGCTGCTCAGGGAGAAGGTGTATTCCCGCAGGCCATCGGTGTTGCCCGCGGTGCCGCCCACCAGCCGGATATCTTCGTTGGGATAGTAGGGCAGGTACAGCAGCGTCTCCACATTCCGGGTGCGGATGGTAACGGTGTCTTCCGTCCCGCCGGGATAGTAAAATTCCTCGGTCCGGTTCCGGGTGGAGACCCAGCCAGAGCCGTCGTAGCTGTCGTAGTCCCGGCCCCGGAGGTAGAGAATGCCATCGGTCTGGGCCGTGACCTCCATCACCGTGTTTCGCCGTTCGATGCGGCGGCCCAGGGAGCTGAGGTTTACCTGCTGGCTGGTATCCGTCTTGCCGGAAATACCGGCGGCGGTATTTTCCACAAGGGACGGCAGCTCCGCCATCCAGTCCATGACCGCCTGCTGCAGCTCCTTGGATTGGTTTACATAAGTTTCCTGAGGATTCAGGAGGAACAGGGCACCCGCCGCCAGCAGCAGGGGCAGCGACAGCATCGCCGTCAGCCTGTCCCCCTGGAACACGCTTTCCCTGCGAACCCCCGCCGTCAGCACCAGCACTCCCAGCCCCGCCAGAAGCAGGAACAGGCAGGGAAGCGCGGGCACCGTATCCGTCACCACGATGCAGGGCGCAAAGAACAACACCACCGTCAGCACGGGGAGGGCTGCTCCCGAACCCCGGCAGAGGGCGCGGCTGACGGTAAAAATCACCCCAATGCCCACCACCAGCATGGGCAAATCCACGAACTCCCCCTCGGCGGGGAACACACCCCAGCCGTAGGCCAGGTCGTAGATATCCGTCAGCCGGGACACAAGGTACAGGCACTGGGCTCCCAGTTCTCCCCGGTGCCACAGATAGCCGCCCCCCAGAGCCAGCAGGCACAGTAGGAGCAGCCCGCCACGCTTCCACTGAAAAAGCGCAGCACAAGTTAAAGAAAAGGCCAGTCCGCCCCAGATCAGCCAGCCCACATGGGCCAGGGGCAGGCCGAAGGCCGTCACCAGCGCGCCCACGGAGCCCACCGCCATGCCGAAGGCCAGCAGAGCGGAAAGCAGGGCATTCAGGAGGTTCTCACGCTTCATCCGCTTCCCCTCCTATATGATATTTCCAGGATGCCCGGTAATCCTGCTCCCGGATGTCCTCCCGGGTCATTTCCGAGCACAGGAGGGTGTCGATGGCTTTCATCAGCTGCCGCTCCTCCCCGACGGGGAAGGCTTGAACACCGTCCCCGGTCAGGGCGCGCAGCTCGAAGGGCAGGTTCTGTTCCAGCAGGTGCCGGCCCAGGGTCAGCAGCCGTCCCAGCTTCCGGTCCAGCTCCTCCGGGGTACCCCGGAGATTCAGGGTCAGCAAAATCAGCCCCCGCTGGGGCTCCATGGGCTCCCGCAGGATCAGCTTGCCCGTTTTCGCCGTCAGCTTCCAGTGAACCTGGTTCAGGCTATCGCCGGGGCGGTAGAGCCGCAGCTCGTGGTTTTCCGCGTAGCCGCCGCCGAATTTGGGCTTCCAGGATCGGGCCAGGAACCGCTCCAGATCCGGCAAGGCTCCCAGCCGCACCGGGTCGGGGCGGATCAGGATGGTACGGGCGCGTACCCGCCGCACCGGAAAGGCAAAGAGCCCCAGGTAATCACAGACCCGAGCCCGCTCCACCGTGACGGTATAGCCGCCGCAGTGGTTTGTAGGAAGGGGTTTCCCCGGCTTGTGCCGCCGGGTCTCCCCTGTCAGGCAGTTTTTCAGCCGCAGCTTTCCCCGGCAGGGCGGGATGGGATACCGGCTGGCCGCAGCCAGCCAGACGCTGCCCTCCGTACCTATCGTCAGAGCGGAGGGCCCGCCGGAGGACATATGGAAGTCCCAGATGGCGGGCAGGCTTACCAGCAGGCTAAGCCAAGGCAGGCCCAGCACCGCCACCAGCACCACCCAGGCAAGCCACTCGCCGTAGGAAACATAAAACACCACGCAGCCCGCCAGCACCGCGAGGTAGAGACACCGCCGTCCCGCCATATCAGCGCAGGCGGGGCGCGGGGGTGGCGTCCAGTATCTCCCGGAGCACCTGCTCCGCGCTCTTATTCTGGGCCTCCGCCTTGGGGGACAGGATCAGGCGGTGGGCGATGGTATGGACGAAGACCTCCCGCACATCCCCCGGCACAACATAGTCCCGGCCCCGGAGCTGGGCCACGGCCTTTGCCATGGCGGTGACCGCCAGGGTAGCCCGGGGACTGGCACCCCGGAGGATGTCCTCACTCTTCCGGGTGGCGTTGATGAGATTTACGATATAGTTGACAATACTGTCGCTGAGGTGGGTATCCTCCACCTCGTCCTGAATTTCCGCCAGCTGCTCCCGGGTCAGCAGGGCCCGAAGGGTATGCAGCGGATTGCCCCCCTGGCGGTTTAAGACCATGGTCACCTCGTCCTTGGGATTGGGATAGCCCAGGGACAGCCGCACCATGAACCGGTCCATCTGGCTGTCAGGAAGCAGCGAAGTGCCCGCCGCACCGGTGGGATTCTGGGTGGCGATGACCACGAAGGGCCGGGGCAGCACATGGGTCTCGCCATCCACTGTCACCTGCCCTTCCTCCATAGCTTCCAGAAGGGCGGACTGAGTTCTCGATGTTGCCCGGTTCAGCTCGTCCGCCAGGAACAGGTTGCACAGCACCGCGCCGGGCTGGTAGTGCATTTCGCCGGTTTTCTGATCCAGCACACTGTAGCCCGTCACATCGGAGGGCAGAACGTCCGGGGTGAACTGGACACGGCTGTAGCTTAAATCCAGCACCCGGGAGAAGGCCAGGGCCATGGTGGTCTTGCCCACGCCGGGAATATCCTCCAGCAGGATATGTCCCTTTGCCAGGATGGCCGCCAGCACCCACAAAAGCACCGGGTCCTTGCCCACCACCACTTTTCGCACCTGCCCCAAAATCTGCTGGGCATAATTCATAACGGCATTGTCTTTGGTCTGCATACTGCCGCCCCTTTCGTACAGATAATTTTGTCCATTATACCCGTTTTCCCCAAGAAAAACAAGTCGAAGGGATAGGCCAAAGCTTAAGATAGGATTAAATTATTAAGAGTGGAGGGTGGAGTTAGGAGTGAGGAATTGTGTTGGATGTTAAGTTGTCGTTTGTTGAACTGTTTACATAATCCCCTACTTTGAAACAAATCGTTAAACAATAATTTACATGATCTGTATTTCAACTGCGGCCAAAAATCTTTGCCAGATACACACTTATTGTGCGAAACACTGAAAAATCCTCTTGACACAATGGAAAGTTTGCCAGTTTTCATCGGTTGAAAATTTCCCAAAATGCGGTATGATATAGGTGTAAAAGTATCCATTAACCTATACTGTTTCAGGAGGCTGCCATGTCGATTCAAACAGCATTGGAAGAATACGCCCAGGCACTGCGCCAGGGCCAGAAGGAATACCGGGAGCTGCTGATGGCGGGCAAGGACCCCCATCCCGCAGTGCTGGACGAGATCCTGCCGGAGGGCCCCGAATCCGCACTGGATATCGGCACCCTGGAGATCCCTGCGGAGCGGATCGTCGGTGTCAAGACCAGGGGCCGCATTACCGCCTTCACCGCCACCTTTAAGCCGCTGCTGGAAGCAAAATCCGAATTTGCAAACAAGTGGGTCCATCTGTGCATGGCCCATCTGGGGGAAACGGGCATCACCGACCCCATTCTCTGCTATGAATATCTGGGTAATTTCTATGTCCAGGAGGGCAACAAGCGGGTCAGTGTCCTGCGCCACTTCGGTGCGCCCCGGATCCCCGGCACCGTCAAGCGCATTCTGCCCCCCATGAGCGACGATCCCCGGATCAAGGCCTACTATGAATTCCTGGATTTTTATAAGGTATCCAAGCTTTATACCATCCAGTTCCGCCGCCCCGGCGACTACGCCCGGATGCTTTCCTATCTGGGCAAAAAGTCCGATGAGATTTGGACTGAAGAGGAGCGGCGCACCTTTAACGCTTATTTCCACTATTTTATGGATGCCTTCACCGCCCAGAATACCAAGGGCGACGATGTGCTGCCGGAGGAAGCATTGCTCCTTTGGCTGAACCTGTACCCCTTCCAGGATCTGGGACGCATGACCGCCGCCCAGCTGAAAAAGAGCCTTGCGGCCCTGTGGGAGGATATCCTTTCCACCACCAAGCAGGACTCCGTCAAGGTGAAGACCAGAGCCGAGGACGAGAGCAATTCCAATCTCTTCATCCGCATCGCCTCTGCCCTGGACTGCCTGAATGTGGCCTTCGTCCACCAGCTGACCCCTGCCAAAAGCACCTGGGTCCTGAGCCACGAGGAAGGCCGGGAGCACATCGAGCGGGTCTTCGGCGATCGGATCAACGTCCGCAGCTATTTTGACGCCAACACCCCCGAGCAGGCGGAGCAGCTCATCGAGCAGGCCGTCAGCGACGGCGCGCAGGTGGTCTTCACCACCTCTCCCCCCTTAAGCCGGGCCACCCTGAAAGCAGCGGTGAAATACCCCAAGGTCCGGTTCCTGAACTGCTCCGTGGATCAGCCCTATTCCAGCATCCGCACCTACTATGGCCGCATGTATGAGGCCAAGTTCATCACCGGTGCCATCGCCGGTGCCATGGCGGGCGACGACCGCATCGGCTATATCACCTCCTATCCCATCTTCGGTGTCCCCGCATCCATCAACGCCTTTGCCCTGGGTGCCCAGATGACCAACCCCCGGGCGCAGATCGAGCTGCGGTGGTCCTGCCTTCCCGGCACCCCCCAGGCGGATTTCTTCGCCGACGGCATCCGGGTCATCTCCAACCGCAGCGTCCCCACCCAGTCCCAAATGTATCTGGACTTCTGCAGCTACGGAACCTATCTGATGGATGACCTGGGCGACCTGGTGCCCCTGGCATCCCCCACCTGGGTCTGGGGCAAATTCTACGAATTCGTTCTGCGGAACGTCTTCTCCGGCGGCTGGAAGCATGAAAAGGGCGAATCCACCGCCCTGAACTACTGGCTGGGCATGGACAGCGGCGTGATTGGCCTGAAGCTGTCCGACAAACTGCCGGAGGGTGTCCGCCGTCTTGCCAAGATCCTCCAGCGGGGCATGGCCGACGGCTCCATCGATCCCTTTTTCCGCCGGATCGTAGCCCAGGACGGCACCGTAAAGAACGACGGCAGCCGCACCTTCACCCCCGCCCAGATCCTGCATATGGACTGGCTGTGCAGCAATGTCATCGGCTCCATCCCTCCCTTCGAGGAGATCCTGCCCATTTCCCAGAACATGGTTCGGGAGCTGGGTATATACAGAGACAAGGTCCCACCGGAGAAGGAGGCAAAGCCCCGTGAAGATTTTGACCGTATCCGATGAGGAATGCCCCGCGTTTTGGGATTACTACACCCCCGGGCGGCTGGCGGAATACGATCTCATCATATCCTGCGGCGATCTGAAGGCGGACTACCTGAGCTTTCTCGTTACCATGGCCCGGTGCCCGGTGCTTTACGTCCACGGGAACCACGACACCACCTACCACCTGCATCCCCCCGAGGGCTGCGACTGCATCGATGACCACATCGTTACCTACAACGGCCTGCGCATTTTGGGTCTTGGGGGCTGCCGCAAATACCATCCCGGCCCCCACCAATATACCGAAAAGCAGATGCGCCGCCGCATCCGCAAGCTGAAATGGCTGCTGTGGCTGCTGGGCGGCGTGGACATCGTGGTGACCCACGCACCCCCGGAGGGTCTGGGGGATGCCGATGATCCGGCCCACTGGGGCTTTGCGGCCCTGCGGGAGCTGATCGAGGAGCACCACCCCAAATATCTGCTCCATGGTCACGTCCACATGAGCTACGACAATTCCCTTTCCCGCGTGCGGGAGTATGAGGGCACCACCCTCGTCAACACCTACGAGCGGTACGTCCTGGAAATTCCCGATCCCCCCTGCAAGCCCAAAGAACTGGGCCAGGTGATCTGGAAGACCCCCCACGGGGAGAAAAAGGATGTACTGGATCATCCCTTATATCGATAAAAAGAGGTGAACCCCCTATGTTTACCGGCTTTACCCCCGAGACCATCGATTTCCTCTGGGGCATCCGCATGAACAACAACCGGGACTGGTTCCAGGAGCATAAAAAGCAGTATGTCAGCACCCTGTACGAGCCTATGAAGGCCCTGGGACAGGAGCTGTTCCAGCCCTTTCTGGACAAGCCCGGCAATATTTTAAAGGTAAGCCGCATCTACAGGGACGCCCGGATGCATCCCCCAGAGCCATATAAGGAAAGCCTGTGGATCTGCATCCGCCAGGATGTGGAGTGGTGGGCGGAAAATCCCTGCCTGTATTTTGAGATCAACCCCGAGGGCGTTTCCTACGGCTTCTTTATCTGGAAGCCCCGTACCGCCACCATGGAGGATTTTCGAAAACACATCACCGCCTATCCCAGCGAATTTCTGGACCTGATCCAATCCACCGAGGAAGCGGTGGGAATGCCCATCACGGTGGAGTGCTATAAACGCCCCAAGCCCACGGACAACCCCGACCTGGCCCCCTACTTTGCCTGGAAGGGTCAAATCGGCTGCACCCGGGATATTCCCCCCGGCCCCGAGATCTTCGGCCCCCAGTTGAAAGAGGAAGTCATGGACTTCTTCGAAAAGCTGACCCCGCTGTACGAGTATTTTAACCGCTTCAAAGTATAAAGGATATCATAGGGGAGGGTCTTGACCCTCCCGGCGATGCGAAGCATCGCAACGGCCGAAGGCCGTTCCAATACCGATACCATAGATTGCCCTATGGGCAATGGCATCCTTCGGATGACCGGGAGGGTCAAGACCCTCCCCTACAATTTTACTGTCACCCCCACACAAAGGAGAAAATTCCATGAAGAACACCATTTTTACCGGCATGGCTACCGCCATTGTCACCCCCATGACCGCTGACGGCATCGACTACGAGGCCCTGGGTCGGTTTATTGACTTCCAGATTGAAAACGGCATCGACGCCATCGTGGTCATGGGCACCACTGGCGAGAACGCCACCATCGAGCCCGAGGATCAGAAGGAAGTCATCCGCTACACCGTGGAGCGGGTTGCGAAGCGTGTCCCCGTTATCGCCGGTACCGGCACCAACAACACCGAGCATGTTCTGCACAACACCAGGAACGCCTGCGAGGTGGGCGCGGATGCCATTCTGGTCGTCACCCCCTACTACAACAAGGCCACCCAGAACGGCCTGATCAAGCACTTCACCACCGTGGCTGACGCTTCCACCGTCCCCGTCATCCTGTACAACGTCCCCGGACGCACCGGCTGCAACCTGCTGCCCAAGACCGTTGCCAAGCTGGCGGAGCATCCCAATATCGTGGGTGTCAAGGAAGCCACCGGAAATATGGCCCAGATGGTGGAGATCATGCACCTGTGCGGCGACAAGATCGACGTGTACTCCGGCGAGGATGCCCTGACCGTTTCCATGATGGCCATGGGCGGCGCGGGCACCATCAGCGTGCTGTCCAATGTGGCCCCCAAGGAGGCCGTTGCCATGACCGACGCCTGCAAGGCCGGGGACTACAAGACCGCCGCCAAGCTGCAGTGCGACCTGCTGCCCCTGATCAACGCCCTGTTCAGCGAGGTCAATCCCATCCCCGCCAAGGCCGGCGTTTCCGCCATGGGCTTCGGCGAGGAGCACCTGCGCCTCCCCCTGACCCCCATGGAGGATGCCACCCGGGAAAAGCTGTACGAAGAAATGAGAAAGCTGGGTATCAACGTATGAAAGCAGTGATTTGCGGTGCCAACGGTGCCATGGGCAAGCTGATCTGCGGCATCCTCGGTGACGAAGTTGCAGGCAAGGTCAGCATCGACGGCGAGAACAATGTCCCCAAGACCTTCGCGGAGCTGGGCAAAGTGGAAGCCGACGTGGTCATCGACTTCTCCCACCACACCGCCATCGCGGATGTGCTGGCCTACGCCAAGGCCATCGGCGCGGCTGCCGTCATCGGCACCACCGGCCACACCCCAGAGGAAAAGGAAATGATCTTTTCCGCCGCCAAGGAAATCCCCGTATTCTACTCCGGCAACATGAGCCTGGGCATTGCGGTGCTGTGCCGCCTTGCCAAGCAGGCTGCCGCCGCCTTCCCTGATGCGGACATTGAGATCGTGGAAGTCCACCACACCCGCAAGGTGGATGCCCCCAGCGGCACCGCCCTGATGCTGTTCAACGCCATCAAGGAAGTCCGCCCCCAGGCAGTCGCCAACTGCGGCCGGGCCGGTGAGGGCAAGCGCACCAAGGAAGAAATTGGCATTTCTTCCCTGCGTCTGGGCAATGTGGTGGGTGTCCATGAGATCCACATCAACACCGGCACCCAGGCCCTGACCCTAAGACACGAAGCCATCACCCGCGCCATGCTGGCCGACGGTGCCGTAGACGCCGCCCGGTTCATGGAAGGCAAGGGCGTGGGGCTTTATAACATGGAAAACCTGTTGAATTGAAAATGGATAATGGAAAATTGAAAATTATTTTCCGGTAATTTTCAACTTTCAATTTCCAATTCGGAACGAGGTATCAGCTTATGAATGTGTATTATATGAACGGCGCGGGCAATGATTTTATGGTCATGGATGCCCGCGGGCGGGAGGAGCTGGATTTCTCCGCCCTTGCACTGGAATACTGCCGCATGACCGGGGCTGACGGCTTTATGGCCGTGGGGGAATCGGACATTGCCGATTTCCGCCTGCACTTCTACAACGCCGACGGCTCCCGGGGCGAGATGTGCGGCAACGGTGCCCGGTGCATCTGCCGCTTCGCTTACGATATGGGCATCGCCGGGGCAGAAATGACCGTCCAAACCGATGCGGGTCTGGTGCCCGGCTGGCGGCTGGACGAAAACCAGTACAAGGTGAAGCTGAACAACCCCGGCGTGCTGGACCTGCACCGGAAGGGCCAGATTGCTTATGTGGAGCTGGGTGACCCCGGCGTGCCCCATGCCGTCGCGGAATATAACGGCGACCTGTGGGCCGATGCCGACTGCATCTGGGATCACATGCGGCAGCTGCGCTATGACCCCGCCTTCCCCAAGGGGGCCAACGTGAATTTCTATCAGGTGCTGGGCGATGCGGAGGTGCGCATCCTGACCTTCGAGCGGGGCGTGGAGGACTTTACGCTTGCCTGCGGCACCGGCACCGGCAGCGTGGCCTGTACCCTGTGGCTGAAAGGCAAGCTCCCCGGCGGCACCCTCACCGCCCACAACCGCGGCGGCACACTAAAGATCACCATCAGCGGCGAAGAAGGGATCATCCATTCCATTTACCTGGAAGGCCCCACCGAGACGGGGAAGGTATACGAATTGAAAATTTAATATTGAAAGTTGAAAATTGTGGTATTGCCTTCGGCAATGATTTAAAATAGTCGGCGCAGCCGACACCTTAACTTTCCACTTTCAACTTTCAATTTTCAACTTTTATAGTAAAAACCACTTGACATTTCAAGTGGTTTTTACTATAATATTATGGTCTGCGAATGCGGACAAATCCTTGCTCACGGCGCGACCGTGGGCCAAAAGTCCAAAAGGAGGTGCAATCAACATGGCTAAGATCACCGGTAAGTATGAGGTCCTTTACATCCTGGAGCCCACTCTGGGTGAGGAGGCAACCGCAGCACTTGTGGAAAAGTTCAAGGCAATGGTGGAAGCGGAGGGTACTCTGCTGAGCATTGATGAGTGGGGCAAGCGTCGCCTGGCTTACGCTATCAATGACCTGACCGAGGGTTACTACGTTCTGATGAACATGGAAACCAAGCCCGAGTTCCCCGCAGAGCTGGAGCGCGTGATGAAGATCACGGAAGGCGTTATGCGCTGCCTGACCACCGCAGTGGAGGAGTAATCTATGCTCAACCACATCACCATCATGGGTCGCCTGGTCCGTGACCCTGAGCTCCGCCGTACCGGCAGCGGTATTGCGGTAGCAAGCTTTCGCGTAGCTGTCGATCGGGACTTTGTTTCCAAGGACGGCGGCGAGAGAAAGGCTGATTTCATCGACTGCGTCGCTTGGCGTCAGACTGGAGAATTTATCTCCAAGTATTTCACCAAGGGCCGCATGATCGTTGTGGATGGCCGTCTCGAAATGCGCGACTGGACCGACAAGGAAGGCAACAAGCGTACTTCTGCTGAGATCGTAGTGGCAAATGCCTACTTCGGCGACAGCAAGCGGGATTCCGACAATTCCGGTTCCTCCTACGGCGGCAACGCCTATGGCGGAAACAGCTACGGCGGCTACAATAATAACAATTATGGTGGCTACCAGGCTCCGGCCCCCGCTCCCGCCCCCAGCTACGGTGGCTACTCTGCCCCCGCCGCTGCTCCCGCATCCGATTTCGCGATGCTGGAGGACGATGACGCACAGCTGCCCTTCTAAAAGAACTTTTCTACTAGACTTACAAGGAGGGAAATCCCATGGCTAACGAACAGCGTATGCGTCCCCGCAAGCGTAAGAAGGTTTGCGCATTCTGCGTGGATAAGATGACCAGCATCGATTACAAGGACACCGCTAAGCTCCGCCGTTACCTGTCCGAGCGCGGCAAGATCCTGCCCCGCCGTACCACCGGTACCTGCGCCGCTCACCAGCGTGACCTGACCACCGCCATCAAGCGCGCCCGTCAGATCGCTCTGCTGCCCTACGTCGCTGACTGATTTGCGATCCAACGCCCCGAAGCCTCAGGTTTCGGGGTGTTTTTCGTCTGTGCAAAGCAAAAAATCCGGCTTGCATTCTCAAGCCGGATGTGCTATCATATAGACAAGAGGAACACCGACGAACGGTTACCTCCCCTCGTTGTTACGAAATTACTTCGTCCATCGCTGGCAGGCTGTGGGACGGAGTAATTTCTTTTTTCAAGAAGTTACTGTTACTTATCTCTGCGCGTAAAAGCGAGGACAAGTGTGATGACTGCAATGATAACCATGCTATAAGAAAACAGGTTTTCATAAGTAACCATCTCACCACCCCCATTCCTGGGGAGGTGCCGTCCGCCGTTAGTGGTGTCCCTCAAGGGCATAATGCCACGGTTATTATAGCATATCTTGCCGAAAACGCAAGTACATACAAAATCCGGCTTGCAATCTCAAGCCGGATGTGCTATCATATAGACAAGAGGGACACCGACGAACGGTTACCTCCCCGTGGTTACAACGAAATTACTCCGTCCGTTGCTGGGGAGCTGTGGGACGGAGTAATTTCTTTTTTCAAGAAGTTACTGTTACTTATCTCTGCGCGTAAAAGCGAGGACAAGTGTGATGACTGCAATGATAACCATGCTATAGGAAAACAGGTTTTCATAAGTAACCATCTCACCACCCCCATTCCTGGGGAGGTGCCGTCCGCCGTTAGTGGTGTCCCTCAAGGGCATAATGCCGCTGTTATTATAGCATATCTTGCCGAAAACGCAAGCACCCTGTCATCCCATACGGGATGGCAGGGCTTTATTGTTTTCTGGTGGGCTTTACGTTCACATCGGGACTGATGTCCCCCTCGATCTTACCGTGCTTTTCCTCAAAGGCCCTGATGTTTTCCCGTACCAGCACCAGGATGTGGCTGTTGACGCTGCGGCCTTCATAATCCGCCACATAGCCAATCTTCTCCAGCATTTCCTCTTCAATTCGAATAGACACACTCTTAATAGCCATATATACACCTCATTTTAACTATATTGTGTATTTATTTTATGGCTTTAGTGTGTTACAATGTTGCATATAGATACACAGTATATCTATTATGTTGAGGAGGAACGCAAATGAACGAGCCCAATTTTATGAATGAAGTCCTGCGCCGTGCGAAGACAGACGAATGGTATCAGCTGTGGAACCGGGACGCGGAGAAACTGGAATTCGCCTTTTACGAACTCCGGGATTCTCTCCCGGAAGCCCAGCAGCAGCTGCTGGATGACTATATCAACACCATCGAAGGACGCCAAGGTGCCCTGTCCATTATCGCCTACCACCTGGGCCGGGAACAAGGGTAAAAATAACATGATGCAAAAATCCTCCGGTCGAAACCGGAGGATTTTTATGCTTTTGATTAGTACATTCCGCCCTGGGCAGCTGCGGCGGCTGCGGCAGCGTCTGCGGCGGGATCGGGCTTGTCAACCACCAGGGACTCGGTGGTCAGGACGCAGCCTGCGATGGAAGCGGCGTTCTCCAGGCTGGAGCGGGTGACCTTGGTGGGATCCACGATGCCGCTGGCGATCATGTCCACGTACTCCTCGCTGTAGGCGTTGTAACCGTAGCCGACCTTGCCGGAGTTCTTGATCTTCTCGAAGACCACGCTTCCGTCCACGCCTGCGTTCTCGGCGATCTGGCGGATGGGAGCCTGCAGTGCGGAGGCGATGATCCGCGCGCCGGTCTTCTCGTCGCCGTGCAGGGTAGCGATCAGCTCCTCAACAGCAGCGATGGCGTTGACCTGGGCGGTGCCGCCGCCGGCTACGATGCCTTCCTCAACGGCTGCCCGGGCAGCGTTCAGGGCATCTTCCACTCTCAGCTTCTGCTCCTTCATGGCAACCTCGGTCTGTGCGCCGACCTTGATGACGGCCACACCGCCGGAGAGCTTTGCCAGCCGCTCCTGCAGCTTCTCACGGTCATAGTCAGAAGTGGTGGTGGCGATGGAAGCCCGGATCATCTGGGCGCGGGCAGCGATGTCAGCGGGTGCGCCGTCGCCGTCCACGATGGTGGTGGTGTCCTTGTTGACAACGATCTGGCGGCAGTGGCCCAGATCGGTCAGCTGGGTCTCGCTCAGTTCCATGTTCAGCTGGCTGGAAATGACGGTACCGCCGGTCAGGACGGCGATATCCTGCAGCATCTCCTTGCGGCGGTCGCCGAAGCCGGGAGCCTTGACGCAGACGATGTTGAAGCGGCCCTGCAGGCGGTTCAGCAGCAGAGTAGCCAGCGCGTCGCCCTCCACATCCTCGGCAATGATCATCATCTTGCGGCCTGCCTTAACGATGGGCTCCAGGATGGGAAGGATCTCCTGGATGGAGGAGATCTTCTTATCGGTGATCAGGATGTAAGCGTCGTCCAGGACGGCCTCCATCTTGTCGGTATCGGTGACCATGTAGGGGGAGATGTAGCCCCGGTCGAACTGCATGCCCTCCACGACCTCCAGGCCGGTCTCAGCGGTCTTGCTTTCCTCGATGGTGATAACACCCTCGGTGCCAACCTTCTCCATAGCCTCGGCGATCAGCTGGCCGATGGACTCATCACCGGAGGAGACGGCACCGACACGGGCGATAGCGGCGGAATCGGACACGGGAACGGAGTGCTCCTTGATGGCACCCACAGCGGCGGCGACAGCCTTGTCGATGCCCTTGCGCATGACCATGGGGTTCGCGCCTGCGCTGAGGTTCTTCAGGCCCTCACGGGTGATGGCCTGGGCCAGAACGGTAGCGGTGGTGGTGCCGTCACCGGCAACATCGTTGGTCTTGGTGGCGACCTCCCGGATCAGCTGTGCGCCCATGTTCTCGAAGGCGTCCTCCAGCTCCACTTCCTTGGCGATGGTCACGCCGTCGTTGGTGATCAGGGGTGCGCCGTACTTCTTGCCCAGGACAACGTTTCTGCCCTTGGGGCCCAGGGTAACTTTCACGGTATTGGCCAGCTGGTCAATGCCGGACTGCAGCTTCTTGCGGGCTTCCTCGCCGTAAACGATCATCTTTGCCATTGTAATGTTCCTCCTTAGTCAGTGACGACAGCCAGGATATCATCCTGCTTCACGAACTTGTACTCCACCTTGTCGATGGTCACATCGGTGCCAACGAACTTGCCGACGACCACACGTTCACCGGCCTTAACGGTCATGGTAACGTCCTTGGTGCCGGGGCCGACGGACACGACCTCGTAGATGGCGGGCTTTTCCTTGCTGGTGGTGGCCAGAATAATGCCGGAGACGGTGGTCTCCTGTGCCTCGTGCTGCTTCAGCAGCACATTGTCTGCCATAGGCTTCAGTTTCATTTGAGATTCCTCCATACGTAAAATGTATTTAGACCGCAGGTATTCCCTGCATTTATCTACTCATTTAGCACTCCTTGTCCCTGAGTGCTAATACATAATACCCCACCTTGACGGAAAAAGCAAGAGGAAAAATGGAATAATCCGTAAATTATTTATTAACGCGGCGGGCTGCCGCGGGCAATACGTGCACGGCTGGTCTGTATTCGTTACACCATCGGGTGCCGCTCGGTTCGTTACTTCCGGAAATCATCGTTCGTGTGCGTAGGGGAGGGTCATGACCCTCCCCTACAGTCTCATTCTTTTGCCATCGCCGTCCTTTTCAGCACCATTACGAACAAATCTCCCCAGGTGAGCCGTTCCACATCCGCGTTGGCCACCAATGGCACCTCCGAGAGCACCTGTTCCCCGGCCTTGATGGTCATGGTGCCCAGCCGCTGGCCCTGGCTGACAGGGGCGGTGACGGATTCCTCCAGCGTCACCTCGGTGGTGATGCTGTTTTTCTGGGCCTTGTCAATGAGCATCCCCGTATCCGCCCCCAGGATGGCGTTGACCGTCCCGGTCTTTCCCAGCTTTACGGGCACCTCCGTAGCCTGCTCCGTCAGGTCGGGACTGACCACCGCGAAATTGGCAAAGCCGTAGTCCAGCATGGCCTTGCAGGCGGCGGTGCGCTGCTGGCTGGTCTCGCAGCCCATGACCACGGCGATCAGCTCCATCCCCTCCCGTTCCGCCGTTGCTGACAGGCAGTAGCCCGCCCCGGAGGTGAAGCCGGTTTTCAGGCCCGTTGCCCCGTTGTAAAACCGGATCAGCTTGTTGGTATTGGACAGGCCGAACTCGCCATTTCGCACGGTGTCCATCCAAATGGTGGTGAATTTCTTAATATCCGGGTGATTCTTCAGCAGCTCCCGGGACATGAGGGCGATATCATGGGCAGAGGTACGGTGGTTTACCGCCTCCGGGTCATCGTCCAGCCCGGTGCAGTTGACGAAATTGGTATCGTTCATCCCCAATTCCTTCGCCCGGGCATTCATCCTGTCCACAAAGTCCGATTCCGACCCCGCCAGATGCTCCGCCATGGCGCAGGCGCAGTCGTTGGCAGAGGAGACCGCGATGGATTTCAGCATATCCGTCACAGTCATGGTCTCCCCTACCTTTAAGTAGATCTGACTGCCCCCCTTGGCCGCGGCAGCTTCGGAAGCCGTCACCATATCGTCCCAGCCGATCTTGCCGGAATCGATGGCCTCCATGATCAGCAGCATGGTCATGACCTTGGTGACGCTGGCAGGGGCCAGCTGCTCGTGGGAATTGGATTCATATAAAATGGTGCCAGTAGCCACATCCATCAGCAGCGCGCTTTTCCCCCCAACGTCCAGCGGTGCCGCAGAAGCCCCCAGCGGAAGCTGCGAGATCACCAGCACCAAAGCCACCAACACCCATGCCCGTTTCATAGCCATCCCTCCAAAAAGTTGTGCTACATCCTATGCGCCCCGGGACAGGCATATGTGTCCGATTTGTCAAAAACTTTCTTGAATTTTGTGTAGCCAATTAAAAAGAAGTGTGATAAAATGAAGTCGAAAACTTTGGGACGGTAAATTATCGTTTGGCGGGCTGTTTCCGCTGTACAACAAACGATAATTCCCCTTCCATCCAACATATTTCATGGAGGATTTCAATATGAGAGGTATCCCTTCCCTGATCACCGACATCCGCAAGAAGGTGTTCACCGAGGTCGCCCGGATGGCCTATGCCGGCGGCGACTATACCCATGCCGAGGATCTGCCCTATGTGATCGTCCCCGGCGACCAGCCCCTGCACCGGGAATCCATCTTCCTGGAGCGCGCCATCGCCGGTGAGCGGGTGCGCCTTGCCATGGGCCTGGGCATCCGCCCCATCCAGACCCGCAGCCTGATGACCGAGGGCATGGACGCTGCCGCCATCGCCGAGCAGTATTATGAGCCGCCCCTGGTCAATATCATCCCCTACGCCTGCCACGCCTGCCCCACCAACCAGTACCGAGTTACGGAAAGCTGTCAGAACTGTCTGGCTGCCTCCTGCCAGAAGGTCTGCCCCAAGGGTGCTATCTCCTTCGTTAACGGCAAGAGCTTCATCGACCAGAGCAAGTGCATCAAGTGCGGCAAGTGCGCCAAGGCCTGTCCCTACCACGCCATCATCCACCTGGAACGCCCCTGCCAGGCCGCCTGCGGCATGGATGCCATCGGCTCCGACGAGCATGGCCGGGCCGTCATCAACCAGGACAAGTGCGTTTCCTGCGGCCAGTGCCTGGTCAGCTGCCCCTTCGGTGCCATCGTGGACAAGGGCCAGATCTTCCAGGTGATCCAGTCCATCCTGAAGGGCGACAAGGTCATCGCCATCGTGGCCCCCGCTTTCGTGGGCCAGTTCGGCAAGCACTCCACCCCCGGCAAATTCGTCACCGCCATGAAGGAGCTGGGCTTCGAGCGTGTAGTCGAAGTGGCTGTCGGTGCCGATATGTGTACCATTGAAGAAGCCAAGGACTTCCTGGAAAAGGTTCCCGCAGAGCAGGATTACATGGCGACCTCCTGCTGCCCCGCGTGGCACTCCATGATCTACAAGCTGTTCCCCAGCGAGACCAAGAAGATCTCCATGACCCTGACCCCCATGGTCTTTACCGCCCGCCTGATGAAGAAGCAGTATCCCGGCTGTAAGGTGGTCTTTGTGGGCCCCTGCGCTGCCAAAAAGTTGGAGGCCATCCGGGAGGACATCCGCTCCGACGTGGACTTCGTGCTGACCTTCGAGGAGCTGCAGGGCATGTTCGAGGCAAAGGAGATTGACTTTGCCGACCTGCCTGACAGCGATGTGCTGAACGAGGGCACCGCCGCGGGCCGGGGCTTCGCCGTTGCCGGCGGTGTCGCAAAGGCTGTGGCCGATCTGGCCAAGCAGGAGCATCCCGATCTGGAGGTCAAGACCGCCCGGGCCGAGGGCCTGCGGGACTGCCGCAAGCTGATGATGATGGCTAAGGCCGGTAAGTACAAGGGCTATCTGCTGGAGGGCATGGCCTGTCCCGGCGGCTGCGTAGCCGGCGCGGGCACCATTTTGTCCGTGGAGCAGGCCCAGAAGGTCGTCCAGAGATACCAGACCGAAGCCAATACCGCCTCCCCCCTGGAATCCCCCTACCGGGACGTGGGCGAAAAGCTGGATTGATAAGCTGTTGACTGTTTCCGCAGGGCAGGAGCATGCCCCGCCCTACAGTAATAACGCAAAAATGCACCGGACTTACATCCGGTGCATTTTCCTTTTTCCATTACATAACGAAACCGAAGATGATATACATGACGAAGCTGACCACAGCCATGGCAATGCAGTATGGGATCTGGGTCTTGACGTGGTCAATGATGTCGCAGCCGGTGGTGGCGCAGGTCATGATGGTGGTGTCGGAGATGGGGGAGCAGTGGTCGCCGAAGATGGAGCCGCCAAACATGGCGCCCGCCACCAGGGGGATGCTGATACCCATGTCAAAGGCCATCGGCAGAGCGATAACCGCCATAATTGCCATAGTACCCATAGAGGTGCCGGTGGCAAAGGACAGGATCACGGCGATCAGGAAGGTCAGGGCGGGCAGCAGCGCGGGGGTCAGGAACTGCTGGAACAGGGAGCTGAGGTAGGAGCCGGTATCCAGGCTCTTGACAATGGTACCCATGGTGAAGCCGAACAGAAGGATGAAGGCAATGGGCAGCATATGGCTCATGCCCTTAAACATCTCATTGATGACCTCTTCCACGGTAAAGACCTTCTGAACAACGGTCATAACCATGATGGTCAGCAGAGACGCCACAACGGCCCAGATCAGAGCCTGCAGTCCCGCGCCGTTCATGATGTTGCCGCCGCCGGTGACCAGCAGGGTGGCAAACATGACCACGATCAGCACGCCGATGGGCACCAGCAGGTTGCAGGCCCGGGGCTTGGCACCGGAGGTGGCAGCCTCCACCTCTTCCTTGGTACCGTGGGCGGGATCGTCCAGCAGGCCGGTCTCAGCGGCACGCTTTTCTGCCTTTGCCATGGGGCCCAAGTCCTTCTGGGTCAGGGCCAGCACCAGGCACAGCAGGATCGCCATGATGCAGTAGAAGTTCAGGCCGATGGACTGGAACAGGACGGACACGGACTCCGCCTCGGGCACGCCGCCGGAGACCAGGTAGCCTGCCATGGAGGCCAGCCAGCCGCTGAAGGGGAACAGGACGCACCAGGGGGTGGAAGTGGTATGTACCAGGAAGGCGGACTTCTCGTGGGGCACCTTCAGGGCATCGTTCACGGGGCGGGAAACCGCACCGGTGACCATGCAGCTGAGGGAACCGGAAGTGAAGATCGCCAGACCCAGCACCCAGGTAAACAGGTTCGCGCCCCGCTTGGTCTTGATGAGGCCCTTGTTCTTGACCACCACATTGACAAAGCCCTCGATACCGCCGGACTTCTCCATCAGGTGGATGACCGCGCCCACGATCAGGCAGGAGCCGATGATCAGGGTATTGCCCTGGGTCATATTGTCAATGATGGCGTAGATGCCAGCATTGAAGGACACCAGAGGGCTGAAGGCATTCAGCACAAAGGAGCCGGTCATAATACCGACAAACAGGGAAACGAACACGTTTTTTGTGACCAACGCAAGAATGATGGTCAGCAGGGGCGGAACAAGGGACAAAAAGCCATATTCCATAGATTTTTCCTCCTAATTTTTATAGTTGAAAATTGAAAGTTGAAAGTTGAAAATTATGAAGAAAATTTTCAATTTTCCATTTTGAATTTTCAATTTATTTTCTCACTGCTTTGCCGCAGTCAGATTTCACGATCTCTCCCTTTTCCAGGGCGATTTCGCCGCTGATCAGGACGTACTCAATACCCTTCGGGGGCAGGGCAGGCTCTGCAAAGGTGGCACCGTCTTTCACCGTCTCATAATCAAAAATGGTGATGTCCGCGTCCGCACCCACATTCAGGCGGCCCTTGGTTTCCAGGTGCAGGCGGTCGGCGGGCTTTGCGGTCATTTTCTCGATGGCATCATACAGGCTCAGGGTACCCTTCTTTGCAAACTCTGCCAGGAACCGGGGGAAGGAGCCTGCCGCCCGGGGGTGGCCCTGGCCGTTGTTCATCAGGCCGTCGCTGCCCAGCATCACACCGGGATGCCGGAAGGCCAGGCGAATGTCCTCCTCCTTCATCACATAGCAGACGGTGATGCACTCCGGGAAGTTCCGCCGCATCTCCGCAAAGGTCTCGGCGGTGGCCCGCTGGCCCTTGTACTTACCCTCGCAGTATTCCAGCACATCGTAGCCACAGTGGTACCGATCCAGCCAGCCGGGGTCGTAGGTGGGAGTGCCCAGCCGGGTGGAGAAGGCGAAGTAGGGATAGCAGTCCATGGCGATGTCCAGGCCGTTCAGCTTATAGCTGTCAATCTGCCGCAGCACCGCCTCCATCTGGCCGAAGCCCCCCATGGAGCCGATGTGGGAAATTTGAACGGGCACGTTATATTCCACGCCCGCGGCGCAGAACTCGTCAATGGCATCAAAAATACCGTCCGCATCGTCCCGAACGTGGGAGGCAATGATCTTCTTGGATTCCCGGCAGCATTCCGCCGCCCGGAAAAATTCGTCCTTGTCCGCACCGGGGACATACCGCAGGCCGAAGGACACGCCTACACAGCCATTGTCCAGGGCGGTACGGATATTCTTTGCCATCTCGCCCTTCTGCTCCTCTGTGGAACCGGCGTAGATGTCCTGGGCCCCGGCGGCCTTGCGGAAATACTCATGGCCCGCGTACATGGCGACATTGACGGGCGCACCGTCCCGGTCAACAATGTCGAGATACGCGCTGGGATCATAGACATTGATGCCGCAGTTGCCGCCCACGGCGGTGGTAACGCCCTGCCGGAGCATCATATCGAAGATGCAGGGCTGAATTTTCCCGCCCTCCACAGGATCCTCGTGCATATGGATATCAATAAAGCCGGGGGTGACGATCTTTCCCGCTGCATCGATGGTGCGGTCAGCCTCAGGCATGGACATACCGGCCCAGATGATCTTTCCGTCCTCGATCAAAAGATTCAGCAGCCCATCCACCCGGTTCGCCGGGTCGATCACATGACCGCCATAAATCAGGGTTTTCATTGTATCAGCCTCCAATCATGTCTGCCCCATCAATTGGGGGGCTCTGCGCGTAGGGGCGACCCTTGCGGTCGCCCGGCGATTTGGAACAAATCGCACCGCCGAAGGCGGTATAATAATTTTTTATTGCCCTGACAGGCAATGGCATCCTTCGGATGCCCGGGCGACCGCAAGGGTCGCCCCTACGCGGGGATTTCCCCATTTTGACTATTGATTCGCATTCAAGGGGAGCCTTTTTACAAACTTCTCCATCCGATCCAGTCCCTTTTCCAGCTCCTCATCGGAGTAGCAGTAGGACAGCCGCAGATACCCCTCCGCGCCGAAGCAGCTGCCGGGGACAGCGGCGACCTTTCCCTCCTGGATCATCCGGGTGCAGAAGGCTGCGGAATCCATGCCGAACCGGGAAATATCCACAAATACATAAAACGCGCCCTCGGGCTTGGGGTAGCGCAGCCCCATGGCATCCAGCCGCCCCATCACATATTCCCGCCGCTTGGCGTAGACCTCCCGCATGGGGGCAGGATCGGTGGTAAGGGCCGTCACGGCGGCATCCTGCAAAAAGGTAGGCACAGCGGTGATCTCTGCCGCGCTGAGCAGCAGCAGCCGATCCATCACATATTCGGGGCAGACAAGATACCCCACCCGCCAGCCGGTCATGGCATAGGGCTTACTGAAGCTCTGACACAAAATCAACTGGTCTTTCAACTCTTCATCCAGGCTCAGGTCGGGGCAGCTTTCGCCGTAAGTCAGCTGGTTGTACACATTGTCACAGATAATGAAAATGGGTTTCCCCAGCACTGCGGCCTTCACCGCAGCCATACTGGCTTCATCATACACAACGCCCGTAGGATTGCAGGGAGAATTCAAAATAATGGCCTTCGTCTTGGGCGTAATGGCAGCATTCAAAGCGTCAGCGTCAATTTGGAAATTGGTCTTGGTCACGTCCAGAGGAACGGTTTTGGCCCCCGCAATGGTGGCGATGGTCTCATACAGGCCGAAGCCGGGAGTGGGGACGATGATCTCCTCCCCGGGGTTCAGAATGCCCAGCAAAGCGGTGAACAGGGCGTGGCACGCGCCGATGGTGATCAGCACCTGCCCAGGCTTCGTGGCGTTGCCCCGGGCCGTTTCATAGTCGGCCACAGCCTTCCGCAGACCTTCGGTGCCCTGGTTGGGGGCGTAGTGGGTCTTGTTTTCCTTCAGCGCGGCAACGGCGGCGGCCTTGATGGCCTCCGGCGTATCAAAATCCGGCTCGCCAATGGTCAGCATGGCGCAGTCCGGGGTTTGGCGGGCCAGGTTGGTATAGACCCGGATCTGGCTGCGCTGCAGGGTGTTTAAATTCTGATTTAAGGGGATCATTGGTAGTTTTCCGCCAGTTTCTCGAAGAAATCGGCACCTTTCAGCAGGATAGTTTCGTCAAAATGGAAGTTGTCCGTATGCAGCGCGGGCACATCTCCCAATCCTAAGAAAAAGAATACGCCGGGGGCGAACCGCTGATACCAGGAGAAATCCTCAGAGGTCATGGTGGGCTCCTCCAGCCAACCAAAATCCATATACGCCGCCAGCTTGCGGCACAGCTCCGGGGGATTCATCACGGCGGGGTAGCCCTCGCTCATGTGGATGGTCACGGTGCAGCCAAACTTCGCTTCCACGTCGGCGGCGATCTCATACAGCCGCGCCTTCAGGCCGTCGAATACCTCGTCCTGGAAGGCCCGCAGAGAGCCCTCCATATGAGTGTGCTCGGAGACCGCGTTCCGGGCAGTGCCGCTGTGGAGCTGGCCGAAATTCAGCAGGCGGTAGATTTCCTTCGGCAGCGTTCCCTCCGTCGCCCGCACCTGGCGGTACAGCTCCACACCCGCCGCCAGGGCATCAATGCCGCACTCCGCCCGGGCCAGATGGGAGGACTTTCCGTAAATATCCACCGTCACCTCGCTGGCGTGGCTCATGAGCTCGTTTTCCCGGGTGAACATCCGCCCCGCCTCCAGGCCGGGCCACAGGTGCAGGCCAAATACGGCTTTTACGTTGTATTTCTCAAAAATTCCCGTGTCGCAGATGCGCTTCGCGCCGCCGGGGGTCTCCTCGCCGGGCTGGAAAATCAGCAGCACGTTGTGGGGAAGGGCCTTTTTTTCGCTCAAACGCCGGGCAACCTCCAGCGCAATGGCCAGATGGCCATCGTGGCCGCAGGCGTGCATCTTTCCCGGATGGGTGGAAGCATATTCCGCCCCGGTACGCTCAGTGATAGGCAGTGCGTCCGCATCCGCCCGGAAGGCAATGGCACTGTCCCGCCCGAAATCGAACCAGGCGCACAGGGCCCCCGCCACCGGCTCAAACACCGTGCAGTTCAGCCCCGACAGAGCGTTTTTCAGGTAAGCCATCGTCTCAGGCAGTTCCCACCCCAGCTCCGGGATCCGGTGCAAAGCCCGGCGGTCCGTAATGATCTGCATATTTCCATCCTCCGAGAGAGTAATTTGAATAATTATACCCCATTTCCCCCTTCCTGTCAATTTCCCGCTTGTGTTTTGCCAAAAAAGATGGTAGGATAGTGCAATATAAAACCCTTCCCTACATACATTTCACCAAAGGAGCACTTTATTATGAACGCACAGGAAATTATTGAATACATCCGCACCTCGGAAAAGAAGACCCCTGTAAAGGTCTATGTCTGGGAAAAGGCCCCTGTCGCCTTCCCGGGCTGCCATGAATTCCCCGCAGGCGAAGGCTGCAAGATCGTCTTCGGCGACTGGAAGGACGTGTCCCCCGTTCTGGAAGCCAACGAGTTCGCCCACATTGAGATCGAAAACAACTGCCGCAACTCCGCCATCCCCATGCTGGACATGAAGAACGTCCCCGCCCGTATCGAACCGGGTGCCATCATCCGGGAGCAGGTGGAGATCGGCAAGAACGCCGTCATTATGATGGGTGCCATCCTGAACATCGGCGCGGTGGTTGGTGAAGGCACCATGATCGACATGGGTGCCGTCCTGGGCGGCCGGGCCACCGTGGGCAGGAACTGCCATGTGGGCGCGGGTGCTGTCCTGGCCGGTGTCATTGAGCCCGCCTCCGCCACCCCCGTCATCGTAGAGGACAACGTACTGATCGGTGCCAACGCTGTGGTCATCGAGGGCTGCCGCATCGGCCACGATGCCGTAGTCGCCGCCGGTGCCATCGTGGTGGGCGACGTTGCCCCCAACACCGTAGTGGCAGGCTGCCCCGCGAAGGTTATCAAGGTCAAGGACGAAAAGACCGCAGGCAAGACCGCCCTGGTGGACGCTCTGCGCGCCCTCTAACCTCTGCACATTTTTCAGCCTTCGGAATAACATGGAATGAGCGTTGAAGCTCAAGAAAATTTTTCGGAGGTAATCATTATGTGCAACAACAATGGTCTGTGCGGCTGCTTCGGTAACAACAACTGGTGGTGGATCATCATCCTGCTGCTGATCTTCTGCAACTGCAACAACGGCTGCAGCAACAACTGGAACAACTGCGACAACGACCGCTGCGGCTGCTGCTAAGCAGACGGCGACCACTAAAACAGAGAACGGGCACCCCAACCGGGGTGCCCAATTTTTATAGCGAAAAATTGTTATTTCATACTACTTTTTATTAGAAATCTTTCATTTCTAATAAAAAAGGGCACTGCCTGATAAACAATAATTTATACTGATATTCAATTGAAAATAGTATTACACAAGAAAGAGGGAGCGGCAAGCCGCTCCCTCTCAGTATTATGCAATTCGCCGCATTACATATCGAAGGGTTCGAAGCCCAGGACGGGGTGGCCCACTTCGGACAGGTAGTTCAGCAGCTCCTCGGGATCCTCGGTGCAGATGGTCTCGTCAGCGACCATGTCGGTGAAGTTCTCAACACCGTACAGCTCCAGAGCGGTAGCATCCAGACGCTCGCGCATCTGATCCTTCAGCATCTTGGGCATCCAGACGATACGGCCGGGGCCGCCTTCGGCTGCGATGAACTTCTTGGAGGAGATGAAGTGCTTGCCGTGGCCCATGAAGCCGGGGGTCTGAACACCGCCGCCGGTCATGGAGGCCATCTCGGAGAAGCTCATGCCCAGAGGAGTCATGCCGGCATGCTCACGGCAGGTGATGACAACGCCCATGGAGACAGGCTCAACACCACAGATACACTCGAAGCAGCCGCAGGAGGTCATGGGATCCTGGAACAGGGAGTACAGAGTGATGTGCTCAACAGCACCCTGAGAGTACTTGTTGACGGCAGCATCCATGGAATCGTAACGGCCCAGACGCTCGTCCTGGCAGCCTTCCTTGACGATGGGCTGGCAGGGGCCGGCGGGATCCAGCTCCTTGGTGGCCTTGGCATCCAGCCAGGACACGGCACCGCAGAGGCCCAGACGCTCGGGGGTAACGATACAGACGTGGCTGGGGGAGAAGGCCTGGCACATGATGCAGGTGTAGAAGGTGTCAACGGACTCGTCGGTCATGGATGCCAGACGTGCGTCACGCTTGTTGAACACCTCGTTAGCGGCAGCGCGCAGTGCCTTGTTCTGCTCAGCGTCAACGATGATCTTGACCTGGCACTTGTCAACAACAGCCTCGAACTCGCTCTTGACCTTGGCGTACAGAACTTCGCCCAGGTGCTTGAACTTGAAGCCGGCCTCGTAGTCAGCCTTGCTGATACGGATACGGATCATGTCACGCTGACCGGTGTGCATAACGCCCTCGATGCAGTTGATCCAGGAGTGGATCTTACGCTCCATGACGGACTCGAAGTCGGGCTGCATAGCCTTACCGGCGACCTCAACGGTGTAGCTCAGGGAGATCTTGGAGCCGACGGGCACATCGTCGATCTCGGGGCCGACGACCTCGATCTTGTGGTCTTCGACCTCGGCAGCGTCCTTGGTCTGAACCAGCTCGAAGCAGTCCACACGGGAGCCGTCCACTTCCACCTGCATATCGCCGCGGCGGATGATCTCGCCCTCGAAAGCGGTAGCGAAGGAAACGGGGATGTCGATCTTGGTGATCTTCAGCTTGATGTCGCGGGCCTCCAGAGAGGTGGCGTTCCACTTGGTGGTATCCAGCTGCTGGATCAGGGACTTGGGAACACGGAACATGTTCTCAGTCTCGTTGGAGACAACGGGGAAGCCCAGGCAGATGGCACCGGCACCGTAGGAGACGATCTCGTCAGACAGGGGCTTGTAAGCGTTGACGAAGGCCTTGACACGATCCATGGTGTACTTGGCCAGGGTCTTGAAGTCGCCGGGGGTCACGTTGCCGAAGATCAGAGCGGCACGGACAGCAACGGAGACGACATGGATAACGGACTGCATCTCGTAGCCCAGGGGCACAACGCGGACGGACTCGCCCAGCTTCATGCCGGCCTCGTAGCAGTGCTTGATGGAATCGCCGGTCAGGGTGACCAGGATACCCTGCGCCTGGTAGGACTTGGCCAGAGCGACGGTCTCAGCGGGATCCTCCGCGCCGCCGATGATAACGGCAACACCGGGGATGTCGCCGGTAACCAGGGGAACACCCAGGTTACGGACGAAAGCGTCGGTCAGGTGGCCCATCTCGGGCTCTGCGTAGGGCTCAGCACCGTGCAGGTACTTCAGAGCCTCCAGGAACTCAGCGCACAGGGCGGAAGCAACGCCGCTGTCGAAGACGTCCTGCAGACGGTTGTTGCGGGTCATCATGGACTTGATGTTGTCCATGGCAGCCTTCATTTCGCCCAGAGTGTTGATCTTAACGCCGGTCACGCCGTAGTAGCAGGGCAGGCTGTAAGCAGTGCTGGGGAAAGACACAGGCTCGGCCTCGCCGTAGGTGGCGATAGCCTGATCGATGGCGGCTACGGTACGCTCGTAGTTGTAGTCGTTACCGCCAAAAACTCTATCAAAAAGTGTCACGGTATTTCCTCCTGTAATGATTCGTTAGGTTTCGTCGCGATCCAGGATCGCTTTGATTTTCCGAATTTCTTCGATTGCCTTGGGGCTGAAATCGTAGGGAGATTTTCCCTGCCGGTCGGCGTCCATGATCTCCAGGTTGTAGTGGATCATGCCCAGCAGATCCTCCGCGGGAATGGAATTGCGGATGAATTCCTCATCCTTTTCATCCCGAACCTTGTTGGCTACCACCCGCACCCGCTTGACCCCCAGGTCGTTTGCCAGCCGCTTCACATTGCGGTAGGTCTGGACACTGCGGGCACCGGGCTCGATGACCACGATGAACTGATCCATATTGGCCGCCGTACCCCGGCCCAGATGCTCCAGACCCGCTTCCATGTCCATGATGACCACATCGTTTTTCCGATAGGTCAAGCTGGACAGCACCGCCTTCAGCATCACATGCTCGGGACAGACACAGCCGCTGCCGCCCAAGTCCACCGTACCCATGACCAGCAGCTTCACGCCGTTGATTTCTTTGGAAAAGGTGTCGGGAATGTCGGCAACATAGGGATTCAGCTTGAAGAACTTATTGGCGGCATTTGCGCCGGTCCGTTCTTCCACCAGGGTGCGCATTTTGGAGATGGGGACGATCTCGTCCACTTCCTCCTGGGTCAGGCCCAGAGCCAGTCCCAGGTTGGCATCGGGATCCACGTCGGCGGCCAGAACAGTCCGGCCTTCATCGGCGTAGAGCCGCGCCAGGGTGGAGGACAGGGTGGTCTTGCCCACGCCGCCCTTACCGGTAATCGCTACTTTCATTGGAAAAAGACCTCGTTTATGCTGTCATTGCCAGGGGTCAAGCCTTCCCTTGAGGGCTCGCAATGACATAAGTATTTTTGTTGCGCGGCAGGATCAGCGAGAGATTTTTCGCAGATCAAGCAATCAAAGCCGCCGGCATACTTAAAGTATTCCAAGGCTTGGACTGTGAAGAGCTGCGGAAAAAGATCCGCTGATTAGATGCCCAGGGCAGCGCGCTTGGCTTCGATGCAGGCGATCATCTTGTCGCCCAGGGAGTCGATGTCGGTATCGACGACGAACTTCGCCTCGACCCACTCCTTGATGCCATCCTCGCCCTGCAGCAGGCGGGTGACTTCCTCGGAGCCCTTGGAGTAGGGATCAACGCCCAGGAAGGTCTCGATACCGGTAGCAACGACGTAGTTACCGATGGAGACAGCCTTCTCGGACATCCACTCGGGAGCGCAGCCAACGACGGGAACCTGAGAAATGTTGATGCCCCAGTCCTTGGCAATGTCAGCAGCCAGGATCATCATACGGGAGATATCAACGCAGGAACCCATGTGCAGTACGGGAGGAATGCCGGCCAGCTCGCAGACACGCTTCAGACCTGCGCCGCAGTATTCCTTGGCCTGGACAGGATCCATCAGACCGGCCTTGGCGGCAGCCTGTGCGGAGCAGCCGGTGGTGATGACGATGATGTCGTTCTCCAGCATCTTCTTCATCAGGCCGATGTGGGCGGTGTCGGGACGAACCTTGGGGTTGTTGCAGCCGACCATAGCCACAGCACCGCGCAGAACGCCGGAGTGGACACACTCGATCAGAGGCTTGGTGGTGCCGAACTCGTCAACCTGAGAGTTGGCAACGCCGTCCAGAACCTTCTTGATGGCCTCGACGGAGTAGCCGACGCGGGCCTTCTGCTTCTGGTTGGGGATGTTGACCAGATCCTGGTTGCGGTTGACGAAGTTCTCAATGGCCATCTTCACGATCGCCTTGGCGTTCTCGCCGGCAGTCTCAGCAGAGAAGCGGTAGAACTCGGAGTCGGGCATCCGGGCGATGGGAGAGGTGGTAATGAACTTGGTATGGAAGCACTTGCTCAGGGGGCCCAGTGCGGGGACGATGCACTGCACGTCCACGACGATGGCTTCGCAGGCACCGGTCAGGACCA